>JBJERC010000038.1:5990-10402 GCA_051882075.1 Oscillospiraceae bacterium | reverse complement strand
GTATTGCAGGTGCGTTTACGGGAATGTGCGCACAAATTCTGATAACAAAGGTACATATGAAGGGATATAAAAATGATTAAGCATTTTGCCTATTAAAATTCAGGATTTTCCGACATATATATTGTAATTATCTTGCCTTTCATAAACTTGTTCTATTATCCTGCTGCTGCCGCAAGACCTGAAAAAGCCTTACATTCGGCTCGCCGTTTATCATCAGCGTATCGTCAAAATCAACTGCGAATATCAATTAGGTCACCTCGGGGGTTGGGTATAAAAAGACCGCCCTGCCGTAAGCGGAGCGGTTAATCAATCTTCCTTTTCACGTTGATATTTTTCAAGTAGTTCTTTTTCAAGCTTTTTATATTTTTCACTTACCGGATTAGAACCGTCAAGTCCTACAAAATTACCTTTCTTTCGGTATTCATCATAGTCAGCGATTTTTTGTCGGCTAATCTTTACATACTCTTCTTTATACTCTTCTTGTGTCATTTTCTCACTCTCCTTGTATAACCAAACTCGTTATTGTAAACTCGTTCAACATCAAGAATAACATTAGTATGTCTGGAATTTTCAGTAACTTGCCAATCTTCCGGTTCAGGGTCTATCGTCAAATCCGTTCGGCTTAACCGATACTCATATTTTTCGTCAATGCCTCGCAGCTCTTCCAACTTATAGTTATAAAACAAATAAAGGTCATTGTTACTAAACGAAAACTCTGTTTCACTGATCGGATGATTATGTGAAACACTCGCACCATTAAGTTTATCGCCCAAATCATAATCAACAAATACTCGGTCTTTCACACCATAACAGTGAAAAACCTCGCCGTCTTTCGTTACGACAAGTGCGTGTTCGATAGACTCGTTTACTACTGTTTTTTCAAATTCTGCAAATTCTCTGCGAATTGCTTCACGGTCGTTCGGGTCAATAGTTTTTATAAGTTTAGGTGCATCGTGTTTTTCAAGAGAACCATCATTGTTTGCTCCCAATCCCATTGACTTTATTATACCACTTTCCCCCGAAATGTCAACCCCGTTCTCCCTAATTTCCGCCTGCTCCCGTGTCAGCACCGTAGGCTTCTTCTCCGCAAACTCCTTCCTCTGTTCAAGCGTATCCTCGTCGGCTGTCCATGTGGCTTTCGTCCACACGTTCTGCTGCCGTCCTTTCTTACAAAGTTACCTATTGCTAACTCTGAAATTTGTGCAAATATACAAATATTTTAAAACCACTTGACAAATGAAAAAATATGGAGTATGATGATTAGGGTTAGCGTTAGCTAACTATAATTAATGCACATGAGTTAGCTATGTCTAACAGGACGAAGGAGTGAATTTATGATGCCGCTTACACTTGCAAATACGGGTGAGGAAAACATCATCAAAAAGGTCGGGGGAAATCCTGACACAAGAAAATTTCTCGAAAAATTAGGTTTTGTGGCAGGGGGAACGGTGACGATCGTCAGCGAGATCGGAGGAAATGTTATCGTTAATGTCAAGGATTCAAGAGTTGCCGTTTCAAAGGAAATGGCTTGCAGAATTATGGTTTAAAAAGGGGGGAATGCAATGTCAACACTTAAAGAAGCGAAAATAGGCTCAACCGTAACGGTGAAAAAGCTGAGCGGCGAGGGTGCGGTAAAGCGCAGGATCATGGATATGGGTATCACAAAGGGTACGGAAATTTATGTCCGAAAGGTCGCACCTCTTGGAGATCCTATTGAGGTAACGGTCAGAGGCTATGAGCTTTCATTAAGAAAAGCCGACGCCGAAATGATCGAAGTAGGCTGATATATTTTTTTACACATCGGTTAGCTATGGCTAATTACATTGGATCGATCTGATTTTAAGAAAGGATTAAATAATATGGAGATCAGAATTGCACTTGCGGGAAATCCGAACGCAGGCAAAACCACACTTTTTAACGCTCTTACGGGTTCAAACCAGTTCGTCGGAAACTGGCCGGGCGTTACGGTCGAGAAAAAAGAGGGTAAACTTAAAGGTCACAAGGACGTTATCATAACCGACCTTCCGGGAATTTATTCTCTTTCGCCCTACACACTTGAAGAGGTCGTTGCAAGAAATTATCTTATCGGCGAACGTCCCGATGCGATACTCAACATCATCGACGGAACAAATCTTGAGCGAAATCTTTATCTTACCACGCAGCTTGTCGAGCTTGGAATTCCCGTTGTCTGCGCAATAAATATGATGGACGTTGTACGCAAAAACGGCGATAAGATAAACACCCTCCGGCTTTCAAATGAGCTTGGCTGTCGGGTAGTGGAAATTTCCGCATTAAAGGGTACGGGAATAAACGAAGCTGCAAATGCGGCTGTCGATGCGGCAAAATCGGGTGTTAAAACCATACCTCAGCATAAATTCTGCGGAAGTGTTGAACACGCAATTGCGCATATCGAAGAATGTGTCCTCCACGACATTCCCGAAGAGCGGCAGAGGTGGTATGCAATAAAGCTTTTCGAGCGAGATGAAAAGGTTTATGAAACTATTAACCTTTCCGGCGGCAAAAAGGCACATATCGAAAAGGATATTGCCGCTTGTGAAAAGGAAATGGACGACGACAGCGAGAGCATTATCACAAACGAGCGATATATATACATAGCTTCCGTTATCAAAAGCTGCCTTAAAAAGAAAAATAAAGGCGGCATGACCGTTTCGGATAAGATCGACCGAATCGTGACCAACCGCTTCCTTGCATTGCCGATATTTGCAGCTGTAATGTTTATCGTTTACTACGTTTCAATAACAACAGTTGGCGGCTGGGCGACCGACTGGACAAACGACGTGTTTTTCGGCGAGTGGATAATTCCCGGAGCGCAGAGCTTTCTTGAAAAAATCGGCTGTGCGGAATGGCTTACGGGACTTGTTGTTGACGGGATCATCGGCGGAGTCGGCGCAGTTTTAGGCTTTGTTCCGCAGATGCTTGTGCTGTTTATCTTCCTTGCGTTCCTTGAAGCCTGCGGATATATGGCTCGTATCGCATTTGTAATGGACAGAATTTTCAGAAAGTTTGGTCTTTCGGGTAAATCCTTTATTCCCATGCTTATCGGCACAGGCTGCGGCGTTCCTGCCGTAATGGCGAGCCGTACGATCGAAAACGAGCGTGACAGAAGAATGACGATAATGACCACAACATTCATTCCCTGCGGTGCAAAGCTCCCAATTATCGGACTTATCGCCGGCGCACTTTTTAACAACGCAGGCTGGGTCGCAGTCTCCGCATATTTTATCGGAATGGCGGCTATCATCATTTCGGGAATAATGCTCAAAAAGACGAAAATGTTTTCAGGCGAGCCTGCCCCGTTTGTAATGGAATTGCCTGCGTATCATATGCCCACAGCAGGCAACGTGCTTCGTTCAATGTGGGAGAGAGGCTGGTCGTTTATCAAAAAGGCAGGAACGATTATTCTTCTTTCAACTGTCGTACTCTGGTTCCTGCAAAGCTTTGGAGTTGAAAACGGCTCATTTGGAATGATAGAAGAGCTTGATAACTCAGTACTTGCAAAGTTAGGCGGGATAATTGCTCCATTGTTTGCCCCTCTCGGCTGGGGTGACTGGAAAGCGGCTGTTGCAGCAGTTACCGGACTTATCGCAAAGGAAAATGTTGTTGCGACATTCGGAACGCTGTTCCACTTTGGCGGCGAGATCTCAGAAAACGGTGACGAGATCTGGGGACTAATGACATCAAGCTTCACCGCACTTTCGGGATATTCCTTTCTTGTATTCAACCTCCTCTGCGCACCCTGCTTTGCGGCAATGGGCGCAATAAAGCGTGAGATGAACAACGGTAAATGGACAGCATTTGCAATTTCATATCAGTGCCTGTTTGCATATGCAGTATCGCTTATGATCTATCAGTTCGGACTGCTGTTCACAGGTGCGGTAAATGTTATCGGTCTTATTTTTGCGGCGGCTGCGCTTGTGTTTATGATCTATATGCTTGCAAGACCGTATAAGGAAAGCAGCAGACTTACAAAGAATGTTAAGGTTAAAGCATAATAAGAGTTCTGCGTTTCCGGGAGTGATTTCGGGAACGCAGACGTAAATCTTAGGAAAGGTCGTGATGATATGGGTACGGTAATTATTGGTCTGATAGTGGCGGCGGTTCTCTTTCTTGCGATACGTCAGCTTTACAGGGATAAGAAGCAAGGCAAGTCACTTTGCGGAGGAAAATGCTCATGCTGCCCGAATGGGTGTGCGTGTCACCGAGAGATAAAAAAGCGAACGGGCTGACATATTTGCAGTAAGAATATCTATTTGAAATTTTTACTGCTCGCAGAAACGAAACAATTCACCCCTTGACAAATAATAGATTATATGATATGATAACAGTGTTATGTAATAATGTTATCAAGGCGGTGAGAGTTTGAAAGCTGACAGGGAAACACGGGAGCTGCT
>JBJERC010000038.1:0-5890 GCA_051882075.1 Oscillospiraceae bacterium | reverse complement strand
AATGTTATCAAGGCGGTGAGAGTTTGAAAGCTGACAGGGAAACACGGGAGCTGCTTATGGAAAGCGGCAGGAGGGAATTTCTTGAAAAGGGCTATATGAAGGCATCTCTGCGAAAAATATGCGCTGATGCAGGCGTTACAACGGGTGCGCTGTATTTCTTTTTCAAGGATAAGGAAGACCTGTTTGGTGCAATTGCCGAGCCGCCGCTGAAGGAGCTTACGGGAATCCTGAATGGGCATTTTTCAGCCGATGTTGAGGCTATCTCACAGCCTCATGCTCTTGACGGTGTAAACGCTCATGAGCTGGTGGATCACGACGATTTTGTTGCTCGTCTTATTCATCATATTTACGGAAATTACGACGCATTTATCCTGCTGCTTACAAAGTCGCAGGGGTCGAAATACGAGGGCAGCGTTGACAGTCTTGTTGATACTATCGAGCAGTTTTACCTTGCGCTGTCGGAAGAGCTTGGCGCCCATTACGGCGCAAAGGTCAACCGCTATATGCTTCATTGGCTCACTCATATGATAGTGGATTCCTTTATTCATCTTATATCTCATGAGTGCGACGAGGAAAAAGCTGTGCAGTATATGACGAAGATAATGACATTTATACTTGAGGGCTGGCAGAAAGCCGTTTTTGAATAAGCGGCTTTTTTTATACGTAAAACATAACAATGTTATGCTAAACTGATTTTTAACGGGAGGAAATATTATGTATCTGGAAATTAAGGACGTAAAGAAAAGCTACGGCAAGGATTCAAGCTATATTCAGGTGTTAAAGGGCATAACCACAAGCGTTAAAAAGGGGCAGATGTGCGTTATCCAAGGCACAAGCGGCAGCGGAAAATCCACGCTCTTAAATTGCATAGGCGGTCTTGATACAATGGATTCGGGTTCTGTAAAGGTGGACGGAAAAGAAATTTTCGGACTCAAGCCAAACGCCCTTTCAGATTACCGCCGTGATAATCTTGGATTCATTTTTCAGTTCTATAACCTTGTGCCGAATCTTACAGTCAGGGAGAATATTCAGGTCTGCGAGTACATTTCCGACTCTCCGCTGAACATTGACGAGCTGCTTGAAACGCTGGGACTTACCGAGCATCAGAATAAATTCCCCTCACAGCTTTCGGGCGGTCAGCAGCAAAGATGCGCAATCGCAAGAGCGCTTGTTAAAAATCCTAAACTGCTGCTTTGCGACGAGCCGACAGGCGCACTTGATTCAAAAACCTCACGGGATATACTTGTCCTCCTTGAAGAGATAAACAGGAAATACGGAACAACAATGCTTATCGTTACCCATAATAACGCTATCAAAAATATGGTACATAAGGTCATAATCATCAAGGACGGGCTTATCAAAAAGGACTATGAAAACGAAGTCCGCACACCTGCGGCAGAGCTGGAGGACTTATAATGAACAGAGTGCTAAACAAACGCATTTTCCGTGATTTAAAGAGCAGTTTTCTGCGTTATCTTGCGTTGTTTCTTATGATCGTCATGGGAATGTACATAATCATTGCAGTCGTGGGATCTGCGGAAACGATAATGACAAGAACTTCCGAAAAGGGAGAGGAAAATCATGTTGAGGACGGACAGTTTACTGTTTTTACAACGCTTACGGCGGCGCAGGAAAAGGAGATTACCGACAGGGGAGTTACCCTTGAAAAAATATTTTCCTTTGATGCGAAAATGTCCGATGACTCTGTACTGAGGATCTTCAAGGTGCGTGAAAAAATTGACCTTATTGACGCCGGCGAGGGCTGTATTCCAACAAAAACGGGAGAGATATTCCTTGAAAAGCGTTACTGTGAGGAGCATGAAATATCCGTTGGAGATACGGTGAGAATAGGCGAAAAGAGCTTTGCGGTAACGGGCATCGGCACAGTTCCCGATTATGACGCTCCTACAAAAAATTTCTCCGACGCTTCGGTGGACAGCTCACTTTTCGGAGTTGGTTTTGTAGTATCCGAAGATTATGAAGCTTTGAAAAGCCTCGGCAAAACCGAGGATCTTCGCTATGCTTACCGTCTTAACGACAATATCTCCCACGATGATCTGAAGGAGATGATCAAGGATTTTGAATTTGACTATACCGAAATTGAAGATGAATATTTTCGTGAAATGCTTGACGATACCCTTGGCAGAAAAGAGGACATACAGGAAGGCATAAATGAACTTTATGACGGTTCAAAGGAGCTTTCCGACGGACTTTCCGAGCTTGACAAAATGAGTGCTGCGCTTGACGGACTGAAAGCCTATTCCGACGGTGTTTCCGAATATACAAACGGAGTTCACGAAGCGGCAGAGGGAGCTGTAGAGTTATCGGACGGAGTAAAGGAACTGAAAACCGAAACGGACGATATGCTTGACGAGCTTTTCGCCGTTGATATAGATAATCTTACCGAGTTTGTTGAAGCGTCCGAAAATCCCAGAATTGCCGCAGCTGCAGCAGATATGCAGATGAACAAAAGCGTTGGTCTGTTTGCGGGCGTGATAATTATGGTGCTGTTCACTTATGTTATTTCCGTATTTGTCATTCATCAGATACAGAGAGAGTCAAGCGTTATCGGTGCGCTGTACGCTCTCGGCGCAAAAAAGAAGGACCTTATCGGTCATTATATCGCTCTGCCAACCATAATAAGCTTTGCGGGCGGTCTTGTTGGTTCTGCTCTTGGATTCAGCAAATTCGGCATTATCTCCCAGATGTCTGATACTTATAATTATTTTTCCGTGCCCGTGTTTGAGCCTGTATATCCGATGTATCTTATAATTTACGCTATTGTAATGCCGCCGGTTATTTCGGCAATAGTAAACTATCTTGTTATTAACAAAAGGCTTTCACGGACAGCGCTTTCGCTTATTAAGAACGAGCAGAAAACAGATTTCCGCACGGGATTGGACTTAAAGAATATGGGCTTCCTGCGCCGTTTTCAGATAAGACAGACGCTCCGTGAAACAAGAACGGGTCTTACGGTCGTTTTCGGAATGCTTATCTCGCTTATGATTTTTATGCTGGGTATAAACTGCTTTGTGCTGTGTACAAACATAAACGACGATACGGTTCGTGACACAAAATATGAATATATGTATGTGCTGAAATATCCCGAGGAAACACCGCCCGAAAATTCCGAGGCTTATTATGTGGAGTCTTTGTCGAAAACGGCATTCGACTACACTCTTGACATAAGCGTTATCGGCGTTGACGATGATGAGAAATATTACGGCGTATCTCCCGAAAAAGGTAAAAGCAAAATTACTGCAAGCGCATCGGCTGCGCAGAAATACGGTCTGAAAAAGGGCGATAAGCTGATACTGACCGACAGCGCGACCGATATGGACTATGCGTTTACCATAACCGATATTGCCGATTATTCCGCAGGTCTTGCCGTGTTTATGGATATTGACAGTATGCGTGAGCTTTTCGGCAAGGAGAACGATTATTACAATATGCTCCTATCTGATACGTCACTTGACATTGACGAGGGACGACTGTATTCGATAACTACCAGAAGCGATATTGAACGCTCTTCGGCAGTATTTACCGAGCTTATGATGCCTATGGTGATAATGATGACCGTAGTTTCTGCGATCATTTTCTGTGTGGTGATGTATCTTATGCTGAATGTGATGATAGAACGTGCTTCCTTCGGCATATCCCTTGTGAAGATTTTCGGCTACCGCACAAATGAGGTGAGAAAGCTGTATCTGAGCGGCAATACCGCAGTTGTTGCTGTTGGCGCGCTTATTGCAATTCCTTGTGCAAAGCTGTTTATGGATGCGATTTATCCCTACATGATATCCAACGTCGCTTGCGGAATGAATCTTCATTTTGAGTGGTATATGTATGCAGGTATTTATGTTGGAATAATGCTGATTTATTTTGCCGTAAATGCTATGCTTACCGCAAAGCTGAAAAAGATCACTCCTGCACAGGTGCTTAAAAACAGAGAATAAAATGTTATGCTTGATATTCCCAATATTAACGAAATCCAATAATATCCTTGATTTTTAAAATCTTTTTTGTTATAATTATTATTGGATATTATATGGTTTATTCAAAAGGGGGTTTCTCTATGTTTGGGGATAATACAAGCAAATATGCAGATATAATAGATCTGCCTCGTCCTATATCAAAGCACAAGCCGATGTCAATTCACGACCGAGCAGCACAGTTTTCTTCGTTTTCTGCGCTGACAGGATTAGATGATGAACTTGCTGAAACCGCAAGGATAACATACAGCATGATCGAAATATCAGAGGACAGGGCAGCCCGGCTTGACGAAAAGCTCCGGATTCTGATTGCTAACGCTTCGGCTCACCCGGAGATCGAAGTTGAATACTTTGTTCCCGATGAAATGAAAGAGGGAGGAGCATACATAACAGCAAAAGGGCGCTTCAAACGAGTAGATGATGAAACTAACAATATGATACTGATGGACGGGACGGTTATTCCGGCAGAGAGAATATATAGTATTAGCGGAGAAATATTTGACAACGGTATGATCGACCGGGAATAATTCGATAGCGCTCCTACTGTTGAGGATACATATGGGGATAATCCAATTGATTCAGAAGACGAAGATTCCATATATTACGAAAAGGAGTTTGGTGATGATTAGAATTTGTAATAAAAAAAGGATTATTCTTTTATCCTTATGTGCTATTACTTTTGCTTGTATTTTTTTATGTTATAATCATAACATAGAACTTAAGGAAATAGCCAGCGGACATCTCACTTCTGAAAATAGAGAATATGTATATTATGTGATAGTTCGTGAAAGTGATTTGGCTGACATCTATGATTGCTGTACTGATCTTTCAAAATATGATTTTGACTTTGATAATCATAGCTATATCATCTCGTTCAGATATGAAATAGTCGGTTTATCATATTCATTGATTTCAAAACCTATTTTTCATGATTATGATTACTATGTTCCTAAAGTGCAGTTGTTAAATGCAAAAGATAACCTATGCCATATTTATGAGATACCAAGAGTTAACATCAATACTGATCCGGATAATTATAAAAGAAATGTTTCTTTTGTTGAGAAGTAAATTATGCCACCATAAAAACATGATCCGTGTGCGGATAAAGTTTTTGTCGTAAAAAAGCAGGCTGTATATTGTCAAAGCTATATAGATTGCTGCGCATTTAAATAAAATCTTGTAACCGGTTGTTTTCAAAACCAAAAAGAAAGGAGTGTCAAAGTCATGTTATACCTATCAAAGTTTTATTTTCCTTCCGTAAATGATGAAGAACGTTTTTTATTCAGTATCGCAGAAACCTGTTATACATCATTCTATCCTTTTGGTATTCTGACACGACATTCGTTGAATATGCTGGAATTTGGAGATATTACTCTTCTTTATGGGGGTAACGGCTGCGGGAAAACTACAGTTCTTAATATTATAGCAGAAACATTGAATCTTAAGCGGAGTGCATTATATAACCGTTCAGATTTTTTTGAGGATTATATAAGCTGCTGCGACTATGAAATTCAAAAGAGTATACCCTTAGAAAGCAGGATCATCACCAGCGATGATGTGTTCGACTATATGCTTGATGTGCGAAGTATAAACGACCATATTGATATTAAGCGTGATGAACTGTTTGATGAATATTACGAAAACAAATACTTGAAAAAAAGCTTTCAGCTAAAATCGATCGACGATCTCGAAGAGCTGAAAATGATAAATGAGGCAAGAAATAAGAGTACAAGCAAATCGAAATATACAAAACGAAGGCTCACAAATAATATAAAGGAATATTCCAACGGCGAAAGCGCTTTTATCTACTTTTCAGATAAAATAAAAGAAAATGCACTGTATCTTTGATATAATCCCCTTAGAGTAGACACTCGAAAAAACAAAAATTCGAGACTACA
>JBJERC010000037.1:0-10803 GCA_051882075.1 Oscillospiraceae bacterium | reverse complement strand
ATTCTAAATATTCTTTTGTTTTTTCAGCTGTCTACTTGACAGGGGGCACTTCATTGCCGTCTGCGCCGCTTTTGCGGTTAAAGGTGTATTCCGTTGTCTTTCATATCTCCGTTTGCGGGATTGTCGAGCAGCTTTCCATGCTGTGAAAAGCGTGAGCCGTGACAGGGGCAGTCCCATGAATGTTCGTGAGGGTTCCATGTTAGTGCGCAGCCCATGTGCGGACACCTCGGCGACTTCGGCAGCAGCAGATGCTTTACGGCTTCAAGGCTGTTTTCAAGAAGCTGCGGCTTTAAGATACTCCTCGACGGGTCGAAAATGTCGGCATAGGGAAGCGTTTTTCCTTTCATCATTTCGCTGAGAATAATTGCGGCGTTCATCGAGCCTGTCATGCCCCATTTGTTGAAGCCTGTCGCCGTGTAAAGATCGGGTGTGTTCTGCGAATATCTGCCGATATAGGTTATACCGTCAAGGCTCATGCAGTCCTGCGCCGCCCACATATATTTCACGCTCGACCCGGGATAATAATGCTTTGCAAAGCGTCGAAGTTTTTCCCAGCCGCCGCCCTTAAAGCCCGTTCTGTGACCGCCGCCGCCGATCAAAAGCAGCTGCTTATAGTTGCGAAATGAAATGCTGCCAAGACCGTCGCCGACGTACATTCCGTTTACGTCCCTTGCGTTTTCAAGTGCGATAACGTAGGAGCGGTGCTGATATAGCTTCAGAAAATAGCTGCCGTGCTTGTTTATAAAAGGGAAGTGGGTGGCGGCGATTATTCTTTTTGCGTTAATGCGGCATTTGTCTGTAACTGCGACTGTTCCGATAAGCTCCCGTACAAAAGTGTTCTCGTAAATGTTTAAGCCTTTTGAAATTTCGCAGAGAAATTTCAGCGGCGAAAACTGCGCCTGATCTGCGACCTTTACTGCGCCTGCGTTTTCAAACGGAAGTTCAACGCTTTCGCAAAGCTGTGCAGGGCAGCCTATTTTGCCGAGTGCTTTGATCTCACGCTCCAGCTTTTTTCGGCTGTCTGTAGAATAGACATAGTTATCCTTTATCTCATAATCGCAGTCGATATTTTTGCAAAGCTTAGCGTACATATCGAACGCCGCCTTGTTTGCGAGATAGTATTTTCTTGCCGCCCTTGCGCCGCCGCTATTTAAAATATCCTGATAGATAAGCCCGTGCTGCCATGTTATCTTTGCGGTAGTGCCGCCTGTCGTGCCCGAGCAAATTCTGTCACGCTCGACAAGAATATAGTCGACGCCGCTTTGTTTAAGAAAATATGCGGTGAGTATCCCTGTTATACCTCCGCCGATGATAAGCACGTCGGTGCTTGCGTTTTTTTCAAGAGCAGGAAAACGTTCGGGTCTGCTCTCAGCCTGCCATAATGATTCCATGTCCGCCTCCGTTTTTTCTTAGTATGTGCGTTTCGGGGCGGATCATTCTGTTAAAAAATTGTTTCCGTTATTTTTCCGCAGGCTATTTTTGCCCCTGCGTTGCCCGACGGCTGAGAGGCGAAGTCATCGGGCTTTTCGTGAATGATTACAGCCCTGCCGATTATTTCGCCGACAGTGAATCTGTCCGTAAGAAAAACCGACAGCGCAAGACCGTTATTTCCGAAAAGCGGCGGAAGATCGCCTGCGTGGTATGGGTGAGGACAGCCGCCCGGGTTATAATGACCGCCGACGTCGGCAAACGGGTCGGCGGAGTTTCCGCTGCATTTCCCGTTTTCGTGGATATGGAACGCAAAAACACGGTTTTTACACGGTGCGGAGGACATAGGCAGATTTTTCAGCTGTGCGTAAACAAGCACGCCCGAATCGGTCTGATAGAATTTCACCCAGCCCGAAAGGTCGGGGTATTCTGCACTGCCGTTTATAACGGCTTCTGCGGACGGTCTGCTCATAAGAGTTCTGATAAGTGGTGTAAAATTACTTTGCATATGGTTTCTCCTGTTTCGTTTTAATGGTATACAGATAGCTTATGCTCGGGTTGTTCGTGGTATGACAGTTATTGCAAATCGTAGAATTTTTATCTGTCGGTTTGTACATTCTGCCGAATTTTGTTTATCGGCGGATAATGTGAAAGATTTTCATGCCGAAACCCGATTTATATACAAGGAGGTGCAAAAGCATATGGAGTCGGATCATTCAGCACAAGGCATAGATAAACGGCTTTCGGACTTTGAAAGAACCGTTGAAAAACATAAGCGCACCGTTTACGGAATTGCGCTGACACAGCTTAAAAACAGACATGAGGCTGACGACGTTTTTCAGGAGGTCTTTTTACTCTATTTCAGAAAAAATCCGCAGTTTGAAAACGAAAACGCCGAGAAGGCATGGTTTGTAAAAACTGCGGTAAACAAGTGCCGACAGTTCAATTTCAGCATATGGAACACACGGGTCGACAAGACGGATATTTCAGAGCTTGCACTTAGCGTTAATATCCGTTCTGAGCGTGAGGAACGGGTTTATTGCGAGGTGCTTTCGCTTGGCGATAAGTACCGTATGCCGATATATCTTCACTATTTTCTCGGAATGAGAGTCGATGAGGCGGCAAAGATACTCGGCATAAGGGCGAACACCGTGAGCGTAAGACTGAGCAGAGCAAGGAAGCTGTTAAAAAAGAGATTGGAGGGGATCGATCTATGAAGCGTGACGTTTTTGAAAACATTCAAAGCTGTCTTGCACCCGACAGCGAAACGGTGGATAAGCTTATGTCGCAGGTAAAAAAGCTCTCACAGTCCGAAGTTTGCAGGGACAGCATAGATAACGGCGAAAATGAGTCCGTTCAAAACAATAATCTGTCGGACGAGCTTTTAAGCGTGCGCAGACGGGTCGGTTTGGGTTTTTCTTTTGCGGCGGTAATACTCACGGCGGTGGTGATTGTCACGGCGCTGAGCTTTGGCGGAGCGGATAAAAACAGCGTTCTTACTGCGGAAAGCGAGGGTTTTGGACAGACTTCATCTTCCGCCGCAGACAGCATTGCTTCGGCTGCTTTGCCGACAGAAGATGAAAAGACCGATTCGGAACAGACGGCTTGTTCTGATACGGACAGCTCGGAAACGGAGGACAGCTGCTATTATCTAAGAATATCAAAAATTCCGGGGGAGAACGATCCGATCCCGATAACCGATCAGACGAAAATAGACGAGATAGAAGCGTGGGTCGAAAGAGCCATGTCAGACAGCGAAACGGTTTATTTAAAAGAAGGAGATTTTCCGCAATACGGCGGCGGCGCAAACTTTTATACTATACAAACAACAGAATCGGTAAAAGACAGGATCTACTTCGTTGATAGAGCGGATATCGATCCGTCATCATATCTTGACAACAATTCACAGCCATACAAGTATATCAACAACTTTACCATTTCTGCAAATTCATATAATTCGCATAATACCTATATGCAGATCTCAAAGGATATGATAGCACAGCTTGACGAGATACTCGCTGACGTTATTGACGGCGAATGAAGTTATGGTCAAATCAAAAAGCACAGGATTTTTGAAGTCCTGTGCTTTTTGTCATTATACATTTTTTTGCGTTTGCCGTGAAAACTCCGCCGCAGTTCAGCTCTTTAAGATCCCCTCTATCATCGCCTTTTCATCCGCCGAAAATTCGAGCTTTTCAATGCACTTTACATTTTCGATTATCTGCTCGGGTCGGCTTGCGCCGATAAGAACGGTGGTGACAGCTTCGTTGCTTAATATCCACGAAAGCGCAAGCTGTGAAAGCTTCTGACCTCTGTTTTGTGCGACCTCGTTTAAGCGTCTTAGCTTATCAAGCATTTCGTCCGTAAGCTGTGAAGCTATCCATGTGTTGCCCTTGCCTATTCTCGAATCCTTCGGGATTCCGTTTAAGTATCTGTCGGTGAGAAAGCCCTGATAAAGCGGCGAGAAAACCGAAATTCCTATGCCGTTTTCTTTCGCCCAGCTGTCAAGACCGTCGTCCTCTATCCAGCGGTTGAGCATCGAGTAGGACGGCTGATTTACGATAAACGGGGTTTTAAGCTCCTTAAAAATCTCCGTTATTTCGGCTGTCTGCTCCTTGTTGTAATTCGACACTCCGACATAAAGCGCCTTGCCCTGTCTTACCGCATTGTCGAGCGCAAGAGCGGTTTCTTCAAGCGGTGTGTTCGGGTCGAAAACGTGGTGGTAGTAAATGTCAACGTAATCAAGACCCATGCGTTTTAGCGACTGGTCGAGCGAGGCTGTGAGATACTTGCGGGAGCCGTTTTTGTCGCCGTAAGGACCCGCCCACATATCGTAGCCTGCCTTAGTCGAAATGCAAAGCTCGTCCCTGTAAGCTCTTAGACCCCTGTCGAGTATTTTGCCGAAATTCTCCTCCGCCGAGCCGTTGTATGGGTGACCGTAGTTGTTGGCAAGGTCGAAGTGGGTTATGCCGAGGTCGAAAGCTGTTCGGCACATATTTTCGGCGGTAACAAAGCTGCTGCCTAAACCGAAATTCTGCCAAAGCCCGAGCGACACGGCGGAAAGCTTAAGACCGCTTTTTCCGCAGCGGCGGTAGATCATCTTTTCATAGCGTTTTTCATCTGCTGTATACATATTTTAAAATAACCTCCGTTTCAAGATAGCTAAGGACGGTTCGCCCTATACATTAATATTAACACATTTCCCATTAAAACTGAATAAAGGATAATACGGAAAATTTAACGGATAGTATTGTCGGTCAGAATCTAACGACGGCGTTAACGTCGCTTGTCTGAACGTTTTTTATCACAGCTATATACTTGCCGTCACGCTCGGCGATCGAACAGCTGAGCGTTTCTCCGTAAGCGGCGGCTTTTTTGAAAACTATCTCAAATTCCTCCGATTCGCCCTTTTCAAAAAGCTCTCCGGGCAGCGTGTTGTTAACAAGTTCGAGATAGAAAACGTTGTTCATGTGGTCGTTTGCGTCGATGAAATTTCTGTCGACAAAAAACTGTTTCTCGCAGAAAAATTCCTCAGGCTCTTTTATCTTCCCTGTCCATGCGCCGCCGAAATTTGTCCTTTCAGGCTCGCTGCCGTACTGCTGAGTAAGGCTGTCCGCTATCCTTTCGGGTCTTTGCGTCTGACCGTTTATTCTCGCCCAGTTTGATAGCGCAGCGACCGCAAGCTTGCCGTTTTCCGAGTAAAGCTCGAATTCTCTCGAGGCGGAAACTCCCTTAACAGACCTGCTCCACGTTTTCGCCGTAATGCGCTCTCCGTGCGGCGGACGGTTTATCACCTTGACGTGATACGACCTGAGATACCAGCGCAGCGGCGTGTCGTTCATTCCGTCGCCGACCGCTTCGCTGTGCATATATGCAACGTCCTCGAATATTCTTAGTATCGCTGCGTTTGAAAGACAAAAGCTTTTGTTTACATTGCTGTATCCGATATAGAATTTATCCTCAAAAACCATTTTATCAGACCTTTCATATTTTCATGTTTTCAAATTTAAGTATACTTTATTTTTGCTTTTTTGTCAAGAATGAAATATACATTGCGAGTTTAAACGTTTTAACATATTATATGTTAAGATAAACCTATCTTTCTTTATTTATTTATTTGATTTTGTGTGATAGAATATGATATGAAAAACGCTTTGACAAAAACTTTTGAGGTGACACTATGAATATGAAGATGAAAAAGCATATACTGGTTTCGGTTTTAATTTCAGCATTGGCGGCGGTTACTCTTTGCGGCTGCAAGTCGGGCGGTGAGGACGGTAAAAAGACTCAAAGCGCCGAGTCTGCCGTACAGACTACTACTGCAGCGACCGAGCCTGTCGTTACTCTTGCGGTCGAGCCTGAGCAGGTGATAAACGAAACGCCTGCGACCTATGAAAGCCTTGGCGCAGACAAGGCGGCAAAGGACGAGTTTAAGCAGAGAATATCCGAACAAAGCAACATACCCGTTATAAGCGTAACGACGGGCGGCGAGGAGATAACCTCGCTTGATACCTACGTTTCCTGCGTGGTCGACGTTTTCAATACCGAAAGCGCCTTTGAAATAAACGAGGCTTCGGCAGGCATAAGGGTAAGGGGAAATTCGAGCGCATATTACGGCGACGTTAACCAGATACTGAATAATCAGGTGCCTTACAGAATAAAGTTCGACAGCAAGACGAATATGCTCGGACTTAACGGCGGTGCAGAGTGCCGCAGCTGGGTGCTTTTGAAATCCGACTGGGATCTTATAAGAAACGATATTGCCTTTCGCTTCGGACGTGCGATAATGGAGGGCGAGGATAATTTCTGCTCCGATTCTCAGCTTGTTCACGTTTACGTCGACGAGGAGTTCAAGGGTATTTATCTTCTTTGCGAGCAGTCGCAGATAAACAAGCACAGGGTGAACATTTCCGAGCCTGAGGAGGACTATTACGGAACGGACATCGGCTATTACCTCGAGCTTGACAACTATGCGACGAGAGATGAAAAAAATCATTACATAGAAATGGATTACGAGGGTGCGACAGTTACCGACATTGAGGGCACGACAAGGCAGTTCGTTCCTGCGGAGTATTCGATAAAGAACGACCTTTATTCGCAGAATCAGATAGACTTTATCGACAAGTACATGAACAATCTTTTTAAGATAGTATACGAAGCGTGCGAAAACGGAAAATATCTTGCCTTTGATGAAAACTACGACCTTGTTGAGTCGGAGTATACCTCGGCTGAGGAAACTGTAAGCGCCGTTATGGATATTCAGAGCGTAGTCGACGTTTATATACTGTATGAGATAGTTCACGACTACGACTGCGGCGAGGGCAGCTTTTTTATGTGCGTTGATTTTTCGGATGAAAGCGAATGTCCGAAGCTTAGGTTTACTTCGCCTTGGGACTTCAACTGGGCGTATAACGACGCGGCAAAGAACAAATACTGGGCGGCGGCGTTCTGCGATCAGCATTTTGCCGACAAAAACGGCGACCGTTCAAACCCGTGGTTCATCGTTCTCTACAAGCAGGACTGGTTCTGCGAAAGGGTAAAGGAAAAGTGGAGAAAGCTTGCCGAGACCGACGAGATCATGAACTGCATAAAGGAAGAAAACAAATATCTCGAAACCTATAAGGACGATCTTAACAAGGTGGACGAATGGGCGACCGACTGTTCGTATCAGCTTGAAAACTGGATATTAAACCGTATTGACTGGCTTGACGAGATATGGCTTTAAAAAGTGAAAATTTTTGAGGTAATTAATTATGTTTCAGATAAAATGGCTGTGGGAAAACATGAAGGGCAGCCGAAAGAGTTATATCACAGCGCTTTGTCTTTCGGTGCTGTGCAGCGCTCTTTATATTTCGGCGCCTTACTTTCAGTCGAAGATAATCGACACGTTTATTTCAAACGAAAATGCGGCGGCAAATCTTAAAAACCACAGAGATACATTTTTGTGGCTTATTGCAGGAATGGTAGGCTTTACGTTTTTAAGAACGGTATTTCAGTACGCCTGCAATATGTATTACGAAAAGGCTTCGCAGGGAATGATATATAAGGTGAGAACTCACCTTTTCAGAAAGATAGAAAATCAGGACATGGAATTTTACGACAAATTCCGCACGGGCGACCTTATGACAAGACTCACGGGAGATCTTGACATGGTGCGGCATATGGTGTCGTGGGTAATAAAGGGCACGGTCGAATCCGCCTCGCTCTATATCGCCTCGCTTGTTTACTTTTTCATTATCGACTGGAAAACGGCGCTCTGTATTTTCGCAATGACCCCCGTTATCTTCATTATCACAATGCGCCTGAAGGGTGCGGCGGGACCTGCTTATAAGGACGTTCGTGAAACTCAGTCGGCGCTCAATACTGCGGCGCAGGAGAACATTTCGGGAAACCGTGTCGTAAAGGCGTTCGCAAGGGAAGAGTATGAAAAAGAGAAATTCCGTGAAAAAGACGAGGCTTATAAAAAGGCGAACATAAAGGCTTCTATGGTGTGGCTTAAGTATCAGCCGTTTATCGACCTTGCCGCAGGCTCGCTTGCAGTCATACTTCTGCTCTGCGGCGGATATTTCATGATAAAGGCTCGTCTTACTATGGGTCAGTACGTCGCTGTTTCGGGACTCTTATGGGCGGTAAGCAACCCCATGAGAAACATGGGAAATTACGTCAACGATTTCAGCAGATTTATGGCTTCGGCAGGAAAGATAATCGAGGTATATTATTCCGCCCCGATGATAGTCGACAGAAGCGACGCCGAGGAGACCGAGGAGCATTTTAAGGGCGAGATAGAGTTTAAAAACGTTAGCTTCTCGATAGGAGAAAAGAAGATACTTGACGGCGTAAGTTTCCATATTGAGCCGGGCGAGACTGTTGCGATAATGGGTGCAACAGGCAGCGGAAAGACCTCGCTTATAAACCTTATCCCTCGGTTTTTTGACGCCGACAGCGGAGAGGTTCTTGTCGACGGAACGAACGTTAAGCTGCACAAGCTTCATTCGCTCCGAAAGAATATAAGCATAGCAACGCAGGACGTTCTGCTTTATTCGGACACCATCGACAGCAATATCGCTTTCGGAAACAGCAGGCTTGACGAGGAGTATGTGAGAAAATGCGCCGAGCTTTCGGCGGCGAGCAACTTTATCGAGGAGCTTCCGATGAAGTATGATACGATAGTCGGCGAAAGGGGAGTCGGTCTTTCGGGCGGACAGAAGCAGCGAATTTCGCTTGCAAGAGCGCTCGCCGTAAGACCTGCGGTGCTTATCCTTGACGACACGACCTCGGCGGTCGACATGGAGACCGAGGCATTTATCCAGCGCAGTCTTTCGGAGGGGCTTGATTTTGACTGCACGAAGATAATTATTGCGCAGAGAATTTCCTCGACAAAAAACGCCGACAAGATAATCATTCTTGAAAACGGCAGGATAGCCGATATGGGCAGCCACGAGGAGCTTATTTCGCACGACGGCTATTACCGTCAGATATATGAACTGCAAAGCGGCATAAACTGTGCGGCAAAGGAGGGTGAACAGCTTGGCACGAAATAAATACGACGTCGACGAATCGCTTGAAACGCCGTTTGATTTTACGCATCTTAAACGGTCGTTTGTATACATAAAAAGATACAAGGGCAAAATGATCGCCGCTCTTATTCTTAGCATAATTGCCGCAGTCGCAGGGCTTATAGGGCCGCTTGTCACCCGTCATGCGCTTGATATCACGATACCGCAGAAAAAGGTGGGCGAGCTTTTACTGCTTGCGCTTATCCTGCTTTTATGCACGGCGGCGAATGTGCTGCTTTCAAATATCCGTTCGAGGATTATGACGATAGTCGGTCAGCATATTATTTTCGACATAAGAGAAGACCTTTTCGCACATCTGCAAAAGCTTCCCTTTACCTATTACGACGACCGTCCGCACGGCAAGATACTTATAAGGGTAATAAACTATGTTAACAGCGTTTCCGATATGCTTTCAAACGGTATCATCAATTTTGTCATGGAAATCTTAAACATGGTGTTTATCCTTGTGTTCATGCTTTTTGTCGACGTAAGGCTTACGCTCGTTGCGCTTTCGGGACTTCCTGTTTTCATGCTCGTTATGTTTGCGATAAAAAAGCGTCAGCGTATCGCATGGCAGGACGTTTCAAACAAAAGCTCGAATATGAACGCATATTTGCAGGAAAACATCGTCGGCGCAAGGATAACGCAGGTGTTTACCCGTGAGGAGGAAAACGCAGGCATTTACGACAGGCTTAATGAAAAATACCGCAAAAGCTGGATGAACGCCGTAAAGTATTCAAACCTTGTTTGGCCTGCGACGGACAATATCTCTACGCTTGTAAGGGCGGCGATGTTCATAGTCGGTCTGCTCGTGCTTGACCCGGCGACCGTTTCGCTCGGCACGCTTGCGGCGATGACGGGCTATGCTTCACGCTTCTGGCAGCCGATAATGAACATTTCAAATATACTGAACAATTTTATCAACAACATAGCGTATCTTGAACGAATTTTTGAAACGCTCGACGAACCGGTTACCATTTCCGACAAGCCGGGCGCAGAGGAGCTTGGCGAGATAAAGGGACAGGTTTCGTTCAACAACGTAACGTTCGGCTATGAAAAAGGGACTGACGTTTTAAGAAACGTTTCGTTCGACGTCAAGCCGGGCGAGAGTATTGCGCTTGTAGGACCTACGGGCGCTGGCAAATCGACGATCGTTTCGCTTATATCAAGATTTTACGACATAAACGAGGGCAGCATAACCGTCGACGGCGTTGATATTTCAAAGGTCACGCTCAGGTCGCTGAGGTCGCAGATGGGAATTATGCTTCAGGACAGCTTTATTTTCAGCGGCACGATTGAGGACAATATCCGCTACGGCAGGCTTGACGCTACCGAGGAGGAGATCAGAAATGCGGCGAAAACGGTATGCGCCGACGGTTTTATCTCAATGATGGAAAACGGCTATCAGACGCAGGTCAACGAGCGAGGCTCAAAGCTTTCGGGCGGCGAAAAGCAGCTTATAAGCTTTGCGAGAACGCTGCTTTCCGACCCGAAGATACTTGTGCTTGACGAGGCGACCTCCTCTATCGACGCAATGACCGAGGAGCTGCTGCAAAGAGGACTTGCCGAGCTGTTAAAGGGAAGGACGTCGTTTATCATAGCGCACCGCCTGTCGACGATAAGAAACTGCGACAGGATAATGTATATCGACGATCACGGCATTGTCGAGAGCGGCACGCACGACGAGCTTATGGCAAAGGGCGGAGCGTATTACGAGCTTTACACCTCGCAGTCGGCATAAAAATAAGAGGACGCTTCATAATGAAATGAAGTGCCCCCTGTCAAGTAGACAGCTGAAAAAACAAAAGAATATTTAGAA
>JBJERC010000036.1:0-10902 GCA_051882075.1 Oscillospiraceae bacterium | reverse complement strand
TTGGTGCGGATAACAGGAGTTGAACCTGCACCGAGTTGCCCCGACTGGCACCTGAAGCCAGCGCGTCTGCCTATTCCGCCATATCCGCATATAAGAATTTGAAATTTTTACTCGGCTCAAATCCGAAAACCGAGGTGGACTCTTTCGAGTTGCTCCACATTCTATGTGAACCGGAAATTCAGCAAGCCAGATAAATTCACTGTCGTTACGCCACCTGAAGCTAGCGCGTCTGCCTATTCCGCCACACCTGCATATAAGAATTTGAAATTTTTACTCGGCTCAAATCCAAAAACCGAGGTGGACTCTTTCAAGTTGCTCCACATTCTATGTGAACCGGAAATCAGCAACCAGATAAACTCACTGTCGTTACGCTACCTGAAGCTAGCGCGTCTGCTATTTCAGCAAGCTGAAAGATTCCGCCACACCTGCAAATATTTAATATGGATCCTCTCAACCCAGTAATAAATATTATATCATATTCTTTTTTGTATGTCAAGCATTTTCTGAGATTTGTCAAAAAATTCATATTTGGACGCATAGTAAAAATGAAATCGGACATTAAAAAGTCATAGCGACTTGCTCAAAATCCATAAATCATAATTACTTTCATCAATTTATTAAGGCGTCCGCCCAAAATAATCAAGGACTGTCAAAGCGGATATGACAGTCCTGTTTTTTATGTTTCCACTGTATCATACGTTCCGAAAAATTTAATGATTATGCGGCATTACCTTAAAACTAACATTTTATCAATTCTTTCGGTATCAGATCATAATCATACATAACTTCCGAATGATTATCCAGAACAAGTTGTTTATCTAAAAGTTTGCCGGTTTTTCTGTCAATTACATTTTTATAGATCTTTGAAATTCTATAATACTTCCCGTTTTCCTTCACAAAGTGATGATTTTCTTCCGAAAGCTCAAAACGTTCCGGAAACGGTCTTTCACTCCTGAGCTGCCCGTACAGCTTTTCATCGTCAGTCCATACAAGCAGCTGTACCTTCTGATCGGTATTGTTCTTGAATCTGTAATCTATGTAATTATAGCTTACCGACGTTCCCGAACTGAAAGGCACTCTTTCGCCGTGCTCCGGGGCAAGTGCGTCCGAATGGCTGTGAAACTCAACTACCTCCAATGGACTATGCAGAATAAGACGATGTATCGTATTTCCCAGATTACAAAGACCTCCGCCAAGCCGCGGCTTCAATTCATTGCCTATTATCACACGACCTTCCTTGTAGCCCTTGCGTTTAGTAATAGAACCGATCGTTCTCCAAAAAGAAAATACTTCGCCGGGTTCGATTATTATTCCACATATCTTACGGCTGGCAAGATCAATATTGACAGCCTTATTTTTCTGTAAACGTATATCTATACCTTTTCCTCTTTTTATTAAATTCGAGCTTTGAGCGTCAACTACATTCGGCAGCTTATGTCTGCTTTTGGTTTGAGCAAACTTTTCCTTTGTTCTTATATCACTGATATTTCGTTTCAATATTTCCTTCTGTTCCGATATTGCATAGCATAAGGGGTTTATTTCACAAAAAAGCTTTCTCTTTTTCTGTTCCATATGAACATCCCCTTTTAAACAAACATCGCCGAGCTTTACGCAGGCATTTTTATCTCTTCTGTAAATGCCAAGTATAATATTTTCAAGATGACGTCTTTTACCTATTTTAGTTTCTTCCTTGAGCCGTATAAACTTTACTAAAATGCTGTCTATACCGCTTTTGTTCGCCCCAAGAATATCCGTAAATATCTGATCTCCTATTAAAACAACTTTTTCCTTTTCCATTCTAAGTACCTTAACAGCTTTCATATATCCGGCAGTATCAGGTTTGTCGGCGTCGCATATGTACGGCGTATCTATATTTTTTATAAATCTTTCAACTCTCGATTTTTCGTTATCAGTAAGCAGGACAGTTTTAAAGCCGATGCCCTGAATATATTTAAAAAGCTCGTCCACTTCTTTTGTGGAATCGTCGCCATGATGAACCAGCGTATTGTCTATATCAAAAATTATCCCTCTGTATCCTTTATCGTAAAGCTTCACATAATCGATGTCAAAAACGCCGTCGGCATATGCGCATGGATATAATAATTTTAACATATTATCTACCGCCTATTTTTCCATATAATCGCAAACTTTATTTATTTGTTCGCAGAAGCTTCCGCCGAATTTATTTTCAAAAAAAGCGCTCCCTATAGTAAAAGCTTTCGGGGCGCAGGCTTTCAATTCGTCAAGACGTTCAAAGCTGTCCACACTTCCGGCTATACAAATCGGTGCATTTACGTTTCTGACCATTTCCCTGTTCAAAGCAACAGCGTCGCCTACATATCGGTATCCAAGCAGATCTATACCGTAAGCACCCTTTTCAATATATCCGTTCGCCTCGTTTATCATATCCTCAATATTTCCGTTAAGTACAGACGGACGCTCTGTAATATCGCCGACAAAAGGCATATACTTAATATTATTTTCACGGCAAAGCTCGTTTATGGACTCGGAGAATATTGTACCCATAAGAATATCACAGCCGAGTTTCACAGCCAGCTGAGCGCCCTCCAGACACTTATCCTCAGTATAAGCCACAACTTCAAGAACGGTTTTTTTACCGCACTTTTTCATATAGGCATATAATTTTTCCATCTGTTTTACAGGCAGATCTTCTTCCTTCATACCCCAGTATACCGCTTTTGAATCCTTACATTCCTCAAAGATCTCATAAGCGTTGCTTACTGTGAGATCGTTATATGTAAGCATAACGATCAATACAGGATCATTATTCACACCGATCACTCCTTTTTTTTACAGCAATATACCATATAAATTATACCATATGTCATTTTACTTGTCAATTAGTATTGGTAAAAAAATTTTATCAAAGCAAAACTGATGTTATAAAAAAACGCATTACAAAATAAAAAAACACCCCTGAAAAGGAGTGTTTCATTCTATAAATTCACTGTCGTAACATTAGCTATAGCTCTTTCAGCAAGCTGAAAGATTCCGCCACGCCTGCATATAAAAATGGGATAACCTCGAATTTTCTTTCAAAACACCGAATTTTCAAAGAAAATTCGAGTCCCAACAACTGGGCAGACTATTGCCCACCCTGAGTTATCAAATTGATTCCCGATCGTTTTTGATCATGCTCATGAACGCCTTGTTGCGTGAAAGCAGCTTTAGCAAAATCACGCCAAGAAACGACACGCACACGATCTCACCGACCGCAACTGACAGCATAGACATCCAGAGCGGCTCGCCGATCACAAAGTGCAACTCAAGCCCGATTATCACCGCATTGAAAACAACCGGGAAAACCGACGCCGCCTCATAGCCTATCCTGTTTCTTAACAGATAAATACATACTCCCGCAAGCAGCGTTGCAGCCGTTCCGACGACCGTATCGACCATTCCGACCGTGCTGAATATGTTTGAAATAAAACAGCCGAGCGTCACGGAGAAAACATAGTCCTTGCTGAACAGACACAAAAGCATCAGCGCTTCCGCTATGCGAAACTGCAGGCTTCCATAAGAAAGAACAGGTACGGCAAGCGTCAGCACAACATATATCGCCGCTACGACGCCCGCTTTAACTATTCTTCTTGTGCTTAAAGATTCCATATTTATCCTTTATATTATGCCGATCTGCAAAAATTATGCCTTGCCGATCGAACCGAAGATGTCCATCTTCTCCTTGACCTTGCCCTTGATAGCCTCAAATCCAGGAGC
The DNA here is from genome assembly GCA_051882075.1 of Oscillospiraceae bacterium. Taxonomy (GTDB): domain Bacteria; phylum Bacillota; class Clostridia; order Oscillospirales; family Ruminococcaceae; genus YE71. The sequence continues at coordinate 7,164 of JBJERC010000036.1, read as the reverse complement.
GAGAAGCTTTCTGGGGTCGAAGCCCTTGCCAACGAGGTCCTTGCCCTCTTCAATATACTTTCTTGTAGCTTCCTGGAATACGAGCTGGCACTCAGTATTTACGTTGATCTTTGCAACACCGAGCGAGATAGCCTTTGTGATCATCTCGTCGGGGATTCCTGTGCCGCCGTGGAGTACGAGAGGCATATCGCCAACCTTTTCCTTAACAGCTGCGAGAGTCTCGAACGAAAGACCTGCCCAGTTTGCAGGATATTTACCGTGGATGTTTCCGATGCCTGCTGCAAGCATTGTAACGCCGAGATCAGCGATCATCTTGCACTCGTCAGGATCAGCACACTCGCCTGCGCCAATAACGCCGTCCTCTTCGCCGCCTATCGAACCAACCTCGCACTCGATAGAAAGTCCGAGCTGATCTGCAACGTGAACAAGTTCAGTCGACTTTGCAAGGTTCTCTTCAATAGCATAGTGAGAGCCGTCGAACATGATCGAGGTAAAGCCTGCGTCAACGCACTTGTAGCAGCCTGTGTAGGTGCCGTGGTCAAGATGAAGAGCAACAGGAACAGTGATGCCAAGCTCCTTGTCCATTGCCTTTACCATTGCGGCAACGGTCTTGAATCCGCACATATACTTGCCTGCGCCTTCGGAAACGCCGAGAATTACGGGCGACTTGAGCTCCTCTGCCGTGAGAAGAATTGCCTTTGTCCATTCAAGGTTATTGATATTGAACTGACCTACCGCATAGTGTCCTGCGACTGCCTTAGTCATCATGTCCTTTGCCGATACTAACATCTGAAACATCCTCCGTTATATTCATTTTTACGTCCTCAGAGCCTTGTCCGACCGTTTTCGTCAGCCGCCCTGCAACATAAATATTATACACTCTTTGAAAACTTATTTCAAGTGTTTTCTTTTTCTTTTACATTTGCCAAAACGTTTTTTAACATTTTATACACAATTAAACTTCATAGGTTTTTATGACCGTACGGGCGACCTCGAGCTTTGTCGTGCGCATATCCATTGCCTGCTTTTCGATATAGCGGTGCGCCTGAGTTTCGGTGAAGCTTAAATACTGCATAAGCGCAAATTTCGCACGGTTGATTATTCTCATTTCCTCGAGCCTTTTGTGAAGCTTTATATTTTCGTTCTGAATACCGAGCATACGCTTTCTTGAAGCATTTACGAATTTAAGCGACTGATAGAATATCTGCTTGTTTATCGGCTTTGAAACGACCATTACGCCGTAGTCCTCCATCTGCTCGCTTATCGCCTCGGAATGTTCCGCCTTGACTATCATAATACAGCTTGCGTTGGTCGAGGAGGTTATGTATTCGGCAAGCTCGCTGCCGAATTCGTCTGTAAGCGGACAGTTTATTATCACGGCGTCGTATGAATTTTCATTGACCGTGCGCCTTGATTCGTTTCCGGTGCTTACGACCGACATCGAACACTGCGGATATGATTCCTTCACAAGCGAAACTATCGCAGCCGTAGCCTTTTCGCTCGAAGAAACTATCAAAGCTCTGTCCATATAAGCACCTCCCCGTCACCTTTTTAATGAAATAACTAATAAGTAGAATTACAAAGAATAGAAATATTTTACAGTTTCGTAGATCTCCTTATTCTGCGCCTCGGCGAAGTCAATACACATTTCCCTCTTTTTATTTAGGATATATTCCCTCACCCTGTCGTTAATCACAGATTTTACAAAGCTGCTGTTTTCAGCCGCCTTTACTGCCTCTTCAAGATCGCCCGGAAGCCTTACAGCGTCTTCAAGCTGCGAAAGCTGCTCCTTTGAGTTTACCGGCGAGGGCGCTTCGCAGGCGGAGGTTATGCCGTCCATGCAGGCGTTTATTATAAGACCTATCGCAAAATACGGATTACAGGTATTGTCGGGCGTTCTGACAACTACCCCGTTCATTCTGCCCGAATTTTTAAGCCTTACGGGAACGTTAAGATTACATTCCGTCCACACTGCGCTGTTCATGCTCTTCATAGCTTCAAGTCTTGCGTATGAATTTGTCACGCCGTTGAAAAACGCCGACATCGCAGGAAGATTTTTCATTATTCCGCCGAGCATTCTTCCGCCTATCGTTGAAAGGCTGCCGTTTTTCATCTCAAAAACATTTGCGCCGTTTTTGGTGCAGCTTATCGTAATATGCAAACTGCTGCCGTTTTTGTCGGGCAGCGGCTTTGGCATGAACGAAGCGTAAAGTCCGTTTCTTCCCGAAACCGATTTTACGGTATTCTTAAAAGTAATAAGATTGTCTGCGGCGTTGAGCGGCGAAGCCGAATTGAACTCTATCTCGTTCTGTCCGGGGCCTGCCTCGTGCCTTGAGCTGTTAGGATATATTTCCATCTGCTCGAGCGTCATGCATATATCTCTTCTTAAATTCTCTCCCCTGTCGGCAGGCGCAATATCGCACGCCCCGGCAGTATCGTGAGGAATCTTTGTAGGGATCCCCTTATCGTCAAGCTCGAACACATAAAATTCGCAGGTAGTGCCTATCTTAAAATCAAGCCCCGCCTTTTTCGCGCGCTCGACCGCCTGAGAAAGATAATATCTTCCGTCGCCCTCAAACGGAGTTCCGTCGGCACGGCAAATGCTGCAAAGCAGACGCATTACTCTTCCCTGCTGCGGTCTCCACGGAAGCAGCGAAAGCGTATCGAGAACGGGCTTCAGCACAAGGTCCATATCGCAGACCTCCATAAATCCGTCGACCGCCGAAGCGTCGAAGGCATAACCGTCCTTGAAGATCTTGGGCAGCTCGGAAGAAAGCACCGATACAGCCTTCAGGTTTCCGAACACATCGCAGAACATAAGCTTAACAAACTTAACGTCGTTTTCCTCAACGAACTGAAGCACCTCACGTTCAGTATAATTCATAATCCGTTTCCTCCGTTCCATTTTATGTTTAATACTTTTATATAATGATAAGCCGCAGCTTTATAAATTGCCTTTACTTTTTTTATTATATTATTATACCCTATTTTCAAGCGTTGTGTAAAGCAAAATTTTGTATATATTTTGTTTCGGATATAAAAACAAGCAGGACAAAAAACGTCCGCAAGACAAAAGAACAGCCAATACGGCGATCCTTTCCCCTGCGGACGTCATTGTCCAAAACTAAGATCCTTAAAAACCAAAACGAGCGTCGTAAAACTCATGCGTTCTTTTCAAGCACAAAATACGAACCCTCGGCCTCGTTGTAAAATCCCTTGATCTGCCAACCGACCGCAAGCATCTCGTTGAGCTTTTCAACACGCTGGAATCTGTCAAGATCGGGAGCGTCAGAAGCGCTCTTTTCAGCTTTTGAAATAAAGAATTTTTTAGTCACGGCATATCACCCTTTCATATCTTATATATCCATTATAGCACAATTTTTTGTACAGTTCAACCGTCTGCGATATATTTTTTTATTTTAACAAAATATTGCTCCACGGGGTTAAACTTGCCAAAAGACGAAGCCGAAAAGGCAAAATATCAAGGCGCAAATCGAAGGCATACTGGCGTATGTCGAGATTTGCAACGCAGAGATTTTGACTTTGCGGCGAGTATTGCCGGCAAAGTTTAGCCCCGGGGAGCAATAATAATTATCCGTTTTTTCGCCCTTTTGCTAAATTTAAAAATCGCTATTGACAATCATAGAAATAAAGTGTATAATAAAAATAATACAGAAATAATAAGTAAAATGATCCCGAAAGGAGAACAAAATATCATGCCAAAGCACAGCGAACCTCAGGAAGAGGCTTTTGATTTTCAAAGCTTTATAAAAGGAATAATTGCTATCTTCATAACCATTTTAATAGTGGTGATAATAGTAATGCTTTTTGCAAAAAGCCTTTTCTCGCCGACAGCATCTTCAAAGCAGAATGTAAAGACCGGTCATCTCACCGAGACCTATTATATTGACAAGGACAATCTTCCGCTGCCCGAGGTCGACGACGCCGTTATGACGGAGAGCAAAAAGAAAACGACCACCAAGAAAGAAGACCCGACGCCCTCAGTTGATCTTCCCGAGGGGCTTGATACCTCGATCGCAGGTCAGTATGTTGTAAACGACGCAGTTTACCTCCACCCCGAGCCGAATTCATCGAGTGCAAACCTTGCTACCCTTCCGGCAGGCAAGACCGTTACGGTTTTCGGCAATTCAAATTACGGCTGGTATTATCTTGAATACGAAGGTCAGTACGGCTATGCATGGAGTTCATATCTCACAGCCGCACAGTAACGCCGCCGATTTTATTTCAGAACAAATCAAAGCTCCCGTCCGATTGTTAGAACGGGAGCTTTTTTGCGGCAAAAACCGCTTATTCGTTTGTTAAATAAAGCTATCCCCAAATTCGAGAACAATACAGGTAACGTTATCCCTGCCGCCGTTTTCAAGCGCCTTGTCCGCAAGCGCTCTTGCAGTGTCGATACGCCGCTCCGACATTATCTGCGAGATCTCCTCCCTGCTGCACATATCCGTCAGCCCGTCGGTACACATAAGCAGTTTAAGACCGTGCTTTACCGGTATCGGCATACACGGCTGACAGTCAAGCCCCATATCAGACCTGTCGACGCCGAGATAACAGGTAAGCTTGTGGTGGTCGATACTGTTCTCGCTCTCCTCCCGTGTGTAGACCCCTGCCTTTATCTTCCTTTCGGCAAGCGTCTGATCCTCGGTTATCTGCAAAAGTCCGTCCTCGTCGAAAATATATATCCTGCTGTCGCCGAGATAAAACGGATAGATATATCCCTCCTTGACGCAGACCGCCGCAAAGGTGCTTCCGCCGCGCGCATTTCCTCTGTCGTCAAGCATATCGCATATCGCATTGTTGGCGTTTCTTGTAAACAAATTCATCTGATAAGGCAGATCCGAAACGTCGGCTTCTTTAAGTATTCTCGCAGTCTGCCCGAGCTGAACGGACGCAAGCGCAGAAGCCGTTTCGCCGAACGCCTCGCCGCCCATTCCGTCAAAGATACCGTAGGTGTGCGCCGTTTCGGCAAGCTCGGTATAATTCTCGCACTCGTCTCTTCCGTAAACATGACGATACTTCCCGTCGAGGTAAAAATTATCCTCGTTATTCTTCCTTACCCTGCCCGTGTCGGTCGCAAGGCTTACGTTCATGTAAAGCTGCGGCTTGTTTTTCGGGGGGCAGTTCCGCCGCATTTTATCTTTATCCGCACTGTCGTTTTCAGCCGCCGCTTCGTTTGCGTTTTTAACGGAAGGCTCTTCCTTTTGCGGAATCAGCTTTCTTAAAAGCTTTAGTATCATTAAGGCAGTTCACCTCTTACCTGTTTGTCAATGTAATTATTGTACCACATTACGAGCCTTTTTTCAATAGATACGGAAAATTTCGTATTATTTTATGCATATATTTTCCGTATGCTCCTAAGCCGTTTTCAAAATACACTAAAAATGCGGCGGCAGTTTGTGACAAATCACAAAATTTCAAAACGGCTCTTGAATACAATTATTTGATGTGCTATAATAAAATGAAATCTATTTGCGAGGTGAGTATTTCAAGATGATCGGAGAATTTAAGATCGCCGCTCTGTGCGTTTCGGAGGTAAGCGATGACTCCTGCCGTGAATTTATCACGACGCTCAACGAGGAGCTGGTAAAATACGGCTTTCGCCTTTTGGTTTACTGCACGAGTACCGACCTTTTCTGGAACACTCCCAATGAACACGGCGAGCAATCGGTGTTCGAGCTTATCGATTACGAAAAAACCGACGTCATGATACTGCATGACGAAAAGATTAAAAATAAAAGGGTCAAGAACGACATATACGAACGCTGTCTTGAAAAGAATATTCCTCTTATCTGCTTCGGCAATGCACCCGAGGGCTGTTACAGCGTCGATTTCGATTATATCGAGGGCTTTAAGTCTGTAATCGAACACGTTATAACCGATCATAAGCTTACGGATATATATTATATGTCGGGCGTAAGAAACAACGAATTTGCGCTGACGAGAGAGAACGTGTTCAAAAGCGTGATGACGGAGCACGGTATTCCGTTTGACGATAAAAATATCTATTACGGCGATTTCTGGTCATTACCCGCCATCGCCGAATGTGAAAAGATAATCGCTTCGGGACATATCCCTCAGGCGCTTATCTGCGCTAACGACTCTATGGCAATAGCCGCCTGCACGACCTTCATGAAGCACGGCTACTCGGTTCCGGAGGACATAATTATCACGGGCTTCGACGGGATAGAGGAAATAAAGTTCTCTCACCCGAAGATAACCTCCTGCGGCTGTAATTATCAGGACGTTTCCGCAAAGATTGCCAAAGCTGCGGATATGCTGACAAAAGGCGAAGAACCTCCGCTGAGGCAATTCATCACTCCCCGCCTGATCCTTTCGGAATCCTGCGGCTGTCATTTTGAAGAGAAATTCAGCTCGGCTTCATATTTCACAAATCTTAACAACGCTTTCGTCCGCTTTAAAGGCGAGGAAAGAATACTTAACACAATGTCCGCCAAGGCTCAGACCTGCTCCGACATATTCGAGCTTTCAAAGGAGCTTCTGATACAGGAAATATACGACTGCGTATGCCTGCTGAAAAAGGACTGCATAGACAGGTCGGTAAACCCCTCGAGCGTTTGCGCCTCCGACCCGTTCGGAGAGGATATGGTCGTAATTTTCGACACCGATTACCGAGATGGCTTCGAGCCTTACGAATTCAAGAGAAGCGGCGTTATTCCGCACTTTGAAAAAAATCTTGAGAAAAAAATGCCGCTCATTTTTGCGTCGATAAACTCTCTTAACATTCCGCTCGGTTATATCTGCTTCCACTACAACGACTGCAGCAGTCAGAATTACAACAAGATACCTCAGACGATCAATTCCTTAAACGTTGCTATCGGCGGCTTTCGGAATATGATGTATCAGCGTTTTCTCATCAGTCAGATCGAGGATATGTATAAATTCGACGTGCTTACGGGGCTTTACAACCGAAACGGCTTCATGAAGCTTTATCAGGGAATTGCCGACAGGGCTGCGGCGAACGGAGAACAGCTCACCGCCGTGCTTGCCGACCTCGACGGTCTTAAAAAGATAAACGATAATTTCAGCCATATCGAAGGCGACAATGCGATTAGCGTCGCTGCGGACGCTCTGAAAACTGCCTGTCGGGGCGCAGTCTGCTGCCGACTGGGCGGAGACGAGCTT
>JBJERC010000035.1:0-2112 GCA_051882075.1 Oscillospiraceae bacterium | reverse complement strand
TCTATGCAACGTTTAAAAACGGACAATACAAATATCTTGCCGAGTATGCGCTTGCGTTATACCATTAACGAAGAAATGTGAAACAAATCGAATAGGAAATAAAACAGCCAATGAGTAGTTTAATTAAGACTCATTGGTCGTTTTAATATTGATTTGTAATAATAGATTGTCATTTGGTTATTGACACCTGAGGGTGGGGTAACGACAGTGAAAAATAAGTAAACTCATACCCGTATCCTGCCGATAACCCCCTTATCCATCTCATACACCGTATCGCACAGCACGGAAATATCTTCAGCTGAATGAGAGCATATCAGAATAGTCTTGCCCTGCTCCTTGTAGCTGAGAAGATACTCTCTCATTTCCTTAACGCCGTCCTTGTCAAGTCCGTTGAAAGGCTCGTCAAGAATAAGAATCTTCGGGTTTTCCATGATAGCCTGAGCAAGCCCCAGACGCTGGCGCATACCAAGGGAATATTTGCGAACGTGACGTTTTAGATCCGGGTCAAGTCCCACTTGCTTCATGCTGTTTCTTATTTCTTCCTTGCCTATCTTATTGTTCAGTCTGGCAAGCAACTTTAAATTCTTGTAGCCCGAATAGTATGGGATAAACCCGGGAGTTTCAATGATTATTCCCATGTCCTTCGGGAAGTCAACGTCCTTGCCTACACGCTTACCGTCAACGGTTATCTCGCCAGACGTGGGCTTGATAAATCCGCAGATGCACTTCATAAGCATTGTTTTTCCGCTGCCGTTTCGCCCGATAAGTCCGTGGATCTTGCCTTCTTCAAACGAAACATTTATGTCTTTTAGGATCTTAGTTTTACCTATGGTCAGGTTTAATCTTCTTACATCTATAATATCCATTTTGCTCTCCTATATTGCGATCTCGGATACATTGTCATAATTGAATTTCTTAATTGCGACAAAGCTGAATATCAGTAACACTGCTATAAATATAAGCAGATAGCATACCGAAAAGGTCATTGAGACAACAGGCTGCCTGAAATACTTAGTATAGTGCAGCCAGATGATCGAATTCGCCATTGGCATTGTCCACATAAGTGATGTTTTTATGGAACAAAACGCCGTACCCAACGATATTATCGCTCCGCACAGCACGAAGCCCATGGTCTTGTGCTTTATAAGAGAAAACCCAAGCAATATAAGTCCGATAATAAGCAGATATGCAAAGACCAGCAGATAGCTTTGTACCGCCGCCGAGAAAACGGACATCTGATTATAAAGGTTTTCAGGCAGCAGCTGCACCCCGAAGTTACCTGATTTGTTAGGAAACTGCTGTGCAAATTTTGCAGCAACATTGCTCCAGCCGTTGTACCAGAACCCCTTCGAAAGCATAGGCACGACCGCTCCTAAAAAAATCACTGCAAGGTAAGAAGCCGCCATGAAAATCAGTTTCAGAACCTGTCCCACAAGCCAGTTAAGACGTCCCACTCGGATTATGTAAAACACCGTGTTCGTGTCAATTTTCGGATAGTCTGCAATAAGCGTCAGAAAAACAAGCGGTATTATCAGCAGGATCGCACCCGAATTTGCAACCGCGATAAAAGGCTCAAGGATATTCAGCGGTTCACCCATCAATTCCGCATTCGCAAGCAGCGGCTCTATCGCAAAGTTATATATAAATATAAGCAGCACCGCAAGTATTATCATTCGAGCGTCGCATATCCATTTTACGAATTCCGTCTTTGCAACGGAGAAGCATTTCCGCAGATTGAAACCTGTCATACTCACGCCCCCTTATCCGTTCTGCAATTCATTATTATCACAAATCCTATGAACAGCGCAAGTACATATGAAATGTTAAAAGCAAGCGACTTTTTTACCTCATCGGTAAATCCCGTACAGTAGGAAATAACAGTTATCGAATCGGGCGCAAACGGACGTAGCTTGTCATAAATCTCCCGGTCGCCGTTTTCAATGCCTCTTGTAATAGCTTTTGAAATTCCGGTATTCCACACATATTCAAGCATAAACGGAATACAGGTTATCAGATAAGGATTTTTGCAGAATGAACTTAAAAAGAATGCAGGCAAAGTTGAAACCGCTCCGTACAGAAATGAAGAAAGAAATATTTTTACGATAGTGCGAA
>JBJERC010000034.1:0-2116 GCA_051882075.1 Oscillospiraceae bacterium | reverse complement strand
TGGTTTGCTTTCGCTGTTTGTCTTTTCGACTTTGTGCGACAGCTTTATCATTATATCATCTATTTCGATTTCTGTCAACACTTTTTGATAAAAATCTTTATTTTCGGCGATACTAACATCTATCCTCAACATTTATTCAACATTATCCGACATATTTAACATACTATGTATCGGGCGGCAGACTCCGCCCTGTCGTTTACATATCCTGCAAGTCTGCGTCCGGAATATCGTTCTCCAGATTATCCCTCGCCAGATCTGTATCTATCACCTTGTAAACATCCGCTATCGGCTTTTCCGCAATATCCGGAACCTGCCCCCTCTCTCCGCTCCCCTGAGCCGAGTGCGGCTTGCTGTGATAAACCTTCATCTGCGGTGCGTGCATTCCTGCGATTATCGGGTTTACATGAGCGTTCCCACGCTTCGCCTTTCCCTGTATCTGAGGGACAGCCGCCGCCTCGTTTCTTGGCGCAGTGTGCGTATCCTCGGGTCTTTTCATTCCTTTTTTAGCCATTTTGCTCAACCTTTCTAATTATTTTCAAACAGATCAAACAGAGCCGCCTTCTCATGCCCTGTTTACTATAATTATACCCCGATTTTCACAGATTAAAAATTTTACACTTTTACTCTTGACAACCTTCCGCCCTTTTTGCTATAATAATAGTACGCTATTTTAATCAATATTTAAACGCTGTGATGGATCTAACCGAGATCGTGTCGGCTTCAGAGAGGGAGTGCTTGCTGAAAGCTCCTGCCGAATGCGCTTGGGGGCTGCCCGGAGCATCGCTGTGAAAACAGCGGCGTATGGTCTGCGTTAAAGACCTAATGAGTGATCTGTATCACGGCTCTTCGCCGTATACCGATAATTTGGGTGGTAACACGGAACTATGTATTTTATAGCTTCGTCCCATGTTTTGCGTTTTTGCGCATAAAGCATAGGACGGAGCATTTTTTGTTTTGTGCCCGTTTTCAGCGTTATTTTCAGGAGGTAAAAAGAAATGGAATGGACAAGCCTTAACGATTTGAGAGAAGCTTATCTCAAATTCTTTGAAAGCAAAAACTGTCTGAGAAAGAAAAGCTATTCGCTCGTACCGCAGAACGATAATTCGCTTCTGCTCATCGTTGCCGGAATGGCGCCCCTCAAGCCCTACTTCACCGGTCAGGAAGTTCCGCCCCGCACAAGAATGACGACCTGTCAGAAGTGTATCCGTACAGGCGACATCGAAAACGTCGGCAAGACCGCCCGTCACGGCACATATTTTGAAATGCTCGGAAACTTCTCCTTCGGCGATTATTTTAAGGAAGAAGCGATCGCATGGGCGTGGGAATTCTGCGTCGACGTGCTGAAACTTCCCGTAGACCGTCTTTACGTTTCCGTTTACGAGGACGACGACGAAGCAGAAAAGATCTGGCACGAAAAGATCGGCGTTCCTATGGATCATATTTTCCGCATGGGCAAAGAGGACAACTTCTGGGAGGCAGGAACAGACGGTCCCTGCGGTCCCTGCTCGGAAATTTATTTCGACAGAGGCGAGGAATACGGCTGCGGAAAGCCCGGCTGTACCGTAGGCTGCGACTGCGACAGATATATGGAATTCTGGAACCTCGTTTTCACACAGTTTGAACGCCACGAGGACGGCACATACACTCCGCTCGCACAGAAGAATATCGACACCGGAATGGGTCTTGAGCGTCTTGCCGCACTTATGCAGGGCGTAGACTCGATCTTCGACGTCGACACCGTAAAAGCTATCCGTGACCACATCTGCAAAATAGCAGGCTGTACCTACGGCGAGGTTTACAAAAAGGACGTTTCCGTTCGTGTCATCACCGACCATATCCGTGCGGTTACATTCTTAGCGTCCGACGGAGTTCTCCCCTCGAACGAGGGCGCAGGCTATGTAATGCGCCGCCTTGTAAGACGTGCCGTTCGTCACGGAAAGCTGCTTGGCATAGACGGTCTTTTCCTTAAAGACCTTGTCAAGACGGTAGTCGACTGCAACAAGTGCGAATATAACGAGCTTGAAGAAAAATACGATTATATAGTAAAGGTACTCACAAACGAGGAGCTTAACTTCAACCGCACGATAGACCGTGGAATGAAGCTTCTTGACGACCT
>JBJERC010000033.1:0-51416 GCA_051882075.1 Oscillospiraceae bacterium | reverse complement strand
GTGTAGTCTCGAATTTTTGTTTTTTCGAGTGTCTACTCTAAGGGGATTATATCAATTAAACGCAGTCCCGTTTGTTTATGCTTATGAAGTATTCTTTCTGCGAAGTGCGTCTATCACACCCTGAACCGCTTTTATATCCTCCTCGTCAAGACCGGTGACGTCAACGGTTTTTTCTCGTTCAATCCCAAGCAGAAAATCGGTGCTGACGTGAAACACCCCCGAAAGCTTGACAAGCACCTCCGGCGAGGGCGAACGCTCCTGCAATTCATAAAAGGATATGACCGATTTTGTAACTCCTATTCTTTCTCCAAGCTGCTGCTGGGTAAGACCGTTTTGTTTGCGAAGCTCCTTTAGTTTTTTGCCAAAATCCACAGTTTCATCACCTCGATACACTATTAGTATACTAAACACATTTAGTATACTAATATTGTGTACAATATTGGTGGAAAAATATATTAAAGGGGTTGACTTTTTCTGCAATATATGATATAATATCCAATAGATTAATATATTGGGAGGAATTGATTATGTTTTGTCCAAATTGCGGAAAAGAGTATGACAAGGGATTCTGCCCGAACTGCGGATATAATCCCGACGCTCAGCAAACGGTACAGCAGTCTCAGCAGCCGCAGTACTATCAGCAGCCTAACGTTATGCCTAATCAGTTTGTACAGCCGAAAAAGAAGAAAAAAAGCGGGTGTCTTATTGCGGTAATTGTGGTTGTTGTGATTTTAATTATTATCGGAGTTGGCGCATCAGGTTCAGATAAAGAGGATAGCTCTAAAAAAGATATTGCCTCTGTCAAGACAGAATCCGGTGAAAAGTCAGGAAAGTCTGTAAAATCCACGGAGAAAAAAGATGATAAATCAGACTCTGCCTTTACTATTGAAGAACAGGTAATATGGGAAGTTAACGGAGTAACAATTACCGCTACCGGAATTAACGAAGACAGCATATGGGGTACAGAAATAAATCTCCTTGTCGAGAACAATTCTGATAAGGATATTGGAATTGGTACAGATGCTGTTATTGTAAACGACTATATGATAAATGATCTTACTTCAATTACCGTAAGCGCCGGAAAAAAAGCCAATGATTCAGTAACGCTTTTTTCTTCGGAGCTTAAAGCCGCAGGAATTGATCATATTGGTCAGATAGAGCTTTATCTGCACACTTTTGATCCGGACACGTATATGACGGGTGAAAGCTCAGGCTGTATTACTATTCAGACATCTGATTATTCCAATATGGATACAGAGAACAGTATTGACGGCTCTGTTCTGTATGATGATAATGGAGTAAAGATTGTCGCTCAGTATGTAGATGAAGAATCCTTCTGGGGTTCGGCTGTGCTTTTATACATTGAAAATAACAGTGATAAAAACATAATTGTTCAGAGTGGTGACGTTTCGGTAAACGGATTTATGGTTGATTCGCTTATGTCGGACACGGTTTATGCAGGAAAGAAATGCTTGTCAGACATTACATTATTCCAGTCGTCTTTGGATGAAAACGGAATTACAGAAATAGAATCTATCGAAACATCCCTCAAAATCATGGATGAAAATTACAATGAAATTGGCAACAGCGGCACCGTTACAATTAATCTGAAATAATCTATCAGGTAATAAAAAAACAGGACTGTCATTCCGGCAGTCCTGTTTTGCTTATATTATGTTTTTATCAGCCAAGCATAACCTTTAGTCTTTCATCAACCGCCTTTAAGAAGTCCTCGGTATTCACCTTGGTCTTGTTTTCGAGGGTCGAAAGGAGGTAGAGGTCGCCTGTCATAACGCCGTCTTCGATGGTCTTTATCGTTGCCTTTTCAAGACAGTCGGCAAAGTTCACAAGCTCGGGAAGTTCGTCAAGCTCGCCTCTCTTGCGGAGTGCGCCCGTCCATGCGAAAAGCGTTGCGACCGAGTTTGTCGAGGTCTCCTCGCCCTTTAAATGCTTGTAGTAGTGACGCTGAACCGTTCCGTGAGCGGCTTCGTATTCGTAAACGCCGTCGGGCGAAACGAGAACTGAAGTCATCATAGCAAGCGAACCGTAGGCAGTCGCTACCATGTCCGACATAACGTCGCCGTCGTAGTTCTTGCACGCCCAGATGTAGCCGCCGTTTGAACGAACGACTCTTGCAACTGCGTCGTCGATAAGGGTGTAGAAATATTCGATTCCTGCGGCTTCAAACTTCTCCTTGTATTCAGCTTCGTAGATCTCTGCGAAAATGTCCTTGAAGGTGTGGTCGTACTTCTTCGAGATAGTGTCCTTAGTTGCGAACCATACATCCTGCTTGGTGTCAAGCGCAAAGTTGAAGCAGGCTCTTGCAAACGAACCGATCGAGTTTTCCTTGTTGTGAAGACCCTGGATTATTCCTGCGCTGTCGCCGAAATCGTAGATAGTCTCCTTTGAAACATTGCCGTCCTTGTCGGTCAGCACAATCTCAGCCTTCGAACCCTGCGGACACTTCATTTCAACGTTCTTGTAAACGTCGCCGTAAGCGTGTCTTGCGATAGTGATAGGCTTTGTCCATGTCGGAATGTAGGGTGTGATGCCCTTAACGAGAATAGGAGTTCTGAAAACCGTTCCGTCAAGCATAGCTCTTATCGTGCCGTTGGGCGACTTCCACATCTGCGAAAGGTTGTATTCGGGCATTCTTGCGGCGTTAGGCGTGATGGTCGCGCACTTTACCGCAACGCCGTATTTCTTTGTTGCAATAGCCGAGTCGATCGTTACCTGATCCTTTGTCTTCTCACGGTAGGGAAGTCCGAGATCGTAATACTCGCTCTTGAGGTCAACGTAAGGAAGGATAAGAATATCCTTTATCTCCTGCCAGATAATTCTGGTCATTTCGTCGCCGTCCATCTCAACGAGCGGCGTTTTCATCTGAATTTTTGCCATTTTGGAAATCCTCCTTTTAAATATATGAAAAAGGGCAAAGCTGCAGAGCAAATGCTCTTTTGTTTTGCCCCTTTGCAAATTCAGCTTTATATGGTTTTTACACAGAGTATAATAAAGCCTGCTATCATAACTGTTCCGACTACAGCCGTAATGCAAAGCCGCAGTCTGTTCGAGTCAAAGCCTTTCTTGTCCTTAGGCTTTGTAAGCTTGTACATAACCGCAGATAAGAGCAGGATACCGCCGAGAAAAGCGCCGAATATCAGCTTGTCGGAAACGCTGTACCCGCTCACTGTTACCGCTGTATCTGCGAGCCTTCTGACCGTCCTTACCGCATATATGATTATTACCGTAATTGAGATAATCAGCAGCAAGGCGTTTATTGCGAGCTTTCCGGCTTTGCCTTTCCTGTCAGGCTTTCCGGTGTTCTGCTTTTCATATTCAAGCAGTTCTTTTTCAAGGTCGTCCTTGTTTCTCATCAGTCGGCAAGAGATTCTCTTGTATAGTCGAGCAGACCGCCTGCGAGGATAATGTCCTTCGTGCGTCCAGTCAGTTCGCAGAGAACGGGTATTTCTGCGCCCGTGGTCTTGTTTACGACCGTAAGTTCGGTCTTGTCGGCGATAACGCTTGCCTTTACGTCGGCGATAACGATCTCGTCGCCCTGCGATATCTTTTCGTAGTCTGCCTCGTTTACAAACGTGAGCGGAAGAATACCGGCGTTAATAAGGTTTGCACGGTGGATTCTTGCAAAACTCTTAACGAGCACAGCCTTAACTCCGAGGTAAAGCGGAGCAAGAGCTGCGTGTTCTCTCGACGAACCCTGTCCGTAGTTCGATCCGCCGACGATTATCGACTTGCCCATGTTCTTCGCTCTTCTCGGGAAGTCCTCGTCGCAGACCGTGAAGCAGTGCTGCGAGATCTTCGGGATATTTGAACGAAGCGGCAGGATCTTTGCGCCTGCGGGCATTATGTGGTCTGTCGTGATGTTGTCGCCGACCTTGAGCGAAACTGCGCACTCGATCGAATCGTCAAGCGGAGCGGTGTCGGGGAAGGGCTTGATGTTCGGTCCTCTCAGAACTTCAACGCTGTCCATTTCCTCCTCCGAAGCAGGCGGAACGATCATGTTGTCGTTTATCGTAAACTGAACGGGAAGCTTGAATTCGGGCATATCGCCGAGATAATCTCTCGGGTCGGTGAGGTATCCCGTAAGAGCCGAAACGGCAGCCATTTCGGGCGAAACGAGGTAGATCTGACCGTCCTTTGTTCCCGAACGTCCTTCAAAGTTTCTGTTGAAGGTTCTCAGCGAAACACCTGCCGAGTTGGGCGACTGACCCATACCGATACACGGACCGCAGGCAGATTCGAGAATTCTTGCGCCTGCGTCGATCATGTCGGAAAGTGCGCCGTTCTGTGCGATCATGTTGAGAACCTGCTTTGAACCGGGTGCGATAGCGAGCGAAACGCTCGGGTCTACCGTCTTGCCCTTTAAGATATATGCGACCTTCATCATGTCGACGAAAGAAGAGTTTGTGCATGAACCGATACAAACCTGATCGATCTTGAGCTTGCCGATCTCCTCGACGGTCTTGACGTTGTCGGGGGAGTGAGGGCAGGCAGCCTGCGGAACAAGCGCCGAGAGGTCGATGTCGATCTGCTCGTCGTATTCTGCGTCGTCGTCAGCCGCAAGCGGAGTCCATACGTCTGCTCTGTCCTGAGCCTTTAAGAATTCAAGGGTGATCTCGTCGGACGGGAAGATAGAGGTCGTTGCGCCAAGCTCCGCACCCATGTTCGTTATAGTCGCTCTTTCGGGAACGGAAAGCGACTTAACGCCCTCGCCGCAGTATTCGATCACCTTGCCGACGCCGCCCTTAACGCTCATGATGCGAAGTACCTGCAAAATAACGTCCTTTGCCGATACCCAAGGCGAAAGCTTGCCTGTAAGGTTTACCTTAACTACCTTCGGGCAGGTGATATAGTAAGCGCCGCCGCCCATTGCAACAGCAACGTCCTGTCCGCCTGCGCCGATAGCGATCATTCCGATACCGCCGCCCGTCGGGGTGTGCGAGTCGGAGCCGATAAGCGTCTTTCCGGGTATGCCGAATCTTTCAAGATGAACCTGATGACAGATTCCGTTTCCGGGACGTGAAAAATAAATTCCGTGTTTTTTTGCGACCGAGCCGATAAAACGGTGGTCGTCGGCGTTCTCAAAGCCCGACTGGAGCGTGTTGTGGTCGATATAAGCGACGCTGCGCTCGGTCTTGACTCTCGGGATACCGATAGCCTCAAATTCGAGGTAAGCCATCGTGCCTGTTGCGTCCTGAGTAAGCGTCTGGTCGATCTTTATTCCGATCTCCTGACCCTTGACATACTCGCCGTCGACAAGATGCGCTCTTAATATTTTTTCGGTCAATGTCATTCCCATGCTGATAAACATTCCTTTCATTTTTAAATTACTATAATTATACTACAAAAGCGTCTGTTTGTCAAGCCGACAAAATGAATAATATATCAGCTTTTTCCTGCAAAAAAGAGGTTATTTTTAACGTAAATCGTTTAAAAATGCAGGAAATATAAACGCTTTATTCAAATTTAAGTATCTGATACAGCAAAAAAGCTTTTTTTTTGCAATTAAATTTTTTTATTGCAATAAATTTTTTATTGTAACGTACTTGAAAAATTTTTCATTTTATAGTATAATATTTATACAAAGTATTTTTTGAAATAGATTTGCGGCGGACAGAAAAAAATATCGCCGTAAATTTAAAGACAACAGACGAGAAAGGATTTTTTAAGATGAGATCGAAAAAGGCGAAAACAGCCGCCGTACTTAGCTTGCTGCTTGCGTTAACGCTTGCGGCGTGCGATAAAAAGACCGACGAGCCGCTTCCGGAAAAGTCTTCGGACTCGGCGGAGCATATCATTCACGAAAACAGCGGACGAGTGAAAAGCTACTCTTTTCCGAAGTTTCTTGAAGGCTCGCCCGAGGCGGATATGCTGTCAAACGCTGTCTTTAAAAGCTTCGACCCTGCGCAGCTGATGGTCGAGCCTGAAAAGCAGCCGTTTTCCGATTACAAATGCACCGCCTGCTTTGACGGAAAGGTTTATATTTTCAAGCAGGATGAAAATTACGGTCTGCTCGATATGTCGGGCGGAGTGCTGGTCGAAGCCGACGGTATCAAGAAGATATCGGCTGCGGCGGTCGACCTTTTGCAGATAAAATACGAGGACGGCTCGACGGCTTATTTTCATGTCGACGATAAGGGCGGCGAATTTTCGGCGGTCGGGGAGTTTTCGGCGCAGCGTATAGGCTTTCGCAGGAACGAGGCTTCCGAGGAATATCCCGAAAGCTGCTACACGATAACGCTTGACGGAAACGATATTTACACGGGCGTGTGGGATTCGGTCTCGCAGGTCGACCCAGAAACGCTCGACACCTCGAAGAAATACGAGGCGGTATTCAAAGCCGAAAGCCCGTCGGGAGCGTTTTATGTATGCTTTGACAGCTTTTACAATTTTGCGGTATACGAGGCGGCTTACGGCTTTATCAGTCTTAAAGTCGGCGGCGAATACGGCGAATGTTACATAGTAAACGGCGACGATTACGACGAGCTTGTTACGCTTATATCCTCGTTCGGAAGAGAGGACGGAGCGGATATGCCCTCAAAGGACGAGAACGAGGACTTTATCCAGATAACTCTCGGGCTGAGCGGCGGTGAAAAAACGGTAATAACCGTGTCGGCGGACGGCTACTGTCTTACGGACAAAAGCGGCGAGAACGGAGCGAGCAGATTTTTCTCCGTCATGAGCCGTGAAACCTTTGCCGACCTTATAAGCTGGGTCGACTCCGCACTCGGAGCAGAATATCAGTAAAAGAGCCGCTGCCTTTGGCGGCTTTTTTGTTTTGCAGCTTTTCCTGCATTTGTTATTGACATATGCTCTCTTATATGGTATAATGAAAATGGGATAGAAGCCCTGTCCGCTAAAAAATGAAATATTTTTTGCATAAATCGTATAATTCTCTGCGTTTCGGGAAAAATCATTTTAGATCGTTAATCTCAAATGCGGAGGTTTTTATATGTCAAAATCCAAAAAGAAAAAGCCGTCGTCCTCTGACAAAATTTACGGCGCACCTGTCGGATTTCCGCTTTTTTCGATGAATGCGAATTCTGCGGACAGTCCTGACGCTTTGAACGCTGCGGAAAATCCTGCGGCGGAAAACGGAACGTCGATAAAGGAATTCGGTATCGCTTCGGCATACGGCGGACGGCATAATATCTGCTGTCTGAGCATAATCGGGCAGGTCGAGGGACATTATATACTGCCGCCCGACAACAAGACCACGAAATATGAGCATATAATCCCTGCGCTTGTCGCAATAGAACAGGACGAAAGCGCCGAGGGTCTGCTTATAATCTTAAATACAGTCGGCGGCGACGTTGAAGCGGGGCTTGCGATAGCCGAGCTTGTCGCAGGAATGAAAACGCCGACGGCTTCGATAGTGCTTGGTGGCGGACATTCGATAGGCGTTCCGCTTGCGGTGTGCGCTAAACATTCATTTATCGTGCCGAGTGCGACAATGACCATTCACCCCGTCAGAATGAACGGCCCGGTCGTCGGCGTTCCTCAGACGCTTTATTATTTTCAGCGTATGCAGGACAGGATAGTTCGGTTTATAACGGATAATTCAAAGATAAGCGAAAAGAAATTCCGTGAGCTTATGATGGCGACGGGCGAGATAGTAATGGACGTCGGAACGGTGATAGACGGCGAAACGGCTGTCGGCTGCGGACTTATCGACTCGCTCGGCGGTCTTTCCGACGCTGTCGACTGGCTTTACGGCGAGATAGAAAAATCATAGGAAACAAAGGGCGGCGAAAAAACTGCCCGTACATATAACAAAAAAAGAGGTACATATTTTGGCAGAGAGAAAAAAGACAGCTAAGCAGCCTGCAAAGACGGCTGCAAAAAAGACGAAACAGACGGCGAAAAAGTCTGCGCCGAAGGGACAGCAGGAGGCTATGTTCAGAGAGCGCAGGAGGTTCTGGTCGTTCATACTTTTCTTTTACGGCATTTTCGAGATAATTCTTACGTTCGTAAAGGGCGACGGTCTGTGGAAGATACTTTACGATTTCAACCGTGGAATGCTCGGCGCTTCGTCGTTTCTGTTCGGAGCGTTCGTTATTTACATGGCGCTCAGCATCGCTTCGGAAAGGTCGAAAAATGCGGTTATAACAAGGGCGGTGCAGGGTACGGTCATGATGTTCCTGTTGAGCGGAGCGGCGCAGATATTCTTCGGCAGAGATATTCAGGGCGCGGATTTCTGGCACAAGCTTTTGAGCCTTTACAAAAACGGCGTCGAGCTTCACGGCGGCGGTGTCGCTGCGGCTGTGATAGGCTGGCCGCTGCTTGCGCTTTTCAAGCAGACGGGTGCGGCTATAATAATCGTTATGCTGATACTTCTGTTTGCGCTTCTGCTTTCGGAGATAACGCTTCCGCAGCTGCTTCACGGCATTTCAAACCCCATAGTCGGCGGCGCAAAGGCGATAGCCGAGGACAGAGCGGAGCGTGCGGCGCAGAGGGAATATGAGCGTGAATACGGCGGACAGACCGAGGAATACGTTCCGCCCGAGCCGATAAAGCCGCAAAATCAGAAACGAAAGAAAAGACAGAATATAGATTTCGGAAAGGTTCATCAGATGCAGTCGGAGCGGATAAGGCAGGAGGAGGAAGAGGCGAAAAAGCGTGCCGATATTTTCGCCGCCCCCGAAACAGAGCCTGCGCCGCAGGAGCAGCAGCCTGAGCAGAAGCCAAAGAGCGGCAGAAAGGGCAAGTCCGGGTCTGACGATCGAGAGCCTACAAGAGCCGAGCAGGTTGCGGAGGAAAAGCAGAAGCTTGCAGAGCAGATCAAACTTGACGAGCTTATAAGAAAGGCTGCCGGAACTGCGCCCGAACGCCCTAAGAAGATAATCTTCGAGCCGAACGGTCAGACGACCATGTTTGAAAGCGAAAAGACCACGACCGAAAAGGCTTCGTCCTACGTTTATCCGCCGATAGAGCTTTTAAAGGAGGTCTCACGCAAAATATCCGAGGAGGATATTCAGAAGGAAATCTCGGAGAAATCGGCAAAACTTGTTGAAACGCTCGAAACGTTCGGCGTAAAGACGAGGATAGTCGGTATCCACAGAGGTCCTGCCGTTACGAGATATGAATTACAGCCTGCGGCGGGCGTTAAGGTAAAGCAGGTAACAAGCCTTGCGGACGACATTGCGCTGAACCTTGCCGCCGACAACGTGCGTATAGAAGCGCCGATACCCGGAAAGCCGGCTATCGGTATCGAGATACCGAACATAAACCGTGACAATATCTCTATCAGAGAGCTTATCGACAGCGAGGATTACAGACGGGCAAAGGGCAAGCTTTCGTTCGCTGTCGGCAAGGATATCGAGGGAAATATCGTTATCGGAAATATCGCAAGTATGCCGCATATGCTTATTGCAGGAACTACCGGTTCGGGTAAGTCGGTGTTTACAAACTCTATAATTTTAAACATTCTTTTCCACGCTTCGCCCGACGAGGTAAAGCTTATTCTTATCGACCCGAAAAAGGTCGAGTTCCCCATATACAACGGAATACCTCACCTTCTTATCCCCGTTGTTACCGAACCGCTCAAAGCGGCAGGGGCGCTTGGCTGGGCGGTAAACGAGATGATGAGAAGATACAAGCTGTTTGAGGCGAACGGTACGAAGAATATCGAGGACTATAACGACATGATAGGGGAAATGCTCGAAAACGACCCCGAGTGCGGAAGAACCAAGCTTCCGCAGATAGTGATAGTAGTCGACGAGTTCGCAGACCTTATGCTTGCGGCAAAGTCGGAGGTCGAGGAATCGGTAATGCGTTTAGCGCAGCTTGCCCGTGCGGCAGGAATGCATATGCTTATCGCAACGCAGTCGCCGAGAGTTGACGTTATCACGGGTATAATCAAGGCGAATATCCCGTCAAGAACTGCGCTTATGGTCGCAAACAACGTTGAATCGAGAGTTATACTTGACGAGATAGGAGCGGAAAAGCTTCTCGGAAAGGGCGATATGCTTTACAAGCCCGTCGGTTTCCCGAAGCCTATGCGTGTTCAGAGCGGATATGCCTCGGCAGCCGAGATAAGAGACGTCGTAAGTTTCCTGAAGAACGAGCATGGCTCGGACTACAATCAGGAGATAATCCACGAGGTAGAGCAGAATATACCAAAGCCGAAGAACGAGGACGACGCAGAGATCTCGATAAACCCCGACGACGATCTTGTAAATCAGGCGATAACGATAATCGTCGAAACGGGCAACGCTTCAACGGCGTTTTTACAGCGTAAGCTAAAGCTCGGTTTCCCCCGTGCGGCGAGAATAATGGACGATATTGAAGCTATGGGCATCATAGGTCCGCAGGAGGGCGCAAAGCCGAGAAAAATAAATATCACCAAAGAAGAATGGTACGAAAGACAAGCGCATAACTGACGCTGTGCGTCAGTTATGCACGAGTTTTACTTCGAGGTCTGAAAGACCTCGATTTCGCAAGCGAAACCGTAAAACGTCGCAGGGTGGGATTCATTTTTATACTGTTTCTCAATACGCTCGTTTAGTATAGCTGTTACGTTTTCGATTAGAACAATTGATAAGCTCTCGTCAGTCAATTACGCATTACGCATTGAAAGGTCGGTGTTTTTATGGCATTTATGCCGATTTCAAAAAAGGATATGGAGGAGCGTGGCATCGCACAGCTTGATTTTGTGTATATAATCGGCGACGCCTATGTTGACCACCCGAGTTTCGGTGCGGCGATAATTTCGCACCTGCTTGAATATCACGGCTATACCGTCGGAATTATCGCACAGCCCGACTGGCACGACCTGAATTCTGTACTGCGGCTCGGAAAGCCGAGGCTTGCTTGGCTCGTGACGGCAGGAAATATAGATTCGATGGTTGCGCATTACACGGCGGCGAAGCGCAAAAGGAGCGACGACGCATATTCGCCGGGCGGAAAAGGCGGAAAGCGACCCGACAGGGCGGCGACGGTCTATTGCAGAATGTGCCGCAAAGCCGCTCCGGAAATACCCGTTCTGTGCGGCGGACTTGAGGTGTCGCTGCGAAGATTTGCGCATTATGATTACTGGAACGACTGCGTAATGCCGTCGGTGCTTGTCGATACGGGCGCAGACCTGCTTATGTTCGGAATGGGCGAACATTCGATGATAGAGATAGCCGACCGCCTTAACGCAGGCGAGGACGTTCACACTATTCGTGACGTTCGGGGAACCTGTTATCTTTGCGACCCGAAGGAAACGCCCTACGGTGCGGTTCAGTGTCCGTCATTTAAAGAGGTGTCGGAGAATAAGGAACTGTATGCAAAGGCTTGCCGTCAGCAGTACGATCAGCAGGACGAGGTTTACGGAAAGACGATAATTCAGCGTCAGGGGGATAAAATGCTCGTTCAGAATCCGCCTGCGACGTCGCTCACCACCGAGGAACTTGACCTTGTGTATTCGCTGCCTTACGAAAGGGCTTATCACCCCTGCTATGAAAAGGAGGGTGGCGTTCCTTCGATAGAGGAGGTTCAGTTTTCGATAACGCATAACAGAGGCTGCTTCGGATTTTGCAACTTCTGTTCGATAGCGCTTCATCAGGGCAGACGGATCACGACAAGAAGCGAGGAGTCGGTGCTTGAAGAGGCAAAAAAGCTGACGCAGATGAAAAATTTCAAGGGTTATATACACGACGTCGGAGGGCCTACGGCGAATTTTAGGTATCCGTCCTGCGAAAAGCAGCTTGAACACGGTCTTTGCAAGGGTAAAAAGTGCCTTGCGCCTAAGCCTTGCAAAAACCTTTACGTCGACCATTCGGAATATCTTCATATGTTAAGAAAGCTGCGTGCGATACCCGGAGTTAAAAAGGTGTTTATCCGTTCGGGCATAAGGTACGATTATCTTATCGAGGACAAGAACGGCGAGTTTATGGACGAGCTTATCGAGTATCATATAAGCGGTCAGCTAAAGGTCGCACCCGAGCATTGCTCTGCGGCGGTGCTTGACAAAATGGGCAAGCCGCATATCGAGGCGTATAAGCGTTTTCAGAAAAGGTTTTACGAGGTAACGGGAAAAAAGGGCAAGGAGCAGTATCTTGTTCCGTATCTTATGTCCTCTCACCCCGGCTCGACCCTTAAAGACGCAGTTGAGCTTGCGGTGTTCTTAAAGGAAAACAATATTCATCCCGAACAGGTTCAGGACTTTTACCCCACCCCGGGAACGCTTTCGACCTGTATGTTCTACACGGGACTTGACCCATATACGCTCGAGCCTGTTTACGTTGCAAAGACCGCAGAGGAAAAGGCTATGCAGAGAGTTCTGCTGCAATATTACAAGCCCGAAAATCAGCGGAGGGTGATAGAGGCTCTTTGCAAAGCCGGAAGACAGGATCTTATCGGACACGGCGCAGGAAAGCTCGTAAAGCCCGATACCGCCTATCTTAAAGCTCAACGTGAGCTTGCTCAGCATGAGCATAAAGCCTCGGCTTCAAAGGGCGGCAGAAAAGGCTCGGGCGCAAATTCACGCCGCGGCTCAAAAGGCAGAGATCGGAGAAGAAGATGAAGAAAAAAACTGTAAGAGCCATTATAACAGCGGCGTGCCTTTTGCTTGCGCTTGCTGTCGAATTTATTTTCGGCTCGCACGAGGAAAAGTCTGACGAAAAAACGGCGGTCAAGGGTACGGCAAGAGTCGATTTTATCGATGTCGGACAGGGCGACGCCACGCTTATCGAGAGCGGCGGAAAATTTATGCTTATCGACACGGGCGACAGGGATAACGATAATGCCGTCGAGCAGTATCTTCACGACAGAGGGGTTAAAAAGCTCGACTTGTTTGTGATAACCCACCCTCACGCTGACCATATGGGCGAGGCTGCCGAGATAGTCAGGGAATTTGACATAGGAACGGTGATAATGCCGAGTCTGCCCGACGAGCTTGTTCCCACTACAACGATTTATGAACAGCTGCTTGACGCTATGGACGAAAAGGGCAAGAAATTTCATGCCGCAAAGGACGAGGAGTTTACGCTCGGCGACTGTACGGTAAAAACCTTTGCCGCCGAGGATATTTACGAGGGCGACTGCAACAATTATTCGGTAATTGTAAAAATCATCCACGGCGAAAACAGCTTTCTTATAACGGGCGACTGCGAGATACCCGAGGAGCAGGAAATGCTTGGCAGGAACGAGGACATTTCGGCTGACGTTCTCAAAGCAGGGCATCACGGCAGCGATACTTCGAGCAGCAAGGAGTGGCTTGAGGCGGTGTCGCCGCAGTATGCGGTCATTTCATGCGGCGAGGACAACAGATACGGTCATCCGCACGCCGCAACCGTTAAAAGACTGAAAAAATATGCCGATAAGGTTTACATAACGGCAAAGGTCGGCTCGGTACATTTCGAGTCGGACGGGGAAGAGCTTACGGTGTTTACGGGAGATGAGGAATAAATGCAGTATATTGTCGACAGGACAGAGGGAGAATATGCGGTGCTTGAAAACGAAAGCGGAGAAAGCGTAAGCGTTTTGATTTCAAGGCTTTGCAAGGCTGACTGTAAATCGGGCGACATATTCGACTTTGACGGAAATTCTTTTGAGTTTAACGGCGAGCTTACCGAAAAAAGACGGGAAAGGTTTGCAAAGCGCACACGCTCGATGTTTGAATAATCTTAAAATTTATGATAAGGACGGCAAAAGAAATGGAAAAGGATCTTTTTACACTCATAAGCGATCAGATGACTTCGCTTTCAAAGGGTCACAAGCTTATCGCCTCATACATTTTAGAGCATTACGACAAGGCGGCGTTTATGACGGCGCAGAAACTCGGTCAGACGGTCGGGGTGAGCGAATCGACGGTCGTAAGGTTTGCGTCTATGCTCGGTTTTGACGGCTATCCGGCATTGCAGAGATCTTTGCAGGAGCTTATGAGAAACAAGCTGACGGCGGTTCAGCGTATCGAGGTGTCGAACGACAGATTAAGCGGCGAGGATATTTTAAAGCAGGTGCTTACAAGGGATATTGAAAAAATAAGGCTCACGCTTGAAGAAACGTCAAAAGAGGACTTCACACGGGCGGTAAATGCGATAGAGCAGTGTAACACTATCTATATCCTCGGTGCAAGAAGCGCCGAGCCGCTTGCGAAGTTTTTAAATTATTATTTCCAGCTTATGTTTCCGCACGTCAAGCAGATAAGGAATACGACGACGAGCGAGCTTTTCGAGCAGGTCATGAGGATCGACGAGCATGACGTCATCATCGGCATTTCGTTCCCGAGATATTCAAGACAGACGGTAAAAATGCTCGAATATGCAAAGTCGCAGTCGGCTCACGTTATCGCAATAACCGACTCGGAGGCTTCGCCGCTTGCGCCGTTTGCGGACGACCTGCTTATCGCAAGAAGCGACATGAATTCGTTCGCAGATTCGCTCGTTGCGCCGCTCAGCCTTATAAATGCGCTTATTGCGGCGGTATCGCTGAGCAATGCGGAAAAGGTTCGCCGCAGCTTTGAACGGTTAGAGCAGATATGGGATAAATACGAGGTTTATAAATAAGGGTACGGAAATCTATATGAAAAGTGATGCGGTAATTATCGGAGCAGGCGCTTCGGGGCTTATGTGCGCTGTACAGGCGGCATGGTCGGGCAGAGAGGTCATAATTCTGGAGCATGAAAAGACCCCTGCAAGAAAGCTTAACATAACCGGCAAGGGAAGGTGCAATGTCACCAACAACAGCGATGTTGCGACGATAATGGCAAACATTCCGAGAAATTCAAAATTTCTCTATTCGGCGCTAAGCCGTTTTGACGCTTTTGACACTATGGCTTTTTTCGAGTCGCTCGGAGTAGAGCTTAAAACCGAGAGGGGAACCCGTGTTTTTCCCGTGAGCGACAAGGCGCAGGACATTTCGGGTGCGCTTATTAATGCGGCGAAGGACGCAGGAGTGCGGTTTGTTCACGATGAGGCGAAGGAGCTTATCATCGAGGACGGAAGGGCGGTCGGCGTCAAGGGCAGGAATACGGAGTATTTCGCCGACAGCGTTATCGTTGCGACAGGCGGACTTTCCTATCCGAAAACGGGTTCATACGGCGACGGCTATAAATTCGCACGGCAGGCAGGACACAGCGTTACCGAGCTTTGCGGCTCGCTCGTGCCTGTCGAAATGTACGGAAATGACTGCGCCCGTGCAATGGGGCTTTCGCTCAAAAACTGCGCCCTTACCGTTACCGACAACGAAAAGGGCAGGGAAATATTCTCACAGCTTGGGGAAATGCTTTTTACACATTTTGGAATGAGCGGACCGCTTGTGCTTTCGGCTTCGGCGCATATGGAAAATATCACGAAGGGGAAATATACCTTTTCGGTAGACTTAAAGCCTGCGCTCGACGACAAAAAACTTGACGAGCGGATACTTAGGGATTTTTCCGAGATACCGAACAGGGATTTTTCAAATTCGCTCGGACGGCTTCTTCCGGCAAGCATTATTCCGATAATCGTCGACAGAAGCGGTATTCCTCCGTATAAAAAGGTCAATCAGATAACGAAAGAGGAAAGGGCGGCGCTTTGCCGCACGATACACAGCCTTGATTTCGACGTTAAAGGGTTAAGACCCGTCAGCGAGGCGATAATCACAAGAGGCGGAGTTGACGTTAAGGAAATCTCGCCGAAAACTATGGAGTCAAAACTTGTGGGGGGTCTTTACTTTATAGGCGAGGTGCTTGACGCTGACGGCTACACGGGCGGATTTAATCTACAGATAGCTTTTTCGACAGCTTATGCCTGCGCACAGTCGATTTGAGCAAATGTGAAAATATGATGATTTTTTTACGTTTGCACTTGATTTTTGACCGATAGTGTGAGATAATATATAATAGGGTAAAATGCCCGTTCCATTTAAAATGGCGACGAAAAGAGGTATAGAGAATAATGGGAATAAACATAGCTCTCGACGGACCGTCGGGAGCAGGAAAATCGACTATCGCAAGGCTTGCGGCGCAGCGGCTCGGATATTTATATGTAGACACGGGTGCGATGTACCGCTCGATAGCATATAACGCAATTTCAAAAGGCGCAGACGTGAACGACGCTGAACAGGTGGTAAAAACGCTCGAAGGGTTAAGCGTTGAGCTTGCGCATAAGGACGGCGTTCAGGCGGTGCTGGTAAACGGCGAGGACGTTTCGGACAAGATACGCACTCCCGAAATATCGATGGGCGCATCGGCGGTTTCAAAGCTGCCCGAGGTAAGAGCTTTCCTGCTCGATACGCAAAGGAATATCGCCGCACAGAACGATATTATAATGGACGGCAGAGATATAGGAACGGTCGTTCTGCCCGACGCACAGGTGAAGATATTCCTTACCGCTTCGGCTGAGGAGAGGGCGAACAGACGGTTTAAGGAGCTTTCGGAAAAGGGCGACCCTTCGACCTATGAAGAGGTGCTTGCCGACATAAATCAGCGTGATTACAACGATACGCACAGAGATATCGCACCGCTAAAACAGGCGGACGACGCTTATCTTCTCGACTCTACCGAAATGACGATAGACGAGGTTGCGGACAAGATCTGCTCGCTTGCGGCGGAGTATACGCAAAAGCAAAAAAAAAACAGTGACGTAAGCGCCCGTGAAAGCAGGGCTTCAAAGCCTATGATGCCGCTTCATCCCATTAAAAAGGACAGGAAGATAAACCCGATCAGACAAGGCTTTTACAGTATCGCAAGACCGATAGTTCGGTTTATCTGCAAGATCATTTTTAATCTCAGCTTCGAGGGTGTGGAAAATGTTCCTAAGGACGGCGGAAATATTTTCGCTTCAAATCACCGCAGCTACGGCGACCCGATATTTATTGCGCTTATGACAAGAGTTCCTATTTCGTATATGGCGAAGGAGGAGCTTTTCAAGCAGAATATCTTCTTCACGCTGCTTATCAAGGCGTGGGGCGCATTCCCTGTCACAAGAGGTACGGGCGACACCAAGGTTATTGATACCTCGGTCGAAAAGCTTGAGTCGGGACGAAATCTTGTAATCTTCCCCGAGGGCACACGCTCTAAGGACGGAAAGGTGGGCAAGGGCAAAACGGGCGTTGCGCTCGTAGCCGCCGTCGCACAGACCAAGGTCGTGCCGGTCGGAATAAATTTCGAGGGCGAAAAGCTGTCCTTCAGAAAGAAGGTCGTTGTCAGATACGGCAAGCCTATCGACCCGATCGAACTGGGCATTACTGACACTTCAAGCAAAAATTTAAAGAAACTCAAGAAAGAGATCATGGATTCTATCACTGATCTGGTGTATTAAATGTTAACAAAATGTAAAATTTTTACCGCAAAGACCGCCGGATTCTGTTTTGGTGTAGACAGAGCGGTAAAAATAGTGTATAATAAATTAGATAACCGAAATAATGTTGTGACATTAGGTCCGATTATCCATAATCGCAATGTTGTTGCAGATCTTGAAAGACGAGGCTGTAAGGCGGTGGAGCTTGACGAGGTAAACGGCGGTCAGACCGTTGTTATCCGTTCGCACGGCGTGAGCCGCGAGGTTTACAGCGAGCTTGAGCGAAGGGGAGCGTCCTACGTTGATGCGACCTGTCCGTTCGTCGACAGGATACACAAGATAGCGCTTGAAAAATCGCAGGAAGGCTTTACCGTGCTTATCGCAGGGGACGAAAAACACCCCGAGGTGTGCGGGATAAGGGGTTTTTGCGACACCGAGTCGTTCGTGTTTGCAGACATGGACGAGCTTAAAGCGATAATTGAACGCTTTGAGGAGAGGGACAGGCTTTGCGTTATCTCGCAGACAACATATAACAAACGACTGTGGGAGCAGTGCTGCGAATACCTTGCAAAGGCGGCGCCCGAAGCTTTGGTGTTCAATACGATATGCAGCGCTACCGCCGCAAGGCAGGAGGAAGCCGAAAGGCTTGCTTCGCAGGCTGATTTAATGATAATTGCCGGAGGGAGAAACAGCTCGAACACTCACAAGTTAGGTCAGGTGTGCGAAAGACACTGTAAGACGCTGCTTGTTGAGAATGCTAAGGAGCTGAAAAAGGCTCTTGAGGGTAAAGACTTATCGAAAACAAGATTTATCGGGATTTCTGCCGGCGCTTCAACCCCGGCTTATATAATCAAGGAGGTACAACAGGCCATGAGTGAAATGCTTAACAATGTTGAAGAAGAATTTAATTTTGCAGAGGAAATGGAGAAGACTCTTAAGAAGATACATACGGGTCAGAAGGTAGAAGGCGTAGTAACGGCTATCAATGCCAACGGCGAAGTTATCGTTGATATCGGAACAAAGCACACCGGATACATTCTTCCCGATGAGCTGACAGACGACTCTTCAAAGAAGCCTGAGGACGTTGTTTCAGTAGGCGAAACAGTATCGCTTATCGTTCTCAAGACTAACGACCAGGAGGGTATCGTTCACCTTTCAAAGAAGAAGGTTGACGCTGCCGCTGGTCTTGAAAAGATCGCTGCCGCTAAGGAAGAGGGCGCTGTTCTTACAGGAACGGTTTCAAGAGTTGTAAAGGGCGGACTTATCGTTATGTCTAACGGCGTAAGAGTGTTTATCCCTGCTTCTCAGGCTGCCGCAAGAGGCGCAAATCTTGAGGATATGGTAAAGAAGGACGTTGAGTTCAAGGTAATCGAGGTCAACCCCGCAAGACAGAAGGCTGTCGGCTCGATCAGAGAGGTCGAGAAGGAAGCAAGAGCTGCCGCAAAGGCTAAGTTCTTTGAGAGCGCAAGCGCAGGCGATGTTATCGTCGGCGAAGTAAAGTCGATCACAGATTACGGCGTATTCGTTGATCTCGGCGGCGTTGACGGTCTTGTTCGCAAGCTCGACCTTTCGTGGAAGAGAATAAAGCACCCCTCTGACGTTGTTTCGGTTGGCGATAAGATCGAAGTTACCATCAAGGATATCGACGCTGAAACAGGCAAGGTATCGCTGACATACAAGAAGGATTCGGAAAATCCGTGGGAGATCTTCAAGGCAAACTACGAGGAAGGTCAGGTTGTAAAGGCTAAGATCGTTTCTATCACATCGTTCGGCGCATTTGCACAGATCATCGACGGAATCGACGGACTTATCCACATTTCTCAGATCGCAAACCAGAGAGTCGACAACGTAGCCGATATCCTTAAAGCAGGTCAGGAGGTCGAGGCAAAGATTACTGATATCGATCTCGACAAGAAGAGAATCAGTCTTTCCATGAGAGCTTTGCTTCCTGCTGATGCTGAGACTGAGGACGCTGAATAATTTACTGCAATAAAAAATTAAAGGGGGCGGTAACACGTCCCCGTTAGTTTTTAGTGTGAAATCTGCGTATTTCAAAACGGCTTATAAGAAAGGTTTTGATTATGGAAGAGAAGAAGAGGACGAATACGGGCGCAAAGCCGGTTAATACGGGCAAAAAGCCGATCAATTCGGGCACAAAGCCGATTAATTCGGGCGCAAAGCCGATAAAGAAAAAGCCTAAAAATAAAAAGAAAAAGGGCATTAATCCGGTAGTAAGAGTTTTAAAGCTGGTCGGAACGCTGCTGCTTTCGGGTATCATGATAATAATTATCACAGGCTCGATATTTGCAACGGCTCTTACCATTTATATACTGAACTTTGCAGACACAACGACAACGGTAAGTCTTGAAAAGGACGTTGTTACGAGCAATGTTTCGATGTTCTATTACAAGAATCCCGACTACGATAAGGACGATGATGAGTCGGAGGAGTATCTGCTCTATTACGGCATCAAAAATCAGCAGAGAAAGTCTGTCTGGGTAGACCTTAAAACCGTTCCCGAACACGTTCAGAACGCTTTCGTTTACACTGAGGACGAAAGATTTTATTCGCACGACGGCGTTGACTTCAAGAGAACCTTTGTGGCTATCGTAAAAACGCTGCTCGGCTCGCAGCAGGGCGGTTCGACCATCACGCAGCAGACGATAAAGAATATCACGGACGATAACGCCGCTCTCGGAAGCGAGGGTGTTGAGCGTAAGATACGAGAGATATTCAGAGCGATAAACGTCGAAAAGGTGTACACCAAGGACGATATCCTCGAGGCTTATGTCAACGTTATCGAGTTCGGTACTTCGGTCAACGAGATAATCGGCGTTCAGGCTGCGGCGAACTTCTATTTCAAGAAGGACGTTACCGAGCTTAACTATGCCGAGGCGGCTTCGCTTGCGGCAATGCTGAAAGCTCCTGCGAACTACAATCCGCTCGAGCATCCCGATCAGAACAGAATACGTCTTGATTACTGTCTTGACAAGATGCTTGAAAACGGAGCTATCTCCGACAGCGAGTATGCAAAGGCTCAGAAGCAGGCGGATAAGCTCAAGGTTTACGGCGACCCCGAATTTACAACGGTCGAGGAGGAAAACGAAGTCCCCGACGATCAGGGTGCGACCTCGTGGTTTATGGACGCGGCTATCAATCAGACCGTCGACATAATCGCAGACACGAGAGGTATCAGCTATGAAGAGGCTGAACAGAGGCTTTACGAGGGCGGATATAATATCTACACCACCGTTGATATTGAGATGCAGGAAAAGCTTGAAGCGGAAATGAGAGATAATTCAAACTTCCAGACATGGTCGTTTGACAACGATAAGCTGACAGCCGGATTTGCCTGCATAGACTATCAGGGCAACGTTCAGGCGATAGTAAGCTCACGAAAGAAAAAGAAGAAATCAAGAATATTCAACCTTGTTACGCAGGGTATGCGTTCGCCGGGTTCGTGTATCAAGCCTATCGCTTCCTATGCGCCCGCACTCGAGCAGGATCTTATAACCTATTCAACGATGATAGAGGACAGCCCTATCCAGATCGACGCCGACAACGACGGACAGGTCGAGAAGTGGCCTGTAAACTATTCGGAATACGGCGAGAGCGCAAACTGGTCGGGCAAGCGTATTCCTACATGGCAGATGATAGCAAAGTCGCTCAACACTGCACCTGCGCAGCTTGTCGAGCAGATGACTCCTGCTTACTGCTTCAACTTCTTAAAGGAAAAGCTCGATATTACGACGCTCGACGAGAGCTTCGACCCGAACTATTCGGCTATGACGGTCGGCGGTCTTACAAACGGTCTTCACCTTGAAGAGCTTGTTGCGGCTTATATGATCTTCGGAAACGGCGGAAGAAAGTATGAGACTACCTATGTTTCGAGAGTCGAAGAGGCTGACGGCACCGTTATTTACGAGCACGGCGACGGCTATAAGCAGGCGATAAGCGAATCGACAGCTTATATCATGAACAAGATGATGCAGAAGGTAGTTACCGACCCCAACGGAACGGGCAGATATGCAAAGCTTAACAACACCGTTCTTGCGGCTAAAACGGGTACTTCGTCCGACTGGGTCGACTTAAACTTTGTCGGCTGCACACCCGATTATGTAAGCGGCGTCTGGATAGGCTATGAGGAGTGGAAGAAGATTCCGACTTCGGAGTATCAGAATATCGGTCAGATCTGGAAAAATCTGTTCGGCGAGATCGCTGAAAACGAAAAGAACCACGATTTCGTAATGCCCGATTCGGTAACTGAGCTTAAATATTGCAGCAATTCGGGACTTATTGCAGGAAATTACTGTAATTCAGCCGAAACAGGCTATTATAAGGTAAGCAACATTCCGCAGTATTGCTCGGGTTACCATTATTAATTTATCATGTAAGAAAAAGGCTGCCGCAGCGGTTGATGTGGCAGCTGTTTTTTTGGCGAAAGGAAAGTCAGAGATGAACGACATAAGGCTTTGCTGTCCATGCCATTTCGGGCTGGAAAGCGTACTGAAATATGAGATAAACAAAATCGGCGGAACAAATCTTTCGGTAAGCGACGGAAAAATCTCGTTCGACGGCGATGAAAGCATGATAGCAAAGGCTAATCTTTGGCTGTCGACGGCGGAAAGGGTGCTTATCGAGCTTGGAAGTTTCAGGGCGGAAAGCTTTGAAGCGTTGTTCGAGGGGGTTGCGGCGATCGAGCTTGAACGCTTTATCGGCAGGGACGACGCTTTTCCCGTGAAGGGTCACAGCCTCAATTCAAAGCTTCACAGCGTTCCCGATTGTCAGAGAATAATCAAAAAGGCTGCCTGCAAGCGGCTCGGCTCAAAATACGGAATTGAGTGGTTTGAGGAAACGGGCGCTGTCCATCAGCTGCAATTTAATATAATGAAGGACGTCTGCACGCTTTACCTCGACACGACGGGCGCAGGTCTTCACAAGAGGGGTTACAGGCGAAATTCAAACGCAGCACCTATAAAGGAAACGCTTGCGGCAGGAATAGTCGACCTTGCAAGAGTGAGAGCGGACAGTATTGTTTGCGACCCCATGTGCGGTTCGGGAACATTCCTTATCGAATCGGCGTACAAGGCGCTTAACGTTGCGCCGGGGCTGAGGAGAAATTTTGCGGCTCAGAAATGGCAGCAGATACCCGAAATAGTCTGGCAGCAGGAGAGGAAAGCGGCAATGGACATGATAGACCGTGAGGGAAAATTCCACGCTTTCGGCTCGGACATAGATCCGCTTGCTGTCGACCTTTCGCTTGAAAACGCAAAGAAGGCGGGAGTTGCCTCGAAAATCACGATAAAAGAGCAGGACGTGATGAAGTTTTCCGCTCCCGAGGGTGCGATAACTATCTGCAATCCTCCCTACGGCGAGAGAATGCTCGAAATTAAGCAGGCGGAGGAGCTTTACAAAAGGCTTGGCGAGAGGATAAAGCCCGACTCGGCTCACCCTGCGGTGATAATTTCGCCCGACGAGGATTTTGAAAAGTTCTTCGGCAAAAAGGCGGACAAAAAGCGCAAGCTTTACAACGGAATGATAAAGTGCAATCTGTTTATGTATTTTAAGTGATTTTTGATAAGGAGAATTGTTTTGAACAGTGAGAAAAAACTAACGGCGGTAGTTTTCGACATGGACGGAGTAATTTTCGATACCGAAAAAGTCTGCCTTGACGCATGGAAAAAACTTGCAGAGCGTGAGGGGATCGAGGGTATCGAGGAGGTCTGTTTAAAATGTATCGGAACGAACACCGCCGAAACAGAAAGGATAGTCCGTGAAACCTACGGCGACAGCATCGATTACGACAGGCTTAAAACCGAGCTTGACTTAACTATCGGGAAGATACTTAAAGATGACGGAATGCCCCTTAAAAGCGGCGTTTTCGAGATACTTTCGTTTTTGAAAAAAAGCGGAGTAAGGCTTGCGGTCGCTTCGTCTACCAAGAAAAGTATTGTCTGCAAGGAACTTGAATCGGCAGGACTTCTGGAATTTTTCGAGGAGATAGTCGGCGGCGACTGCGTTTCAAAAAGCAAGCCCGAACCGGATATTTATCTTGAAGCCTGCCGTCAGCTCGGTGTTTTGCCCGAAAAAGCAGCGGCGGTCGAGGACTCGTTCAACGGTATCCGTTCGGCAAAGGCTGCCGGAATGACGACCGTTATGGTGCCCGATATAAAGCAGCCCGATGAGAAAATTATGAAGGCTGTCGATCATCTTTGTGCAGATCTGCATAAGGCGGCAGAGGTACTTGCAAATTTGATATAACTTAACAAGCGGCGCAAAATCGGGTGTTTTAACGGGTTTTGCGTCGCTTTTCGGCGAATTGTTATTTTGCAGGCTTAATTAATTATGAATTTTGTGAAAATTAATATTGCAAAATCGTTCGTTATGTAGTATAATATTATAGACGGCGCAGACCGTGCGCCCAGCAAGACTAATGAAACGAGGCTGATAATATGTGCGGATTTACAGGATTTACTAATTACATCGACGACGCGTCGATAGTCATAGAAAAAATGATGGACAGGATAGCTCACAGAGGTCCCGATTCGGCAGGAAAATTTGTCGATGAAAAGGTCGCAATGGGCTTTCGCAGGCTTTCGATAATCGACCTTTCCGAGCAGGGCAGTCAGCCTATGTTCAACGAGGACGGGTCGGTGGTTCTTACATTTAACGGCGAAATTTACAACTTTCAGTCGATAAGAGAGGAGCTAATCGCCGCAGGTCATAAGTTTAAAAGCAAGGCGGACAGCGAGGTTCTGCTTCACGGCTATGAGGAGTGGGACATCGAGGTGCTGCTCAACAAGCTGAGGGGAATGTTTGCGTTTGTTATTTACGATAAAAACAAGGACATGATAACGGGCGCAAGAGATTTCTTCGGCATAAAGCCGCTTTATTACGGCAAATTCGGCGAAACGCTTATGTGGGGCAGCGAGATAAAGAGTTTCCTCGACCACCCCGAATTTAAAAAGGAGCTTAACGAATCGGCGCTTGAAACTTACCTTACATTCCAGTATTCGCCGACCGAGGAAACATTTTTCAAGAATGTATATAAACTTCCTGCGGCGCACTATTTTACATATTCGGGCGGCAAACTTAATGTCAAGCGTTACTGGGAAGTGAAGTTTGAGCCTGACGAGCAGCCTACCCTTGAAAACTGGGTCGACGATATTACCGAAACTTTTAAGAACAGCGTTTCGGCGCACAAAATAGCAGACGTCGAGGTTGGTTCGTTCCTGTCGAGCGGCGTCGATTCAAGCTATGTTGCGGCGGTCGCAGACGTTGACAAGACGTTCACGGTCGGATTCGGCGAGGACGAAAAGTACAACGAAATAGGCTATGCAAAGGAATTTTCAAAATATATCGGTAAGGAAAATACCTCGAGGGTGATCTCTCCCGAGGATTACTGGGGCAATTTTGCAAAGATACAGTATCACATGGACGAACCGCTTGCCGACCCTGCCGCAGTTGCGCTTTTCTTCGTCTGTCAGCTTGCAGCAGAGAAGGTAAAGGTCGTGCTTTCGGGCGAGGGCGCAGACGAGATATTCGGCGGATACAATATCTACCACAACCCCGACGATATGGCGGCTTACAACAAAATTCCGAGACCTTTAAGAAGAGCGGTCGGCTCGGCGGCTTCGCATCTTCCGCACAAGCACGGCGTAAATTTCCTTATAAGAGGCGGTCAGGACCTTCAGGAGAGGTTTATCGGAAACGCATATATGTTCACCGAAAAGGAGCGCAAGGAGCTGCTTAAGATCAAAACTTCCGCACCTGCGCCGACAGCGGTCACAAAGCCGTTTTATGATAAATGCGCCGATAACGACGAGGTAACGCAGATGCAGTATCTTGACCTGCACCTCTGGATGACGGGGGATATCCTGCTCAAAGCGGATAAAATGAGCATGGCACATTCGCTCGAGCTGAGAGTTCCGTTCCTTGACAAGAAGGTTATGGCGCTTGCCGAGAGGATCCCGAAGAGATACCGTGTCACAAAGGAAAATACAAAATATGCGATGAGAATTGCGGCGCTCAAGGCTTGTCCTCCGCAGACGGCGAACAAGAAAAAGCTCGGCTTCCCCGTGCCGATAAGAGTGTGGCTCAAAGAGGAAAAGTATTACGAGCTTGTGAAAAATACCTTTAAGTCAAAGGATTCGGAAAAGTTCTTTAACACCGATAAGCTTGTTGCGCTGCTCGACGATCACCGGGAGGGGAAATACGACAATTCACGCAAGATATGGACGGTTTTCACGTTCCTTGTGTGGTATGACGTATATTTTAATAAGGAAGCGTAATTGCCTTAATGAGCAGGTTCATTAAAACTCCGGAGATCAAAAAGTAATTCTGAAAAGTTTACAAAAAAGAAACTATCATTCCCTGAACTGTTTTGCAGCTCGGGGAATTTTTGCAAACAGGGCGCAAGTTAGTGATAATACACAAATGTTTATTCATCAAACTGCCCGATTTGTCAAACTGATTTATTGAAATCAGTCGAAAAATGTGGTATACTATTATTTTAGGAGATCGCTATTAATTATTTGCGAAAGGATGCAGAAAATATGATAAGAGAAGATTTAAGAAACGTTGCGATTATCGCTCACGTTGACCACGGCAAGACCACTCTTGTAGACGAGATGCTCAAACAGTCGGGTACTTTCAGAGAGAACCAGTCTGTCGAGGAAAGGGTTATGGACTCAAACGACATCGAGCGTGAAAGAGGAATTACTATCCTTGCAAAGAACACATCAATTAAATATAAGGACGTAAAAATAAATATTATCGACACTCCCGGACACGCAGATTTTGGCGGAGAGGTAGAGCGTGTGCTTAAAATGGTAAACGGCGTTATCCTGCTTGTCGACGCAGCGGAGGGCCCTATGCCGCAGACAAGATTTGTTTTGCAGAAAGCGCTCGAGCTTGGTCACAAGATAATCGTTGTCGTAAACAAGATAGACCGCCCCGACGCTCGTCTTAATGAGGTCGGCGACGAGGTTCTTGAGCTTCTTATGGATCTTGACGCAACCGACGAACAGCTTGACAGCCCGATACTTTATTGCTCGGGAAGAGACGGAACGGCTTCTATGAACCCGAATATGCCGGGCGAAAATCTTATCCCCCTGCTTGACGAGATATTGACTTATATCCCCGCTCCCGAGGTCGACGACGAGGGCGAGATGCAGTATCTTGTTTCCGCTATCGACTATAACGAGTATGTCGGAAGAATTGCCGTTGGTCGTGTTGAAAGAGGTACGATCAAGGTTAATCAGGAAGTGACTGTCGGCGATTACCACCAGACCAAAAAGGAATACAGAGGAAAGATCGTTACTATCTATCAGATCGAGGGTCTGAACCGTGTTCCCTGCGACAGCGCAAGGGCAGGAGATATCGTATGTATCAGCGGTCTTGAAAATATTACCATCGGCGATACGATCTGCGCTTTCGGTCATTTTGAGCCGCTGCCGTTCGTTAAGATATCAGAGCCGACCGTTGAGATGACCTTCTCGGTAAACGATTCGCCGTTTGCAGGCAGAGAGGGCAAGTTTGTTACTTCAAGACAGCTTCGTGACAGACTTTTCAAGGAGCTTTTAAAGGATGTTTCGCTCAGAGTAAGCGAGACCGACACGACCGACAGCTTCCGTGTTGCAGGCAGAGGAGAAATGCACCTTTCTATCCTTATCGAGAATATGCGCCGCGAGGGCTACGAGCTTGCGGTCTCAACTCCGAGAGTGCTTTATAAGGAAATAAACGGTAAGCTCTGCGAGCCTATCGAAAGGCTTGTTATCGACGTTCCCGAAAACTGCGTAGGCTCGGTAATGGAAAAGCTTGGCTCACGAAAGGGCGAGCTTTCGCAGATGACTCCTGTTGGCAGCAGAATGAGGATAGAGTTCCTTATCCCGTCAAGAGGTCTTTTCGGTTACAGAAGCGAATTCCTCACCGACACAAAGGGCGAGGGCATCATGAGCTCGGTGTTCTATGAGTATCAGCCGCACAAGGGCGATATTGAAAGACGCTCGATGGGTTCGCTTGTCGCATTTGAAACGGGCGAGGCTGTTACCTACGGTCTGTACAACGCACAGGAAAGAGGCGAGCTGTTTATCGGCGCAGGCACGAACGTTTACGAGGGAATGGTTGTAGGAATGTCGCCCAAGTCGGACGATCTTGTTGTTAACGTCTGCAAGAAAAAGCACCTCACAAACACCCGTGCAAGCGGCAGCGACGACGCATTAAGGCTTATTCCTCCGAGAAATTTAAGTCTTGAAGACTGCCTTGAATTTTTAGCCGACGACGAGCTGCTTGAAGTTACCCCAAAGAGCATGAGAATAAGGAAGAGAACGCTTTCCAACAGCATGAGAGCGAAGGAAAGAGCGAAGATGTAATAATAAACAACGCCTGCGGCAAAAGGTCGCAGGCGTGTTTTTGTTTATCCCACAGGAAAGCCCGGAGGATTAAATCAGCTATACTTGCCGTATTCAGCACAGGGGAAGTTTAGTGGTTTCGCACCGCCGAAGCGGTGCGAAATCGAGGACAGTGTCCTCGAAACTAAACTTCAGAATTTAATCATCTTCGATGATTAAATTCAGCAGCCACAACCGCAATCGTTGTTGCAGCCGCAGCCGCCGCCGATGAACGAGCCGCCCCATCCGCCGCAGCAGCAAATCAAGAGAATGAGAATGATGATCCACCAACAGTTATTTCCGCACATAGTAAAAGTCTCCTTTTAAATAGTATATTTAAGCTCGCCGCCGCTTTCGCTTTGCGGTTTGCTTATATTACAGAATATGCACGGGGGGAAAATGTGTTACAAGGACGAAAAATAAAAAAGCCTGCCATTTGAAAGCAGACTTTTTAGCATATTCGTATTTTACTAATTACAACTTATTACTCCTGCCTGTAATCAGCAAGAAACTCCGAAAGTCCCTTCATCGACGCCTTTAGAACGTCAAGCTCGGGGAGGTAAACTATTCTGAAATGGTCGGGGGTCTCCCAGTGGAAGCCACCGCCGTGAACGAGCAGTATCTTCTTTTCACGCAGGAAATCAAGCACGAACTTCTCGTCGTTCGTGATGCCGAATTTCTTGACGTCGACCTTCGGGAAAATGTAGAACGCAGCTTTTGGCTTTACCGCCGTGATGCCGTCGATCTCGTTGAGCGCATTGTAAATGTAGGTGCGCTGCTCGTAGATCCTTCCGCCCGGCAGAAGCATTTTGTCCGTCTTGCCGAAATTCTCGGGGTCGAGCGCCGCAGGTATCATGTGCTGCGCAGGTACGTTTGAACAAAGCCTCATCGACGAAAGCATATTAAGTCCCTCAATATAGCCCTTGGCGGAAGCCTTGTTGCCCGAAAGCGCCATCCAGCCGCAGCGGTAGCCTGCCGTCATGTGCGACTTTGAAAGTCCGCCGAACGTAACGCAGAAAACGTCGTCGCCCGCAAGCGAAGCAATCGAGGTGTGAACCGCATCGTCCATAAGCAGACGGTCGTATATCTCGTCGGAGAAAATGATAAGCTCATGCTCCCTCGCAAGCTTTACGATCTCCATAAGCAGATCTTTTTCGTAAACAGCGCCCGTAGGGTTGTTCGGGTTTATGATAACGATAGCCTTGGTGTTGGGGGTGATCTTGCTCTTTATGTCCGAAATGTCAGGATTCCAGTCCGCCGATTCGTCGCATATGTAATGGACCGCAGTTCCGCCCGCAAGCGTTACCGAAGCCGTCCAGAGCGGATAGTCCGGCGCAGGCACAAGCACCTCGTCGCCGCTGTCGAGCAGACCCTGCATAGACATCGTGATAAGCTCCGAAGCGCCGTTTCCGGTGTAAATGTCCTTGGGCGTAACACCCTTTATTCCCCTGAAATCACAGTATCTCGCAATAGCCTCTCTTGCCGCAATAATGCCCTTTGAGTCGCTGTAGCCCTGAGCCGCAGGCAGCGCAGCCGAAACGGTCGACAGAATACTGTCGGGCGCATTAAAGCCGAAGGGCGCAGGGTTTCCGATATTGAGCTTTAAAATCTTCTCGCCGTTTGCCTCCATCTCGGTTGCAGCGTCCATAACAGGACCTCTTATGTCATAGCACACGCAGTCGAGCTTGTGCGATTTTGAAAATTCTCTCATTTTAAACTTCTTTCCTTTCCGTCCGTCGCAGAAAATAACGGCGGTATACTAAACTTTTTCAGATAAAATAATTATATCACCGCCCGACGCTTGTTGTCAATCATGATTTTATACAAAAATAGTGAAAAATACAAGAAAATTTAGTTGTTCACAGAAAATTTAAAAGTTACAGTTTTGTAACCGATTTAGACAAAAATCTGATGAAAACAGCGTGATAATTCTGAAAAATAGATGAAATTTCTTGGAATTAACAAAAAATTCACACAAACAGGCTCGAATTGTGTTACAATTTGTAATAAATAGAGTTGATAAACAGGCTTTTAAAATTTATTCATTAAACTTTTTGAACATTTTTACTATACGGCACTTGAAATTTGTTATTTTTTTTGGTATAATAGCATTATGTTAAAATGCTTGTCCATAGTATGCGTGGATTTCGGGGCAGGCTGTTGAAATGTAATAAAAGAGGAGAGTAGATTTATGTCTAACAGATTATTTCAGAACGTAATACACCAGATGCGTGAAACTATCGACTGCACGATCGGCGTTATCGATGAAACAGCGACCATAATCGCCTGCTCGGAGCTTTCGCAGGTAGGAACTACCAACGAGTTCGTTTCGCTCGACCTGAGCGATTCGCACGACAGCTTTGTAAGAGACGGCTATACATATAAGCCGTTCGGTTCGCACATGAAGCCTGACTATGCCGTTTTCGTTGAAGGCTCGGACGAGGTTGCGGCAAAGTATGCGAGCATTCTTGCTATCTCTCTTGCAAGCATCAAGCAGTATTACGACGAGAAATATGACAGAAATAATTTTATAAAGAACGTTGTTTTAGATAACGTTCTGCCGGGCGATATTCACGTTAAGGCGAGGGAGCTTCATTTTAACTCCGATGTTTCAAGAGTTGTAATGCTCATAAGAATAGTTTCGGCAAACGACGTTTCGGCTTACGACGTTATCCAGAATCTTTTCCCCGACAAGAACAAGGACTTTGTGTTCAATATAACCGAAAGCGACATCGTGCTTGTCAAGGAAGTAGCTTCGGGCGTTGATTCAAAGGATCTTGAAAAGCTTGCAAGAAGCATTTCCGACACGTTAAGCGGCGAGTTCTATACCCGTGTGAACGTCGGAATCGGAACTGTTGTCGAGAGCGTAAGAGATCTTTCGAGAAGCTTCAAGGAGGCTCAGACCGCACTTGAGGTCGGAAAGGTTTTCGATACCGACAAGGTCATCGTTTCCTACGACAATCTCGGAATCGCAAGACTTATATATCATCTGCCGACAACGCTTTGCGAGACCTTCTTAAAGGAAGTTTTCAAGAAGGGCAGCATCGAATCGCTCGACCACGAAACGCTGTTTACGATACAGAAATTCTTCGAGAACAATCTGAACGTTTCGGAAACCTCGAGAAAGCTGTTCGTACACAGAAATACGCTTGTTTACAGACTTGAAAAGATCAAAAAGCTTACGGGTCTTGACCTTAGGGAGTTCGACCACGCTATTATCTTCAAGATAGCGCTTATGGTAAGAAAATATCTTGCGGCAAATCCGGCAAAGTTCTGACAGGCTTCGTTTCGTCGGTAAACAGTCAATTTAAATTAAAGGACAAAAATGGCTGGTTAGCGTATTCAAAGCGATTAATCAGCCGTTTAAATTGTAATGACTTGTGATCGGCGCACGCTGACAAAGACATAATGGGTGCGCAAAAATTCATTCAGAGGTGAAAATATCTTGGTAGAATTCAAGGACGTTTCGGTTACTTATTCGAGCGGCGTCGACGCTCTTAATAAGGTAAACCTGAAGATCAACGACGGCGATTTTGCGTTTGTCGTTGGCTCGTCGGGCGCAGGAAAATCCACGCTCATCAAGCTTATATTAAAGGAAATAGACGCAACAAGCGGTACTGTAATGGTAAACGGCTTTAACCTTTCAAAGCTGCGCCGGGGAAAGATACCTGCGCTGCGCCGCACTATCGGCGTTGTGTTCCAGGATTTCCGTCTTATCCCGACAATGACCGTTTATGAGAACGTTGCGTTCGTTCTGCGTGTTATCGACGCACCGGCAAAGTATATCAGAAGCCGTGTGCCTTACGTTATAAGCCTTGTCGGCTTGCAGGATAAGGCAAAGTCATATCCGACCGAGCTTTCGGGCGGCGAGCAGCAGCGTGTGGCTCTTGCAAGAGCGCTTGTAAACGACCCTCAGCTTATCATTGCGGACGAGCCGACGGGAAATATCGACCCTGCGCTTTCGTATGAGATAGTCGACTTGTTAAGAAGCATCAACGAATGCGGAACTACCGTGCTTATGGTAACGCACGAGCATGACCTTGTGCGCTATTTCGGCGGAAGAATAATAAATATCAACAAGGGCAATATCGCCTTTGACGAGGTAATAGGAGGTACTAACACCAATGAAGGCAAGTAGTGCAAGATACCTCGTCGGACAGGGTATGAAAAGTATCTGGAGAAACCGTATGATGTCGTTCGCTTCGTTCTGCATCATACTCGTATCTCTTTTAATGGTAGGCGTGTCCGTGCTTACCACTATAAATTTAAACAGAATAATCGGCGGTATCGAGGATCAGAGCGAGGCCTCGGTCGTTATCAAGGACGATACCACAAAGGAACAGCACGACGCTCTTAAACAGCAGATCGAGGCGCTTCCGAACGTTGCGACGGTTGAG
Source organism: Oscillospiraceae bacterium (assembly GCA_051882075.1). GTDB lineage: Bacteria > Bacillota > Clostridia > Oscillospirales > Ruminococcaceae > YE71. The sequence continues at coordinate 19,403 of JBJERC010000033.1, read as the reverse complement.
TTTTACTCGAAGGACGAAGCGTGGGAGAAGATGAAGTCGGATATGAGCGACGAGCAGCAGGATCTGTTCCGCTACGCCGACGAAAATCCGCTGCCTGATACATTCAGAGTAACGGTAAAGGACATAAGCGCAATGTCGGATACCTCGATGCAGATCGAGACGTTCGAGAACGTTGACTCGGTAAAAAGCCCGACTCAGTTTGCCGACGTGCTTGTGAGCATAAAGAACATACTTATGATAATCATGACGGCTGTAATCGCCGCGCTTATCGTCGTTTGCCTTATCATCATTTCAAACACGACGAGGGCGAGCGTTTTTGCAAGGCGCAAGGAAATCAACATAATGAAGTATGTCGGAGCGACCAACAGCTTTATAAGAATACCTTTCTTTATCGAGGGCATGGTTGTCGGAATAATCGCTGCGGCAGGCGCGCTTTTGCTCACAAAGTTTGCCTATGAGGGAGTTTACAATATCTTCAAGAACGATATGAGCCTGTGGTCGATACTCGGTGTTGACAATCTCTATCCGTTCTCGGAAATGTTTGTCAAAGTGACCGGTTCGTATCTTATTTCGGGCGCGGTTATCGGCGCAGTTGGTACTTCCATAAGCGCAGGAAAGCACTTAAAGGTATAATTGTAATTATTCACAAACGAAATACGGCGGCAGGGCTTTTGCGGCTTTTGCCGCTTGTATGGTATTATTGAATAGAAATCTGAGTCATTTTTGAACTGTGTAAAATCATCTTTTGGAGGGATGACAAAATGAAAACACGAACTAAAAGCCTTATGAAAAAAACGCTTGCGTTCACGCTTGCGGCAGTAACGGCGCTCGGTGCGTTTACAAATACAGAGATAATGTTTGCGGACAAGAGTGTAGTTTCGGCGGAAAGCAGCGAGGCTGAGGCTAACAAGGATGCGATAGCCTCGACTGAGGATGAGCTTGAGGCGCTTGAAAAAAAGCAGAAAGAGCTTGACGAAAAGATAAGCAAGACAAAGGACGATATAAATTCCGAAGAGGAGAACAAAAAGGCGGTCTCGGAGCAGATCGAGACCGTTCAGCAGACTCTCCATACTCTTGCAAAGTCGATAAACGAGCTTGAAGCCGATATTACCGAAACGGAGCAGAGCATTGCTATGCTTGAAACGGTCGTTGAGGAGAAAAAGCAGGAGATAGTCGAGGGCGTAGACGGCTTGAAAAAGCGTCTGCGTGTAATGTACATAGCAGGAAACGACACCTATACCGATATTTTAGTCGGAGCGTCGGATTTTTACGATATGCTTATGAAGCTTGAGCTTGTAAAGCGTGTTGCAAATCATGACAACGATATGATCGACGGACTTATCGAACTCAAGGAGCAGTATGAGGCGCAGGCTGAGGAGCTTAGCGCCCAGAAGGCTGAGCTAGAGGACAAGCTCAAAACGCTTGAGGACAGGCGCAAGAAGCAGAAGCTTCAGATGACAAAGCTTGAAGAGCTTCTGGTCGAGAGCCAGGACGTTATCGACAAGCTTGAACTTGACAGACAGCTTTATGAGAATAACAAGGAGCAGATAGCCAAGGAAGAGGAAGAGTTTGAAGAACAGCTTCAGGAGCTTTTCAAGGAGCAGGAGCGCTTAAAGAAGGAAGAAGAGGCCCGCAAGAAGAAGGAAGAGGAAGAACGCAAGAAGAAAGAAGAGGAAGAGCGCAAGAAGAAGGAAGAGGAAGAGAAAAAGCGTCAGGAGGAAGAGCAGCAGCAGGACAGCAGCTCGAACAGCGGCGGAGAAAATTCCAACTCGGGCGGAAACTCTTCTGACGACAGCAGCAGCACGGGAGGCTCTGACGATTCAAGCAGCGGCGATAACGGCAATAACAATAATAACAATAACGAAAATAACAACAGCGGCGGAGGCGGCTCTGACGAGGATTATAATCCCAACAAGGATTACGGCTATATCGACAAATCACGCTTTACATGGCCTGTGCCGGGATATTATAACATATCATACGGCGTAGGCTGGAGATGGGGCGCATATCATAAGGGTATCGATATATGGGAGCCGGGAATCGAAGGTGCGGACATCATTGCGGCGGACGCCGGAACGGTAATTCTCGTATCGAACACCTGTACACACGACTATGGCAAGAATTACAGCTGCGGCTGCGGCGGCGGATATGGAAATTACTGCATAATCGACCACGGCGACGGCTACTGGACGCTTTACGGACATTCAAAGGGAATTAAGGTAAGCCAGGGTCAGTATGTCAAGAAGGGAACGGTCCTCGGTCCTATCGGCTCGACGGGACATTCGACCGGTCCGCACCTTCATTTTGAGGTAAGACTCAACGGCGTAGCGCAGGATCCGCAGAATTACGTCTGATCCGTAAAGTATTGACGATCAGGGCTTTGTATCATTCCGAAAAGGAGAAGTTTATTTGGTTATGAACAGACTTATAATGTATAAAAGGGCGCTTGCATCTTTTATCGTCTGTATTGCGGCAGCCGCAGTGCTTACGGCAGGAAGCGCAGCCGCAGATTCAGACTATGAGGCGTATTATTACGCCGAGGAAGAGGATACAGGGGACGCCTTTGACGTAAGCGTTTACACCGACAGACTTCAGGAAATAGCGCAAAAGCAGGCTGAGATCGAGGAAAAGCTTAACAGCGCCGACGACACCATGCAGGACGAGACTGAGGTGCAGAAGCTTATTCTCGAAAAGATCAGCACGATAAACGAAAAAGCCGACGTTATAAATTCCTACATGACGCAGCTTGAAATGAAAATTGCGACAGAGGAGAAAAATGCGGCTGAGCTTAAAGAGGAGATAGACGAGGGCATCGACGCATATAAAAAGCGTCTGAGGGCTATGTATATCGCAGGCGACATGACCTATACCGAGGTTATTTTAAACTCGGGGGATTTTTATGATATACTTATGCGCTCTGAGCTGCTTAAAAGAGTAAGCGAATATGACGCTAAAACTCTCGACAGCCTTGTTGAGAAGAAGGCTCTTTATGATGAAAAGCTAAAGGAGCTTGAGACCGAAAGGCTCGTTTACGACGACCAGAACCGTGCGCTTGACAAAGAAAGGGCGGAGCTTGCAGAGCTTTACAATTCAAGCAGCGAAATGAAACAGCTGCTTAAAGAACAGAAGGAGCAGCTTGCGGAGGAGCAGCGCACCTTCGAAAACGAGATATATTCCTTCGAGGGTATTCTTGACGATCTTTTAAAGGGAACATACAGCAGCGACGCAGACGAGATATTCAGGCTTCAGACGGAGCTTAAAGCGACTTCGGCGCTTTCGGATCTTCATACATCTATAAGAGAGCGTGAAAAGCAGGGACAGCTTCTTAACGCAGAGGAGTGCCGCTATGAATTCAAGTGGCCTGTTCCAAAGCACTATTATGTGTCGTCGGGCGTGGGCGCGCGCTGGGGCTCGTATCACACGGGAATAGACATTCCGGGCGAGAGCGGCATAAGGGTCAACGCTTCGGAGGCGGGAACTGTCGTGAGGACGAATAACAGCTGTATCCACAATTACGGCAAGGACGGTTCCTGTGGCTGCGGAGGCGGCTACGGCAACTTTGTAATAATAGATCACGGAAACGGCTTCCTCACGCTCTACGGACATCTTACGCAGACCTCGGTCGAGGTGGGCGATAAGGTCAAGCAGGGCGACCAGATAGGTCTTATGGGCTCGACAGGCTTCTCGACGGGAACGCATCTTCATTTCGAGCTGAGGTACGAGGGCTATATCACAAATCCCGCAACGTTCGTTACATACTGACAACAAGAATTATTTAACAGTCCGTTTTGCGCTTTTTTGCGTGAAACGGACTTTTTGTGCGTTTTTACGAAAAAAATAATAATATATCCGAAAAAATAAACCTTAAAAAACTTTTATCAATGGTGAAAATCCGCCGAAAACGCACCCCGAAACAGCGCAGGTAAGTCAAAATATGCTGTGATTTTGTGAAGATAAGGTGAAAAACAGGTAATTTTCATATTTTCCTATAAAAAATACGAAAACGTTTAATATATCAATATTTCTAAAAATAGGGCATATGTTTTGTTATTATTTCACAGTAATCAGGTATAGATTTACTGCATATGTGTAAAATGTGATACCGGCGTGGTAAATTTATTGTAAAGCGGTGCGAAATTGTTAAGTTTAAAAAAGTAAGCCCGGCTCAATATGTTACAAAACAGTATCAGAGAGTAATTTTTTGTTGTTAAATTGCACAAATCTACAGTTGAAAGTTCGTGCATACCTCCATATTTTATTACACTTAGCAAAAAAAATCGCAAAAACACTTGCAATTTTTGTGATTTTATTGTACACTTTTATTAACGGAAACGTTTGATATAATCGGTTCGGCAGACGAAAATCGTTATCTCGTTAAAGATACGAAAACGTTTACTGTTTGCTGAAGGAAAGGGGAAACGTCGTGGTTTCGCTTAAAGACATTTCCGTTCGCTGCGGTGTATCGATCGCAACAGTAAGCAAGGCTTTAAACGACCATAAGGACGTAAGCACGGCGACAAAGGAACGAATATTAAAGGCTGCGAAGGAGATGGGATATTTCCCGAATTCTCAGGCGCGCGCATTAAAAACCAATCGCACCTTTAATCTCGGAGTAATGTTTTCCGACGAAGCCGGGCAGGGACTTATGCATGAGTTCTTCGCAAAGGTGTTAAACAGCTTCAAGACCGAGGCGGAGGAGAGCGGATACGATATCACGTTTATTAACAAGAATATCGGAAAACGCAGAATGTCGACATACGAGCATTGCAAATACAGGAATGTAGACGGTATAGTGATCATATGTACCGATTTTTCCGACCCTGATGTTTTTGAGGTCATAAACGGCGACCTGCCGGTTGTGACTATCGACCACATCTTCGACTGCCGGTCGGCTGTCGTTTCAAACAACGAATCCGGAATGGAGGCGCTTATCGAATACGTTACCTCTCAGGGACACAGAAAGATAGCGTTCATTCAGGGCAAGCGTTCGGCGGTCATGGAAAAAAGAATGAGCGGCTTTTGCAAGGCGTGTATGAATAAGGGGATAGAGATAAAGCCCGACTGGATGCTTTCGGGTGAGTATTACAGTCCTCAGGTTTCATACGAGCAGACGAAAAAGCTTATTTCTTCGGAGGATCGCCCTACCTGCATATTTATGCCTGATGATTATTCGGCGATAGGCGCTTACAACGCCGCGTCAGACTGCGGTTTACGGATACCGCAGGATATTTCGATCGTCGGATACGACGGCATAGATTATTCCGAATTCCTGTCGCCTAAGCTTACGACCTATAAGCAGGACACGGAGCTTATCGGAAAAACGGCGGCAAGAAAGCTGATAGCCCACATAGAAAATCCTTCGACGACCTTTACAGAGGTGATAACGGTCAACGGAAATCTTAAAACGGGCTATTCGGTATCAAACATTACAGCGCAGTGAGCGCAGCAAAACTTTATGGCATTAATACGGGGCAAAGCGCTTCGTACATATATTTGATAATGCAATTTTAAGGAGGAAATTTATTATGGCACAGCTTAAAAAACTTTTTGCAGGTGCACTCGCACTTTGCATGGCAGGCTCTGTACTTACAGCTTGCGGCGACAAGAAGGAGTCGACAGATTCTAAGGCAGCAAGCGGCGACGGACAGAAGACAACCGATATGCACGGTAAGGAGTCTTCTGACAAGTCCAAGAAGACATACAAGATCTACTGCTGGAATACTGAGTTCCAGAGCAGATTTGAAAAGTACTATGAGCCCAACAAGGACGCTTCTCTCTGGGACGGCGTAGAAGTTGAGTGGGTACAGATCGAGAATGAAGGTAACGCTTATCAGACCAAGCTTGACGAAGCTCTTGCTAAGCAGGCTGAATCTGACGATAAGGTTGACCTCTTCCTCGTAGAAGCTGACTACGCTCTTAAGTATGCAAACGGCGGTGTTGCACTTAACGTTAAGGACATCGGTCTTACAGACGACGACATGAAGAACCAGTACAAGTATACACGGGACGTTCTTACAGACGCTAACGGCGATCTTAAGGGTGTTTCGTGGCAGGCTACTCCCGGACTTTTCATGTACAATGCAAACTATGCTAAGGAAGTTCTCGGAACTGACGATCCTGCTGAAGTTCAGGAATACGTTAAGGACTGGGATTCGTTCAAGGAAACTGCTGCTAAGATGAAGGAAGCAGGAATCTACATGGTTTCCGGTTACGACGATATGTACAGACTTTATTCAAACAACATGAGCAATCCTTGGGTTGACAAGGACGGTAAGGTTACTATCGATCCTCAGATCGCTCAGTGGGTAACTGATACTAAGGAATACACAGACGCCGGCTACAACAACAAGACATCTCTCTGGGATGACGCTTGGGCAGCTGGTCAGAAGATCGACGGTAAGGTATTCGGTTACTTCTATTCAACATGGGGCATTCCTTTCTGCCTCCTCCCCAACACTGTTGACGAGGCTATTAAGGATGACGGCTCAAATGCTGTTGAAGGCAACGGCGGTTACGGAAGATGGAGAGCTTGCGCAGGTCCTCAGGCTTACTATTGGGGCGGCACATGGCTCTGCGGCGCTATCGACTCTGATAACGTAGAGATCACAAAGGACATCATGCTCAAGCTTACCTGCGATACTGACATCATGGCTTCTATCACAGAGGGCGAGCAGGACTACACAAACAACAAGGAAGCTATCAAGAAGCTCGTAGACGGCGGTTACTCCAACCCGTTCCTTGGCGGTCAGGACCACCTCTCACTCCTCTCAGAGGCTGCTGACAACATCGACCTCTCGAACAAGCTCTCAGCTTATGACCAGGGTTGTAACGAAAAGTTCCAGGGTGCTATGAAGTCTTACTTCGAAGGCAACTCGACATATGAAGAGGCTATCGAAGCATTCAAGTCTGAGCTTACAGCTCTCTATGCTAACCTCGACGTTTCGGGCGTTACTGCTTGATAATTAATTAGCACAGGTTAAAATAATATAGGGGAAGGGAGTTTCCCTTCCCCTTTTTTATACCTAAAATCGTTTTAAAATTTAGAAAAGGGTGAAAAAAGTGAAGCATAAAAGTATTAGTTATGCAAAATGGGGTTACATTTTTCTTATTCCCTTCTTTGTTGTTTATGCAGTCTTTTCTCTGTATCCGCTGCTTTTGACATTCATCAACAGCTTTAAGGAGTACATTGTAGACACGGGCGCCGTTAACAGCCCTTGGATGCAGACCTCCAGAGAAACTATTGAATGGTGCGGCTTTAAGAACTACGTTACAGTATTCTCCGAGCCTGCTATCGTTAAGAGCTTCAGCAATACAATAGCAATGTGGCTGATGGGCTTTATTCCGCAGATCGCTATCTCGCTTCTGCTTGCTACATGGTTTACGGACATTCAGCTCAAGCTTAAGGCACAGGGCTTCTTCAAAGCAGTTATTTATCTCCCGAACGTTATCATGGCTTCGGCTATCGCGTTCATGTTCTACACACTTTTCAGCAAGGGCGGCGCTCTTTACGACATTTTCTGTACAATAAGAGGCGTAGATGAATCGCTTCTTTCGTCAAGCCTTGGTACAAAGGGAGTCGTTGCAACGATCAACTTCCTGCTTTGGTATGGTAATACTACCATTCTTCTTATGGCGGCTATCCTTGGCGTTGACACCTCGCTTTATGAGTCGGCTCAGATCGACGGCGCTAACCCGAGAGAAATCTTCTGGCAGATTACAATTCCTCTTATCAGACCTATCCTTTCGTATGTTCTTGTAACATCGCTTATCGGTGGTCTTCAGATGTACGACGTACCTGCGCTTCTTACAAATAACCTTGGTGATCCTTATATCAAGGGTATTCCTTCTGCAATGACTCTCGTTATGCAGATCCAGAACCGTAAGGATTCGGGCGTTGGTATCGCTTCTGCACTTTGTATCGTAATCTTCATCATCTCGGCTGTTCTCGGATTCTTTATTATGAATTTCGGAGACGACAAGCCCAAGAAAAAGAAGAAGAAGAAAAAATAAATAAAGGAGGATTTTTACTATGCCAATATCAACAGATGTTGTAGGTGCTAAGTCGAGCGAAAGTACTCTCAGAGTCAGAAGAACAGTAGCATATGTAGTTTTAGTTCTTCTTGTATTTATTTCGCTTTTCCCGTTCTGGCTTCTTATTGTTAACGCAACAAGATCAAAGCTCCAGACCGGTCTTCGCATTATTCCCGATAAGTATCTTATGGATAACTTTAAGCTCCTTTTCAAGCCGTCGACTTCAACAGCCTTCGGTAACGTTTTCAAGGCGCTTTTCAACTCGCTTATCATTTCAGGCTGTGCTTCGGTTCTCTCAGTTTATTTCTCGGCGCTGACAGCTTACGCTATCCACGTTTATGATTTCAGACTCAAGAGATTTGCACACACCTTCATTCTTATTGTCATGATGGTTCCGACTCAGGCTTCTGCAATCGGTTTCTACCGTTTCATGAAGGACATCGGACTTGAAGACAGCTACATTCCTCTTATCGTTCCGGCAATCGCTGCTCCTGCGGTATTCTACTTCATGAAGCAGTACATGGACGCTTCGCTTCCGCTGGAAATCGTTGAGGCTGCAAGAATCGACGGCTGCGCAGAGTTCAGAACGTTCAACTCTATCGTTCGACCGATTCTGATGCCTGCATTCGCAGTACAGATGATTTTTGCATTCGTTACAAACTGGAATAACTACTTCATGCCTCGTCTTATCCTTTCTGACAAGGCTAAGTACACCGTTCCGCTGGTACTTGCTGCAATGAGAAACGCAGGTCCTCAGGAAACACACGCAGGTCTTTTCAATCTCTACATAGTTATTGCTATCCTGCCTGTTGTTATCGTTTACCTCTGTCTCTCGAAGTACATCATCGGCGGTATGGCTCTGGGCGCTGTAAAGGGTTAATTTCACAACATTTTAAACAAATCATAAGACCGACGTTTTTTACAGCGTCGGTCTTTTTTGTATATTTTTCATGAACAGTCTTGACATTGAGAGAAAAAAGCTGTATAATATAGATATAGCTTTGCTATTAATTTCAAACAGGAGGTTAATTGAAATGAGTACAAACAAATATGCAGGAACACAGACCGAAAAGAATTTACAGGCTGCTTTCGCAGGAGAGTCGCAGGCAAGAAATAAGTACACCTATTTCTCATCAGTCGCAAAGAAGGAAGGCTACGAGCAGATCGCCGATCTTTTCTTAAAGACCGCTGACAACGAGAAGGAACACGCTAAAATGTGGTTCAAGGAGCTTAACGGTATCGGCGATACAGCTGAGAACCTTGCTGCTGCCGCTGACGGCGAAAACTACGAGTGGACCGATATGTACGAGGACTTCGCAAAGACCGCTGAGGAAGAGGGTTTTGCCGCTCTTGCCGCAAAGTTCCGTGCAGTAGCCGCTATCGAAAAGCGTCACGAAGAGCGTTACCGCGCACTTCTCAAGAACGTTGAAACCGCTCAGGTATTCGAGAAGAGCGAGGTCAAGGTCTGGGAATGCCGCAACTGCGGTCACATCTGCGTTGGCACAAAGGCTCCGCAGGTTTGCCCCGTATGCGCACATCCGCAGTCGTTCTTTGAGATCAGCGCTGAGAATTATTAATAATTCACAAACATAATAACAAAAACCGCTCTTTTCAGGGCGGTTTTTTTCATTTAAGAGTCTGATGATTCATTTATTTTTTCTTTAGCACTATCGACAGTTCCGTTCATTACATTGATAAGCTGCGAAACGATATTAGATACAGCGTTTCTTTGATTAAGAGAAAGCTTTGTCATTTCGTCGTATACAATATCCATACAGCTCTTTTCTTCATCTATTGTCACGGTTTTGCTTAGAAGTTCTTCAATCGGTATCTTTAGTCCTTTTGAAATTTTTTCTGCACTTTCAAGAGTGCAATTTTTTTCTCCTCTTTCTACTTGTCCTATATAGGTAGGGTGAAGTCCGCAAAGCTCAGCAAGTTTTTCTTGACTCATTCCTCTCTGCACACGGTAAAACTTTACCCGCTTTCCAAATCGTTTTACTATCTCGCTCATCATAGCCGCACCCTTTCAAATTACGTTTTCCTTCAAATTGTGATGTTCATAAAAATTTTACAAATAGCCTTTGGGTCATTTTTTTCATTCCACATAATCCAATCATTAATATCAACTTTTATACCATCAATTTTATATTTTGAGTGGGATTATTTGCCCGAAAATAAAGAAAAAAACAGGTATAAGAAAATATTTTGTACATCTATAACATCCAACATATTCAATCCATCTTCATATACATTAATAGTCTACATTAATTTTTTTTACTTTTCAACAGACTATTGACTTTTAAAATAATGTATGGTATACTATAAGTACTAAATACTATAAATATTTTTATATACATAATATGTATTTATAGTATTTAAATAATAGAAAGGTAGTGGATAATATGTTAAAAAGAGAAGGGTTACTAAAACTTTGTATTGGTTCGTCGTTGATTGGAGTTATTCTGTCGGCAACTTCGTGTACAGAAATTATCGATAAGGCGATAGAAAAAGGCAGATCTGATATAAGTGTATCAGAGTCATCAAGTTCCGATGCATCTTCTGATGAAAAGGCTGTAAACGAATCGGAAGAAAGTTCGGTAATCGAGGAAGAGAAGACAGACGAGAAAAAAGATAAAGAAAAAGAGGAGGAAGATACTAAATCCGAGGAGAAAAAAGAACCTGATGCGAAAGAGATACAAGCGATGTTTGAAGACGGAGATTTTTCGCTTGTTACACCTGAGTTTAAGGAAACCATGGACAGCTATGAGGCTTTTTTTGATTCGTACGTTGAATTTATGAATAAATACAAGACTGCATCTATGGACGAGCTTTTAGGCATGATGAACGAATACACAGAGTTTCTTAACAGCTATAACGAAATGACGCAGGCTATGAATAGTATTGACGAACAGGAGCTTTCTACCGCTGATAATTTGTATTATATTCTTGTAACAGCTCGAATTGAGAAAAAACTTCTTAATGCTGTTTATTAATGTACAATGATAAACCGGATAGTAAAACCTTCACATTTATGAAAAAAAAGAACAACCCCATCACCGGGGTTGTTCCTCTTTTTATATCCGATTGAAGTAATCAGCAATTAACCCATCACAACAACGATCTCATTATTCTCCTTCATCTTGCACTCGCAAACGAAGTTACCGTCGAGCTTTTCGCCGTTGATGGTAACGCTCTTAACGCCGCTTTCAACGTGGTCGGGGTTCTGAATGTCGATCGAGAGGTGCTTGCCGCGGAAGTTCTTTTCGATCGTAAAGCCGTCCCATGTGTGAGGAATAGACGGGCTGATAACAAGTCCCTCAGCGTTCGGACGCATACCGCAGATACCCTCAACGCAGCCTACCATAACCGTCGAGCCTGTTCCTGTCAGCCAGTGAACGTGCGAACGTCCTGCATAGGGCGAACGTGTCGACTCGGTGAACTGTCCGTGAACGTACGGCTCGAGAACTCTTACCTCTGCCTTGTCGTTCAGGCTTGCAGGCGACGACTCCATGAAGTACTCAAACGCTCTGTCGCCGTGACCGAGGAGCGATTCTGCAAGAATAGCCCAGCCCTGAGTCTGCGAGAAGATACCGCCGTTTTCCTTTGTGTCGGGGTTGAAAATGTGCATGAGCGCACCGTCGAAGTAGTGGTCAACGTAAGGCGGCTCGAGAAGCTTTACACCGTAAGGCGTGTTGAGTATCTCGTGAACGCTGTTCATAGCGGTCTCGCCCTGCTCCTTTGAAGCAAAGCCCGAAATAACTGCCCACGACTGCGGATTGAGCCACATATTAGCCTCGGGATCCTTCTTTGCGCCGACTACAACGCCGTCCTCACGGATACCGCGGATAAATCTATCCTCGTCCCAGCAAGCTGCAAGGCTCTCGCCAAGCTCTGCCTGAACCTTTTCAATGTATGCAACATACTCTGTATCGTTTCTCTCCTCAGCGTAGCCCTTGATAACGGTCATAGCATAGTAGAGCTGGAATGCAACGAAGGTCGATTCGCCCTTCTTGCCCATTCTCAGACAGTCGTTCCAGTCAGCGTGCAGACCTGCGGGCATCTTGTGGTCGCCAAGACGCTCCATCGAGAAGCGGATAGCGTTCTTGAGGTGGTCGTAAACCGTGTCCTCGCCGCCGTTTGCGTAAACGATGACCTTGTCGAGGAATGCCTTGTTGCCCGTTTCGCCGATGTACTTAACGATAGTCGGGAACAGCCAGAGTGCGTCGTCCGCACGGTAAGAGGGGTGTCCTGTTTCCTTAGCGTATACGGAGTTTTCGTCGTTCTCGTCGGGGCAAGTTTCGTGACCTGCGTTGTGGTCGAACTTAACGAGCGGAAGTCCGCCGCCGTTGTCTACCTGTGCCGAGATCATGAACTCGATCTTCTCTCTTGCAAGCTCGGGGTTGATGTGGATAATACCCTGAATATCCTGAACGGTGTCACGATAGCCGTAGCCGTTTCTCAGACCGCAGTAAATGAACGAAGCCGCTCTCGACCAGATGAATGTGATAAAGCACTGATATGCGTTCCAAACGCTTACCATGTTGTTGAACTCGGGCGAAGGAGTCGAAACCTGGAAGTTGTCAAGCTGACCGTGCCAGTAATCAACAAGCTCCTTGATCTCGGCGTCGCACTTGCCCGGCTCGTTGTAGGTTTCAAGAATAGCCGAAGCCTCGGTAGGATTCTTCTGACCGAGAACGTAGATAAGCTCAGCCGTTTCTCCGGGAGCAAGCATTATCTCCGACTGGAGTGCACCGCAGGCATTGCCGTTGTAGTTGCACTTGTTGTCGCAGAAGCCTCTCTCAACAGCGATAGGATTGCCGTAATCTCTGTACGGTCCGATAAAGCTGTCAAGATTTCCGTTGTAAGCCGAAACGGGAGCGCCGACAACGCCGAAGAATCTTTCTCTCCAGTTTGAGCCGTTAGCGTCCTTGCCGCTGTTCTCGTTGATGTGCTGAACTATCTTGTTGCCCTCAAACGACGTTCTTGTGATAAAGAGCGTGTACTGAAGGTTTACCTGATCCTGCTCGTAGTTGTTTTCGTTTGTAAACTCAACAAAGCCGAAAAGCGAAAGATTTCTTGCTCTGTCAGATGTGTTTGTGACCTTTGTTCTCCAGACCTCGTAGGTCTTGTTGAGAGGAACGTAATATGTAACCTCCGAGTGAACGTCGGCATAGTCAGCCTTCATTGTCGTGTAAGCCGTGCCGTGATGACACTCCGACTTGTACTGATCGAGAGGCTTGCCGACAGGCTGCCATGAAGCCGACCAGTAATCCTTTGTGTCGTTGTCACGGATGTAAACATATCTTCCGGGAAGACCGATGTTAGAATTGAAACGGTATCTTGCAATTCTTCCGTTCGCACCGCTCTTAACGAAGCTGTATCCTCCTGCGTTGTTTGATACGATAGCGCCGTATTCGGGCGAGCCGAGATAGTTTGCCCAGGGCGCAGGCGTGTCGGGACGGGTAATTACATACTCCTTGTTTTCAAGGTCAAAGTAACCGTACTTCATAAGTAACATAACTCCTTTGTTTTTTATTTTTTCGCCGAATTTTTTATCCGTCGGCGGCGGACTTGCGGCTGTGTTTTCAGCGCGCTTTATACATTATTATCATAACATAATTTTGCATATTTTTCAAGGGGTGTTCGGCGATTTTTCGTATAATTCATACTTTATTAAATATATCTCATAATGTTAGAGTTTTTCACATTTTAGATTAATATTCTTATATAAAATACAAAAATCCCCGATATACAGACATATCGGGGATTTACTACAGTTTAATTTTTGCTCAAAAAGATTTAGTCCTTTCTGACTGCGGCAATTATTGCCTTTACGATCTGAACGACGAGCATCGAGCCGAAGCTTAACGCATAGATAATTCCTATCTGCTTTCCGCCGAGGTCGTTTGAAATTCTGAACAGACCGTGCAGACCGGGGATAAGAAGTACCGAATTTAACAATACCATTCCTGCGATAAATGCGCCGATGCCTGCCTTGTTGTTGAACATTTTCTTTGTGAAGATAACGGGCTTGTCGGACTTTGCGGAGAAGCCGTGGAAAAGTCTTGACATACAAAGCGTTGCGAAAGCCATTGTAACGCCGAGAGCGGTGCTTGTTGCGTTTCCGATAAGGAATGCTACGATAGTTGCTGCGGCGATTATAAGACCGCTGTATCCCACGCCGATAAGGAAGCTCTTTGTCATTATAGACTCGTTCGCAGGACGGGGCTTTTTCTTCATAACGCTGTCGCTGTGCGGTTCAAGACCGAGCGCTATTGCAGGCAGCGAGTCGGTCAGCAGGTTTATAAACAGCAGGTGTATAGCCTCAAACGGCGCCGCAAGACCTGCTATCGAGTTGAACAGAACTGCGATAATTCCTGCAAGATTGCCCGAAAGCAGGAAGAGGATAGATTTCTTGATGTTCTCGTAAATGTTTCTTCCGTTCTTTACCGCCTTTACGATAGTTGCAAAGTTGTCGTCCGCAAGCACCATAGCCGCTGCGTCCTTCGACACCTCCGTACCCGTGATGCCCATTGCAACGCCGACGTCCGCCTGCTTGAGCGCAGGAGCGTCGTTTACGCCGTCGCCCGTCATTGCGACAATATTGTTGTCACGCTGCCATGCCCTTACTATCCTTATCTTGTGTTCGGGGGTAACTCTTGCGTAGACCGACTTGTTCTTTACGAACTCTATCATATCGTCGTCGGAAATGCTGTCAAGAACGCTGCCCTCTACCGCCTCGTCGAAGCTTTCGAGAATGCCTATCTCCTTTGCGATTGCCGAAGCCGTAACGATATGGTCGCCGGTTATCATGACAGGCTTGATCCCTGCGCTCTTGCACTCTGCAACAGCCTGCGCCGACTCGACTCTCGGCGGATCCATCATTGCGATAAGACCCATGTATTCGAGGTTATCCTCGTCGTCGGTGCATATCTCCTTGCCGTCAAATTCCTTGCAGGCAAAGCAGAGTATTCTCAGCCCTATCTTTGAAAGCTGCTCGACCTGTTCTTTTATCTGATTTTTGGTCGTCTGCGAACAGTTCATGCGGTTTACAAGAACGTCTGCCGCGCCCTTTGTGTACATGATATTTCTGCCGTTTACGACATTCAAGGTCGACATAAGCTTTCTGTCCGAATCGAAGGGTATTTCGCTTATGCGCTTGAAATTGTTTCTTATCTCGTCGTCCGAAAGACCGACCTTGTGAGCAAAATGGATAAGCGCAGTTTCGGTCGGGTCGCCGATGTCAACGCCGTCGCGGCAGCTCGAATCGTTGCAAAGTACCGAAGCGATGACAAGCTGCTTTTCGTTTACGCTGCTCATATCGGCGTTGTCCTCTGAGATGATATGACCGTCGCAGACGATACGGCGCACCGTCATTTTATTCTGCGTGAGAGTACCCGTTTTGTCTGAGCAGATGACCGATACCGAACCTAAGCCCTCGACAGCCTGAAGCTTTCGCATGATAGCGTTTTCCTTGGACATTTTCTGTGTGCCGAAAGAAAGAACGATGGTTACGATAGAACTTAAAGCCTCGGGGATAGCCGCAACCGCAAGTGCGATAGCGAACATAAGCGAGCTCATTACCGAGTCGAAATTAACGCTGTCGGCTCTCCAGAGCGAAAGTCCGAAGACGAGAGCGCAGATAGCTAAAATTGCGATAGAAAGCCTTTTTCCGAAGTTGTCGAGCGTGACCTGAAGGGGAGTCTTGCGCTCCTCGGCGTTCTGGATAAGCGAAGCTATCTTTCCGACCTCGGTGTTCATGCCGATTTCGGTAACGATGAATTTTCCTCGTCCGTAGGTAACAAAACTGCCTGAATAGACCATGTTCTTTCTGTCTGCAAGCGGGACGTCGCCTGTTATCTCACCGTCGGTCTTGTCAACGTTGAGCGACTCGCCGGTAAGCGCAGATTCGTTAGTCTGTACCGAAGCCGATTCGATAAGCCGTCCGTCCGCAGGAATACTGTCGCCTGCTTCGATAAGAACAATATCTCCGACCGTTACCTCCTCCGAGGGAAGAATTATCTTTTCGCCGTTTCTTATAACCTTTGCGTTGGGGGAGTTGAGCTTTTTAAGATTGTCAAGGCTTTTTTCGGCTTTTACGGTCTGGATAGTGCCGATTATTGCGTTCATTGTGATAACAGCGACGATAACGATAAAGCTCTCCATATCGCCCGTTATCGCCGAAACGAGCGCTGCGATTATAAGAATGATAACGAGAAAATCCGCAAACTGCGACAGGAATATCTGAAGAGTGCTTTTCTTCTTTCCCTGTGCTATTGCGTTTTTTCCGAACTTTGCGGCGTTTTTCTCCGCCTGCTCCGAGGTAAGTCCGTTTGCTGAGGATTTGAACTCATAGTAAAGATCCTCAGGCTTCTGCTTGTAGCGATCTGCCATAAATTCTTTCAATTCCTTTCGTTTTGATTTGTCGGTCTGCCAAAAGAGAAAGCCGCCGTATTGCTTTTGCAAAACATTAAAAAAGCGAGCCTTTTATTAAAGCGGAAGATTTTTGCAGGTAAACGCATGGCAACAAAGACCCGAAGTCAAAGCCCCGAATCAGTCAAAGTCATGCAGACCGCACCTATTTTCGCCTTAATAAAAGTCTCGCCAACAAAATACCGTTCTTACTATCTTAAATAGAACGCTTTTGTCACATACAGCGGAAAGGGATCTGTGCCACAGCAGCCGCCCCTGACGTGATTGACGCTGTATATACGGTTCTGATAAAACGCAAAACCGCCGACTACTCTCTTTTATAAAAGATATTATATACTATATTATTCGTTTTGTCAATAGCTTTTTGCAAAATATTTTAAAAATTAAATTTTTGTTAAGGGTGTTGACAAAGCGGAATTAATGGTATATAATAAAGATACAAAATTTGATATGATATAAATGCAATGACAGGAAAAAAAGCATAATATCTTTGTTTCAGAGAGCCGCAGGCGGTGAGAAGCGGTACAAAGCTTATGTAATAACTCGTCCTTGAGCAGATGCGGCGAAAGCTTTGCAATTAGCCGCATACGGTCTTGCTTTACGTTACAAAGCGGCACATTGTTTGATGTGATTGAGGTATACAGTGTAAGCTGTGTATGAATGAGAGTGGTAACACGGGTATTTTCGCTCGTCTCTCCTTTTGTAAGGAGGGGCGTTTTTTTATTGTGAAAACAACGCATTGTATCATACTATAATTTATAAGGAGGAGATTTTTATGGCAAACATGGAGAACGCAAAGAAGTACGCAAGAGGCTATTATATGCCGCCTGTGGAGTGCTTGAAGTGGACGAAGAAAGAATATGTCGACAAAGCGCCGATGTGGTGTTCGGTCGATTTAAGAGACGGAAATCAGGCTCTTATCATTCCGATGAGCCTCGAAGAAAAACTGGAATTTTTCACGCATCTGGTCAAAATAGGTTTCAAGGAGATCGAGATAGGTTTCCCTGCCGCAAGCGACACGGAATATGAATTTTGCAGAACGCTTATCGAGAAGGATATGATACCCGACGACGTTCGCATTCAGGTGCTGACGCAGTCGAGAGAACATATCATCAAGAAAACTTTTGAAGCGCTCAAAGGCTGCAAGAACGCTGTTGTTCACCTCTATAACTCAACGTCGGTAGCTCAGCGTGAGCAGGTGTTCAAGAAGTCAAAGCAGGAGATTATCGACATTGCGGTTTTCGGCGCAAAGCTGTGCAACGAGTACAGGGAAAAGACGGAGGGCAATTTCATTTTTGAGTATTCGCCCGAGAGCTTTACGGGTACTGAGCCTGAATATGCGCTGGAGATATGCAACGCCGTGTTAGACGTATGGCAGCCTACTCCCGACAACAAGGTAATAATCAATCTGCCCGTAACCGTTCAGCTTTCGATGCCCCACGTTTACGCATCGCAGGTAGAGTATATGTGCGAAAATATCAAGTACCGTGAGAACGTTATTATTTCGCTCCACCCTCACAACGACAGAGGCTGCGCTGTTGCCGACGCAGAAATGGGTCTGCTCGCAGGCGCTGACAGAATAGAGGGTACCTGCTTCGGAAACGGCGAAAGAACGGGCAACGTCGACATTGTAACGCTCGCTATGAATATGTTCTCGCAGGGCGTCGATCCCGAGCTGGATTTCTCGGATATGCCCTCGCTCGTCGAGATATACGAGAGAGTTACGAGAATGAAGGTCAACGAGAGAAGTCCTTATGCCGGAAGTCTGGTATTTGCGGCGTTCTCCGGTTCGCATCAGGACGCTATCGCAAAGGGCATGAAGTGGAGAGAGGAAAAGGGCACGGAGCACTGGAATGTGCCTTATCTCCCGATCGACCCGAAGGACGTCGGAAGGCAGTATGACGGCGACGTTATCAGGATCAATTCACAGTCGGGCAAGGGCGGTATCGGCTTCCTGCTCCAGCGTCAGTACGGCTACTGTCTGCCCAAGAAGATGGCTGAGGATTTCGGCTATGCGGTAAAGAGGGTATCAGACACTCGTCATGCCGAGCTTATGCCCGAAGAGATCTATCAGATCTTCAAGGACAGGTATCTCAACAAGACCTCGCCCTGCGATATAACCGAGGCGCATTATGTTCAGAACGCAAACGGAACTATCACCGCAAAGGTGACTGCCGTTGTTAAGCCGCGCAACGAGATCAAGATCTACGAGGCGACGGGCAACGGCCGACTCAACGCTGTTGCTGTTGCGTTAAAGGACGCTTTAGGCATTGATTTCGTGCTGGCTTCATATGAGGAGCACGCACTTGAAAGACATTCGGCGAGCGAGGCTGTTTCCTACGTTTCGATCGTTTACAATGACAAGACCTACTGGGGCGCAGGCAGACATTCGGACATTATCGTTTCGAGCGTCAAGGCTCTTACCTCGGCTATCAACAACATAGAGAAGTGATATTTTAAAGGGACGTGTGGTTTTCACACGTCCTTTTGTGTCTTTTTATGTGGAATATGCAAAATTCAGCGTGCGGTTTTAAAGTTTAAATTGTTCATTCCGACAAAATTCTAAAAAACTGTTGACATTCTAACGGTCTTGTGATATAATAATTAAGCTGTCAGTTGAGCGGACGAAAGCTTGAAAATAAAATTGATGAAATTTTTAAAAAAGACTTGACAAGCGAAATGATTTGTGATATAATAGATATGTTGCTAAATCAGTAATGCTGGTGTAGCTCAGTTGGTAGAGCAGCTGATTTGTAATCAGCAGGTCGGGGGTTCGAGTCCGTCCACCAGCTCCAATAAAATATGGGAGAATTCCCGAGTGGCCAAAGGGGGCAGACTGTAAATCTGTTGCTTCTTGCTTCGATGGTTCGAATCCATCTTCTCCCACCAACTTATAGAAAGGTAGGTGAATGATATGAATATTCGTAACAGAAAAATCG
>JBJERC010000032.1:0-12462 GCA_051882075.1 Oscillospiraceae bacterium | reverse complement strand
ATGTTTTGTGGCTCGGACTTGGAATTGCGGGGTTATTGAGGAGAGACTATTTATAATTTCTTGATAAGCTGTACTAAGTTGGACTCTGCATTGGCTTTCAAGATTGCGGAACTGCAATTGTGCAAGAATTTCTTGTTTATTACGTTTTTTCTTCTTTTTCAAATACGGTAAATACGGCAATAATTGAATTTGTATATCTTCTAACTGGGATGCTATTGTTTTAGCATCTTCATTGTCAAATCCTTTTAATAATGAAATCAAATTGCTAATAACAATCTCGAAATCGCTTGTACTCATTAAGCATTTTGGAAGATAGTTAAAAATAGCATACTCAGCCATTCCTATCAATTCAATTTCATCTGCATATAACAATGAACTCTTTATTAGGCGAATATCTTCTTCAAACTCCATACTACTCGATGCTGTTCCAATAGTAAATTTCATATCAATACCTTTCTTTTATTTGTATTACCAATAAAGTGTTTTATCTCCACATACAATTAACCGTAATAATATTAGCAGGCACACCCAAGAACTGAATATCAAACTTCAGCGAAGGCTCAACAATAGTCGAAGCATTATGTATCCTGAAAGAAAGCGACCAACCGTTATTCAGATACAATTCCGCAGTACTTTTAGAGTCAGGCTTGAAACGCAGAGAGATGATCTCTGTTGGCAGATCAGCCTTCGGAATAATCAGTGTTGCTTTGGTATTTTTGCCGTCCTTGTTCAGCTCTCCACGGAGATTAAAGAACTGGAATTCGGTGAGCTGCTTTTTGTCGATAGCTACAACCTTGTAAAAGTCACGGATACCGAGCAGATAGGAAATCAGCCTTGCAGGAATTGTGCTATCAGAATTGTAGGCTCTGTTCATTTCCTTGATGAAGGCATCAACTAGTGGGAGATATACGGTATCTTCTTTATCCGTCATATCACGCCATGCAACTTTTTCTTCTTTGAGAGATTGCAGTCTCGCAAATATAGGCTTTATCGTATTCCAATAGCTATCGTCACAAGGGAGATCATACCATTTCTTTCCGAAATCAATCTTAGCACTAAGACGAGAATGCTTCGCAGCAAAGTGATTGTGCTTCATGGAAAGACCAATATCCCAACGGATAGTTTTTCTTGTGATTACGATGTCACGAACATCTCCGCCTTCGGCATCAGAATCCTTATTGATAGAGAGGGCTACTATATCATCATTTCCGTCACATTCAAGAATAAGCGGTTCGGCTGAAAACAAAGTATCAATAAACGCATCGGCAGCACGAAGATATGTCTGCTTTTCTGTATCGCTCTGCGAGCTGCCATAACCGATTCATCATCAATTGTAACAGGGCGCTTGTCCTCAATTCTATCTTTCAGTTCTATAATACAAGCATATTCAAATGCTCTGCCCTGATCGTTACTCTTAGAACTCATTTTACTGCCTCCAATTCTTTTCTGATAGCCAATGCTATTTCATACGCAAGATTGACTGGAACAGCATTGCCGATCATTTTATAACCGTCATTCACACTGTCATAGATGAACTTGAAATCATCGGGGAAGCCTTGCACCCTTGCTACCTCTCTGACCGTCATACGACGATAGAGATGTTCCTTGCCCTCAACAAAGCGACAATCATTCTTGCCGACCTTTACCATCTTCGGAGCTTGTGGGTGAAGCTGGCACTGTCTGCCTGATGCCTGAACTGTGAATGCTTGCTCGTCCCATGATTTTACTCTGTTACGGCTCATAAAGATAGGCGAGTATTCCCCAGTGAAGTATTCATTATTATTAACGGCAGCAGGGTTACGATGATTTTTTTCTGCGGAGGGAACTGCTGTCTCCTGTAAGTCCCATATAATATCTCTAAGTGTGAGCTTTTTTTTATCATCGACTGTTGAACCGACAGGGAACTTAAAATCAATGCCTAAATCCTTGCGGAAACCAATGTAGAACACTCTTTTACGTTCCTCGGCAACACCATAGTCCTTGGCATTCACAAGCGTTAACGTAACGTTATATCCACTTTCCTCAAAGAGCTTGATAATATTCTGCACCGCTTCATTATGCCTATTGGCAAGCATACCGCTAACATTTTCAGCAAGGAAAAATTTAGGCTGCACTTTGCGGAGTATTCTTATGTAATCAAAGAATAATTGACCTCGCTCATCGTCAATACCACGCAAAGCGCCAGCTTCAGACCAGGACTGACACGGCGGACCGCCGATAATGCCGTCAACATCAGCAGGAAAGTCAGCTTCATTCACTTTTCTGATGTCACCCTCGATTAGATGTGTCTTAGGGTGATTGACCTTGAATGTTTCCCATATCGTTTTATCATATTCATTTGCCACCGGTATGTCGAAACCTGCTCGTTCAAATCCTAAATCAAGACCTCCGCAACCGGAAAACAAACTGATAATCTTCATGTTCACAACTCCAATTCGTTACAATATACCAATTTATATTATACTGCAAAAAGAAAGAAAAAGCAAGACCAAATAGCATGGTTTGGCAAAATATTCGACTCGCTCATATTTCAAACTTTGAACCCATTGGATTCAAAATGGTCTGAGATTGCAATAAAGGAACTACAAAAAAACAGAGTCTGCTAATCAACAATAACAGACTCCATAATGCTATGTAATCAATATCCTATTACAGATTACTATTTCAAAAAGACAACATCTCTATGATATTCAAGATTATGCTTCACTTCAGTTGATAAAACTATGTTTGCTGTAACTTCATCGGTGAGATGGAGTCTTTTTTTATTGGATTCATCAACATATCTTGAAATAATGATTTTTCTGTTATCATCAAAAGAAATAAGACCGCTATCGAATAAACGATCATAATTTGCACTAAGCAATAGTCCATTTTCTGCACTGAGTCTTTCTGAATTTGAGCTTACAGCCCAGGGCTTGATATGACTTGCGATCAGCAAATTTTTAAGCGTTATACCTGTTACAACACAAGTACCATGATACTTTTTAATCAATGCCGTTCTGAAAAGACCTTGCCCAATACGAGATTTTATTAAAGAATCACGCTCGGTCACGGATATATGGGTATCGTTTGTGATTAACTCAATAACGGTCTGATTTAAAGCATCTGTTTCTTCTGTGGTGGTACGGTAACTACGAAATTGCTTCAGGCTATTGCTATACATATTATTTCCACGAGTATTCTTTTCGATAAATGCAGCATTATTCAATATAATCTGAATAGCCAAATCGAGTTCGATAGTGTTCATTTCAGTAAGAGGTTTACTGATAACACTAATACCATACATATCATTTGAAACGTTAATCACAGCTCTTGAATACTTGTATATTGATGAATCCGAGAGACCTGTAGTCTGTTTCATCCAATGAGAAAAGTTGGAAATTATTTCATTCATGCTCAACACCTCTTTTTCTTTCTGCTGAAAAAGAAATTATAAGTTGTTTCTTGAAACATTTGCATTGTCTATATATTTTTTGCTTATCAATATTATATCATATCTTAATTGTAAAAACAACCCAAATTTCGTCATCCACAACTTTGACCCCACTAGATTCAAAGTTCCGATCACTCATCGCTATCATCTTTTGTTTCCTGAACGCCGTATGTCTGCAAGTCTTTTTTCAACTTCTTCATCTGCTTATCGGCAGAATAAGTATCCTGTGGAGAATGTTTCTTTCTGAAAAGTCTAGGTTTATCGGCATCAACTGTCTTAAATAGCTTTGGGCGTGGTACTACCTTTCTTCTGAATGTCATCTTGCCGTCCTTAGAGTAAATAATACTAAAGTCGCTCGGATTTCTGTCAGCTTTCTTGTAGTTCTCATTCACTTCGTCCAAATACACATTTATAGCGGTATTCAGAAAACGCTCAAAGTTATAATACTCGCTCGGAGCGATATATCCTATCGTTTTATTACCTTTGAAAATAACAAACACCTTGCCGTCAGGTATATTATCTTTGACTTCGGGAGGTACTTTCACGGGGTCAAGTTCTTCCATATCCACAACTTCTATTGTATAGCCCATAGCTTTCAGAGACGGATAGAGCATGCTTGTGTATTTTTTTCCCGTAAGCAGCTCCTTGCCCATGTGGTAAACTTTCATACTCTGAGTGTCAAACTGACTTTCATTAAGCTTTGTCCTTGCTTTCATTCCCTGATAGAATCCCTCGTCATATCCGCTTGCAAATACGGCTATGCTTTCAAAGGAAACACTGTAAACGTCAGCCAAAGTCTGAACATAATATTCGGTTATCTTTACTCTGCCGTTTTCGATACCGTTGTATATGGTGCGTGAACCTCCCATAAGCTCAGCGACTTTAGCCTGCGTATATCCGTGCTTTTTACGCAGCTCAATTATATTCTGTCGTGTGAGTTCCTGATTGATATTATCCTTAGCCATGTCTTAATTTCTCCTGACATTGTCTTAAATTTACTTTACATATTGAAATGTCAGTTTTCTGGTGTTACAATTCTATCATAGACTTGAAGATATGTCAAGAGACAATCAAGTTTATTATAGCAGAGAACAGAAAGATATACTCTGCTATCACTATAAAAGCGCTTTTATTAATATACAAGAAAGGAACATAAAACCTATTGAATGAAAACAATTCGTGGGTTCAGCCCACACCGCTCCGTCAGGGCGGAACAAACCTCCTGCCGTTCCCAGTGAACGCACTTCCACCTATATTAAGGGAAATGGCTTCGGCGATAGCGACAACCACATCAACGGACGTTGCAATGGCAGGCACGGCAATTCTCTCGGCGGTGAGCTACTGCTTTTCGGGAGTGTACCGAATGTCGGCAAAGCGTGACCACGCCGAACCTCTGGTGCTTGATACACTTACAGTGGCAGAGCCGAGCTACAAGAAATCGCCTGTTATCTCAATGGTGAAGCGACCTTATATACAGTTCGCTCATGACTGGAACGAGAACAACAAGCAGGATATTTTTAAATCTCAGGCTGAACGCAAGCTCTTAGAGGGAAAGCTTGAAGCACTTGAAAAGAAAGATGATGTTACCGCCGATGAGATTGCCAAACTCCAGACGGAGATAAGCAATATCCCGGCAAGCAATTTCAGGCGTATCGTGGTCGATGATATTACTCCTGAATCCCTTGTGAACCAGCTCGAAGAAAACGGCACTCTGCTTATGATCTCGGACGAAGCAGGAATGCTCGGTAATTTCAGCGGACGGTACAGCAACAATATCCCGAACCTCGACTTGCTTCTTAAATCGTGGAACGGTGAAACGTACATAAGCGACAGAGCAACAAGAGCAAGTATAGTCCTTAAAAAGCCGTATATGAGCATTTGTCTTGCCTGTCAGCCCTATGTTTTTGACAGCATGATAAACAATACGGCTTTCCGTGGCAGCGGACTGATTGCAAGGTTTGTTTATTGTTTCCCCGTAAGCAATATCGGCTCACGGCGGTATGATACTCAGCCAGTCCCCGAAGTAACAGCCGATAACTACAAGAAACTTGTGTACAAGCTGCTGAATGATAAGTTCACCTATCACGATGAGAAAGAGCTGTATCTCCACTTTGACGGCAAAGCATACAGGGAATTCGTAGACTATTACAACAACCATATCGAGCCGGGACTTCTTACGGATATGGCGTTCTGCAAGGACTGGGGCGGAAAGTATCACGGTTTGATACTCCGCCTGTGCGGTATCATTCATTGTGTGAAATGTGCGCTGAATGGTGTGAAGCCTGCGGAAACCCGTGTCGGCATTGATACGTTCTGCAACGCTGTCGAGATAGCGGAGTATTACCGTGAACAGGCAATATACGCTTACAGTCTCGGCGATGTGGATATTGCAACGGTCAAGGCTGAGAGGGTGCTGAACAAGATACGCTCCAAGCAGATTCAGAACATCAGGCAGAACGACTTATACAAGCTGTGCCGCTGTACGCTTTTCAAGAACGCTCAGGACTTCGGGGAGACTATGGATATGCTGGAAGAATACGGCTATATCCACCGTGAGAAAGCGGAGGGAGCAAACGGCAACAACAAGAGTGGGATAATGGTTTTTATAAATCCCAACATCTGAACAATCGACATTATCGGCATTATCGGCATTTTCGGACTTCGATTGTGCTGAAAATGCTGATAGTTCATAAAAATACAAATCAGATATAAAGAAAGGCTGATTAGTTAAAAATATTAACCAATAAGTAGTACTTACAGCTATGTTTTATACAGCATTTCAGATAGTATTACAATAATCTATGTAAATACAAATCCATGAACTATCGACATTATCGACATTTTCGGACTTCGATTGTGCTGAAAATGCTGATAGTTCATAATGCACAAAACTCGACAAGAAAGATAAAGGAGTTATATTTATGACACAAACACAGAAAAAAGAAATCGTAGACAATATTCTGAACCTTCTCGTTCAGCTTACTGCTGATGAGGATTCGCCTGCAACAGCACCGACAACAAAAGCTGTCGAGATGCTCACGATCAAGGAGAGTGCCGAGCTGATTGGCGGTCTTTCTGAACACACAGTACGTCAGCTTGTAAAGCAGGGTAAGGTAAAGTCCGTCCGCACTGGTGAGGGCAGGAACGGGAAAATCCTCGTCAACAAGGCTGACCTTGTGGCGTACTTCAACGGAAAAGCGGTGTGAGATATGGTCGATAACAAAAAGATTGATGAGCTGAAATCTCTCCTGAGAAAAAGAAGCGGACTTCGTATTCGTGAAGCACTTGCTCGCTTTTATGCTTTTCTTTCGCCTGACGAGACAAAAGTCTATGAAAAAGAGGTCGATCATCTTCTTGAAACTCTTGGCGTAGAAGTCGATCTTCCGTTCTGATCCAGTAATAATTAAATCATGATTTTTATGATTTTGTAATGCGGATTTCCGCTGCACTCACGGTCACGATTTCTGAATTGTGTACCCACATTTTCCCGTCAGGCAGCCTCGCAGAGCCCCATAAGCATTTTTGATAGTCCGAACAGGCTGTCAAAAGTGCTTTGGGGTTACTGGCGGCGCACCGCAAGTAAAATTCCGGCTCTCCGAGCCGTTTGGTTTGCCGATCTCCATATCGTTGCAAGCCAATTGCCCGTCAGGGCTTTGCATCAGCAATTCCCCTCGTAAGAGGGTTCATATAAATATAGAGGAAACTTAAAATGTATGAAAAATCTATCTCGATGTGTCAGGGTAAAGGCAGCCTGTCGCATAACAATCGGGATTTCACTGCCAAGAATATTGACAGCTCACGCACTGCGAATAACATCGTTTTTGTTCAGCAGGATTTGGGTGAAGCCTACGATCAGCTTTTTGATGAAGCAATAGAAAGATACAATGCCCGTCAGAAAAGAAATGACCGGAAAATTGATGACTACTTTCAACACTTGTTTAACCGTCCGCCCTCGGCAAGCGTTATCACGGGAGCGAACAAGCAAAAGAGCTTTTATGAGGACTTAGTGCAGATAGGCACAAAAGATGATACGGGTGTAGGTACTCCCGATGCGGAGATCGCTATCGCCTGCCTGCATGAATACATGGAGGGCTTTCAGGAAAGAAATCCGAATTTCCATGTGTTCAATGCCGTGATGCACCTTGATGAAGCCACTCCGCATTTACATATTGACTATATCCCCGTAGGGCATTTTGCAAATGGTATTGATACACGCAACGCTATGGCGAAAGCTCTCGAAGAAATGGGGCATGGCAAAGGTGCAAATGCTATCAACCGTTGGCGGTTAGCTGAATGGGAAGTTCTGCACCAGATATGTATTGCTCATGGCATCGAGATCTCAGAGTCGAAGAAGTCCAGAGGATACAGCTATACCGTTCAGGAGTACGGAGAGTATAAAGATAAGATCAGAGAGCTTGAAGCCGAAAAAGCTCAGGCTTTGACCGAACGAGATGAAGCCCATGCAGAGCTTGAAAAGGCAGCTAAGAAAAAGGTCAAGCTCGATGAGATTGAGAGCATTGAAGCCAAGGAGTCCATGTTTGGAAAGAAAGTTACTCTCACAAATGAGGATTATAACAAGCTCAGCGATACTGCTAAGAAGTATGTGGCTATGGAGAAAACCACGAAAAAGCTCAAAGCTGAGCGTGATACTGCTGTTCAGGAGTGTGACAAGCTGAAAACCCAGTTGGCATCAGTTTTCTCGGAGCTTGCCGCCTACAAAAAGAAAGAGGAGGACAAGCGTTTCTTCTCCCGTGAAAAGATGAACGCCGAGGGTCAGCGTATTAAGCGTGAGGAACAGCTCTCCCGTGACCTGCAAAAGGCAAGGGCGTTTATCTCCGCTTGTGGACTGTCGGAGGATTTTGCCCGGTTTAAATTCAACAAAACAAGAAACACAGAGTTAGAATAAAAGAAAAAAAGCTGTGGCATATTTCCAATAGCACTTGACAAAGATAGAAAAGTGCGCTAACATTAATGCAACAGGAGTATGCCATAAAATCCATGTTGATAGAAAGGACATCAACTTATGGCTACAATAAGAAAAAGAGGAGACTCCTATCAGATCAGAGTTTCCTGCGGATATGATACATCGGGGAATCAGGTTACTCAGACCAGGACCTGGAAACCCGAAAACGGAATGACACCAAAACAGATTGAAAAAGAACTGAACCGTCAGGCAGTATTGTTTGAAGAAGCCTGCAACAACGGTTATCAGTGCAAGGCGATAAAGTTTCAGGACTTTGCAGAAGACTGGTTCAAGCAGTACGCCGAAACAAAGCTCAAAACGCAGACAGTTCGCTGTTATCATAACTGTGAGAAAAAAGTCTACAAGGCACTCGGTCATATGCGTATGGACAAGATAAATAGTCGCACGATACAAAAGTTTATCGTTAACCTTGCAGGTGAAAAGCGTTTTGACAGCAAAGGAAAAGAGCTTCCACCCTATGCTCCGAAGACAGTAAGGAATTACATATCCTTTATCTCCTCAATTTTCGATTATGCAGTAAAAATGCAGGTGCTGTCCAACAATCCCTGCAAAAATGTTGTCTTGCCGTCTAAAAAAGCAAAAGAACGAGAAGTGTACTCACTTGACGAGGTACGGCAAATGCTGGAAATGTTTGAGGACGAGAGTGAAGCTAACTACAAATACACTATTTTCTTTACTCTGGCAGCATTCACAGGACTTCGCCGTGGTGAGCTTCTCGGTTTGGAATGGAAAGACATTGACTGGGAACACGATTTGCTCAGCGTTGTCAGAACATCCGAATATACCAAAGAGAAAGGTATCTACACTGATACTCCGAAAACTGAGAGCAGTATGCGTATTATCAAACTGCCACCAGAGGTAATGCAGAAACTGAAAGAGTTTCAGGAGTGGCAGAACGGATACAAGGCAAAGCTCGGTACAAAGTGGGTTGAATGTGACAGACTGTTCACGAAAACAGACGGCACTCCTATGGGAATGCGACAACCGTACAAATACTTTGAGCGTTTTTGCAAGAGGACAGGCATGCGGTTCGTGAACATTCACAGTTTCCGACACTTCAATGCTTCTGTTCTAATCAACAACGGTGTCGATGTCAAGACGGTACAGGGCTGTTTAGGTCATAGCAGCGCAACAACGACCGCCGACGTTTATTCTCATCTTGACTTTAAGAGCAAAGAAAAATCGGCGGAGATAATCTCAAAATTACTTGCAAGCTAAAAAATAACTGCCGTCCTTTCAGAGGCGGCAGAGTACATAAAAATGTGTTATAAATCTTAATTCTCAGTCCGAACCTTGCTTTTGGGCGCAGGATGTGATATACTTCCCTTGCTGAAGCGGACTTCCCACCGAACAAGGAGGTTTAAAATGAAAGACGGTAAACATGATAATATCACAGGAAGTTTGCAAATCAAAAACGGCAAGTATTATGTGCTTGTCAATCTTTATGACCACAACGGAAAGCGCACAGTAAAGTGGGTGGCGCTGGGACTTGACAGCAAGGGCAGCAAGAAGCAGGCAAAGGCCCGAATGGCAGAGGTCATTGAGGAATACAACCGCAGTCAGCAGAAGCTGATGAAGGCAGTGTCCAAAAAGAAAGATCCCCGGCAGTTTATCACTGAAAGGGAACGGATACAGGCGCAGCCGCTCACAGAGTATCTCACCGATTGGATAAACGGCTCTGCCGCAAGATTGCAGCAGTCAACGGTGGACGGATACCTCAAAATGACGGACGGCAGGATTGCTGAGTTCTTTGGAGAAAGGGGTATAACCGTAGGCGATCTTGCAGGCGAGGATCTGAACGAATTCTATGCATATCTTGATGACAAGGGCTTGTCGGCGACAACTGCACTACGCTATCATGGACTTATCCACGCTGCTCTCAAATATGCGGTCAAGAAGGAGTATCTCGATGACAACCCCTGCGACCATGCAGACAGACCAAAGCAGGAAAAATACCATGCGTCATTTTACAGCGAAGACGAGGTCAGAGCTCTGCTGACAGCGGCAAAGGATGAAACTGCATACATACCGATAATGCTTGCGGCATACTACGGACTGAGAAGAAGCGAAGCTCTGGGACTAAAATGGAGTAACATTGACTTTCAGAACAAGACCATATCCATATCCCACAAGGTCGTTGAAGCAAAAGACGGTGGCAAATACCGTCCCAAAGGCTTTGACAAGATGAAAAACAAGTCCAGCAATCGTATGCTTCCGCTTATTCCCGAGGTTGAAAGTGAGCTTTTAAATCACAAAGCACAGCAGAAAAGAAATGCTAAGATACTCGGCACAGCCTACTCCCATGAGTATGATGATTACGTCTGCACCGACCAAACAGGCTGTCTGCTCCGACCTAATTATGTAACGACGCACTTCGGAATGATACTGAAAAAGAACAGTCTGCGCCACATTCGATTCCACGATCTGAGGCACACCTGTGCAAGCCTTTTGCTGAAGCACGGTATACCGATGAAAGCGATTCAGGAATGGTTAGGACACTCAACTTTTGAGGTTACGGCGAACACTTATGCTCATCTTGACTACTCAAGCAAGCAAAGATCGGCACAACAGATAGCGGCTCTGCTCAGCAGTCAGTAAAGGTTTGTATAAAAAATATGTCCTGTGCAAAAGTTTTAACGATTTGCACAGGACTCGAAAAAAATCGTAAGTGTTAGAAAAATGTTAGATATGAACAGCCGTTCATAAATAACAAATGCCGCAAACGGCGTGTTTACGGCATTTTGTGTGTTATCTGCATGAAATAGATATTTTCAATAAACGGAATGAGGTATGATATAACACTTGAGTTACAATACATCATATGCTATAATCCAAAGAAAACTAAATCCAACATTTGAGGTTTAGATTGGATTAGTTATATCATATCAATCCGTTACATCCACTAAGAAACCATACCTTCCGTTATCTTTTTCTTTTGTGAAATGAATAATATTAGCATTATTATAATTAATGTCTGGTATTTCATTTTCTATAATAATCATTTGTATTTTATTTTGATTATTAAGAATATTTTCAAACAGCGCATTTCTCATAGTTTCTGACGGCTTTTTGCTATTGTTTTCTTTCAACGATAAAATTGGAGAATCTAACACTAAAAAGTTAGGAGAATATTTTGCTTTTTCCTGCATATATCTCGATAAAACGATGGCAACTACCGAATTGAAATAAGCATTATATCCCTTGCCATTTGAACTTTTTTTCTTACCATTTACAACAATATCCATAGATGATTTATCGAATCTTACCGACATTAAATTGTCATATTTACATCCCTCAAGGAATGACAAAATACTATTATTTAAATCATTGATAAAACTGTAATCAAGATGTTCTTTCACTTTGAATTTCAATTCATCTTCATCGTCAGATTCATTATCAATTATATCAGCGGTTTTCTGATCTGAGATTTTTTTGAGAATATCCATCTCTTTTTTTCTTTCAATCATGGTTTTGTATAAGGATAATTTCTCATTTAAAGTAAGTAATTGTGGTTTAAGCTCTGTTTCAATAAGATTCTCAGTAGAAGTCTTTTTTTTCATGAGCATTTCAATTTCATGCTCTAAAACATTCTTTTCTTCACATAGTGACTGAAATGCTTTTTCTAAATCTTTTGCTTGTAATTTAATTTTTTTGTAGTCAGATTTTGCAGCTTCAATGTAGTTATGGTTTTTTCTTACGTCTATTTCGTTATCGCAGAAAGGACATTTATTTGATAAATGTTCACCAAAGTTAATTTCCCCATCAATAATAAAGCTAAGTCTCTTCAAATCGGCAGAATACTGCGTGGTGAGTTCGTTATACCTATTCAACAGCACATTACATTCAGATAAGTCCTCATTTTTCATATGAAGTTGTGCAAGAATTTTTTGATTCTCATCAATTGCCTCATTTATCTGTCGTTCGTGTTCTGCAATTTTTGATACTATCTCTTCAATCTCTAACTCAATATCGATATTCGGAGTTTTCTTCATTTGAACAAGTAATTCTTGATTTCGTTCTGATAATCTAAAAAGCTCTTTATTTA
>JBJERC010000031.1:0-12494 GCA_051882075.1 Oscillospiraceae bacterium | reverse complement strand
TTTTGACTTTGCGGCGAGTATTGCCGGCAAGGTTTATTTGGGGGAGCAATATAAGGCTTTCGCCAATATAAACGTGTTATTTCTCCGCCGCAGGCTCTTTCGCCGCAGCTTCGCCCTTCTCGTCCGAGCTGTCTTCCGTTTCACCGTCCGAGATATAGACCTTTACAAGCTTAAGCAGTACGATAAGCATTACCGCAAGCGGCAGAACTATATACCACCTAAGCTGAACGAATCTTACGATATACCCAACCTTGGGTATGCCGAAAGATACCGTGCCGATAACTCTCTTTGAATCTATAAGAAAGCTGTCCTCCGTTTCGTTGGCGTCGCCCTTGGTCTTGAAACAGGTAACGCCCGTACCCTCGTAATTCTCAAGCTTTTCGGTGACTCGGTGCGTAAGGTATGCGTCGCTGTCGCTCGACGGATTAAAGGTGATAACGTCGCCGACCTTTATATCATCAGCGTTCGCAAGCTTTACTATAACTATATCCCCCACGGAATACGCAGGCTCCATAGACGGAGTAAGCACCGTGTAATACCTGTAGCCGAATATCGACTTCTGAGGACTTTTATCCATTGCAAACAAAATCGCCGCTATAACTATAGCTATTGCAAGCAGATATACCATGATCGTCCTAATAACGTTTACAATGCCAAGCGCAGCCGATCTTTTTTGCTTCTGATTTTCCAAATGCCCGTCCTCCTAACGTATACTGCAAGGCAATTCATAATACATAGTAAGTTAGTCTATTTTGATTATAGCACTTAATTTACATTCTGTCAACAGCCTTTTTTGTTTTTTTATAAAAGATAGTAACAGAATATTAAAATAAATCAACCTTGTTTACATATTCTTCCATTATCAAGTGGGCATTTGCAGAAAACTCTCCCACTGTTCTTTCCACCCGTTTTCATTTCCGTTGTCATCATATTCCTGCACGGTTTCGGAATATATCATGATCTCGTATTGCTGAACCTTACTTGCATCTCCGCCGTAATCAGTATCCACCCAGCGGAAAAGCGGCTCGGTAGACTGACCGGGGGCGACAACGTTGGTGTAGTAGTAATATCCGCCGAGCGTGCCGTCAAAAACATACTTCCATTTCCCGTCTGTTTTCCCGTTCAGATAATTCGCAAAGCTGTCTGCTGCGTTCGGGTCTGCGGAATAAAACTGAGCCTCTGTTATATACTGTACATCCGAATCGGAAAGCTTGCTCATATTAAGTATCTCCGAATCGCTGAAATCGACATACACTCTGACATAGCAAGGCACATTGCCGGTATTTTCCACTTGTACCTGTTTTAAATACTTGTTTGAATCGCCGCCCTGACTTTCGGGGGGAACAAAGCTTTCGAGTATCTTGTTTTCGTTTTCGCCGACGGTAAAGGTATTTTTCGCCTTGTCGCTGTTGGTGTAATACGCTAAAACAGTTCCGAAAACAGCAAGACTAAGCAGTATCACCGCCGCCGCCAAAGGCGTTCGCTTTACGGTCTGCCGCTTTTTTTCGCTTTCGCCACTTTTAGCCAAGTTCTCCCCTCCTCTCTATCGTCCGATGATATAAGCCTTAGCTTGACGGCTAACTGTTCTGATTTACATAATATGTATAAATCGTTGAAAGATTACCCTGTTCCAAAGTCTCTGTATTAACACCATCGATACAATCAGCCTGAATAGCATATGCGTCAACCTTTATGTCAAGCTCTGTACCGGGAGTTATCTGACCCTCAACAATATTAAGGAATGTAACGGAATCGAACAGCGCACTCGTTTTTTCTGTCGGATTCAGCTTAGCGTTATATCCGAAAACGTATGTACGATAATTTACCGTGTCTGCATAATAATACTTACCGTCCTCAGAATAATTTTCAAAAGTATTCCAAGTCGTACCGTCCGCAGACACCTGCTCCTGTCCCGTAAGTTCTATCCAGCCGGTCGTTCCTGTTCCGGCAAGATTAAATTTATGCTGAGAATTTGCGCCGGCTGTAGAGCCGTTCATGGTAAAAAGCTCCTGATTTTTCGGCGTCAAATTAGTTCCGGTTCTTGCTTCGGTGAGTGTACCGTTCGCATTTGCCGTTGCAACATTTTTTACCGGCACTGTAACTTTCAGAAAAACAATAGCGTCGTTCTTTCCGGTGTTTGTAACGGTAGGGTCTTTTGTGATCGTCTGATTCGGGACAATATCTTTTGCATTATCCAAATTATAATTCGGCTCGGTAAGGTCGATCTTTACCTCTCCGACGGTAAAGGTATTCGTGACCTCGTCTTTATCCGTAAGGTAAGCAAGCATACCGCCGACAGCCGCCGCCCCTATCATCAGAACAGCCGCCGAAGTGAGTATAAGCCGCCTTTTAGCCCTCTTTCTCATTCGGATCTTCCTCCTTTTCCTTATTTACAAAGCGTTCGGCTATCATCACCGAAGCATTAAGCATGATGACAATTATTATCACCGCCGCAATACCTTTCTTCCCAAGCCCCGCAAGCGCAAAGCCGGCTTTCGGTATCTGAAAAACATAAGTGCCCACTATCTGTTCGGGCTTTACTATCGCAGCGTCGGCGTTTTTGTTTGCGTCGCCCTTAAAGCGATAGCCGCCGTCCGTTTTCGCCGCAACTCTGTGCATAACGAGCGTTTCGCTTTCGTCCTGCACAATCTTGTACACCGCCGCCTCGCCGACCTCGGGCGAGGTATTTTTCGTATTGATATACGCAAGCGCACCGACGTGCAGCGCAGGCTCCATCGAGCCGCTTTTTACCGCATAGCACTCGATACCGACGATCCGCGGCAGCACGATCGCCGCCGCAATTACAAGCGCAGCGACCGTTACCGCAGTCACGGCAATGCTGTAGATTTTTGTTAGTTTTGACATTTTAACTGCCTTTCGGGGTTAGGAGTAGACGCCAGGATAGTATGTGCCGCCGCTGCCAATTGTTCCGGAACGGGTTTTAAAACCTGTATATAAATTTCCATCTGAATCGGTTTTATTGGCGTTAAAATCAGTTATTGCAGTTGAATTAACGTTTGATGCAAAGTTAGTAAATCCGTTAACATTATTAACATCCCAACCATCTATAACCGTAAGATCAGTTATCTTTTTGCAATTTTTCAACATATAATTCATATTTGTAACATTACCGGTATCCCAACCGCCTAAAGATGTAATGAAAATTATATTTTCACAACCTTCGAACATAGATTGCATATTCGTAACTTTACTTGTTTTACTGCCCCATTCCAATGCTGAAATATCTGTTAATCCGGAACAGTTTTTAAACATACTATTCATATTAGTCACATTGCTGGTATCCCAATTATTTAAACCAGACAGATTGGACAATTTTTTGCAGCTACTAAACATACTATTCATGTTTGTAACACTACCGGTTTCCCAATTGCTCAACGGTACAGTTTCATTTAACTCATAACAATTTAGAAACATTTGATTCATAGTAGTAACTTTAGAAGTATCCCAGTTTTCCAATCCCGTAATATCACTTAAAGTAGAACAGGCTTTAAACATATATTCCATTGTAGTTACTTTAGATGTATCCCATTTTTTTAGTGCAGATACATTTTCTAGATTACTACAAGATTGGAATAAACCGTTCATGGCTGTAACAGCAGAAGTATCCCAATTCATTAAACCGCTTATATCTTTTAGATTTGAAAAAGAACTAAAAGTATTACTCATATTACTATTAACCAACGGACTCTTATCCTCGCTCCACCAGTATATTGTCGTATTGTCTGAATCGTACCATGCATATACTTCTATCTCAGAATTATTGATTGATATCTTATTAGACATCTGCTCCTCTGTCGGAGCTATCTGAGAGTACTTAATTGCAGTTATTTGAGTTTTATCACCACTAAGCGTGTTGAATGTCTTTGCTATTTCCGAACCCGAATTCAGTTTCGCCCTGCCCACATTCCACTTCGCATAAACCGTAACATCGGTTTTCTGCGTTTGCGCAAGCGTTGTGAAATCTACGGGGTTTTCAAAAGTTCCGTTTTCTCCGTTATCGTAATACCAGCCGCCGAAAGATTTTGTGGTATCACTATTTTTCGGTATGATATTTTCAACGTCCTCTTCGGGAACCATTTTTCCGGAAGCGGCGTCGTATCTGTACGTTACTCCCTTTGTACTTTCTCCATTGTCAAATCGTCCGCCGTTTGCGTCAAACGTGACCGTGAAAGGATCGGGCTGATTTATCTTGTCTACCGTCATGATAACGTCTGCCGTGCAGGTTATTCCGCCCTCGGTAAAGGTTATCTTTATGGGTATGTACTGAACCGTGCTTTTACCGGATACCTGCCACAGGTTTGCAGGATTGCCGTCTACAGTCAGATAATAATAGCCGTCAAGCCACGGAGAATCCGTAAAGCTTCCTATGCTGAGCGTTTTCTCCGAACCGTCGTCGTAAACGGCGGTAACGGCAAAGTCGCTGCCGCTTAAAACATACGCCGTATCGTCGGCAGGCTCGTATATCTTAGTAAGCAGCTCCGCCGAGATAGAAGTAAGCTTTTTGCCCGTAGATACAACGTTCACCGCGCTTGTCGAATGACTGTACTTGTCGTAGCGTTTCAGCTCGTTTACAAATTTTACCGCACCGTTTTCGGCTGCCTCTAAAGTTACCGTAACGCTGTTGACCGCCGTATCCGAATCGGTGAGCGGATCGACAGCCGTGGCAGATTTAAGCGAATATCTCGACACCGGCTGTTCGGTAATGCGGTAAGTTCCCGGCTCGAGTCCCGAAAGTACGGTCGAACCGCTAAGACCGCTGCTGAGCGTTATCATCTTAGTCCACGATTTCTCAACGTTTTCGCCATTCAGCTTTTCCACCTTGAATATGAAAGTCGGACTTCCGTAAGCGTCAAGACGTGCGTCGATCTCTTTTTCAATGGTAAGCTGCGCTTTTTTGACAGGGTCTTCGCATACAAGCTGCTGAACCGACTGACAGTTAGCCTTTGTTACCGCAAAGCGTATCTTGTCGGGATTAAGTCCGTAACCTACAGGTGCTTCGACCTCCTCAAAATAGTACACGCCCCATTCAAGATCTTCAACTAAGATAATGCCGTCTGCGTCAGTAACAAGACCCGATTTTGCAACAGTTCCGTCGTTTCTGTAAAGATCGAATTTCGCACCCGGAAGAACGGTATTTTGATTTTCTTTAGCGACCTTTTTAAGCTGCACCGTACCCAAAGCACGCTCATCGGAGGTCGTTATGATATTCGGAACATCGACGTTTGTGCTGCCTGCTCCGAGCGTAAAGACCTGCGTAGGCTGGGTATTCAGCACATAGCCCTGCGGAGCCGCCTCTTCCAAGAAATAGTAGTCGCCCCATTCAAGATCTTTTATAACATCGGTTTCGCCGTCAGCTCCCGTGGTAACACGCTTTACCTTAACGTCATCCTCGTCGCCCTCTTTCGGCTTCATTACGGTCGGATAACCCTCTTTTACGACCGCCTCGTCGGGTTCTCCCACGACCTTGTAAAGCGCATAAGTCGCCCCCGGAAGACGTCCGTCCTCCTCAGACTCCTTGCGCAGCTTAACGCACGCCGGCCTGCGCTCGTTCTTTGCGGTAACGGTCTGTTTCAGATACACCTTGCCGTCAGTTTCGTCCGGTCCGAGTACAATGCCGTTCTCGTCTGGGAAGTAAACGTCGCCCTCCGGCTTAACGTAACCCTCGGGGGGATTTATCTCCTTGAAACGGTATTTTCCGAAACAAAGCCCCTCGATAAGTATCTGACCGCCCGTAGCGGTAATGTAACTGTCACCCGTTATCCACTTGCTGTTTTTCTCATCAAACATTTCCAGCATAAACTGTGCGCCTTTGAGATTGCTTCCGCTGACTTCGTCCTTTTTGACAAGAATAAGCTGTGTGTTTTCTTCAAGATCCTGCGCTCTTACTTCAATAACGACCTTGTTGCATTCCTCGTCCGCAACGGTATCGTAGCCAACGGTAAAATACTGCTTCTGCGAGCTTGTCTGATATCCCTCGGGAGCTTTCTTTTCAAGGAAATAATACGTTCCCCAAGGCAGCTCCGTTATCGTGAACGAACCGTCCTCGCCTGTGGTAAAAGCCTGCTTTGCGCCGTCTACGCTGTAAACATTTCCATCAGTTGTGCTTACAAGCTCGTCGTTTCCCGTGTAAAGCTCATACTGAGCGCTTTTTATCTTATACTCTCCTCTGAGCTGATTTTCACTGTACTTGATAAGCTTTGCTTCTCCGCGCATACGGGGGTCGGGTATTTCAAGTTCAAAAGCCTGTACCTCGGCAGTGCTTTCGCCTGCGTTTTTTCTTACCCCGCCTGCGTCGGTAATTGTCTTTATATCGTCTCCGCTGACTGTAACGCTTGAACCTACCGTAAGCGTGAACGGCTCTACAGCCTCGTAACCTCTCGGCGGTTTTGTTTCCGTGACCGTGTAAGTTCCGTACTGAAGATCGTCTATAACTATCACTCCGCGCGAATTTGCGGTATAGCTGTAGATTTTATTGTTTTCTGTGTTTTTAAATTCAAACACTGCGCCTGCGATGGGCGAATAGTGCCTGTAATCGACATCTCCGTTTTCTTTATAGTATGTCTTTAGCAAATTATCGTGATCTGTCTTTTGGATAGTCAGCTTCACCGTGCGTGTAGTAAGCTTTACCTTCGCAACATCCGAATCGACAACGACATTTTCTTTAGCCACATTTCCCGATCTGTCCAGACCGTCATATATTACATGAAAATCATTTACAGCGGTTTTTTCAAGAAGATTTGTATTTTCCGGCGCTTTCATCTTTACGGTGAAGAACAGGTATGTACTGTATGGGATCACCTTGTTTTCGTCTATAGGCGCAACGACAACGGCGATCGACTTTACCTTATTTTTGTCGGTCGTCTCGTCATTATATTCCTGCCATACATCTGTTTTTGTGATATCGTACTCTGCGTCTGTCTGTTCCGAATAATATATCTTCTTTACATAAAGACCAAGCGAATCGAAATTCGAGTTAGTGCCTGTAATATCTATCCCCTGAAAAACACCCTGCCACTCGCTTAATGGAGTTGTCTTGTCATCCTTATCTTTAGCGTTTTCAAGGTTGTCATAGAAAACAAGCTCTTTTGTATTATAATTACCCATCTGAAGATCAAGACGGTAGGAATA
The DNA here is from genome assembly GCA_051882075.1 of Oscillospiraceae bacterium. Lineage (GTDB taxonomy): Bacteria > Bacillota > Clostridia > Oscillospirales > Ruminococcaceae > YE71. The sequence goes on along the minus strand of JBJERC010000031.1, from coordinate 5,345 downwards.
CTCCGAAAGCTTAGCTTCCTCAGCTGTGTCTCCGATTTCTGTTATCTTAACATGAGTTTCCTTTACATAGCCGTCGGAATAAGCGCTCTTTACATATTTCGGGGCATACTCCACCCATGCGGAAGCAGCCTCCGTTACCGCCCTCGAAGCGTATGAGCGAGCCGCCTTTTCCTCGGTATTTCCGTCAAGATCAAGGTCTCTGCTGTCGGTGCTGTTTGCCGAAAGATTCTTTACGCTGTTGTGCAGCATGGTGTATGAATATACCTCGTAGCTGCGGTTAGGGTCTTCGGTAAATACCGTGAACGGAAGCGTTACGGGGTATTTTATCGAAACGTTGAGCGGCTTGTTAGAACCTATAAGCACAGGCTCGTTATCAAAGTAGAAATCCGCCGCAATTATAGTATTTCCGCCGTCTTTTCTCGTACTAAGCTCGTAGCGTCCCGTGAAGTTTGTCTGCTGTTTGCCCTCGTCGCCCTCGGAGGCCTTGAACCATTTTCCGTTTACCGATATGTCGCTGTTTATATCGACAGCGAGAGAGCTTGGAATAATGGTGTAAAGGGTGAATTTAGTGATACTTGTATCAACGTCGGCGGTTATAGTTCCGCCCGTTGTTACGGTCGACGCAAACGCAAGGTCGCTCGAAGCGTCCGAGAACGCCGCAAAGCCTGTCGAAGAAGTGAGCGAGACCTGCGGTTCTCTGAGCAGAACGGGAGTTTCGGCAGTTTTTACTATTTCCTGCGCAGCGTTTTCTGCGTCCTTATAATTCGCCGTCATTTTACTGTGGTTGACGATCTTTCCGGTCTGTGAGAAAGTGTCCTCCGCAAGATGAAAATATATCCTTACCACAGGACTATAATCAATATTTCCCGATATATCCTTTATCTCTATTTTCAGAGAATCGCTTGCGCCGAGAGATATTGTCCTGTCGTCCGTTGTATCTCCCTCAATCGTTTTTCCGCCTGCGGTAATGGTATAATTATACTTTGTGAAATCTCCGTTAGAGCTTGCGATATTATACTTCCTGTAAGACGGCATGGTAACGCTTACTATGTCGTATTCGTCGGGAGAAAGTGTGCGAAGATTTCCATTCTCGTCAGTTATCTGAATATCGAGATCACCGCCAAGATCTCCGTCTTCAAAAGTAAGCGAATAGTTTTCCACAGCAGTCGTTACTTTTCCGTTAAGGGTAAAGCCTATCGTTCTGCCGTTTATCAGTTCAAGAGAATTCAGCTTGTTATTTTCTTTGCTGTATGTGTTTGACTTTGAGTGCGAGGCAGTAAAAGTATTCTTTCCGGGTGTGATTACTGTGTCGGTATAATCTTTCTCTACTTCTGTGGATACACTTATCTTGCTTTTGTCCTCTGCATTATCTACGTTCTGGGCTTTTCCGTCTATAGTTTCAGACACCCATTCGGTATCGTCCTTGTAAAGACGGTCGAAATGTCCTGTAATGTCAAAATTTACTCCGCCGAAAGCCGAGCCTGTCGGGATACCGAAATTTACCGTTATTTTCTTTTCGTCAAAATCTCCTTTTACATTCTGAAAATCGGGAATATCAAGCCGATAGGTTCCCGTTTCCGAATCGTAAAGCTCGGCAAGGGTGTAATAAGTGTCCTTATATCTGAGATAGACCTTTGAAAGATCCGCCCCCTCCGGAAGAGTTTCAGGCGGAGTTATCTCAAGATAATAGCTTGACATTTCAAGACCTCGGGCGTTTATCTCCGTGCGAGTTATCTTGCTGTTTATGTTGTACCAGTAATACGCCTTATCGTTTTCGCTGTATTCGTCGGAGGAAATAAAGCCTATCTCGTCGTTCTCTACGTCTACAATATAGTTGTCGCGAACGGAGGTAAAGGAATAATTGAGCGGAGGCAGAGTTATGTTCTCCCATTTTTCATTTCCGCTTTCATCAAGTATAACGTTTCCGTTTTCATCACGCTGTCTTACCTTAACGGTTACGCTGCGGCTTACGTCAAAGCCGTTCTCGCAGTCTCTTGCCGCAAGATTCCATACAAGCTCGAAACCGCCTGCGAGAGAGCCGGAAAGCAGTTCTCCGCCGTGGTATGTGTATGTATATTCATTCGTATTCTTATCGTAATTGCCGACCCATGCGCTGTCGGAGCTGTGAAGGGGTTCTATGGTCTTATCTCTTGCGGCGTCGCCGAAGCAGGGCACGGTAAAAACTATATCTTCATTATATATAGGAAAGGCAAGGTTAGGATTATTGTACATAAGGACAAGTCTGGGCGAACGGTTTTCCGCTGTTTCAGCGTTCCAGATATAGCTCTGATCGTCGTCCGTTCCGGTATTTTTCCAGAAAGACTCTACGGTGAATCCGCTTATGGTGTTTTTATACTCCTCAATGCTTTCCGAAGCAGGGCGGATAAGAACACCGGCGTCGCTGCAAAGCACGGTAAGAGCTATTATAAGACAAGCTATTCTTCTGAACACAGCCGACGTAAGCTTTTTCTTTGTTCCGTAAATATCCAACGCTGACCCTCCTTCCTTATGTAAAGACTTGCTATAAACTTTCTGTTAAATAATTATATATAGTTATTATATCACTATAAGAAATTAATGTCAATATTTTTTTGAAAATTGTTCGGAAAATGATACTTTGAAATACAAAATAAAAATTTGTTAACAAATCCTCAAAAACATATTGACTTTTCATCATATGTATGCTATACTTTATTTATAACGAACGTTCTGAATGAAAGAGGGGTGATAAGATGGCGAATTATACGGAAGAACAATGGAACGAAAAGAAAACCGAGCTTATGGAAAAATGCTTTAACGGGTTTGCCGAGCTGGGTCTTCACGGCACGGGTATTCGTACCTTGGCTAAGCACTGCGGATATAATCCGTCGATGATATATACATATTTTAAGGATCTCGACGATCTTATCATTCAGTCGACAGAATACTGCATGAGCAAGGTCGAGGACGACTTTATGGCGAAAGCCCCTGCGGACGTTGAGGGCTTGTGGCGGTTTGTCGACGAGATTCCCTACTGGACGGCGGAGAAGCACGGGAAGAAATACCGCCTTATGTATCAGGTCTATACCCACCCGAAATACATAGAATACGGAAAAAAATTCTTTGCGGGCGTTGATAAGCGTTATACTGAATACGCAAAAAGCTTAGAGCAGAAGCTTGGTATTCCGGGCGAAAAGCTTACGCCGCTTATTTTCATTCTGATAAGAGCCTGCGTTCATTACTCGCTCTTTGAGGACGAATTTTATTTAAAGTCGCAGATCGGGGTGCTTAAAGAAACACTCGCCCTGTTCATCGAAAAATATAACAATATTATCTGAGGAGGTAGATAATATGAAAAAACGAATTCTTAGCATTATGCTTGCGCTTTGCATGGTTATAATGATGCTGCCGCAAGCCGTGTTTGCCGAAACGTACGAAGACTATGAATACAGCGTTTCCGACGGCAAAGCAACTATCACAAGTTATAACGGCAGCGACGAGGAGGTAACTATCCCAGACACGCTTGGCGGATATCCCGTTACGGCTATCGGAATGAGTGCTTTTCATAATAAAACCGGAATTAGAAAAATAGTTATTCCGGACAGTGTTACATCCATTGGAAAGAATGCTTTTTATTGGTGCTCAAGCCTTGAAAGCATAAATATCCCGGACAGTGTTACATCTATCGGAATTAATGCTTTTGGATCCTGCAGAAACCTTATAGAAATTACAGTTGATGAAGATAATGAATACTATTCATCGGTGAACGGTGTTTTGTTAGATAAAAATAAAACCCGGCTTTTAGCATTCCCCGGAGGATATATCGGGACCTTTGATATTCCGGATACCGTTACCGACATTGAAAATAGCGCCTTTTACGATTGCAGAAAACTGGAAGGCGTAACCATCCCAACCGGTGTTACAGTTATCGGACTTCAAGTTTTTATGTCTTGTTATAATCTTAAAAGTGTAACTATCCCGTCGAGTGTTAAAAGGATTGGAGAGAAAGCTTTTAAAAACTGCACAAGTCTTGAATATATAAATATCCCGGACAGTGTTATATCAATTAGCGATTCTGCTTTTCATAGCTGCACAAGCCTTAAAAGCATAGTTATTCCCCATAAGGTTACAGCTATCAGCGACAGAACATTTACTTTTTGCAGCAGTCTTGAAAATGTATTCCTTTCAGATAAAGTAACGAGCATTGGCGTTTCCGCAATACCCGATACAACATCACAGATAAGATACAGCCTTGACGAAACAGCGGGCAAGGTCACAATTACCGACGTTTCTTTAGGAAGCGGCAGAACCACCGTTGAGATACCTTCATATATCGACGGCTATCCCGTTTCGGCTGTCAAGGCTTCGGCTTTTGACGGCTGCGACAGCCTTGAAAGGATATACCTGCCTGAGAATATAAGCGTTCCGGACGGAGAGTTACCCGATACGGCGACAAAGATAAGCTATAGCCTTGATACCGACAAGGGCGAGGCAACTATCACTAAAATAGAGTTAGCAGACGGCAAGGAAAACGTTGATATTCCCGAAAAGATATTCGGTTATCCCGTTGCTGCCGTTGCTAAGAGCGAGCAGTCAAAGGTCGGCGCACACACCTGCAAGGGCGGAACGGCGACCTGCACTAAAAAGGCGGAGTGCGCTATCTGCGGCAAAGAATACGGCGAGCTTTCCGACCACACTTTCACCGCTGAAACAATAAATGAAGATACCGTGAAAACAGCAGGCACCTGCACGACCGAGGCGGTTTACTACTACTCCTGTTCAGTCTGCGGCGAGGTTGAGTCTGACGACAACCACACCTTTACGGGCGAAAAGGACCCCGACAACCACACAGGCAAACTTAAATGGACTCAGACCGAAACACAGCACAAGCAGTATTATGACTGCTGCGATAAAATAACCGTTGCCGCCGAAGATCACGACTGGGAAAACGGCGAGTGCAGCAAATGTGATTATGTATGCACCCATGCCGGCGGAACACCGACCTGCACGAAAAAGGCAGTCTGCGAGGTCTGCGGCGAAGAATACGGCAATCTTGACCCCGACAACCACACGGGCGAACAGGTTTGGGTTCAGACCGCAACACAGCACGAGAAGAAATGGAACTGCTGCGATGAAATAACCGTTGCCGCCGAAGATCACAGCTGGGAAAACGGCGTTTGCGCTGAATGTGATTATGTCTGCGAGCACAGCTATAAATGGCAGAACGAGGACGGCAAGTACTGGAAGAAATGTTCGGTATGCGGCGTCGAAACAGCTAAAACCGACCTCCCCGAACTGACTATCGACGCACCCGACAAGGTGTGCAGAACGCAGGACTGCGAAGTAAGCGTTTTACTCCCCGACAA
>JBJERC010000030.1:0-54026 GCA_051882075.1 Oscillospiraceae bacterium | reverse complement strand
TGGGCTTACCTTATGAAGAGCGACAAAAACGCCGATTTCATCAGGGATATCGACGACGGCATCAAGAAGGAGGTGTCGGTCAGCTGTTCGGTGAAAAGGCGTGTTTGCAGCATTTGCGGAAGCGACAAGAACGCCGCGCCCTGTTCGCACGTCAAGGGCGGATATTACGGCGGAAAGGTTTGCGAGGTGATCCTCGACGAGCCGACCGACGCTTACGAATGGTCGTTTGTAAAAGTTCCTGTTCAGAGAAAATGTTAAATAAACATGAAAATGAGTAAGGAGTTTTATCCATAGCAGGTGATTATTTAATGAAAGGACTGAAAATATCAAAGTTTTCAAAGGATGGTTTATAAAAAGAAACGACATATTAACAAAATCTGTAATTATACTATTTTGGCTTATACCGATTTCAGGTGGAACTTTAGCCGCATTTCTTGAACTAAAAAACATTGGAATGTCGATAGTGTTGAGTTTAATTTTTATATCTGATGTTATTATATTGTCATATACGGCTGATTTAATAAACGAAAATTATGAAGATTATTTAAATAGAATAACCTCAAAGCAGAAACGCAAACAAGACAGGAAATGGAGAAAGTGGTTGATTCAATTACGTTGTTTACTATTCAATACTTCCATTCTATATATTTTCAGAATGGTTTTACTATACGCTGCATGATTAAACCAGTAACCCTTGAACAGATTATAAAAAATGTTAAAAAAGAAAGGATAATGAAAAATGAGATTTGAAAAAGTAACATATTCACAGTACGCAAATTCAGTAAACGGAGACATAGATCTCCACGAAGAATACAATGATATAAAGCTTCCAAAGAGAGCAACAACAGGTTCGGCAGGATATGATTTTTATACACCGTTTAGTTTCACACTCGAACCAAACGAAACGATTAAGATTCCTACAGGAATCAGAGCGATTCTTGACAACGACAAGTTCCTTGCTATTTATCCTCGTAGTAGCCTTGGGTTTAAGTACAGACTACAGCTTGATAACTCGGTAGGTATTGTAGATAGTGACTATTCAAAATCTGATAACGAAGGTCATATTTTTATTAAGATTACTAATGACACCAAAGAAGGCAAAGTACTTACAATAAATAAAGGCGAGGCTATTGCACAAGGCATTATTCAGAAGTATTTTGTAACAGAAGACGATAACACAGACGGTATAAGAAACGGTGGATTTGGTTCAACGAATAAGGAGTGATGAAATATAACTAAAACAAAAGCTGTAGAAATTAGTAATGGTAAAAGAAAAATGCCTATCAATATAATCATACATAACCCAAATGAGAAAAAAGATTTTGATAGATATTATTCTTCTGCAATTTTAGACACAATAAAGCTATTGAATAAAAGATTATAAAAAAATACCCTTGTGGACGATTAAATCCGCAAGGGTAAATTATTCTTTGAAGAATTGTTCCCATTTATCATAAGACGGAGAACAACTCCCGTTTCGCCAATTTTTAACAGTTGTAACGCTTACTTTGCATTTTTCTGCAAACTTGCGTATCGACAGATTATGGTTATCCATATATGCTTTTACAACCTGTGCAGAATTGGCTTTAAAACAATGATAGTCGCTCATCAAATCTATTTCAAGAACGTCTGATATTCTGCGCATAGTATCGAAACACATATACTGCGCCTTAACCTCTTCACGCTCATATTTGATATAGTTATCATAACTTAGATTTGTAAGCCGACAAACTTCTGATATTGACAGTCCCTTATTGAGCCTCGCTTTTTCTAACTGGGTAAGTTCCCTGTGATTAGCGTTTCCACGATTCTTCAACTGCAACTGCACAAGCAACCGTTGCGCCAACCATCGGGTTGTTGCCCATTCCGATAAGTCCCATCATCTCAACGTGTGCGGGAACTGAGGAAGAGCCTGCGAACTGTGCGTCGCTGTGCATTCTGCCCATTGTGTCGGTCATACCGTATGAAGCAGGACCTGCAGCCATGTTGTCGGGGTGGAGAGTACGTCCTGTGCCGCCGCCCGAAGCTACCGAGAAGTACTTCTTGCCTGCGTCAACTCTCTCCTTCTTATATGTTCCTGCAACGGGGTGCTGGAATCTTGTCGGGTTGGTCGAGTTACCTGTGATAGAAACGTCAACGTTTTCCTTCCACATGATAGCAACGCCCTCTGTTACGTCGTTAGCGCCGTAGCAGTTAACCTTTGCACGAAGTCCGTCGGAATAAGCCTTGCGGAATACTTCCTTAACTTCGCCTGTGTAGTAATCCATTTCGGTTTCAACGTATGTAAAGCCGTTGATTCTTGCAATGATCTGTGCAGCGTCCTTGCCAAGACCGTTGAGGATAACTCTGAGCGGCTTCTGACGAACCTTGTTAGCCTTTTCAGCGATACCGATAGCGCCCTCAGCAGCAGCGAACGACTCGTGACCTGCTAAGAATGCGAAACACTCGGTGTCCTCTTCAAGAAGCATCTTGCCGAGGTTTCCGTGTCCAAGACCAACCTTTCTCTGATCGGCAACAGAACCGGGGATACAGAAAGCCTGGAGACCCTCGCCGATAGCTGCGGCAGCATCGGCAGCCTTAACGCAGCCCTTCTTGATAGCAATAGCGCAGCCTACGGTGTAAGCCCACTTTGCATTCTCAAAGCAGATAGGCTGAATGCCCTCTACAAGCTTGTAAATGTCAAGACCCTTTTCCTTGCAGATGTCTGCACACTCTTCGATCGACTTGATGCCGTACTGTCCAAGAACCTCAAGGATCTGCTTTTCTCTTCTCTCATAAGATTCAAATAATGCCATTGTAACTTACCTCCCTCTTAGTTCTTTCTCGGGTCGATGATCTTAGCGGCGTCTGCAACTCTGCCGTACTGACCCTTTGCCTTCTCAAAAGCGGTGTTTGCGTCGTCGCCGCCCTTGATGAAGTCCATCATCTTGCCGAAGTTTACGAACTGATAGCCGATGATCTCATCGTCCTCGTTAAGTGCGATACCTGTTACATAACCGTCGGTCATTTCGAGGTATCTCGGACCCTTTGCAAGCGTGCCGTACATTGTGCCGACCTGCGAACGAAGTCCCTTGCCGAGGTCTTCAAGACCTGCGCCGACTACAAGACCGCCCTCTGAGAAAGCGCTCTGTGAACGTCCGTAAACGATCTGGAGGAAAAGCTCTCTCATTGCAGTGTTGATAGCGTCGCATACGAGGTCTGTGTTAAGAGCCTCGAGAATTGTTCTTCCGGGAAGAATTTCCGACGCCATAGCGGCAGAATGTGTCATACCCGAGCAGCCGATAGTCTCAACGAGACATTCCTGGATAACGCCCTCTTTAACATTAAGTGTAAGCTTGCAGGTACCCTGCTGAGGTGCGCACCAGCCAATACCGTGTGTAAAGCCGGAAATATCCTTGATTTCCTTTGCCTTCACCCACTTAGCCTCTTCGGGGATAGGCGCTGCGCCGTGCTGTGCGCCCTGTGCAACAGGACACATCGTTTCAACTTCATGAGAATAAATCATTTTTTACATAACTCCTCTCGTTAATTTTATGTAAACACAAACTCTGTTTTACATACATTTATATTATACAACATATTCCCCTTAATTTCAAGTCCTTTTTTCTTTTTTTCACAGTTTTTTCTTATTTTAAAAAACTACTTGACATTTGTATAAAAAACGGGACTGCAAAAAACAGTCCCGATAATTTTTACCAATACATTACAACAGGCGTGTCGAGTTCAACATTCTCATAAACATACTTTGCGTCGTTAAACGACATATTTATGCATCCGTGCGAACCTGCCGTCTTATATCTGTCACCTCCGAATGAAGAATGCCACGTTGCGTCGTGAAGTCCCACGCCGAAGGTCGAAATGTTGTTCCAGTAGGTAACAGGAGTTTCCCACGACTCGCCCGTTGAGAGCGAACCCCTCAGCACACGGTTCATATCCTTGAACCACAGCTTGTAAACGCCCGCAGGCGTGTTTCTCTCGACGGTAGGCATACCCGAAACGATATCGCACTCATGCTTAAGCACGCCCTTCTTGTAATACCAGAGATGCTGATTTTTAAGGTCGACCTCGATATAAGTTTTGCCTATATCGTCGTCAGCCGTTCTAACGTCCGGATTGCAGGTATAGCTGTAACCCGAATTTTCGCTCTTGTAATAATAAGGCTCTACCCTCGCCGAAATACCGTCGTGAATAAGCTCCTCGATAAGATTGCAGGTCTTTTCCTTATCAATCCACCAGCCGTAGTCGCCCTCACCCTGCTCGACGGTGATATTTCCCCTCGTCGTCGAATGGAAAGACCTGTCCGTTCCGAAGGTATCATACTTATCCGCAAGGTTATCGACATAAGCCATGACCTTTTCCCTGTCGACAGAAAATCCCTCGAGCGGATCGTCGTTTTCAAAGGTTATCCAGTTGAGCGTTTCGCTGCCCGTGAGCGTTTCGGTCGTATAAATAAAATCGAACTTGAACTCAACGCTGTAAAGCTGATTGAGCTTTGCCGCCTGCTCTTTAAGGTCGGCGGCGGTCACGTTAGGAAGCTTGAAGCAGCCGCTGTTGAGAAGATTTATCGAATATTCCTCACGGTCAAGGAAGCCGTCGATAAAATCGTGAAGAGTGTCGATCTTCTTATTGCTGACAGCCGAGCCGTATACCTCGGGAACGATAACAAAACCGTCAGAGGTTCTTTCGATATAAGCGTCCTCGGGCTTAGTAACGTTCTTATTATTCACTATCTTCTTATCAACTTCCTCATACAGCTTTTCTCTGTCATATTCAAATTCGACATCAAAGCTGTAATCGGTTGGCGTAGTCTTCGCCTTGAACCAGCCGTTATGATCCTGCTTTGCGAAGATCTTCTTGACCTCCTGCTCGATATTATCCTTTTCGTCAAGGTCTTCAAGACTTATGCGCAGGCTGTTTGTTTCGGGTGTCGTAAAATTAATAACGTCGGGAACCTTTGAATTCTGTTTTACAAGCACGGCGGCCTCTTCTACATTTTTGCGGCTCACGTCAGTGCCGTTTATGTAGGTGTTATCGAGGAAAATGCCGTCGTAATCCGCCTTGCCCTTTTTAAACCAGACAAATGCGCCCGCTGAGCAAAGAGCACCCAGTATCACAAAGGTGACAAAACCGGCAAGGATACGCTTTCTTCTCTGTTTCTTTCGTAGTTTTTTCTTTTGCAGCGCACGCTCTTTTGCGGCAGCCGACTTCTTTTTCTTTTTCTTATTGGCGCCGCCCGTCTGTCTTGCACGGTCGGGGGCTGCCTGTCTTGCGGCGTAATAATCACGGTAGCCGTCCTCGGGGCGAAGGTAAGGATTTTCAATGCGGTTGAGCCGACCGTAGCCCTGCGCGCTGCTCTGTCTTGCGTCCTCACGAAGCCTTATCTCGTCGTTGACTCTCGCCGAAATACTGCCCGAGATCCTTCTTGCCATTTCCTCTCTTGAAGCCTTACCACCGCTGCGGTCGGGCTGATTTAAATTCTCTTTTTCCATTTTCGTTTATCCCTTCCAAGATTTTGTTGTCTTTAGTCTATTACATACCGTCCTTATTATTATACACTTTTTTGCCGAAAAATGCAATACCAAAAAAACATTTTGAAATATGTACACATTGACAAAAAAGGCTGCCGCAGAAAATTTCCGCAGCAGCCTTTGTAAACGCATATTAAACCTGTGCGCCGTAACCGAAGCCTGTGTCCTTATAGCCTGACTTTTTCTTCTTCTTGCTCGAAACGGGAGGTCTTTTCGGATTTTTCTTTTCTCTGTGCTGCTGCCACTTTACCCAGAGCGAAGGTGCAAGGCACATTGAAGTATAAACACCCGAAAGCATACCGACGATGAGCGGCAGCGAGAAGCTGATTATCGAGGTAACGCCTCTGAGCGAGCAAACTACCGTTACGATTATCATTACGGCGATAGTCGTGATGTTCGTATGAACGTTTCTTGCTATCGTCTGTGTGATAGACATATTTGTAAGTTCGGCAATGTCAAGGCGCTTGCCGTAAAGGCGCTTGTTTTCTCTTATTCTGTCGTAAATGATGATAGTCGAGTTTATCGAATAACCCATTATCGTAAGCAGAACTGCGATGAAGTTTGAGTTTATATCGAAGCCGAGTATTACGAACGAGCCGTAAACCATTGCCATATCGTGCAGCAGCGCAACAACTGCAAACGAACCTGCCGAAATACCGCCGATATTTTTAAATCTGATGCCGATGTAAAGTATCATTACGACAACTGCGATAAGAAGCGCAACAAGGCACTTTCCGAAGAAGGTCTTGCCGTTTGTCGGAGATACGTTTGTCGATTCAAGTATCTCAACGCTGTTGTCGGGATAGGTTTCTTCAAGCTTAGTTTTCAAAGCCTCCTGATCGGTCTCGCTTATGCCCTCCTTTGAAGAGAACGAAAGCTGGAGTGTAGACTTCTTGCTCGAGAAATCCTCGCCGAGCGTAGCCTTGCATGACTGTCCTGTTGTTTCCTTGACTATCGACTCAACGTCAGAAGTATTGATGTCGCCTTCATAGGTATAGGAAATAAGCGTGCCGCCCTTGAACTCGATAGCGATCTTCGGGATACCTGCAACGGTAAGTCCGACAAAGGTGAGAACGAGCAGGCTCGAAATAATGTAGAACACCTTGCCCTTCTGAACAATGCTGTATCTCTTTCTCTCGAGAACAGGAGTTGCGTCGACAACATCCTTTACGCCGAACAGCGAACGCTTTCTGAACACCTTGAACTTAGCGAGCGATTCAAGCATAAGTCTTGAGCAGAAAATACCGAAGATGAAGTTTGTGATAATACCTATCATAAGGGTAAAGCCGAGCGAGTAGATAGTACCCGCCATTGAAGCTCCGAACATTGCGAAGAACGGCTTTAAGAGCGTTCCGAAAATGCTGTCGGTCGAACCGAACGAGCCCATCAGGATTATCGCTACGAAAATTACCGTGATATTCGAGTCGAATACTGCGCTCCATGCACGCTTATAGCCCTGCTCGATAGCGCCGTTGAGCGTTTTGCCGAGCTTAAGCTCTTCCTTGATACGCTCCGAAACGATAATGTTAGCGTCAACGCCCATACCGATAGAGAGGATTATACCTGCGATACCCGGTATAGTGAGCGTGAAGCTGTCAAAGCCTTCAAAGAATCCCGAAATGCAGGCGATAGAGCCGACAACCTGTCCGATAAGTGCGATAGTTGCCACAAATCCGGGAAGTCTGTATGTTGAAATAAGGTAAATTCCGACAAATGCAAACGCAATGATACCTGCGATAAGCATTGCAGTTCTTGCGCCCGTTCCGAGTGTCGGCGAAACGATATTCGTGCTTGTCGCAACAAGCTTGAACGGAAGCGAACCTGCGTTTATCTTGTCAGCAAGCGCCTTTGCCTCGTCGTATGTAAAATTGCCCTCGATCTGACATTTTCCGTCGGTGATAGGCGAATTTACGTTAGCGTCCGAAATGCAGGCATCGTCCATCCAGATGGAGATATTTCCCGTTCCTGCAAGCTCGGTGGTAGCCTCGCCGAACGCAGTCTTGCCCGTGCCGTCAAGCTCTAAGCTTACGACATAGTTCACGTCGCCGTTGTCGTCCTTATAACCGAGCGCCTCAGCCTTTGTGACGTGTTCTCCCGTCATTACCTCCTCGCCCGTCTGCTCCGAGCCTTTCACGAAGGTGAGAATTGCCGTTTCGCCAAGCTCCTTTACGGCAGATTCGGGGTCGAAATCCGTTTCGCCAGCCTGCCACGGGAATGAAACGATAACCTTGTTCTTTGTATAGTCGACATAGACCTCGCTGTCGGTAACGTTGAGGTTAAGAAGTCTTTGCTCGATAACCGCCTTTGCCGAGTCCATATCGTTCTTTGTAGCGTCATAATCTCCGTCGGGGCCGAAGGTAGCGTTAACACCGCCCTGAATGTCTATTCCCCATCTGATCTCATCAACGCCCTTGATAACCGTATTTTCAATATCTCCGTACTTATAATGCACGCCGAAGAACGTAAGGTAAGCAAATGCAATTATAAAAACGAACACAATAAAAAATACGGGTTTTTTTGCACGTCGCACTTTGTTTCCTCCTAAAAAGTTATTATCGAATCCGACAGGGCATAGTCCGCCCCCGTCAAAAGTCAATTCACTTTATTATTATATAACTTTTTTAAATGCTTGTCAATACTTTTTTTCAAATTCTTGTTATGAAACGTTTTCAGCATAAAAAAGAGGAAGCCGACGGCCTCCCCTCTTACATTTATATAACAGCCTTATTTAACGCTTTCGACCCTCATCATGTTGGTGTTTCCGCTTACGCCGAGCGGAACGCCCGCCGTTACAACGACAAGGTCGCCCTTTTCGATAATTCCCATTTCCACGGATTTTTTAAGCGCAGTTTCGATAAGCTTATCGGTGTCAGACTGCTCCTCGACAATACCCGGAACAAGTCCCCACGACATATTCATCTGCCTTGCAGTAGTTTCGCTCGTTGTAAGTGCGATTATCGGACACTCGGGACGGAATTTTGAAAGCTTTCTCGCCGTTCCGCCGCCCTTTGTGACGGTGATTATCGCCTTTGCGTTAAGGTCGTGAGCGGTCGTTACGGAAGCGTGAGAAATAGCCTCGGTAATGCTTCCCGGCTCGATATCGTCGCCCCTCAGCTCGAAAAGCTTTTTGTAATTAATATCTCCCTCGGTAGTTTCTGCGATCTTCGCCATCGTCCTTACCGTGTCGATCGGGAAATGTCCTGCGGCGGTCTCTCCCGAAAGCATTATCGCAGAAGTTCCGTCGTAAATTGCGTTTGCAACGTCTGTGATCTCGGCTCTTGTCGGACGGGGGTTCGTTATCATCGATTCAAGCATCTGCGTTGCGGTGATGACCTGCTTTCCTGCGTTATATGCCTTATGGATAAGCTCCTTCTGAATAGCAGGTATCTGCTCAAAAGGAATCTCGACGCCCATATCTCCTCTTGCGACCATTATTCCGTCGGCGGCTTCAAGTATCTCGTCGATATTCTCAACGCCCTCTGCGTTCTCGATCTTTGCGATTATGCGGACATGATTCCAGCCGAGCGCCTGAGTGAATTTGCGAAGATAGATAACGTCTGCGCCCGAGCGAACGAACGAAGCCGCAATAAAATCAAATCCGAGCTTTGCGCCGAACTGAAGATCGTTCATATCAGCGTCGGAAATATAAGGCATAGAAAGCTTAGCACCCGGGATATTTATGCCCTTATGGTCTTTAAGCTCGCCGCCGTGCACTACCCTGCACACAACGTCGGTCTTTGTTACGGAAACGACCGTCATCTCGATAAGTCCGTCGTTTATAAGGATACGTGTGCCTGCCGTAACATCCTTCGGAAGATTTTCAAACGTAACGGCGCATATCTTATCGGTTCCCTCAACGTCTCTTACTGTAAGCGTAAACTCCGCGCCGTCCTCGACATAAACGGGCTTTCCGCCTGCAAATTCTTTAAGACGGATCTCAGGACCTTTTGTGTCGAGCATTGCCGCAACGTGAACGCCAAGCTCGGCGGCTATCTTTCTTACCGTCTTATAACGTCTTTCGTCGACCTCGTAATTGCTGTGTGAAAAATTAAAGCGTGCAACGTCCATGCCCGCCTTCATCAGCTCACGCAGGACTTCTTCGCTGTCCGTCGCAGGTCCTACCGTGCATACTATCTTTGTTTTTCTCATAAATGATCAATCCTTTCGGGGTGGCTAATACAGACGAGATTTCAACTTCATCAATATGTATATTATACTTTATTTCAGCTGTTTAGTCAAGATTAATACCGTCATTTTACATATTTTTTTCCGGAAAAAAATTTTTTGAAAAAAGTATAGCTTTTTTGGCGCAAATGTGTTATAATAGTATACAGCCTTTTTGCGAAAGGAGATGCGGCATGATACAGCTTTGCGAAAACAAGGCGCTGACTGAGCTTACGACTTCAATGATCGCCAAGGGACGAGAGCCTCATTCGCTTATCATTTTGGGCGAGCGCGGTCTCGGAAAGAAAACGACGGCGAAGATCGTCGCCTCGCAGCTTTTGTGCGAAAAGGGCGACGGAAGCTACTGTGGAACGTGCAGACACTGCCGCCTTATCGAAAACGGAACTCACCCCGACCTTATCACCGCAGTTTCGTCGGAAACGGGCAATTACAAGGTCGACGACATAAGAAAAATAACCTCGGAGGCTTATATTTCCCCGAGCGAGGGCAGGTATAAGATATACCTTATCCCCGACCTTGACCGCTCGGTACAGACGCTTGCGCAGATACAGAATATACTGCTAAAGCTTATCGAAGAGCCGCCCGAATCAGCCGTTGTAATACTGACGGCGAGAACGAAGGAGATATTCTTAGATACGATAATCTCAAGGACTATCCAGCTTCAGACCGAAGAGGTAAGCCCCGAGAACGCTCAGGCTTGGCTTATAAAAAGCGGAGCGGACAGACTTACCGCCGAGGAGGCAGTGAGAAGATGCGGCGGAAATATCGGAAGATGCCTTGAATATAAAGACAGCGAAAAGCTGCGCCGTCTTGCAGACACGGCTTTGCAGGCAGCAGAGGCGCTTGCGGCTTCCGACGAATACGCTTTGCTTTTGGCTTTGGGAAACACCGACGGCAAAAAGGAACAGTTCCGGGAGCTGCTTTTGTTTTTACAGAGAATAGCAAGAGACGCTCTGCGAATGAGAGCCGGCATTAACGACACTCTCACATTTTCAGCGCAGACCTGCAAAAAGCTTTCGCTTTCCTGTTCTCAGAAAAGGCTGTTAAAAATTTACGACTCGGTCGGAGAGTACATTATAAGAGCGCAGTCAAACTGCAATATATCTACCCTTTCGGTTGCACTTGCGGCAGAGCTTTCGGGCAGAAAGGCGTATTGAAAAAACGTACACAAGTATAGGAGGTCATAAAAAATGGCAGCAGTAAAATATATCGGCGTGCGGTTTAAAAAGGTGGGAAAGGTCTATTATTTCTCGCCTAACGGACTTGACATTGCCTGCGGCGACAAGGTCATCGTCGAAACGATACGAGGAGTTGAATGCGGCGACGTCGTTATCGCCGACAGAGAGATCGAGGAGGAAACCCTTTCCTCTCCTCTCAAGCCGGTTATCCGCATCGCAACAAAAAAGGATCTGGAAACTGTCGAGCGCAACAAAAAAAGAGAAAAAGAGGCTTTTGATATCTGCAAGGAAAAAATCAAGGCGCACGGTCTTAAAATGGATCTTGTCGACGTTGAATGTACCTTTGACAACAACAAGCTTCTGTTCTATTTCACGGCAGAAAACAGAGTCGATTTCCGTGAGCTTGTAAAGGATCTTGCAAGCGTTTTCCGCACCCGTATCGAGCTTAGACAGATAGGCGTGCGTGACGAGGCGAAAATGCTCGGCGGTCTCGGAATTTGCGGTCAGCCCTTTTGCTGTTCGAGATTTTTAGGTGAATTTCAGCCTGTTTCGGTCAAGATGGCGAAAGAACAGTCGCTCTCGCTCAACCCGACAAAGCTTTCGGGCACCTGCGGCAGACTTATGTGCTGTCTGAAATATGAAAGCGAAGCGTATGAAGATCTTCTCAAAACCACGCCCAAGTGCGGCGCATATGTCAAGACCGCCGAGGGCAAGGGCATTGTCACCGACGTAAATCTGCTTACTGGCAACCTTAAAGTCAAGATCGACAAGACCGACAACATTATCGCCGTCAACAAAAAGGACGTCGAGCTTATCAAGGATTCCGTCATAAAGGTCGACAAGAACGAAATGAGAGCCTTAAAACAGCTTGAGGGAAAATAATTCGGACAGGACAGCTTTTGCCCCTATTGACGAATAAAAATATAACAGGCACTGCCGACTTTTGCGGCAATGCCTGCTTT
This sequence comes from Oscillospiraceae bacterium, assembly GCA_051882075.1. GTDB lineage: Bacteria > Bacillota > Clostridia > Oscillospirales > Ruminococcaceae > YE71. Next base: position 42,173 of record JBJERC010000030.1, on the reverse strand, counting down.
TTTATGTGCATTTATAAATCAAGCCTTGTCGAACAGCTTTTTCATCAGAGGAATAAGCATTCCGCCGACAGCGTTTCCGAGCGCAACGGTGAGTATGTAAACAACGCCGTCTAAGGTCGGGTACGCCGCAAAGAAATAAAAGCAGTCGGCGACCGAGTGATTAAAGCCGCTGATTATGAACACCATTACGGGAAGAACAGTTCCGAACACCATTTTGGTATCCGTTCCTTCGACACGGCACTTTGCGGCATTTTCAACGGCGATATACATAAGCATTCCGCAGAAAATACCGAGAATGAAACGGCTCTGGATAGTGTCGTTAAGCTTGCCCTCCATTGCGACAGCCGCCGCCTCGTGAACCGCCGTTCCTGACTTTGTCAGCAGAATAAGACCTGCTGCCGCCGCAGTTCCGACAATATTTCCAAGCAGGGTAATAAGCACTTCTCTTATATATATGGGCTTTCTTTCGGGAATATAGCCGACCTTTCCTGTATAAAGCGCAAAGCCGAACTGAATTATCGTGAAGAGTCCCAGGCTGAACAGGAATGCGCCCATGTATTTATTGTCAGCCTTTAAATAAACTATTCCGCCAACGCCGATAAGTATTCCCGACATTATCGCCTTTGCAAAAATACTGAGAAACGATTCATTAGCCTTTGCCGATTTTTTATCGGTCTTTTCCGTTTTCATATTATCCGCCCCTTAAAAAATAATCTCTTGACCGTTATTCATTATATCACGGCAAATGTAAAATGTCAATATAAAATTCTTATCTCACGGGTCAGACATATTATCAGATAAGCTGTATTTTGCATATAATGTCACGAGGTGATATTTTATGTGCGCTATTGCAGGAATAATCGGATATGATAAAAAATTTAAACGTTACGCCGACCGTGAAGCGGCGGTTCGTATGATAAAGGCGCTTAAAAGGAGAGGCCCCGACGACGACGGGATATTTGAGAGCGAAAACGTTCTTATGATACATACAAGGCTCGCCGTCATCGACCCCGAAACGGGCTGTCAGCCGATGAACTTTAAATCTAATGGGCGCAGGCTTACACTTGTTTACAACGGCGAGCTTTACAACACCGCCGAGATAAGAAAAGAGCTTGAAACGCTCGGCTATAAATTCTCAACAAATTCCGACACCGAAGCAGTTTTGCTCGCCTTTGCCGAATGGGGCGAAAAGTGCGTCGACAGATTAAACGGGATCTTCGCCTTTGCCGTGTGGGACGAAAACAAAAAGCGTCTTTTCGCTGCTCGTGACAGAATAGGAGTAAAGCCGTTTTTCTTCACGATAAAGGACGGAAGATTTTATTTTGCTTCCGAGATAAAGGGGCTTCTCTGTCACCCCGAGATACCCGCCGTGCTTACCGCCGAGGGAGTAAAGGAGATAATGCTGTTAGGCCCTGCGAGGACCTGCGGCTGCGGCGTACTGAAAGGTATCGAGGAGCTTAAACCTGCGGAGTATCTGTGGTTTGACGAAAACGGGATAAGCCGCCGCACCTACTGGGATTATGCCGAAAAGGGCGGAGAGCCTTTTGACGAGGATCTTGAAACGGTCAAGGAACACGTCAGATATCTTGTCGATGACGCTGTCACAAGGCAGACCGTTTCGGACGTACCGCTCTGCACCTTCCTTTCGGGCGGACTCGATTCAAGCCTTATCTCCGCTGTCACAAACAAGCGATTTAAGGAAACAGGCAGAAAGCTTCACACCTTTTCGGTCGAATACCGTGACAATCAGAAATACTTCAAGGCTGGAAAATTTCAGCCTAACAGCGACGACGAATACATTAAAATAATGGCAGAGCATCTTGGCAGCGAGCATCACCGTGTTATAATCGACACGCCCGAGCTTGTCGACGCACTTTACACTGCAACAGAGGCGAGAGATCTTCCGGGAATGGCGGACGTCGACAGCTCGCTTTTACTGTTCTGCAAGGCAGTGAGAAACGATTTCAAGGTCGCTCTTTCGGGCGAATGTGCAGACGAGATTTTCGGCGGATATCCGTGGTATCGTGACAAGGACATTCGCGTGACCGACGGCTTCCCGTGGTCGCAGTCGACCGCCTACCGTGCCTCGCTCGTAAGGGACGAATTTTTAAGCGGAGAAGAAACTCCCGAAGATTACGTTTACGGAAAATATCTCGGCACTATCGGCAAGGTTACGGAGAATGTCGGCTCGCCGCTTGAAAAGCGTATGCGTGAAATGATGCGGCTCAATATGGAATGGTTCATGCAGGTGCTTCTTGACAGAAAAGACAGAATGTCGATGTACTGGGGACTCGAAGTGCGTGTTCCCTTCTGCGATTACCGTATCGTCGAATACCTTTACCGTGTGCCTTGGGAATTTAAGGATCATCTTGGCAGAGAAAAAGGTCTGCTGCGAGAGGCTATGAACGGCGTGCTGCCCGACAGCGTTCTCTGGCGCAAGAAATCGCCATATCCGAAAACGCACAATCCGTCCTATGCTAAGGCGGTAAACGAGCGGCTTTGCGAGGAGCTTTCGCAGACGAACTGTCCCGTGCTCGATATACTAAAGCGCAGCGAGATAGAACGGCTTATAAACAACGGTCAGCATATACAGTGGTACGGTCAGCTTATGAACGATCCGCAGATCGCCGCTTATATTTTGCAGATCAATCATTGGTTGAAATTTTATACAATTTCTTTGCAATAATGCTTGACAAACTGTAATAAATGTGGTAAACTAATTACAGTTCGGTAACAGCCGATCGGGAATTGTAACATATATGGTTTTATTTGCCACGGAGGTCAAAAACAAATGGGAACGTTTTCTATCAATAAAAAATTAGCAGCCGGCGTACTTGCTGCCGCAATGGCTCTTTCTTCACTCGCAGCGCCCGCTTCATACTGCACAGGTGCGGTCACTGCCTGCGCTTCATCATTCGGCAGTGAAAACACCGACGATTTTTCAAAGACACAGGTCACGGTAAAGGACGCTTACTCCGCCGTTGCTACAAGCATAAGAATCAACTGGGAAAAGGTCGATGGCGCTTCGGGCTACCGTGTTTACAGATACGACGCCGCAGCAAAGGGATATATTAAAGTAAAAACCCTTTACGGAGAGGATACAAATACCTACAAGGCGACCGGTCTTACGGCAGGCACAAAGTATACCTACAAGGTAAAAGCGTTCAAAAAGACGGCTGATAAAACGATCTGGGGAATTGCCTCAAAGGCGAAATACGTCTGCACCGCACCGAGCGGAATTTCAAAGGTAACGGGTATTTCGATAAACAACAACCGTGTTACGCTTAAATGGGAAAAGGTAAAATGCACGGGCTACCTTATCTATCGCTACGACCCGTATAATGACAGCTGGGTGAGGATAAAAACGCTTGTCGGACAGTCGCTTTCTTCCTGCGTTATCAATATGGACAGCTATCCGTATACGGGACTTTTAGGCTATCGCTTCAAAGTCAAGGCTTATACAAAGGACGCGGCAGGCGGAATGAAATACACGACCTCAAGCGGCTCTGACACGGTATATGACATTAATGCGATTACAGATTATATGCAGGAGGAGATAGAAGCTCTCGACACAGTAAAGGGTGCGCCGAAAACGAACTATATCCTCTATAACGTACAGGGTACGACTACCACAAAAACAAGCTGCACCATATCGCAGGCGGATAAGGAAGCTATCGAGCGTTTTGCCGCAAAGCATTTCAAGAGCTCATGGACTCCTGCGCAGAAGGCGGCTTACACGCTTAACTGGATAAACAAGAACGTCACCTACGCTTCCGGCTCGCTTTATTCGACAATATGGGATAAGGGATATGCCGTAGCTATTTTCGACATGAAGCTCGGTCAGTGTTTACAGTACAACGGTGCGCTTGTCGAGATGTGCAACTACTTAGGCTTTGACGCTTCGCTTGTTCAGGGTTACAGAGGTACGAGCACCTCTAACAAATGGCAGCACTTCTGGGGCGAGATCACGATCAACAAAAAGCCGTGCGTACTCGAAGCAGGCAACTACGGCGAGAGCGGCAATTGGATGTTCTTAGCCGTTCCTTATAAATATGCTCCGAAATATATCAAAAACAACAAAGTGATGAACTGATAATGATAAAAGGCGGTACGCTTTTCGTACCGCCTTTTTTGCGTTTTCAGCCGTCCTTTACAAGCGAAGTACCCTTGAAATAGTGCAGCAGAATATCCTCGCAGCTGTCACCCGACTTCGCCATTTCATTCGCTCCGTACTGGCTCATTCCTACAAGATGTCCGCAGCCCTTTGCGGTAACGGAAAACTCTCCGCCTTTATACTCCGCCGTAAAATGTCTTGACTGCAAGCCGAGCAGGGTGCAAAGCCTTTCGCTGTCGAAGACCCGTCCTCCGACGCTTACTTTAAGAACCGTGCCGTTTTGCGTAAGCTCGGCAGGACTTATCCATTCGCTCGGGTCGTCCGAAAGTGATATGTCGGAAAATTCTCCTTCAAGCAGCGACCTCATTTCCTGCTCGCTGAACACGACTTGCTGAACGCTTTCGGGGAGGTCAGCGTCGGCGGAGCTTTCGACCGACTGAAGATACGCAAGCTCCGTTCCCCACATTGAAAGCGACGACTCGGTGCAGCCGAAAGAAACGCCGTGAAATGCAACTAAGATCGGCTCGCCCTCGTATGTAAGCGTAAGCCGCTTTGCATATTCGGCGGCTGCGGAGATCTTTTCATAAGCCGCTTCATATTCCTCGCCGTAAACGCTTTTAGCCTGCTCGTCCGTAAAATACGCCTGATATTTGCTCTGGTCGGTGCTGAGGTGAGCTCCCTTAAGCGAAGCGGTCGGCGAATTCTCTTCGGAGAGTATCCTGCGTTTTGCATAGGTCGAAGCAAGCACCGCCTGAGCGTTCAGAGCCTCCTGCTCGAAATCCGCAGGCATCTGCGCAAACACCGCCCCGACGATATAGCTTTTCAGATCGAGCGTTTTTATCTCGTCCGTCTGCAAATCAAGCAGCTTTACCGAAACCTTCTCTGTCGGCTGACCCGACGCTTTTTCAGCCGAGCTTTTTTTGTCGGCATAGCCAATGCACGGGATAAGCGCAAGTATCACAACGAACGCTGCAAGAAGCTGTAAATAATCCTTCATAAATACCGTCCTTTCACTTAAATTATCTTTATTTTTGCAGTTTCACATATATTCGTCCTGCATTTTGAATAAGTTTGTGTAAATTTCACTTGACAAAGCAAGAATTATAGTGTATAATAAAAAATATATTTTATTAACGATCTGACAAGCTTTATGCTTTTGCCGAAAGAAACGGAGATGATTAAAAATGGCAAGCGAATCAGCAAGAAATATGTTATATCAGCAGTTTGTTACGAACAACTCGATCGACCCTAAGCTTTATGAAAGATATATGGTAAAAAGAGGTCTGCGTAACGCTGACGGAACGGGAGTTGTCGCAGGACTTACTAATATCTGTAACGTTCACGGCTATGTTATCAACGAGGGTGAAAAATCGCCTATTCCCGGAAAGCTCGTTTACCGCGGATATAATATCAAGGACCTTGTAGGAAACGCAATAAAGGAAAACCGTTTTGCATACGAGGAGATAGTTTATCTTCTGCTTATGGGCAGTCTTCCGACTCACGAGGAGCTTGCGGCATTCACCGAGCTTTTAGACGAAAACAGAGCTTTGCCTGCGGACTTTTTCGAGGATATGATTCTTAAAGCGCCGTCGAAAAATATAATGAACAAAATGGGACGTTCGCTGCTTTGCTTATATTCATATGACGACGATCCCGAAAACAGAAGTCCCGAATATGAAATGGCGACGGCAATATCCATTATTTCAAAGCTGCCAACAATTATGACATCGGCTTATCAGGTCAAGAGAAGGACCTACGACGACCAGAGCATGATAATCCATCCGCTGATTAAGGGACAGTCGACCGCCGAGATGATACTCTCGTCGCTTCGTCTTGACCGTGAGTTTACCGACGCCGAGGCAAAAATGCTCGACATCATGATGGTTATTCACGCAGAACACGGCGGCGGAAACAACTCGACATTTACCTGCCGTGTGCTTACCTCCGCAGGAACCGATCCTTACGCTGCATATTCTGCCGCAATCGGTGCGCTCAAAGGCTCAAAGCACGGCGGCGCAAACATCAAGGTAAACGAAATGTTTGAATGTGTTAAGGAGAACGTTACTCACTGGGAGAACGAGGGCGAGGTCGCCGACTTCCTGAGAAAGATACTCAACAAGGAAGCGTTCGACCGCAGCGGTCTTATCTACGGTATGGGACACGCCGTTTACACCCTTTCGGACCCCCGTGCGGATATTCTTAAAGAGAACGCAAGAAAGCTTGCGGCAGGCACGGAATTTGAAAGAGAATTCGACCTGCTCGAAAAGATCGAAAGGCTTACTCCTCAGCTGTTTGCAGAGAAGAAGGGCGACGTCAAGGCAATGTGTGCAAACGTTGATATGTATTCCGGTCTTGTTTACAGAATGCTCCAGATTCCCGGCGACCTGTTCACTCCCCTTTTCGCCGTTTCAAGAATGGCAGGCTGGTGCGCTCACCGCTTTGAAGAGCTTGTAACGGGAAGAAGAATAATCCGTCCTGCTTACAAAGCTGTAAGAAAAGAACGTGAATATGTTCCTATCGACGAAAGATAAGTCCTTAGCATCATTTTAACACAAGCGGCGGAAGAAATATGTCGCAAATGATTTTCAGAATAAAAAAACCGGAGAGGTCATAAACAGACTTCTCCGGTTTGTTGTTATTACTAAATCTGCGGTAATCAGAACGCTGTCTTGTAAAGCTCAAGAATAGTTTCAACCGTGCAGGGTCTCGGATTTCCTCCCGTGCATACGTCGTCGAACGCCGACTGTGCGAGCGCAGGGAGATCCTCTTCCTTAACGCCTATCTCGTGGAGCTTTTCAGGGATACCAACGTCCTTTGAAAGCTGCTTAACTGCGTCAACGGCAGCCTTTCTGTATGCAGCCTCGTCCATTCCCGTCGTGTCAACGCCCATTGCCTCTGCTATGTACTTGAACTTATCGCCGGTAAATTCTGCGTTGTATTCCATTACATAGGGGAGCAGAACAGCGTTTGCGATGCCGTGGGGTGTGTCATAGAATGCGCCGAGAGGGTGTGCCATGCCGTGAACCACGCCAAGACCTACGTTTGAGAAGCCCATTCCTGCAACATACTGACCGAGAGCCATATCTTCCCTGCCCTTCGGGTCGTTAGCGACAGCCGCACGAAGCGAACGTCCGATTATCTCGATAGCCTTTAAGTGCATCATGTCCGTAAGCTCCCATGCGCCGAGAGTGGTATAACCCTCGATAGCGTGTGTAAGAGCGTCCATACCCGTCGAAGCGGTAAGACCTTTCGGCATTGAGGACATCATATCGCTGTCGATAACTGCGACAACGGGAATATCGTGCGGGTCAACGCAGACGAACTTTCTCTTCTTCTCCTCGTCGGTGATAACGTAGTTTATCGTAACCTCAGCCGCCGTGCCTGCCGTTGTCGGAACTGCGATTATCGGAACGCTCGGATTTTTGGTGTCAACTGCGCCCTCGAGCGAGGTAACGTCTGAAAACTCGGGGTTTGCGATAATAATGCCGATAGCCTTTGCGGTATCCATAGCCGAGCCGCCGCCTATCGCAACAAGCGAATCAGCCTCAGCCGCCTTGAATGCGGCAATTCCGTTCTTTACAACTGCGACTGTCGGGTTAGCCTTTACGTCCGAGAAGATCTCATAAGGACAGCCTGCCTCGTCAAGCAGCGCAGTTACCTTCTGTGCAACGTTGAATTTGATAAGATCGGGGTCGGTAACAACGAGGGTCTTTTTAAAGCCTCTTTTCTTGATCTCGTTTACGACCTCCGAGATCGAGCCTGCGCCGAAATATGAAGTTTCGTTAAGTATCATTCTTGCCATAATATCACAAATCCTTTCCGATTTAATTTATGCGGCGGCGATATTCTCATTCGCCTCCTGACAAATATATTATAACATATAATTGTTTAAATTGCAAGTATTTTTATAACTTTTTTAATAATTTTTAAGTAGGTTACACAATATTATCAAAAAAGCCGCATTTTAAAGCTACCCTTAAAATGCGGCTAATAAATATGCGGTCATGTGCGTCAGCTGTCGCCGTTTATCTGCGAACGCTTTTTCTTATCCTTTTTAGCGGCAATAATTACGATGATAATGCTTATGATTATCCAAAGTCCGATTCCGCCTGCGATTATTAATCTGACAAGCGAAACTCCCGACTCCGACGAGTCTGCGCCGTTTGCCGTGTCTGAACTTTTTGCAGACTTACCGCCGTCGGTTTTCGTGTCGCCGTCCGATATGTCGTTTTGCGAGCTGTCATCCGATTTGAATTTCAGACTGCCGAGATTTTTAAACCAGTTTTTGAATTTTGACTCTTTTGAAGATTTATCTGACGATTCGCTTGACGACTCGTCGGAAGAATCGTCGGAGGAATCGTCGGCGCTGCCGGCTTTAACGACCTCGGTTTTCGTTTTACCGCATACCGTGCAGGTAAAGGTCTTTTCTCCGTCGGCGGTTTTGGTCGGCTCCTTTGTAACCTTGCCGCTGTCCCAATTATGTCCCTTTGCCGCAATTTCGGCACGCTCGGTATGTCCGCAGTCGCACTCTCTCGACTTGATACCCGATTCGGTGCAGGTCGGCTCGGTAGTTACCGTCCATTCGCCGAACGAGTGGGAGTGCGCCGCTTCGTTGACCGTTACGATAAAGAAATCATACGCTTCTCCGTAGGCTACCTTTATTTTCTGCTCGCCGACAGTTACAAGCGGATTTTTTGTGATTTCAAGCTTATCTCCGTTTACGGAATCGATATAGCCGTCGGACGTCCAGATACGCACCTTAAGACCTGTAAGGTCAAGACATTCGCCCGAGGTATAAACCACCTTGTCAGGAGTACTGAGTATCTCTATGCTGACTGTCGAAACTGCGCTTTCCTCATATTCCATGCGGATAAGGCGGCTGTATACGGGACTGCTTGTAATGCCCTCTTTTGTATTCCACACCGCATAGCAGTAATAGGCTACGCCCACCTTTTGCGGCGGCGTATAGGTCGTTCCGGTTGCGCCGTCTATTGCACGGATAGTCGATATATCGTTTACCGTTGTGCTGTACCACTGATATGTAAGCGTACCGCCGTCTAAGGAGCTTGCGTCGGTAAAGAGCGTTATATAATCTCCGCCTTCAACGCCGTAGCAATCGGGCATCTGACTGTTGATGACCGGTTCCTTCGGACCTGCGGCAAAAACGGTGACCGCCCCCGAAACAAAAAGTATTGCCGTCAAAAATAAACACACAAGCTTTTTCATAAACTATTTCCCTCCTGATCTTAATAAACTGTTCCATATACTATTATACAGGATTATTATTAATTTGTCAATTAATTTCATGACATTAATTAAAATCTTTTCATAAAATCAAAGTCCGAAACAAAAAAGCCGAAACCCCTTAAAACAAAAAGGCTTCGGCTTTTGTGGCGTCCCTGAGACGATTCGAACGTCCGACCCTTCGCTTAGGAGGCGAATGCTCTATCCCCTGAGCTACAGAGACAAAAAATCATACAATAATTGTATCACAAAACGCAAGGCTTGTCAAGAGTGTTCACAAAAAATTAAGGCAGAATATCTTCTGATATTTTAAAATTTTTAGTCAAAACACTTGCTTTTTTGCCGAAAATATAATATAATAAAAGATAGTGTTTATCACGGTTATAATATAAGAAGGGTTGAGGTAAAATGAAAAGGATAGGTTTTGATAACGACAAGTATCTTAAAATGCAGTCGGAGCATATCAGAGAAAGAATTTCGCAGTTCGGCGACAAGCTTTATCTTGAATTCGGCGGAAAGCTTTTTGACGATTACCACGCTTCAAGAGTTCTTCCCGGTTTTAAGCCCGACAGCAAGCTGCAAATGCTTTTACAGCTTAAAGACGAAGCGGAGATCGTTATCGTCATCAATTCCTCGGATATTGAAAAGAACAAGATAAGAGGAGATCTCGGTATCACCTACGATCTTGACGTGATAAGACTTTACAACGTATTTTCAAAGATCGGTCTTTATGTAAGCTCGGTCGTTCTTACAAGGTACGAGGGACAAAGCTCAGCTGTCGCTTTCCAGAAAAGGCTCGAGGCTCTTGGCATAAAGGTTTATCATCATTACCATATTGACGGCTATCCCTCGGATATCGAGCGTATAATGAGCGACGAGGGCTACGGAAGAAACGAATATATCGAAACTTCACGCAGACTTGTCGTAATAACCGCCCCGGGACCGGGAAGCGGAAAAATGGCGACCTGTCTTTCTCAGCTTTATCATGAGCATAAAAGGGGCGTTAACGCAGGCTATGCAAAGTTTGAGACCTTCCCTATCTGGAACATTCCGCTAAGACACCCGGTTAATATCGCATATGAAGCGGCTACCTCGGACTTAAACGACCTTAACATGATAGACCCCTTCCACCTCGAAGCTTACGGAAAAACGACCGTAAATTACAACAGAGACGTCGAGATATTCCCGGTGCTAAATGCGATCTTCGAGAACATTCTCGGCGAGTCGCCATATAAATCGCCTACCGACATGGGCGTTAACATGGCAGGAAACTGCATATTCGACGACGAGGCGGTCTGCGAGGCTTCAAAGGACGAAATTATCAGAAGATACTACACCGCATTGTGCGGCAGAAGAAAGGGTACGGTAAAGGACGACGAGATATTGAAGCTTCAGCTGCTTATGAAGCAGGCGGGCGTTTCGACGGACGACAGAAAGGTCGTTTCATATGCGCTTGAAAAGGAACGTCAGACAGGCGCGCCTGCGGCGGCAATGGAGCTTCCCGACGGAACCGTTATCACGGGCAAGACCTCTAACCTGCTCGGCGCTTCCTCGGCGCTGCTGCTTAATGCGCTCAAATATTTCGGCGGTATCGACGACGAAGCGCTCCTTATGTCGCCCGAAGTAATCGAGCCTATTCAGAATTTAAAGGTAGATCATCTCGGCAATCTCAATCCTCGTCTTCACACCGACGAAACGCTTATTGCGCTTTCGATATGCGCCGCTTCGAGCGAGCTTGCAAAGAAGGCTATGGATCAGATCGAAAAGCTGGGCGGCTGCGAGGTACATTCGACCGTTATACTCTCGGCTGTCGACGAAAGGACCTTCAAGCGTCTCGGGGTTAATCTCACCTGCGAGCCAAAATACAGCAACGAATGATTTTTTGAACAGACACGGCTGCGGTTTTTCCTCAGCCGTTTTATTTTAAAAAGTACGCAAAAAATCAAGACAGTAAAAAATCTTTATGCTATAATATAATCACAGAAGAAAAACTGTAACGTTACACTATTTTCTTGGAGATGATCGGGTGAAGAATTTTTGTATATTTGTTGACGCACTTGATTTTATCGAAGCAAATCTCTGCGAACCGATAACTCAGGACGATATTGCGGCGGCGTGCTACTGTTCGCTTTCGACGCTTCAGAAGGTCTGGAGATACTGTACGCACACGAGCCTAAAAGAGTATATCTCAAAGCGCAGGCTTACAAAATGCGCCGAGGAGATTTCAAATTCATGCGGCACAATAACCGATATTGCGATGAAATATCAATATAATTCACCCGAGGTTTTCAATCGTGCATTCACAAAGCTGTGGGGGGTCGCTCCGTCAAGATTTAACAAGGAGTGGAAATTCACGGGAGTTTTTCCGAGACTTATCCCCGACGAAATGATCAAAGGAGGAATTTATATGGGAAAAGTGGTTGACGTTTCAGAATTATACGAATTTTTAAGATCAAAGGCAGGCACCTACGTTCTTTGCTTTGACGTTGTCGGACTTATGCCCGTAAATGACAATTTCGGACACAAAGCAGGCGACAAGGTCATTCTTGAGTCGCTCAAAAGGCTCGACACGGCGGCAGGCGACGACATGATGCTTTTCAGAATAGGCGGCGACGAATTTGCGCTCGTTACCTGTCTTGAAGACAAGGCGGAGGTCGAGGCTTTTGCTGAAAAAATACTTGTTCAGAACGGTAACGAGATAGAGTCCGACGGCAACAGGATACCCGTTTCATTAAGAGCGGGCGCAATAAAATACAGCGGCGAGCATTTCAGATACAGCGATCTGTTCGTGACGCTCCAGAACGCAATAAACGAAGCAAGAGATAACGGAAAATTATATTTCATCAACTGATAAAAGGACGGCGGAGAAAAAACTCCGCCGTTTTTTTGATTATTTATAGAGCGTGTTCATTGTTATGACCGAATCCTTGAAATTTTCCTCGGCGTATCTTCTCATAAGCCGCATACCCTCGATATGATTGCTGTGAATGTTGATATGCCTCGGATTTTTGCCGTTTTCCTTCATCCATACAAGAATATCAAGCCCCGTATGCTCTCCGCCAAGGCTGTAGTCGAGCGAAACGAAATCGAAATCGCCGAACAGCCGAAAATACATTATGCAGTCTTCATAGGTCCTTACGCACTCGAATCCTTTCGGGAACTCTCTCGTGTCGTCTACAAAAAGCTTTAATTCCGCCATACCGCGCCTCCTTATGTAAAAAACGAAAACTTGTGACAGGATTTATATTATACCGCATTTTTTTACAAATTGCAATAGGTTTTGAAAAAATTTTTTACTTGCACCATTGTATTTACAGCAAAAATATGATACAATAGATTAAAGCTTTTACATTTCAAAACAGGAGGAATTAAATTGACCGGCAAATACATAAAGAAAACGCTCGCCGCTATCGCTTCGGCGATTTTAATAATATCGGCTTGTATCCCCTGCTTTGACGGCGGAATTTTGCAGGAAATTCCCGTCTCGGCGCAGGCTTACGGTCAGAACGATACCGTCGAGCTTCCGATAATCCCGATAGACCCCGACGAGCCGGACGAACCCGAAGACCCAGAAAACCCTGACGATCCCGGAAATTCCACCGAGCCTGACGAAATTCCCGAAAGCGTAGATCTGAGCAAGGCTAAGGGGCTTGAAATTACGCTTGAAGCCGACAGCTTTGAGTACAGCGCAAAGGCGGTAAAGCCTGCCGTTTCTGTATTGTTAGACGGAAAAGAGCTCACGAAAAACAAAGACTTTGCGCTCAGCTATTCAAACAACGTTTCGATAGGCTATGCCAAAGCGACGGTTACGGGCATAGGACAGTACTGCGGAAGCGTAAGCCGAAGCTTTAAGATACTCCCTAAAATGCAGACGATAAAGGAACTAAAACTTTCCGGCTCGGGATTTTCCTGCGCCCTTACCCGTGACGACAAATGCACGGGATATGAAATTGAGTATTCGCTCAAGCCCGATTTCAGCCTGTCTAAAAAGAAAATATCAAACAGCGTTTCAGCCGTAAAACTTACCGCAGACCTGCTCGAAGCCGGAAAGACCTATTATGTCCGTGCAAGGTCGGTAAAGAAGGTCGGCTCTTACTCCTTTTACGGAAAATGGTCGAAGACGAGCAAGATATCCTCTGCGCCTGTTTACTGTATAAAAAACGGCAGCGCAGATTTTATTTCCGCATACAGCACACGCTCAGGAAGAAATCTGAAACTCAAAACAGGCCGGTATTCGGCTGAATGTAAATCGGGTAAATATTACGTTTCGGCTAATTTTACGCAGTTTATCGTCGACAAAAAATATGTAAGCCTTGTTGCAGGCAGCGGAAAGCTTTACCCCACGTCCTGCGTTTCACAGCTCGGCGCAAAGTATTCTTATAAATACGGCAGCGGTCCTGCCTGCGCTGTTATGCTGCTTAATTCCGAAAAGGGTCTTGGACTGAGCAAGAGCAAGGTATATCAGACTGCGGAGAAAAAAGGCTGGTGCGCCGACAAGCGAGGCTTTAAGTACGCCGACTGCGATCAGATACAGCTGAAAAAGACGCTCGAATATTTAAGCAAGCAGCCCGTTTCGGTCGACAGCATAAAGGGAAGAACGTCAAATGCGATACAGATACTTATAAAGCGGCAGCTGAACAACGGCAGAAGATGTATTGTCGCCGTGAGAAAATCCTCGTCGGGAAGAAAGACCGCAAATCCCGTGACCTCATACAACACAAAGTCCGACATTATCGGATATGTGGTCGTCGCAGGCTATACGAAGGAAAACGGCGTTGAATATTTCTACGTCGCAGAGCCGTGGTATCAGGACAATACGGGCTACGTTTACTGCAATTACGGACTTACAAAGGTCAAAGCCGAAACTCTTGCCAAATCGGTAAAGAGTATTCCCGACAGCAAAAAGAATTACAAGAACATTGTTCATTTTAACTGAAAGGACGTCTTAGCATGATAAAAGCGGTATTATTTGACATGGACGGAGTTATCACCGACACCGAAAAGCTGCTCTCGGTATACTGGTGCAAGGCGGCAAATTCTCTCGGATTTCCAATGACTCCCGAGCACGTTTTAGGAATACGCTCGCTTTCGGCAAAATACGCCGAGGGGCATTTAAAGGGCATTTTCGGGGAGGATTTCGATTATTTCGAGGTAAGGCGCAGACGGATAGAGCTTATGAACGAGCATATTAAAAAATACGGCGTCGAGAAGAAAAAAGGCGTCGACGAGCTGCTTTGCTATATTAAAAGCGCAGGCTTAAAATGCGCAGTCTGCACGGCGACTGACAGACAGCGCACCGACTGGTATCTTGGAATGATCGGCGTTGCGGACAAGTTCGACGATTTTATCACGGGAGATATGATAGCAAACGGAAAGCCTGCGCCCGACACCTATCTTACGGGTGCGGCAAAGTTAGGATTTGAACCGTGCGAATGTATTGCCCTCGAGGACTCGCCAAACGGGATACAGTCGGCTTACGACGCAGGCTGTCTGCCCGTCATGATACCCGACCTTTCACAACCCGACGAAAAGCTCAAAGAGAAGCTTTTTGCGGTTTGTGACGACCTCACGGGAGTTATTGACGTTATTGAGGAAATAAGGGCGCAGGAGAAAACGCAGTCGAAAGACGCTGTTTTAATGTAAAAATTTTAAATTATTGTCAGAATGAATAAGAGTTCATGCCGCAGCATCTTCATAAAATAGATCAAAAAAGAACGAGGTGCAGATATATGGAGAAAATAAAAAGCATAACAGCTAAGCTTAAATGGAGTAAATTTATCGTACTTGCTGCTGCGGGAATGATAAACGCATTTGGAATAACTGTTTTTCTCAATCCCGTGAATCTCTATGACAGCGGAATTTCAGGAACTTCAATGCTGCTTGCACAGATAACTCCCGAATATCTAAGCCTTTCACTTTTTCTTATTCTGCTTAATATACCGCTTTTCATCTATGGACTGAAAAAGCAGGGAGCGGTTTTTACGATATATTCTGTTTATACGGTAATAGTGTATTCTTTGGGAGCGTGGCTTATCACAGATGTTCTTCCGATCGATGTGAGTATGGCATCACCGCTTGCAGGAACGGATTTGCTTTTATGTGCGTTGTTCGGCGGACTTATTTCCGGTATAGGAAGCGGTCTGACGATACGCTGCGGAGGTGCAATTGACGGAATAGAAGTAATGGCGGTAATATTTGCAAAACGTCTTGGAATAACAGTCGGCACGTTTGTAATGGCGTATAATGTGGTTCTGTATGTGGTGTGCGGATTTGTAATAGAAAGCTGGATTCTTCCCCTTTATTCGATAGTTACATACGCTGCGGCATTAAAGGTTGTGGATTACATAGCAGAGGGTATTGACCGTGCAAAGGCGGCGATCATAGTTACAAGCTGTCCTGATGAAATCTGTAAAAGTCTCTCTGAAAGCTTTGACAGCGGTATCACAAGAATCGAGGCTAAGGGCGGATATTCCAACACTTCCAAAACAATGATCTATTTTGTGGTAAACAGATTTCAGATAGCAAAGCTCAGAGATATAGTACGCAGTATCGACCGGTCTGCATATATAACTATAAGCGAGGTTGCAGATGTATTCCGTCAGTCAGACTAAACTTATTATCCGTATTTTTCAATAGCAAGAATTCTTTTAAAATTTGTATAGTTATAGTTAATTTTTTTTGCAAAAACTATTGACAAATCATTACCGAAAGTGTAAAATAAGAGTATCATAGGTTTTTTCAATTCATAAATCATAATTCTGAGGGGGAACTATTATGAATATGCAGAAGAAAATCGTTTATGTCGTTTTTTTCCTGATCGTGCTTGTGCTTTTGCCGTACGGCATTTACAAGTATTATTTCAAGTATCAGGACGGACTTTATCCGAGCCTTAAAGAATACGACAAATATCAGACGACCGACAAAAAGTATACCGTTATGGTAATGGACACCAACAAATTCGGCGACGAGGAGATACTCAAATTAAAGGTTTATCTTATCGACAACGACACGGACAAAACGACCTATATCTCAACGGTCAATTATTCGCTCTACGGTAAACACGAGATAACCTATTCCGAAAACCACGATCAGAAGTATGAAGTCACCGTATTTTTCTCCACATCCGAGGGTACTGAAAAGGTCGTTGTCGACTGCGAAAACAAGAAGAACGCTGCAAATCCTCTGCCGTTCTGAGCAAAAAAACACACAGCCTGAGAAGCTGCAAACGCAGTATCTCAGGCTTTTTCTTATTTATTAGCGTTTGAAAAATCATAGGGGTAACGAAAAATCCCTTTTTCTGTAATTATCGCCGTGATAAGCTCCGAAGGGGTAACGTCGAACGCAGGATTTTTACAGCCGACGCCGACGGGAGCCGTGCGCTTTTTAAAATAAAGCTCAGTTATCTCGTCTCCGTTTCGCTCCTCAACAGGAATATCGTTTCCGTCGGCGCAGGTCGGGTCGATGGTTGAAAATGGACAGCAGACGTAAAACGGAATATTAAAATGCTTTGCAAGCACCGCCGCACCGAGAGTTCCTATCTTATTCGCAGCATCGCCGTTTTTTGCCACACGGTCGCAGCCGACAAGCACGGCGTTTATCTCGCCCTTTGACATAAAATACGCCGCCATATTATCGCAGATAAGGTCGGTTTTAATACCTGCACGATGAAGCTCGTAAGCGGTAAGCCTTGCGCCCTGCAAAAGCGGACGTGTCTCGTCGACGAACGCATGAAAGCGATAACCCTTTTCCGCACCGAGAAGCAGAGGTCCAAGACCCGTGCCGAGACGTGAACAAGCAAGCGCACCTGCATTGCAGTGGGTAAGCACGCCGTCGCCGTCGTGAAGAAGCGAAAGTCCGTTTTCGGCGATAGCACGGCAGGAAGCGATATCCTCACAATGAATTTTCACAGCCTCACGGTACATTGCCTTGACAGCGTTTTCCGCCGAACCGCCGACAGCCGAGCGAGCCGCCGAAAGCTGCCGTCTGACCGCCCACGAAAGATTAACGGCGGTCGGTCGTGAAGAGATAAGATACTCCCCCGCCCTTTCAAGCTCGCCAAGAAATTCATCGCCGCTGTCTGCTTCAATGCTCTGAGAAATCACAAACATAGCGTATGCGGCAAAGATACCGATAGCAGGCGCACCCCTAACACGCAGCGTCTTTATCGCCTCAAAAAGCTCCTCGGGGGTTTTAAGCGTAAGGTATTTCGTTTCGTTCGGCAAAAGCGTCTGGTCGATTATCACAACCGTCTTTTTGTCGGGCGAAAGCTGAACACTGTCCGTTTTTTTGTACACTAAATCCGTCATATCAGCTGCTCTGTCATAATATAGTCCGAGATAGCCTCGACAGCGTCGGCGATAAGCGCCTTAAATCTCGGAGCCGCCTTGTCTGCGGTCTCCTGAACCTCCTCGTGCGTGAGGGGAACGGGGCTTATGCCTGCCGCAAGGTTTGAAATGCAGGAAATTCCGCAGACTTTCATTCCTGCGTGCCGTGCGGCGATAGCTTCAACGGCGGTCGACATTCCGACGGCGTCTGCGCCCATTCTTCCGAGCATTTTTATTTCGGACGGCGTTTCAAACGAAGGTCCTGTAAGCTGAGCGTAAACACCCTGCTTCATCTCGATGCCAAGCTCCTTTGCGCAGTTAAGGATAACGCCGCACAAAGCGTTGTCGTAAACGTTGCTCATATCCGGAAAACGTGTGCCGAGCTGTTCGACATTTGCGCCGATCAGCGGATTAGGCACGAAGTTTGCGATATGGTCACGGATAAGCATAAAATCTCCTGCGCCAAAATCGGGATTTATACCGCCCGAAGCGTTTGTCAGAAAAAGCACCTTTGCGCCGAGCATTTTAAGCAGCCGTGCAGGCATAACGACGTCCGACATGGGATAGCCCTCGTAATAATGAACTCTTCCCTGCATAACGGCGACCTTAACTCCGCCGACCGTGCCGAAAACAAATCTTCCCTTATGACCGGGGACGGTCGAAACGGGAAAGCCCTCGATCTCGCTGTAATCCACGACAGCCTCAGCCTTTACCTTTTCATCGGCGAATGCGCCCAGTCCCGAGCCGAGAACAAGTGCGATCTCGGGGACAAAACCGGTCTTTTTGCGAACGCTTTGATAAGCTCGCTCAAGCTTTTCATATATCATAAGATCATTCTCCTTTTCAGATAAAACGTTCTGGTTAAAATTCTTTTATCAATTATAACATAAATCCCAGTAATAATCAATATAAATTTGTGATATATAACAGTTTCTTAACATTTAAAAAAATGCCGCAGCGAAAAGATTTCCGTGCGGCATTAAGTTTACTTATTCTTTTTGTCAGCCTTTGTCGCCATAAAAGCGTCAAGTTTTTTCTGAGTGTCGGTCATGTGATTACGGCAGGCGGTTATCTCGCCGGTGTACTTATTGAACCACTCTACGTCAGCCTCGTTCGGTTCTTCCTGCAAAAGTATAGCCTGAACGAGCGCAGACTGCGAACGTGAACGCTTTCTTTCGATCTCCTCGATAGTAGCCCTGCATCTCTTGATCTCTTTTTTGTATTTCTTTTCTTCAAACATAATCAAAATCTCCTATATTTGTAAAATCAAGTGCCTAATTTATCAATGGAATCAACAATATCCTGCGCTTCCTCATATCCCTTATCGAGATGGTCTGCAATATCGTGAAGCGCCTTGCTCGATTCTTTTAGCTTGCCTTTCATCTGATCGGGATACTTTACAAAGCAGTAATGAAGCTCGTTTATCGTCTTTTGCTTTTCGGTATAATCATCGACAAGAAATACCATCGACCTTGCCGTTCCGATATAAGACAGCGTCATATTGTAATGAATGTCGAGATCCGTTTCCTTTTCAAGATATACGTCCAGCTCGTCCGCCGCCTGAGTAATGTTATACTCATACTGTTCGATATATGCAAGCCTCGTTTTACGACGCTCGTCACGATAAAGTCCTGCGAAAACGAATGCGGCAATAAGCGCAAAGGCTGCGATAAAGATCGCCGCTATCATTTTCGCTTTCATTATTTTTTCCTGATTCACCCGTTTTACAGCCCCCTTTGCCGTTTATTCTCCGTCGCTTTCGTCAGGATTTTCAAGCCCTTGCTCGTAAAGCCGTTTCTTTTCCTTTTCGACAGCCTCACGGAAAAGCCGTTCCTTTTCCTCGGCTATCAAAGCGTCCTTTTCAGCCTTTGTTTCCGCATTTATCCTTGCAACGCTTTTAAGCTCGTAAAACGCCATTACCGCCGTCATTATTATCACTGACAGAAGCAGAAGTTTTTTAAGCGAGGCGAGGGAATTTATCCACCGAAGCAGCCTTACCTTTCCCGTATACTTCCCGATAACATTTTCCGGCGATACTGTTACCTTATCCTCAGTCTCATTTGCGTCGCCCTTTGTTACGAAGCTTCCGTCGTCAAGTACCTTTGTTATTCTATGTGTATTCGGCAGTCCGTAAATTTCCCTGTCGGAAGAGTAAAAGCAGATTATGTCGCCCTCTTTGAGCGCCGACGGGTCGGTGCGGCGGATAATTATGTAGTCGCCCTCATGTATCGAAGGCTCCATACTTCCCGTCAGCACCTTCATAACGCTTGTTGAAAAGACGTTTGCGACCTTTCCTCGCATATTGCATACCATTATATGAACGACAAGTGCAAGCAGCGCCGCCGTCAGCGAGATAAGCAGTATCCTTGCCGCCGCCTTGACGGCTTTTACCGCTTTTTCTCCGTTTATCTTCATTAGTCTAAGACCTTTCAATGCTCAGTAATTTCTTTTAAAGCTGTTTTTCAGCTCAATAAACTGCCGTTTTATCTTCTCAAACACGCTTACATGATAAGTCTTGAAGAGCGCCTTTATCTGCTTATCGTAAGCCTTCTGCTCCTCGGGAGTACGCTGTATCGGCATAACCTTTGGCATAACGTAGACTTTCTTCTTTTTCTTGCTAAACAGACGTTTTAAGCGTTTCTTTGCACGCTGTCTTGCGTTGGGCGCATATTTTTCAAAAAGCACAGCCATCTGCGCCTGCTCTGCAAGGTAGCGTTCCTTCTCACGCTTTTTCGCAGCCTCGGCGGCAACTCGCTCGGCGAGCATCGGCATAGTCGTGTCGCCCTCTCGGATAATTTTTCCGTCCATGCGCAGATTTGAAATGATATACGCTATCTCACGCCTTATCACATGATGCGGTTTTCTCGAATACTCGGCATAAATAAGCTTGAAATCCTTCTTTTCAAGCTCGTTGCGCATCGCTCTGAACTTCTCGGCTCTTGCCTTTTCACGTTCCTCACGCTCACGCTGAATTCTTTCCTGCTCCGCCTGACGAGCGGCACGTTCAGCCTCAGCCTTTTCTCTCTCAACGCTTATCAGCTCGCTGATCTTTTCACGCTCGGCAGCCTGACGTTCCTCTTCCTCTTTTTCAAGGCGTTCACGCTCGATACGTTCAGCTTCAAGACGCTCCTGCTCCTCACGCTCGAGCCGCTCACGTTCAAGCCGCTCCGCTTCGAGCCGTTCCCGTTCGATGCGTTCTTTTTCCTCCTGCTCGGCACGCTCCTGAGCAAGTCTGCGCTCCTCTTCAAGCCGCTTTTGCTCTTCGAGCTTTCGCTTCTCCTCTTCCTGACGGCGCAGCTCCCTTTCCTCCGCCTCGATACGCTTTCTTTCCTTGTCCTCGAAAAAACTGCGCTCGATAAGGATTATCTCGTCAAGCTGTGCAAGTATCTCGTCGATCTCCGATGGAATATTTTCGGCGGTTTCCTCCTGCGGCTTTTCCTGTCCCGAGGCAAGCGTCATATCATACTGCTCGGGCTTTTCCTTGTCAAATTTTCTTAATATCTTCGGCGAGACCGCCTTGCTCTTTTTAGTCCTGAGCGTTTCAAGCTCCATTTCCTTATCCTGCGTAAACGATCTGAAAAGCAGGAAATTAAGAGCTGTAAGCGAATAAAGATCCTCGATATATGTTCCGCTCGGCTTCTGCGCCGAATCGGAAACGGTTATCTCATAACCCACCTTGTCGTAGCTTTCGATAAACTGCCACAGCGTAAGACAGGCTTTAAGATCGACGTTTTTCATGATAGCGTTTGTTCGCATGACGGGCGGTCTTATGTAATTCGTTCCCATCTGCTGACAAAACGCCGAAGCCTTATAGCTTTCTATAATTTTCTTTATCTTCTCGACCCTTTCCCACATGGTTGCGCCGCCTGCTCCTACCGTTTCGAGCGAATCGATCGTTTCAAGCTTAAGGGTCATATTCATTCTTTTGCCGCCGCCCGCTTCGACCTCGGTGTTATATTCAAGCGCAAAGACCTCTTCGTCCCTCGACACCTCTTTTAGCTTGTCATATCTTCGGTTGACGAATATGTAAAGCCTGTCGATAAGCGTGTTTACGAACTTGTTTTCGTATGTAAGAAGGCTCTCCTCCTTATGCACGTTAAGCACCTTTGAGGGCGTTATTTTTCCCGTCACAGGGTCGACGCTCTGGATAAGGTCAGTGTGCTGGGCGAGATGCTTTATCGAGTCGACGGTTATCTTTTTTGAAAGCGCTATCGGAACGACCTCTTCAACGTTTTCGATAGTTTTTCTCGGGTTTCGCATTACGTTGTCGACGTAGACAAGACCCGTTTCGATAGACTCGACCCAGCTTGCGTCGATCGCCTTTTCCATGATCCTGCGGTTTAGTGCAATGGTGTTTTTTCCGTAGGAAAGCATAGAGCGAAAACTGTCGTAAAGCTCGTCGCTGCCGAACAGTCCCATGGATTCTATGAAATTGTCATACCATTCTTTATAAAATCCGCTCACGTTTTCCCCACCTGTCGCTGCATAGTGCCGGCAAATCAGTTATGCATTATTAATTATTATATCAGTACAGCTTCTGAAGTCTTTCGAGATATGCGATAGATTCCTTCATGGAATTTTTACCGAACGACTTCTGAAGATATGTGCAAAGCTCCTTGAGTTCATCTCTTAGCATTGCAAGGTTCAAAGATTCAAACTTTCTGAAGATCTTTGTAGCAAGAACATAGTCTACTCCGTCAAGCTCCTCGCCGCCGCAGGCAACGTAAACGGGAACGAAAAGGTTCATCTGCTTGATGATACGGTTACCGAACGCAACTCTCAGCTTTTCGATTACCCACAGGTCAAGCAGCTGTATCTTTCTGAGCGTTTCCTGACTTATCGGATACATCTTGAAAGCCTCGTTGAAAAGGTTATTGAGATGCTCGAAGCTTAGATTCATCGGCGGAGTATCGGGTGCGTCGAAAGCGATTCCCTTTGCGTCAAGGTTTATCGGCTGCGCACGGTCGTATACCTTATCGGAGATAGCGAATGTCGAGTCGTCGTTGTTCGCCGTTCCGATATACCATATATTCTGCGGTATGCGGAGCATTCCCTTTTCAAGATTTACAGGGTCGGTGCTCCACACGTTAGGAACGAGGTCGAGCTTCCATTCGTCCGCATTGGGCATTTCAAGTATCGAGAGCATTTCCGCAAAGTAATACTCAACTCGGGCGATATTCATTTCGTCGAGAAGCACGAAGTTTACGTCGTCGTTAAAGGACGAAGAATAAATTCTCTTTAAAACTTCCGTTTCGTTAAAGTTCTTTGTAAATTCGTTGAAGTAGCCGAAAAGCTCGGTCCTGTCACGCCACGACGGCTGAACCGAAGCGATGGTCGTGTCCTTCTGTAAAAACTTTCCGAACGAATAAGGAAGCGAGGTCTTACCTGTACCGGAAATACCCTGTAAGATAATAAGCTTGGTCGAAGCCATGCCTGCTATGAAAAGTCTTACCGTCTTGATATCGTAGTAAAGTCTCATTCGTGAGCAGGCGAAGTTTCTGTAAGCCTCGCAGAGTCCGCTCAGAGTTATGCTATTGTCATATTCGGGCGGAGTATAGGTCTTATAGAAATTATCGACCTCGATAAGCTTTGAAAATCTTATATCGTTCGTATGCACCACGCCGTCGTTTATCACCTGCGCAGGCACGCCGTCCGTACCTGTTGCTTCAAGCTCGCCGCCCTCTTCAAACGCTGCGTTGTGCGAAACGGTTATACCCTTTGCCGCAGCCGCAACAGCGCTCTGAGGAATTCCTATCTGTGCGACCTTCATCGCCATTATCTCGTCCTTCTCCTGCGTCAGCTTGATGACCTGCCTTTGCAGTGTGCCGAGCTCTTCGATAACGTCCTCGTCGCTTACTATCGTGTGTCTGAATCTGATATACTTTCTCACCGCAAACACGATCATGAAAATAATAAGCGCAAAGATCGCAGCGACAACTATTACCGCAATTACGGCAAGTATCCAGCCCACCGCACCAAAGTCGACGGAATACTCCTTGAATATTTTTATGTATTCCCTGATATTGAATATCTGCTTAAATCCGTTTCCGATACCCTTGAATATGGTCGCAAAGCCCTTTAATATCTCGGTTATGAAAACGAAAAACCACTTTAGAAACCCGTTCATAAGCTTACTCCCGCTCTGTAAGGACGCTTTTTATTTTTTAATTTTATTCCTCTGCGTCCTTTACCTCATTTTCGTCTTTTACGTCCGTTTCGCCGTTATCGCCGTCATTTTTCTCTTCGGCGGCTTTTGCTGTTTCATTTGCTGTTTCATTTAACGAAGCCTTTCCCTGCTCGGCGAGGTATTCCTCGATAGCCTTACGCTTTATCTCCTCCTCGTCGATCTCGGCAGCGGCAGGGCGCTTTATCTCAACGATTACCACGATAAGCTTATAAAGCTCGAAAAGGAAGAAGATCGCCATCGGGATAAGGATACAGATAAAGAAGCCTGTCTTTGTTCTTAAAAAGCTCATTACCTTTCCGAATCCGCCTATCTTCGTTTCCGTCCACTTACCGATAATGTCGGCAGGATAAACGTCGAGAGAGTCCTCGATAGAGTTGTTGTCACCCTTTGTCGTAAAGCAGACGCTTCCTGAATATTCGTTTATCTTGATAATTCTATGCGTATTCTTTACCTTTTTGCCGTCGATTATCGTCCAGAAGGTGATAACGTCGCCTTCCTTTAGCGACTTAACGTCGTCGATCTCCTTGTCGATGATGAGATCGTCCTTTGCAAAAGTCGGCTTCATTGAGTCTGACTCAACGGTCAGGGGTATATAGCCAAGGAGGCTTGCAACGCCGTTATTTCTGTCGGCGGTGAATACAAGTATCGTTATAAGAAGCGCAAACACAAGTATTATCCACGCTACAGCGTTAAGTATGACCTTTACTGCTTTTTTCATTTTTCTTTACTCCTTTATGTATCTTCAACTATTTTAAAATCCATTCCGAGCTTCATCGTTCCGCCGACTATGTTATCAAGACATTCGGGGTCGTTGCCCTCAAGCCAGATGACCACGGTGTACTTATCCTTTGCGCCCGATTTGAACTTTTCGGTCTTGGTTGTCATTACAACGGTCGACGCTTCAAACTCCTTGTCGCAGTCGCTTTCCTTGCCGCTTCCGTCAGCCTTCGTTTTTCCGTAAACCGTTTTTTCGCCGTTTTTATAAACCGCCACTCTTATAGCGTCGTCAACTCCGCCCGTGATGTTTTCCATCGTCATTTCACCTTTATATGTAATAGTATCCTCGCCGGAATTTATAAGGTAAAACGTATAGGCTATATAATTCTCGCCGTTGTGGGCGCCGTTTATTTTATCGACGTTCGGCGCAATATCCTCGCCGCTTATATTGGTGATATCATAAAGGATATCGGCGTTGAGCCTTGCTGTCGTTCTTTCATACTCGGGGGTCTCAGAAAGCGTAAGCCCCTGATTTATCATATCGTACTTATTTATCTTTACGGTAAAGCTTCCGAACTGGTCGTAAAAATACGATACCGCATATGCCGCAGCCACAAGTGCGACAAGTACAACGACAAGCACGCCGACCACTCGCATGATTATCTTATAACGCCGTGCCTCTTTTGCCGTTCGCCTCAGAGTAAGGATATCCGTTACCTGCTCGTCAGCGGAGCGGTTTTCAGCGGCTTGCGCGTTTTCTTCTATTATTTTTTCTTTTTTCAAATCCACATCTCCAATCGCAGCGGTATTATCTTATACGGACACACCCCGAAAAATATGTATTTCATGAAAATGCTAAGATTGACCCATGCCTCGCAATGGTTCATGACTGACCCTTGCGTACAAATCTTTCAAGCATATAGTTTCCGGCATATGCGCCCGTATAATAGGAGCATTCAAACTGAAAAAGCTTATTCGCCTGTTCGGGAGAGAACACGCCCGACGCTATCGGCTCTGCGCCGAGGTCGTTTATAAGCGAGATGACCGACTTAACGCAAGCCTCGGAGCGTTCGCCTGAGCCTAACATTCCGACAAGCTCGCTGTCGAGCATGATATAATCAAGCTCGTAATCGGCAAGTTTGAGCAGCGGACAGCCGTTTCCTCCGACGTCGGTAAGCATTGTATGAAAACCGAGCTTTTTAAGCTTGCTTATCGAAACTGCGCAAGCCGTATCGTTTCTTTCAAGCAGCGACGGCGGAAATTCAAGACATATCCTGTAAGGCGGGACCTTGCACTTTTCAGCCGTCTGTCTTACGATATCAACACAGTCGGGTCTTGCAAGAAGCCTAAGGGGCATGAAAACCGACACCCAATCAAATTTAAGCTCACGCTCGTAAAACTTCTCCGAAGCCTGAAGCATCTGGACGAGCGCAAGCTGAAAAATAGTAACGCAGCGGTCGTCAGCCTCGAGCGCAGGAACGAACCTTTCGGGAGTAAGCACGCCGAGCGAGGGCGAATTGAGCCTCATACTGCTCTGATAAAAAGCGATATTTTCCGTATCCGTTTCACGCACGGCACGATAGCGCAATTCTATCGCACGAACGCCGTCGACGGTAGTACGAACACCGTTTTCATTCGGATTATCAGCCACAAGCTCACCCCTTTTAGTTCTCCACAGTCGCCCGAAAGCGTACAGATACATTTATACTATCTTATTATAGCTCATAAATGTTGTAAAGTCAAGAATTATTCACAAAAAAGCTGTGATTACAAAAAATGTTTACAAATTGTGCAACTTTCCAATTACAGATATTGTGATTTTTGACCAAACGGTTGATTTTTGTCGGAAAATATGGTATACTTTTTTTACATAATAAAGAAAGGCAGGAGGAAGAGAAAAATGACGAACGAACAGATTTTTGACAGGCTTATTGATTTTGCCGAAAAAAGCGGCGAGGTAAGGGCGCTTGTGCTTTTCGGTTCGAGAGCGAGGACGAACAAGATTTGCGACGAATATTCCGACTATGACATACTTATGTTTGTCAACGAGCCTGAGAAATTCTTACATTCTGACGGCTGGCTTTGTGAGATAGCAAAGCCCGAAATATCCTTTATCGAGCAAACCTTTGCAGGCGGCATGGAGCGGAGGGTATATTTTAGCAACGCTCTTGACATGGACTTTATCATATTCAGCGAAAGCGAAATGAGCGGCGTTCTGAGCGATGATATAACTCAGATGTGTTTATCGAGAGGGTGGAAGGTCATTGTCGACAAGTGCGGCTGTAGCGAGATGATGAGCGAGAAAATGCCGGCGGATACAGGCAGAAAGCAGCTTTCGGAGAGCGAGTTTGAAAACACGGTAAGCTGTTTCTGGTTTCACACGATCTGGGCGTACAAAAAGCTGATGCGCGGCGAGCGGTGGGCGGCGAAAATGTGCATTGACGCATATTTAAAAACGCTTCTCCTTTCGATCGCCGAGTACAAAGCGGCGGCGGACTACGGCGAGAACGCCGACACATGGCACGACGGAAGATTTTTCGACGAGTGGGCGGACAGCGAGATTTTGTCGCAGCTTGACGGCGCTTTCGGAGGCTACACCGACACTTCGCTTATTACTGCGCTCAAAAACACTATGGACATTTTTTCAAAAGCCGCAAGGTCGGCGGCGCAAAAGCTGGGCTTTCACTATCCCGAACAAGCGGAAAGGTTTGCATACGAAACGCTGAAGTTATAAGCGGCGGATAATTACAAAACAAAAACCTCTCAAATGGCGGAGCGAACATTTGAGAGGTATATTTTTAAAAGGCAGACTTTGCATTTGAAATAAAAAACAAAAAACGCTATGCCCTTGGATATCCAAAAGCATAACGTTTATGGTCGGAGTGACGGGACTTGAACCCACGGCCTCTACCACCCCAAGGTAGCGCGCTACCAATCTGCGCCACACCCCGACGACTTATATATTATACCACACCCCCGACGGTTTGTCAAGCGTTTTTTGAAAAAATATATGAATTTTTTGTATATATTCTAACGCTTTTTCTTTAAGAGGATTTCTGCTGTAAAGCTTAGTAAAAATATGCGCAAATTATGAAAAATGTTTGTAAAATCAGCATTTAACACATAAACGTAATAAATTGTACATAATTTATTATAATTTTTCGTATATAATTGAGATAATAAAGTCGGTTATCGGCTTGGCTTATGGAGGATTTTTTATGAATAAAAAAGACAATACAGACGAATATTCCTGCTTTGTGAACCGAGAGCTTTCGTGGCTTCAGTTTAACGAGAGGGTTCTTGAAGAGGCGGAGTCTGAAAACACGCCGCTGCTCGAAAGGCTGAACTTCATTTCGATTTTTCAAAGCAACCTTGACGAATTTTTCATGGTTCGTGTCGGCGCTCTTCATGACGCAATGCTGGTTTCGGCTAAGTCTAAGGATAATAAAACAGGCATGACCCCTAAGCAGCAGATAAAAGCGATACTTGAAAGGGTTGAAAAGCTTCTCGTGCGCCGTGACGACGCTTACGCTTCCATTATGAAAAAGATAGAAGAATACGGCGTTCGTGTGCCGAAGTTTTCCGAGCTTTCGGAAAAGGAGCTTGACTATGTGAGGTCATGCTTCCGCACGGATATAAAGCCGCTTCTCTTCCCTACTATTTTCGGAAAGAAACAGCCGTTCCCGTTCCTTAAAAATAAGGAGGTCTACGGCTTTGCGGTGCTTGAAACAAAAAGCGGAAAGCGCAAGGTCGCCTTTGTGCCGTCGCTCTCGCTTATGTTCCCGAGAACGATCGAGATACCCGACCTGTCCGGTTCGGGCAGCGTTTCGGTAATTCCTGTCGACGACGTTATACTTCATTTCTTCGGCGAGATCTTCCCCGGCTATAAGGTCGTTGAAAAAACGCAGATACGCATTATAAGAAATGCAGATATTGACGAATCAAGGGTATACGACGAGGATCTTGATTATAGGGATCATATGTCCGAGGTCGTTAAAATGCGCAAAAAGCTCTGCCCCGTAAGGCTCGATATTTCCCGACCGATAAGCGAAGGCGCTCTTTCGGAGCTTTGCGGCTTATTAAGACTTGAACGCAGCTGCGTGTTCCTTTCGGGTATGCCGCTTACGACCGATCATATCTCGGCGGTAAAGCAGAAGCTTTCCGACCGTCCGGAGCTTTGCTATAAAAAACGCACACCTCAGAGATCGCCCGAAATAGCCGACACCCCGATAATTCCGCAGATAATTAAGAAGGATATTCTTCTGCACTACCCTTACGAAAACATTTCAATGTTTTTAAGAATGTTAAGCGAGGCGGCAAAGGATAAAAACGTTATTTCCATACAGATGACGCTCTATCGGCTTGCAAAGCACAGCAAGGTCGTTGAAGCGCTTGTAGAGGCCGCCGAAAACGGCAAGGAGGTAAACGTTCTTGTCGAGCTGAAAGCTCGTTTTGACGAGGAAAACAATATCAACTGGTCGAAGCGTCTTGAGGAAGCAGGCTGTCATGTTATTTACGGCGTCGACGAGCTTAAGGTCCATTCCAAGATATGCCTTATCACACGAAAAAACGGCAGCAGCAAGAAGATACAGTACATAACCCAGATAGGAACAGGAAATTACAACGAATCGACTTCACGTCTTTACACCGACCTTTCGCTGTTTACGGCAGATCAGGCTCTCGGCGAGGAGACCGCCGAGGTGTTCCGCAGGCTTATGATGGGCGAGACCGTTTCGCAGACAAATCTGCTTATGGTCGCTCCGAACTGTCTGCTCGACAAGGTGCTTGAAAAAATCGACCGTGAGATCGAAAAGGCAAAGGCAGGAAAGCCTGCTTACGTCGGGGCTAAGCTTAATTCGCTTACCGATAAGAAGATAATGGAAAAGCTTATCGAGGCTTCATGTGCAGGCGTTAAGATCGAAATGGTAATAAGAGGAATATGCTGCCTTAAACCCGGTATCGAGGGCAAAACGGAAAATATAAGCATAATAAGCATAGTCGGCAGACTTCTTGAACATTCCCGTATCTATATTTTCGGCGCAGAGAGCGACTGCGAGGTATATATCGCCTCAGCCGATTTCATGACAAGAAACACCGTCCGCAGAGTTGAGGTCGCAGCTCCCGTGCTTGACGAGCGGCTGAAAAATCGTGTGCTTGATATTTTTAATGTTTTCAAAAAAGACAACACTGCCGCACGGGTGATGCTGCCCGACGGTTCATATGTCCGCAAGACCCCCGACGGAAGCGAGCCGTTTAATGCGCAGGAATATCTTTACGACGAGGCATATTCCGCCGCAAAGGAAAATTAATTCGTCCTTTGGAGCGCCCACAGCCTTTGTATCTTCTGTGACAGCTTTCGTTCGGGCAAGGGCTGTGAAATATCGTATATCATGCTAAAACCTTCATATCTCCCCTGAAAAAAATCGCAGCAGACCGTGTGAAATCGGTTTGCTGCGGTTTTTCTTGTGAGTGTAAGAGGATATTCACTACTAACGTAAAAAATCCGCATACCCTTTCGGGTACACGGATTTATTTGGTCGAGGTGACAAGTCCGGCTTGCACTCACTTTTGTGCCTCTTTTACTTTGTTTTGCAAGCCTCAAAAAAATTCTTGCCTCGGTTCCTCGGCATTTTCGTGCTTTGCACGAAAACCGAATTTTTTCCCGCTTTTGTGTAGAGGGATTGCACTCACTTTTGTGCCTCTTTTACTTTGTCTTGCAAGCCTCCAAAAGATTCTTGCCTCGGTTCCTCGGCATATTCGTGCTTTGCACGAAAAGCGAATTTTTCGCTTCTGCGTCATTTAACAGTGAAAAAATAAATCCGCATACCCTTTCGGGTACACGGATTTATTTGGTCGAGGTGACAGGACTTGAACCTGCGGCTTCTACGTCCCGAACGTAGCGCTCTACCAAACTGAGCCACACCTCGAAATTCTTCGGCTGAGATACTCTCTCAAAGCCGATATTAATTATATCACACCCGAAAAGGTTTGTCAAGCGTTTTTTATATTTTTCATCAAAATACACAATTTATTAAGAAATAATTTTACATAAAAATATTAAATTAAAGATAAACACGAAAATATTATTGTTGATTTTGGTAAAAGAGCATGATATACTATAAATATATAAGCTCGGCAGTATTTCTTTTGCTTGCCGAGAACACGAGAATATGAAAAAATGAAAGGACCTGCTTTATGAGAAAGAAATTATTCTGCGGCGGCTGGGAATTTTCTAAAAATCCTATCGGAACAGATTATTCCGACAGCCTTGACTTTATGCCTGTTGATATTCCGCACGACTATCTTATTTATGACACAAACAACCTCTACGAGACCTCGACGGGCTGGTATAGAAAAAGCTTTACGCACACGCTGAAAAAGGGTATGCGTGCCGCCGTGAGATTTGACGGAGTTTATATGGACTGCAAGGTTTATGTAAACGGCGGTCTGGCGGGCGAATGGAAATACGGCTACACAACCTTTGAACTTGATATTACAAATCTGCTCAAAGACGGCGAAAATCTTATCACCGTTCGCATAGACTACCGTGAGCCTAATTCACGCTGGTATTCGGGCGCAGGAATTTACCGCAATGTGTGGTTTCTCGAATATAATGAATGTCATATTACGAACGACGGAGTTTACATAAGCGCAGACGTTTACGGAAATATTACCGTTACGACCGAAGCCGAACGCCCCGAAGACAAGCTTGCCGACGGGCTTTCGGTCAGAACGACTATCATGCTTGACGATACCGTTGTCGACGTTGCAGAGAATGCCTGCTGTGCCTGCGATACAAGCAGGATAAACAAGCTTGTCGTAAAGGACGGCTGCAAATATTCGGTCAATACACAGACATTTGGAATCATTGACCCTGAACTTTGGGATATAGACGATCCGATTCTTTACACCTGCGTTACCGAGCTGACAAAAAACGGCGAGGTGATAGATACCGTTACTAATCGCTTCGGATTCAGAAAAGCTGAATTTACAGCCAACAAAGGCTTTTTCTTAAACGGCAGACATATAAAGCTTCACGGCTGCTGCGAGCATCACGACTTAGGCTGTCTTGGTGCGGCAGTAAATAAAACCGCTCTCCGCCGAAAGCTGCTCACGCTGCGCACAATGGGCGTTAATGCGATAAGAACGAGCCACAATCCGCCTGCGCCCGAATTGATGGAACTTGCGGACGAGCTTGGATTTCTTATTATATCCGAGGGCTTCGATATGTGGGAGCGCAGCAAGACGGAATACGACTATGCAAAATATTTCGGCGAATGGATAGAAAAGGACGTTGCTTCATGGATAAGACGTGACAGAAATCACCCGTCGGTCATTGCGTGGAGCATAGGAAATGAAATTTACGATACGCACGTCAGCGAGAGAGGTCAGGAGGTAACTTCCCTGCTTTTAGGTCTTGTGAGAGAAAACGACCCGAGGGAAAACGGATATGTCACTATCGGCTCGAATTATATGCAGAGCGAGAATGCGCAGAAATGCGCCGATATTCTGAAACTTGCAGGCTATAACTATGCCGAAAGACTTTATGAACAGCAGCACAAGGAACACCCCGACTGGATGATTTACGGCAGCGAGACCTCGTCGGTCGTTCAGAGCAGAGGAATTTATCACTTCCCTCTTTCGCAGCAGGTACTTTGCGAGGAGGACGAACAGTGCTCGGCTCTCGGAAACACCTCGCCCGGCTGGGCCGCAAAATGCACCGAGGCTTGCATTATCCCCGACAGGGATACCGAATACTGCGCAGGACAGTTTATCTGGACGGGCTTTGACTATATCGGCGAGCCTACGCCCTATTCCACCAAAAACAGCTACTTCGGACAGTTCGACACCGCAGGCTTTGCAAAGGACAGTATGTATATCTTCAAGGGAGCGTGGACGCACTTTAAGGACGAGCCTTTTGTGCATATTTATCCCTACTGGGACTTCTCGGAGGGTCAGCCTATTGATATAAGAGTCGCTTCAAATGCGCCGCTTATAAAGCTTTTCTTTAACGGAAGTCTTATCGCAAAAAAGAGCTTTGACAGAAGGATATGCACCGAGCTTACTCTCGATACTCAGCTTGATTATAAGCCCGGCGAGCTGCTTGCCATCGCTTATGACGAAAACGGCAGAGAGATAGCAAGAGATAGTGTGCGCTCGTTCGGAGATACGGCAGCGCTTAAACTTACCCCCGACAAGACCGAGCTTAAAGCAGACGGCGAGGATCTTATTTTTATCGACATTTCCGCTTATGACAAAAACGGCGAATTTGTCGCAAACGCTAACAACCGTGTATTCGTTTCGGTAAGCGGCGCTGCAAGACTTATCGGACTTGACAACGGCGACTCGACCGATTACGAGCAGTATAAAAGCATTTCACGCAGGCTTTTTTCCGGCAAGCTGCTTGCAGTTATAGCGGCAAAGACCGAGCCGGGCGAGATAAACGTTTGCGTTTCGTCGCCCACGCTGCCCGACAGCACGCTCACTCTTACCGCCGTTAAAGCGCAGGTCAGGGAGGGTATTTCGACGAACATGGAAAATACCGAGCGCAGCAGTGACTGCCCCGACGCAATTAATGATATTCCCGTGAGAAAAATCGCCTTTGAGGGAGCGGCGAGAACGTTTACCCCCGACCGCCGTGACATTACGTTTAAAACGCTCGTTTCGCCTGCAAATGCAAGCTATGCGGACGAGATAGAATATAAGATAACGAACAATATCGGCATACCTTCAAACCTTGCGCAGATAACCTCCTCCGAAAACGGACTTGTTACCGTTCACTGCTTCGGCGACGGCGAATTCTGCCTCAGAGCGCTTTGCAAAAACGGCACGGACAAGTATCATATTCTTACAGCTTTGCCGCTTAAAGGCGAGGGTCTCGGCAGTGCGTTTACCGACGCTTACAGCTTTGTCGCAGGCGGACTTTTCACCATCAGTGAGAACGCCGTAAACGGAATCCATCAGGGTGCAGGCTTCGCACCGGGCGGCGGTCGGTTTGGTTTTGAAAGCGTCGATTTCGGCAAACTCGGCAGCGACAAAATAGAGCTTCAAATTTATACGCTAAACGCAACGCCAATATCCTTCCGCATTTACGACGGTATTCCCGGCGAGAGCGGCGAGATAGTGGGCGAATTTACCTATCACAAGCCGTCGGCTTGGCTTACCTACAACGAGCCTGAAATTTTCACGCTCAGTAAAAAGCTGAGGGGCGTTCACACGATCTGCTTTGAATCGACCGACTGCATTGAGATAAAGGGCTTTAGGTTTATCGAGCAGAAAAAGGAGAGTGCGTTCATCTGCGCCGCCGACAGAGAAAACATTTACGGCGACAAGTTCACCGTCGGCGAGGACGAGATAACGGGTATCGGAAACAACGTCGTTATCGACTTCGGCGAGTTCGATTTTGGCGAGGCTTCTCCCTCTGCAGTCGAAATAACAGGACGCTCGGCGCTTGCCGTCAACAGTATCCACCTTGTGTTCGAGAGCGAAAACGGTCAGAAACGTGAGATATTAGAATTTGAAGGCTCGGCGCAGTACACCGCAAGACGCTTTGAGATCAAGCCGTTAACGGAAAAATGCAAAGTATCATTCACATTCCTCCCCGGCAGCGATTTCGATTTCAAAGGCTTTAAATTCATCTGACAAAATTTTTACGGACAGCTGTTCAATGTTCAGCTGTCCGTTTTTTTGTACTCAAAATAAGGTTTTGATTTAAAAAGTAAATTTTTTTATCTAAAGCAAAAAAAAGCTCGGATTATATTGATTTTTTTTAGCAATTATGTTATTATATAATAGTGGGACTATGCACTTTAAGCATAGAGTAATAAATCGTGCGGCTTTCGCCGTACGGGTCTGGAGGATTTTATGCCAAAAAAACAAGACATTAATAAGATAATGATAATAGGCTCGGGTCCTATCATCATCGGACAGGCGTGCGAATTTGACTATTCGGGAACTCAGGCGTGCAAGGCGCTCCGCTCGCTCGGTTACGAGATCGTTCTCGTCAACTCAAATCCTGCGACTATCATGACCGACCCCGATGTTGCGGACACGACCTATATCGAGCCGCTCAACCTTGCAAGGCTTACGCAGATAATCGAGAAGGAGCGCCCAGACGCTCTGCTTCCTAATCTCGGCGGTCAGTCGGGTCTTAATCTCTGCTCGGAGCTTGACAAGGCGGGCGTTCTTAAAAAGTATAACGTTCAGGTAATCGGCGTTCAGGTCGACGCTATCGAAAGAGGCGAGGACAGAATTGAATTCAAGAACGCAATGAGCGCACTCGGTATCGAAATGCCAAGAAGCCAGGTCGCTTACTCGGTCGACGAGGCCGTTAAGATCGCAGAACAGCTCAAATACCCCGTTGTTCTCCGTCCTGCTTACACGATGGGCGGCGCAGGCGGCGGAATGGTTTACAACGTTGACGAGCTGAAAATCGTCTGCGAAAGAGGCTTGCAGGCTTCGCTCGTCGGACAGGTGCTTGTTGAGGAATGTATCTTCGGCTGGGAGGAGCTTGAGCTTGAGGTCGTAAGAGACGCCGCAAACAACAAGATAACCATCTGCTTTATCGAAAACATCGACCCGATAGGCGTTCACACGGGCGATTCCTTCTGCTCTGCGCCTATGCTTACTATCCCCGAGGACGTTCAGAAAACGCTTCAGGAAATGTCGTACAAGATAATCGAGTCGATCGAGGTCATCGGCGGCTGTAACTGTCAGTTTGCACGAGACCCCGAAACCGGAAGAATTGTCGTTATCGAGATAAACCCGAGAACCTCGCGTTCGTCGGCTCTTGCTTCAAAGGCAACGGGATTCCCGATAGCGCTCGTTTCGGCAATGCTCGCCTGCGGACTTACGCTTGACGAGATACCCTGCGGAAAATACGGCACGCTCGACAAATACGTTCCCGACGGCGACTATGTTGTTATCAAGTTCGCACGCTGGGCATTTGAGAAATTCAAGGGCGCACAGGACAAGCTCGGCACTCAGATGAGAGCTGTCGGAGAGGTTATGAGCATCGGCAAGACCTACAAGGAAGCGTTCCAGAAGGCGATAAGAAGCCTTGAAACAGGTCGCTATGGTCTTGGCTTTGCAAAGAATTTCAACGAGCTTTCAAAGGACGAGCTTTTAGAAAAGCTGCGCTATCCGACGAGCGAAAGACAGTTTATAATGTACGAAGCGCTCCGCAAGGGTGCGACTGTCGAGGAGCTTTATCAGCTTACGAAGATAAAGCACTGGTTCATCGAGCAGATGAAGGAGCTTGTCGACGAGGAGGAAGCGCTTATTTCCGCAAAGGGCGCAGTTCCCGGAAAGGACGTTTTAAAGCAGGCAAAGCTCGACGGTTTCAGCGACCGCTATTTAAGCTCGCTGCTTGAAGTCACCGAGGAGGAGATAAGAAATGCCCGAATCGGCTTCGGCATAAAGGAGGCATGGGAGGGCGTTCATGTAAGCGGTACTCCGAACGCTGCTTACTACTATTCGACCTATCATCTTGACAAGGACGAAAGCCCGTCAAGCGACAAGCCGAAGATAATGATACTTGGCGGCGGTCCTAACAGGATCGGTCAGGGTATCGAATTTGACTACTGCTGCGTACACGCTGCGCTTGCGCTCAAAAAGCTCGGCTTTGAGTCGATAATCGTAAACTGCAACCCCGAGACCGTTTCGACCGACTACGACACCTCAGACAAGCTTTACTTCGAGCCGCTCACGCTTGAAGACGTGCTTAGCATACACGAAAAGGAAAAGCCTGTCGGCGTTATCGCACAGTTCGGCGGTCAGACTCCGCTCAACCTTGCAAACGACCTCAAAAAGTACGGCGTAAACATTCTCGGCACGACTCCCGAAACGATAGACCTTGCGGAAGACAGAGATCATTTCCGTGCAATGATGGACAAGCTCGGAATACCGATGCCCGAAGCAGGAATGGCTGTCAACGTTGACGAGGCTCTTGAGATCGCAAACCGCATCGGCTATCCTGTAATGGTTCGTCCGTCATACGTTTTAGGCGGCAGAGGAATGGAGATAGTTCACGACGACGAAATGATGAGAGTTTATATGTCGGCGGCTGTCGGCGTTACCCCCGACCGTCCTATCCTTATCGACCGTTTCCTCAACCATGCTACCGAGTGCGAGGCTGACGCTATTTCGGACGGAACAAACTGCTTTGTTCCTGCGGTCATGGAGCATATCGAGCTTGCGGGCGTTCATTCGGGCGACTCGGCTTGTATCCTCCCGTCGATGAACCTTTCCGAAAAGCAGGTCGAAACTATCAAGGAATACACAAGAAGAATTGCGGTAGAAATGAATGTCTGCGGACTTATGAATATGCAGTACGCTATCGAAGGCGACACGGTTTACGTTCTCGAAGCAAACCCGAGAGCTTCAAGAACCGTTCCGCTCGTTTCAAAGGTCTGCAATATAAACATGGTTCAGATCGCAACTCAGATAATCACCTCCTCGCTTACAGGCAATCCCTCGCCCGTTCCCGAGCTTAAAGACAAGGTCATCAAGCATTACGGCGTTAAGGAAGCCGTCTTCCCGTTCAATATGTTCCAGGAGGTCGACCCTGTTTTAGGACCTGAAATGCGTTCGACGGGAGAGGTCCTCGGAATTTCCGAATCGTTCGGCGAGGCTTATTACAAGGCTCAGGAGGCTACGCAGACAAGACTTCCCGAAGAGGGCACGGTTCTTCTCAGCGTATGCGACAGAGACAAGCCCGAGCTTCTTGACATTGCAAAGTCGTTCCACGAGCTTGGATTCAAGATAATTGCAACGGGCAAGAGCTTTGAGATGATTAAGGACGCAGGAATACCCTGCCGCAGGATCTTCAAGATCTACGAAGGACGTCCGAACATTGCCGACGAGATCGCAAACGGCGAAATTCAACTTATAATCAACACCCCTGCCGGCAAAACAAGCGCATATGACGACAGCTATATAAGAAAGTCTGCGATAAAGCACAGAGTGACTTATATCACGACAATGGCTGCGGCAAAGGCAAGCGCAGAGGGTATCCGTGCGGCAAAGGCGACAAACAACATTCCCGTTAAGTCACTTCAGGCGCACCATGCGGATATTAAGTAATTGCTTTATAAATAATCTATCCCCGATCTTTAAAAGGTCGGGGATTTTTTGCGATATAAAAAAACGGCAGAGCGTTTTAAACTCTGCCGTTTTGATTTTGCCAAAAATTAGTTCTTATTGTTCTTCTTTCTTATAACGAAAGCCGCTGCAAAAAGAACCTGTGCTGCTGCAAATCCGATAGCCGCACCCGTCTGAGGGTTGGGAGTCGAATCCTGCTTTACAGCCGAATCGTTTGCACTCTTCGACGATGATGAAGAAGAAGATGATGATGAAGATGAAGACGAGCTGCTTGAATCGTCAGGCTTCTGTGAGCTGTCGTCGCCAAGCTTGGGAAGAACCTCTACGTCCTTTTCGCCGCAAACCTCGCACTCACGAACGATCTCGCCGTCCTTGTCAGCGGTAGGCTCGGTTCTTGAGGTTTCAACAAAGCTGTGTCCCTTTGCCTCGACAATATTATCATCGTAGTATTCGCCGCATTCCGAGCAGGTGTGTCTTGTGTAGCCGTCCTCGGTACAGGTAGCGGCTATCTTTTCGCTTACATAGCTGTGCTCTGCTCTTACCTTGATGATGCTTTCAACGCCGTCCTCGGAAACTACCTTTATATCAGCGTTTCCTTCCTTGAGAATATGAACGTCTGCGGTAACATAACCGTCTGCGTCAACTGCGTGAGCCGACTGATCTACATAAAGAACCGACTTGTCCTCCGATACGAAGGAGATAAGGCTGTCGGTTGCGGTCGGGTTTGCCTTTACCTTTATCGTTGTCATATCAGCGTCTGAATTAGGACAAAGTCTGACAACCGTAGCTTCGGGCAGGAGCGATGTGCAGGGATTTTCTCTTGCTGACGAGGACTGTCTGAATTCCATGTCCGAAAGCGTGAAGGTTATCTCGATAGTACCCGGTGCGCCGCCTGTGAAGTTTGCAACGTGGTCAACGCTTGTAACTTCAGCAACTGCCGAACCGTCCCACGAATTGATAGGATCGTTCGTATCGAAAATTCCGCTTGTTTTGAGCGCCGACTTAGGACCTGCCTTTGTGATCGTAAGCTCTCTGCCGTCAACAACTATCTTATCATAAGTTATATCGCAGCTTGTGAGCGGCGAGATCTTTGCGTCGCCTGTCGAAACGGTCTGATCCTGAATGTAGATAGCGGTGAGGTTCTCAAGCTTAGAAACTCCGGCGTCCTTAGCCTTCTTTGAAAGATCCTCGTCGCAGTTGAAGGTGAGAGTATACTGACCGTCGCCTGTTACCGTGATGACGTCGCCCGTTTCTGTCTGCCAGTAATTGTGAGCGCTGTCGTTGTAAAGAACCTTTAAGCCGAGGTCGATCTCGTTTGACTCGATAGCGTCAACTACGTTTACCGTAACGGTCTTTGCAGCGCCCGTTTCGGCGGTAATTACGATCTGAGTCGAGCCGCAGCTTACGCCGACAACCTTTCCGAACGAATTAACGGTTGCGATCTCGGGATTTGCCGATTCATATGTAAGTGCCTCGCCCGTATCGGCAGAAGCGGAAATGTATGCGTACTTATCCTTTATAATAGTGTACTGTTCCT
Organism: Oscillospiraceae bacterium; assembly: GCA_051882075.1. GTDB lineage: Bacteria > Bacillota > Clostridia > Oscillospirales > Ruminococcaceae > YE71. Next base: position 2,949 of record JBJERC010000030.1, on the reverse strand, counting down.
TGTCGGTGGATATTTCAGCGAGCGTGTCGGAGTCCTTTGCAAGAACCGTAACGGCAATATCCTTTACAACTTCGCCGTTCTGTGAATAAGCGTGAACGGTGGTCTTGCCTATTCCCTTTGCTCTTAACTGACCGTTGAAGACGGTAACTATGTCGTCGTTGTCGGTCGACCAGAGAAGAACGTCGTTTGTATCAGCAGGCGAAACGGAAGCGGAAAGCTGTGCTATATCGCCTATTGTGAGAACTGCCGAACTGTCGCAGGTTATATCGGTTATCGGAGTAACGGCAGGGCCGTATGCGATGTCGGAGAATTTGAATTGTCTGTTAAGATCGGAGGCAGGAGTATTATAACCTCTTATCATAGCGTCTGTGATGGTCTTGAAGATAGGTCTTAACTCGGTACGGTTCCAGTATGAATACAGACCTGTTTCATATTCGCCTTTAGTGCCGAAGCCCTGATCCCATACAACCGGACAAACGCCTGCGACCTGACAGAGCTTTGCGGTAACTTCCTCGTGATGCGCTCTGTTAATATCGTTATAGCCGCTTGCCGAACCGCTGTCTCTGCCGAGAGTCGAGCCGTATTCGCCGAGGAACATCGGAACGCCCTGGAATTTATTTGCCATAGCCTTTAATCTGTCGGCGATGCCCTGTTCGTCGGAATAAATATGAGCGGCGAACATGATCTTGGGGTCTTCGTTGTAGTAATCGTCGGGGAGGGTAAAGAGCGACGAAGAGCCGTTGTTTGCATAGTGCGAAACAGCCGCAAGCCATCTCTTTTCGTTATTCGAGCCGGTCGAACGAACGGTGTTTACAAACAGCTGATTGAAGTTCACAATGATCGGAGTGTCGTAAGCAACAGCCTTTGCGCCGTTCTTGTCAGTCTCAGAACAGGTTATCTCGTTCATAGACTCAAAGATAAGATGCTCGTCATAATCCTTGAATTCTTCGGCGATATTTCTCCAAACGAATTCAAACTTGTTCATAACGGAATCGATATCATCGGCGGCAACTCTGAGCCAGCCCGACTGCTCTGCGCCGTCATGGTGGATATTTATAATGCAGTACATATCCTGCTCAACGCAGTAATCAACGATATCCTGAACTCTGCTCATCCATGCCTGATTTATCACAAAGCCGTTTTCATCGTCGATCATATTGCCCCACGTTACGGGAACTCTGACGGTGTTATAGCCTGCGTCGTGGAGAGCCTTTATGTAAGCCTTTGTTGTAACGGCGGACTGCCACATTGTTTCGCCGGGGGTAAAGCCGCTGTGTCCGTCCATTGTATTTCCGAGGTTAATACCCACGCCCATTTCGGCAACGACCTCATCAGGAGTAAGCTCTCTGAACGGCATTGCGTTTGAAGAGTCTGTAACGGTATCAAAAATAAGACGAGCCTTAACGTTTTCGAGCTTATCTCTTGCAGCCTTTAAGCTGTCGACCGTTGCAGAAGCGTTGTTATATTCAGCCTCGGCAGCCGGAACGGCGTCCATAAGCGCCTGCCACGAATCTGCTGTATAGCGAGAGGGATCCATTGTGTTGATATAATCGAGAGTGAGCTTTAAGTTTGCTCTTCTCATCGATTCGGTCTGCTGCCAAACGTCTGTTATAACGTCGGGCGGAAGATCAAGCGTTTTGCTCTCGCAAATCGGCGCTGTGAAACCGTTTGTCAGCGATCCGTCGGGATTTATAGTTACACTTTCGCCGGAGCTGAAGATAATTCCGAGCGGCTCGGCTGCGGTATTCTTTGTCATTATACGGATAAAGAACACCATATCGTCAGCATTTGAAGCCTTCTTTACATTACAGCCGGGGAAGACGTAGTTTGCTGTACCTGCAAGACCTACGCCGTCGTTAAATTCAGAATCCTGAATATAGTTTGCGGAGTCCTTTGCGAGCGTTACCTTTGAGCCTTTAAGCGCTCTGTTTGAAGTTCCGCCGCCGCTTCCGCTTCCTGCCGAAGCCCTGAACCAGCTGTAAGCGTCAGCCTCGGTCACATGGATATAATACTCGGCATTTGCGCCCTTTGCAAAAATATTGTCAACGTCAACGCCTGCCGCACGGAGATCGGAGCCTGTTATTCTGAACAGTTCAACAGCAGTTTCAAGCTGATGATCTGCTTCGCTTTCCTCTTCCTCTCCGCCTGCCTCAGCCTCGACTTTGATGCTGTAATCAACGAGCGTCACGACGGGTTCTGCGGCTGTAAACGATATGTTGATACCGTTGAGAGTACCGCTGCTGAGCGACTGGATGACTTTCTGAGTAGGAATGGAAACGGTATAGGTCTCGGTTGAAACGTCATATTCCGATTCGCCGACCGTCACGATATTGTCGTCCCAGCCGCCCCATGTTGTGTTAAAGGGCTGGAAATTGAATACCTGAGTATCATCGGTGAACTCGCCCTCGATCTTATATGTTACCGAAAGTGCCTCGCTCTCCATAAAAGCCGTATCGGTAGCGTAATTTGTCTGAATATAGCCGTCATATTTGTCGCCGACATGATCAGCCGAATTACTTACAAGCTTACTGCCCGAAGCGGAAAGCACGCTTTTGAGCGTATATTCTGTCTCTGCAGATGCGCCCTGAATAAACGCACTTGACAGGCAAACGCTTGAAAGCACCGCCGCGCTAAGACAGCCGGACAGAATTCTTTTGCTTATTGCTTTCATATTCTTTTATCCTCCTTAAATAGTTACAAATATGCACAACACGCCCCTTGGAGCATAGCATATTTTTATAATTATAAACGAAATTTGTAAATATAATATGAATTTTCAATTAACTAACTGTATAGTTTTTAGTTTATTAAAAATTCGGAAAAATATACAAAAATCATATAATTTTTTCTACAACAAAAAAACTGCTACAATCATCTTGCAGCAGTTAAAAATTAACAATATGGTGCACCATCGGGGACTCGAACCCAGGACCCACTGATTAAGAGTCA
>JBJERC010000029.1:0-2500 GCA_051882075.1 Oscillospiraceae bacterium | reverse complement strand
GGAGCAGAGCTGCACGAATGTATAGGCGCAGGCGTTTTCCTGCTTTTTATCCTGCACCATATTCTGAATTACAAATGGCTGACATCGTTTTTCAAGGGAAAATATACGGCAACTCGTTTTCTCAATACAGCAGTAAATATTCTTGTTTTTATCTGTATGCTTGGGCTTATGTACAGCGGTATCGTTATGTCACAGTATGTGTTTGCTTTTCTGCCTATAAACGGCGGAGCGGCATTGGCAAGAAAAATACATATGTTTTGTTCCTATTGGGGACTTGTGCTGATGTCCTTGCACCTTGGTCTGCATTGGAATGTTATCATGGGCATCGTTCGGAAAATTACAAAAGCTAAAAAGTCATCGGTACGCACCGTTGTCTTACGGCTTTTTGCCATTTTTACAGCAGGGTATGGAGCATACGCATTTGTCAAAAGAAATGTTATGGACTATCTGCTTTTAAAGATTCAGTTTGCCTTTTTTGATATGAGCGAATCTCTTGTCGGATTTATTCTTGACTATGCTGCCATAATGGGATCATTTGCAGTTGTCGGATATTATGTTTTAACATCACTTCGTAAACTCACTTCAAAAAACAAGGGTGATATTGATGAGTAAAAAAAGCTTTTATACAGATTTAGTAATTTATATTTTTCTCGCTATCGCTCTTTTAATTCAGACTTCCTGCAAAGGCTCTGACGACAGCTTGAATTCTTCCCATAAAGAATCAAAATCCTTTTTCGCAATGGACACCTATATTACTGTGACCGCATACGGCGAAGATACGGATAATGGGCTAAAAGCCGCACAAGATGAGATAAACGCTCTTGAAAAGCTGTGGTCTGTGACCGATGAATACAGCGAGATATACAGAATAAATAACAGCGGCGGACAGGCTGTGGAGGTAAGTCCTCAAACGGCAGAGCTGCTAAGATTTTCGCTTGATATGCACGAAAGAACAGAGGGCGCATTCGATATCACGCTTTATCCCGTTCTCAAAGCGTGGGGGTTCACAACAGACGAATACCGTGTGCCGGGCGATGAAGAAATAGCCCAATTGCTGAAAAATACGGGAGTTCAGAATATCAGCCTTGAAAATAATACTGTGCAGATACCCGACAATATGCAGATAGACTTAGGCGCAGTAGGCAAGGGCTATGCCGGCGATCTGGTGGCTCAGAGGCTTAAATCAAACGGCGTCAGCTCCGCACTTATTGACATCGGCGGAAATATTCAGACGGTAGGAGTAAAGCCCGACGGAGAAAAATGGACGGTGGGTATACGCAGTCCTTTCGGAGAGGGTAATTTTGCAACTCTTGAAATAGGCGAATGTGCCGTTGTAACTTCGGGCGGATATGAGCGTTATTTCGTAGATAACGGCAAGACCTACCGGCATATCCTCGATCCGAAAACAGGAAAACCTGCCGACAGCGGGCTTGCCTCCGTTACGGTCATAGGCTCGGAGGGCAGACTATGCGACGCACTTTCCACGTCTTTGTTTGTAATGGGACTTGACAAAGCCGAAAAGCTGTGGAAAGAAAGCAATGCCTTTGAAATGGTAATCGTTACATCTGACGGCGATATTTATATTACCGAGGGTATTGAAAATGATTTTGTGATAAATAAAAGTCTTACAGATACAAAAGCGAGCGTGATACGCAGATGAAAAATGCAAAGCTTTGGACAGCGGTAGTTGTCTTTATTTTTATATCTGCAATTATCTGGTGCATAGTTGTTTTGTCACGACCGCAGGGAAATATCGTTACCGTCACTCAGGACGGCAAGACTCTCTATACGTTTGATTTAAGCAAGGAAAAAGACCGCACCATAACGGTGGAATACGAGGGCAGAAAAAATATTATCGAGATAAAAGACGGCAGGATACATATGCTGGAGGCGGACTGCCCCGACCATATATGTATGGATACCGGGTGGCTTTCGGACGTTCCTATCGTTTGTCTGCCAAACAAGCTTATGATCGGATTTGCCGGCAGCGGCAGTACGGACGCAGCAGCGAGGTAATTATGAACGCAAAAAGATTGACTCAGTTAGCATTGCTTTCAACTATAGCTTTGATAATTTTTGTAGTGGAACTGCGCTTGCCAAATCTTTCGCCCATACCCGGAGTAAAGCTTGGACTTGCAAACATTGTGACGGTATACGCAGTATATCACTGCACGGCAAAGGAAACGTCGCTGATACTTTTAACAAGGATAATTCTCGGCGCTGTTTTCAGCGGAAATATGATTGCTTTGCTGTACAGTCTGGGCGGAGGAACACTTTGCCTAATCGGAATGTTGCTTCTCAGAAAAATAATTGATGAAAAGCACATATGGATATGCAGCGTTATGGGAGCGGTACTGCACAATATCGGTCAGATCATGGTAGCAATTATAGTTATGAAGACAATTGCGGTTATTTCTTATCTTCCGTTTTTATTGGTGTCGGGCTGTATTGCAGGTGCGTTTACGGGAATGTGCGCACAAATTCTGATAACAAAGGTACA
>JBJERC010000028.1:0-13752 GCA_051882075.1 Oscillospiraceae bacterium | reverse complement strand
CCTTCCAGTAATAATTTCCCGTGCCGAATGCAGGCAGATTAAAACAGCCCTCGTCATAGGTTTTGTCCGCGTCAATGAGGTTGTTCATATCAAAATCCATTATCTTTCCGATACCTGCGCAGGTGGGACACATACCGTTAGGATTGTTAAAGGAAAAATATGAAGCAGGACCGGTGGGCGGCGTGCCGATTCTTGAAAACAGCAGCCGCAAAAGAGAATACATATCGCTTATCGTGCCGACAGTCGATCTTGCGTTTCCGCCAAGACGGGTCTGGTCAATAATGACCGAGGGATTGAGATCGTCGATAAACTCCACATTCGGTTTCTCGTATTTCGGCAGTCTTCCTCTTACCCACGCACTGTAAGTTTCATTCATCTGCCGCTGACTTTCCGCCGCAATAGTATCAAACACGATACTCGATTTTCCCGAACCCGAAACACCCGTAAAAACAACAATTTTGTTCTTAGGGATATCAAGTGAAATGTTTTTCAGGTTGTTCTGTTTAAGACCTCGGATCTTTATTGGTTCCATAATATTGCCTCCTGTTCTTTTTCATGTTTTTTGCCGTAAAAATAGTCTATCACTTTTATTTTTAATTGTCAAGAAATATTCTCTGCTTAACAAGCGTAATTTTTTATTCCCATCTGAAAAATCTGACTGCGATCGCTGTGCAGATAATCGTAACGGCTGACATAACTGCGACAGGGATCAGGGCGTTTTCTGTCGGCAAACCAAGAAAGGTTGATTTCATCAGTTGAATACCCTGCGTCAGCGGAAAAAAGCTTACAATTTTTTGCATAGCTGCGGGCATTACTTCAAAAGGAAGCGTCGCACCCGAAAAAATCAGCATCGGGAAATATAAAACAGCTGCGATAACGCTTGCGCTCTTTGAATTTTTCGCAACACCTCCGACCATTACTCCGATACTTAAGGTAGATACCATTGTAAGCAGCCAGCTTCCGAGAAATGCTATAAGAGAACCCTTGATCCTCACATTCCATATCAGCATCGCCACATGAATAAGCAGGATCATAGATTCGATACAGTATGCGACATAAATTGAAAATTCTACAAAAAGCAGCATTAACGGACTTATCGGAGTGACCTGAAAACGCTTTAGTATTTTTCGTTCTCTGTACTCTGCCACAACAAGCGGCAGTCCCATTAAGCCTCCTGCACATATGCTTATCGTGCATAATGCGCCGAAGGACTGTTCAATAAAAGTGAAATCTGCACCGTCTGTGGCAGACTTCGTCCCGTAGATCATTCCGAGAATTATCAGAATAACAAGGGGCATAATTACCGCAAAAATAACCATATTCATATTTCGTATATTCAGCTTCAATTCGTTCTTAAATAATGTTGCAAATGATTTCATTCTTCTGCCTCCTCACCTGAAAGAACAAGATATGCGTCCTCGAATTTTTCACATCCGCTTGCTTGCTTTGCCTGTTCGACCGTACCCTGAAAAACTGCTTTTCCTTGACTTATAATACAAATCTCGTCGCAGAGTGTTTCCACCTCGTCCATAAAATGCGAGGTCAGCAGAATAGTCAAGCCGTTGCTTTTCAGATCGGACAGGATCTTCCATACGCCTCTGCGTGCTTTTGCGTCAAGACCCGTTGTAAGCTCGTCAAGAAATACAAGCTCAGGGTCCGGAATAAGTGCAAGGACGATAAACAGCCGCTGTCTTTCGCCGCCCGAAAGTGCTTTTACGGCAGTATTGAGCTTATCACCTATTCCGAATCGTCTGCAAAGTTCTTTCCAGTCGGAAGGTGCTTTGTAAAGACAGGCTGTTTCCTCGCATAGCTCGGATACTCTGATCTCAGGCTGATAGTCGCACTGCTGAAACTGCACGCCTATCTTATGAAACAGTTCTTTTCTGCATTTTCTCGGTTCCTTTCCAAAAACTGAAACTGTTCCGCTGTCGGCGGATTTTGTTCCTAAAATACATTCGATAGCAGTGCTTTTTCCTGCGCCGTTTGCTCCCAGCAAACCGAACACTTCTCCTTTCCTGACCTTAAAGCTAAGATCGTCCACGGCGGTAAAACTTCCGTACTTTTTCGTAAGATTATTTACGGTTATCACATTCATAGCCTTTCCTCCTCAATCGTGATAAAGTAATTATACCACCAAACAAAAGTCTGGTGGTATAGTGGAGGGTTTTTATTTTTTCATCAGCAATCCAACTCTTGCTTTTCATCAAGTAATCAGTAACATATTTTACTGTTTGGGATAAAGTATTTTAAAACCCGTTTTCTTATTTATCAAGCCCATATAGCTTAAACGGATCATTTTGTAATTCTTCCCTGTAAATACTCACAACATCAAGAATATTAAAAAACATATACTTGCATTTTCCTATATACCCGTCCTTGATCAGCCCCTTTTCGTACGCCATATTCTGTATGGTGTACCAAGGCTTAACGGGCGGTTCTCCCGTTTCAATAAACCATTCGTCAGGCGGATAAATTTCCGACACCTTCTCGCCGGGTGCAAAAATTCCGCTTATCTCCTGGGGAAGCAGATCCTCCATATAGTGCATAGCAGTCAGTTTGTAAATATCAACACCGAGCATCAAAGCCATTCCGCCGTTATGTATAGCATAATCAAGACCGCCCTTTGCCGCTTCCTCAGCATGAACACCCCAGCCCGAAGTTCTTATTATTCCTTTTCCCGTAATAACATCTTCTCTCTGTCTGAACGTGTCAGCGATTAGCCCCATATCCGTTCTCGGCGCATTTTCGGGCAGAACTTTTATCTTGACGGTAAGCCCCAATTTCCTGTCATTCTCTGTCAGCTCCATAGGCGGACTTAGTCTTAAAGCAGGCATAAAAATACTTCCTGTTACACCCACACATTCCATAAGGGCTTCTATTACCGCATCAGCGCCGCCCTCCACATATCCGAAACTGCTTAGCAAACTTGCTTAGCAAACTTGCTTAGCGAACTTGCTTAGCGAACTGTGGACCTCAAGCGTCATTCCCTCGGTTATTCCGATATTTTTGAATTCGGTTATCAAGTCGTTTTTGTTCATACTTCTTCTCCTCACTTTTCGTCTGACAGTTAAAAAACAACTCCGGTATTATAATTCATACCCCGAAAATCGCATAGCTGTCCTTGTCGGCGGAAACGGGAATATAGCTGCCCTTTGCAAGCCTTGAATGTTCACCAATATACGCCTTTAAAATTTCTCTGCTCATATTTGTAATATCATCACGTTCAACAGCTTCTTCGGGTGTAAGCAAAAGCACCTCGCTGTTTTCATAGCCGTCTGATTTCGGTGTTCCCGAAATATAGTCCATTACGAAAACTGCACACCACTGTTCGGGCTTGAACTGCATGGCGATTATCGAGCTTGCTTTCGCTGTGACTCCTGTTTCTTCGAAAATTTCCCGTTGAACAGCAACGGTAGGCAGTTCGTTTTCCTTCACAAATCCTCCGGGCAGTAATATCCTGTTTTTTGCAATTCCATAGGTGTGCCGCACAAGCAAGACCTTGCCGCTTATTTCAACGATTCCGCAAACTGTAAAATGTCTGTTATTCATGATAATGCTCCTTTTTAATTTGAAAACAACGTCCTCCCACCGTAACGCAGACCTGAAAATATTATATATTCTCCGTCAATATCCTTTCAGTTTCTGCAATATCCTTTTCAATTAACGGACGCATACTGTCCTTGTACTTTGATAAATCGGCATTTTGCAGGCACGACAATATTCTTGGAATATACTGCGGCTTTGCAAGACCTACTTGTGCAAGAGCTTTTATGCATTGTCTGGCGGTGATCGGCTTTTCATCGGTTATATGCGTGAGAAAATCAGATATGACGGAGTCAAAACGATTTTCATTATCCCATTCGGCATTCGCCGCAAGAATATACAATGCACGATTTCTTACAAGTGATTTCGGATGGTTAAGCAGCGAGGCGAATTCATCGAAATATCTGTACCATTTATCCGTTTCCCGACTTTCCGAAATAATTTTATCGGCAAAAGCACACGCATATTTATCATTTTTTGCAGTCAGATTTGCTATGATATTTTCATTCATTGTAGTTCTCCTCAAAATTGAAACTGTTGACCTACCCATTGTTCTGAACTCTCTATTAGTCCAATACCAGCTCGTATAAATAAAAATCAATATATCCCGTATTGCTTGCATACCAATTCTGAGTTCCGCATTTTATAAAGCCTGAATCTTCATACAATTTGTGAGCCGGTGTATTGCAGGATAATGCGTCTAATCTGACAGCTTTCATATGTCTCGTTTTCGCAAGATCTGTTATTTCCTTTACAATTTTCTTCGCAAGACCGCAGCCCTGCTTTTTCGGGTGAATACAAAGAATATGTATAACTGCAACCTCGTCGTCCTTGGCGTCGACGTTCCATTGCACCGAATGATAATCCGTATTCTGAAAAAACGTTACCGCCGCCGCCGCAATTACCATTCCGTTTTCCTCGGCAAAATACATATCCCCATCAACGATATACCCTTCTATCATATCGTCCGTCGGGTGCTGACCGTATATCCATCTGCCGTATTTATCCATGTTTTCAGTGTTATCAGCAACATACTTATAATATTTTTGTATTTTTGAGATATCACTGCATTCAGCTATCTTTAACATAATTTTCATCTCGCTTTTTATCTGTTCGATATGCATCTTCACGCATTGAAATACATATCATAAACAATAAAACCATGTATGCCGTCCAATGAACCTTTGTATGTTTCCTGACACATCATGCACCTGGGTTCTTCCATTGGAATACCACTTGTCGGGAAAATGTTAAATTCCGATGATGTTTTAAACCCGACCTGATTATAAAACTTATAATTTCCCTCAACGGTTATTCCTTTAAAGCCCATTTCTTTTACTTTCTCAATTCCCATAGTTAGCATAGCAGTTCCGATTCCCTGACGGAAATAATCAGCATGAACGGACACAGGCGCTAACATTACTATTTCCGTGTTTGCCGCATCACCGTGTCCGCCTTCTTTTGCAGGAGATAACGGAAATCTTGAAAACAAAAAGTGACCTACTATTTTATCATCTAATTCCGCAACGAATGACAATTCAGGTATATAGTATTCCGAATCTCTGATCTCTTCTACTAACGCAATAATATCTGTTCCGTCGGAATAGTCGGTTCCTTCCCGGAACGAACGCAAGATCAGAGAAATAATACTCTTATAATCCTTATGTTCTTCCGGACGAATTGTGATTTTCTTATTCATTATACACATAACCTCTTTTCAAATACGTCTTTATAAAAAATTTTTCACATTGAATAGTAATTTGCAGGAAATTATGACGCCTGTAAACCGGAAAGTTTATTTACAGCCCGGTATCTATCTCTATATTGTCCATTCCCCGAATTTTACGCAAGGCTGATCTGTACCATGTTTTCCGATGATCTTTTCCATCCAAATCATATCGTACCACTTATTAAACTTATAACCGCACTTATGAAATGTTCCGACAAGCTCGTACCCAAGTTTCTGATGAAAGAGCATACTGTCATTTGTCAGATATTCATCCGGCTCAGCTGTGAATGCAATACAGGCATTTAAATTCAACACGCCCATTTGCTGTAATGATTTTTCGAGGCATTCATAAAGCGCTCTGCCTATACCCGACTGCCGACGATCGTTTCTGACATAAACTGTTGTTTCCACGGACCAATTATAAGCGCTTCTGCCCTTAAACGCTCCTGCGTACGCATATCCAAGAATTTCCCCGTTATTATCCACTGCTTTTATATAAGGATATTTAGAAGATACAGTCCTTATTCGTTCTGCAAATTCCTCGACAGACGGTACTTTATATTCAAAAGAAACAGCCGTTTCTTCGACATAAGGGGCGTAGATTTCTAACAGCTTTGCTGCGTCTTCTTCATAAGCTCGTTCGATTTTCAATATTATTCTCCTCCGCAATCCCGGTTTATCACTCTGTTCATAATACAATTATACAAAAACGCTTGATAGGAATTTATACTCCAAGGCAATCGATTATAGGCTTAATATATTCCTTATCCGTTCAGTCACATTTTTCATCTCCGGCAGCCATTAAAGCCTTTTCCCAAACCTCATATTCAGCAGGGTCTTTCTTCGATACTGCTTTTCTCAACATACTGCACAAAGTCCTGTCTTTGAATGACATTGAATCCATATCCCATGAACCTCGGCAATAGAATAAAGGAATATCAGCTAATTGATCTTTCATATTAAAGCTTTTGATCTGCTGAAAAGCGCTTTCTTCATACGGAGAAGCGCCGCAGCAAAATACGATTATCTTCTTATTTGACAGCTGTTTTATATTCTTTTTCAGAAATGATAAACCGGCTATTCCCGAAGCATAAATTCCGCCGCCTAAAATAATTGTATCATACTTTACGATATCGTCAATTACTGCCTTTTTAGTTTCAACACAGGAAAAACCTGTTTCTTCCGAGATCCAGTCTGCATATTTCTTTGTTGCGCCATATTTTGTTTGATATAAAATTATTCCGTTCATTTTTCTCCTCCAAATTCTGATTTCTACAGCTTTTAGGCACAATATTTGTATTTGAGCCTGCTGTCACGTCAAAGCTAACGAACGTTTTCTGTAATTAATATAGCAATGAATTAATTATAATAGGTATAGTAAGTATTCTGACGAAAGGAAAACTATTATGACCGAAAAAGATATCAGCAATAGAATAACTCAGTTAAGACAGCAAAAAAATGTGTCCGAATACAAGGTGAGTCTTGCATGACTCTAATAATGTCATAGTCAATTTACAAATTCAGTTTCATCGCTTCAAAACATTCTTGTTCAACTTTGCAGTTGTGTTCCAGCATAAAATCAATAATTTCCTTGTATTGACGCAGCTGCGGATTATTTGCCTGTTTTATATCATCTTTGGTTAGCGGTCTTGTATGTCCGGATCTGAAGCACTTGATCAATGTGTCAAGATCCATTTCATATGACCGGAAAGGTATTCCTGTCTTTTCTTTTAGATTTTCAAGGATCAGAAATCCATAAATGTCTATATCTCCTTTGTGATAATAATCGGCGTTTTTGTTTTCTGCATATATCTTTTTCAGAAGTGATGTTCTGACAGTATTGTGGAATCCTCCAAGATAAATTACTACCGAATCAGTGCAGTCGGTATCGTGATATGTTGTAAGATTTTCTACCGTCATGACCTTGCCGCTAAGGATCTCTATTTTTTGTATACTGCCGATAGACGACGGAGATATAGCAACTCCGCCGTTTACTGCATTTACATCGAGCCTGCCGTCAATATAGTGTATGACCGCTTCACCCTTTACATATAGGTATATCGGATTTTCAAACAGATTGAACCATTCAAGGATTTTTCTGTTTTCTTCAATTGGTTCATTACTATAATTTTTCAGTATCGATGTAATCGTACTACTTAGCTTCTGGAACTTTTTGGAGTCATGAAATACCGCTTCGGAAAAATTACGGATATATGTTTCTTTTTCAAGCTTTGTAATTGCACTTAAAACCATGAGAATATCGTCAAGCCTGTCGCAGTCATCCCCGATTTTGTTTTCCGGAGGTTTTCCTTGATCAAGTCTGTCAAGCTGTGCCAAACAGTATCTGTTCAAAAGTTCATTGCTTGTATCTGTTTCCATATATCGCTTTAAGATCTCCGCCTGCTTGTTTCTGGCAATGTTTTTGGGGATCCGTTCAAGATAAGCATATGCCTCGCTGATCTTATCACAATTGAGGCGTATTTTATTGTAATAGCCGAGATTATCTTTTTTAGCAATAATCAACATATTTGTAAGCAGATGCTCTATTCCTGAATTAATTTCGTTAAATGCGGTATCGTCGTGAGTATCATAATATTCCGGCTGCTTCTTTTTCAAGTCATAATATACGGCTCTGATACTTTCGGGGTTTGTTCGATTCTCAAGGACGTCAATTAGTTCAGACAGTATTTTTTTCTCGTACATAATCAGCTTCTCCATTTTCGATAAAAGACATTACTGAATTCTTTGAACCTTTGCGTATTACAGAATATATGCTGTCACAGAACGGCTGTATTTCTGTACATTTTTCTGCAGTGGAGATCAGTATAACCTGTAAATTCATCTCTTTGAACATTTTGATCATCGGTTTTATTCTGTCGGGCGTCATATGGCTGAACGCTTCATCAAGCAATACCAGACGAATGCTGTTTTTGCTCTGATTGTATATCTGCAAAAGAGATGCACATATTGCAACATAAAACGAAGCCTGGGTTTCTCCGCCGCTGCCTTCTCCGTTGACTTTGGACAAATAGGTATATTCTCCTGTAGTATTGCTTGTGATTTTTATGTCATAATCAAGATAGGTTCTGTAATCCGCATATTTAGACCATGCCTTTTCGTCAAATCTTTTGCCCTCGACTCTTGCCTTAGACGCAGCCTCAATATCTGCCATTATTTTGTTCATCAGCTCATCGATCTGATTTTCAAAGATCTCGGTGTCAATATTACCAATGTTAAATAAATCTATTTCGGCATTGTTCTGACTCATTATAACATCGTAGAATATGCTAAGCTCAGGGTTGGAGCTCCCTTCGACTTCAAAGCGATAGCTTTCTTCGCCGTATTCTAAACCTGCAAGTATCCTGTTAAGTTCGGCAAATTGACGTTTTGTGTTTAAGATGTCATCTTTAAGACGGTAAAGAATTTCCGAACGGAAGCGTTCTTTACATCTTTCTTTGGCTTGACGGACACTCTCTATGTTTTTTTCAAGCTCTATGTTCAAAAGGGAATTGTATAGCTCACTGAATTTCCTAAAACTTTCAATTCCCTCCGGAAAATCGGTTGAATAAGTCCGATTATATTCCCTCTGTTTTGGAACAAGATTGTCGTTGATTACTCTTTCCACAGCCGCTATAAGCTGATTATGATACTTTTTCTGATTTGTTACAATTTCCTTCGAACATTTTGTTTTAGAGTTTTCATCGTACTTTGTTTTTACATAATCAATAAGATGCGGAAATTTTTCAGAGAAAATATCAAACTCTTCTTCGGAATCAAGTTTCTTTTTCTCAAGCACGGGAAGCCTTTCTGATTCATTTTTGAGTATATCATTAGCCTTGCCGATATTTCGGTCTAACTCGCTGATGCTCTCAAAGATGTTATCAAGCTTTTTTTGACAGCTCTTGATCAGGTCAAACATCGCTTTTATCAGAGGGTTGTCGTTCAAGTCATCAATTTGTCTCTGGATCGCCCTGATTTCTTCATACAGCTTTTTTGATTTACCAAGAGAGCAACAATGATTGCAGAGATTTTCAAATGTTGCATCGTTTATGATTTTGTTATAGCTTTTCAATATCAAGTCGAGCGTTTTTGAATTCAGCTTGTTTATTTCAAGCTTTTTCAGAATTTCCTTCTGCTCTCTTTCAGCGGCTTCAAGCTGTGATTTTTTAGCGTTCAGACCGATATATAATTCTACAGTGTTGATACATTCGGTGCGATAGTAAATGTGTCTTATGCAGTCATGTGTAATGCTTTTCGGATACTTTTCAATATCATCGGAGTTTTCGCAGCAATGAATCTGATACAGCAAAGTATTGACATATAGCCTTGCATATCGGTTTTCGGTGGCGACTTTATATCCAAGTTCGTCATTGTCCGGGTCTTTAATTACGGATTTGTCTCTTATCAGAGATGGAGTGTCAACTAAAGAGATTCCCCTGCAAAAAGCTCTGTTTGTTATAAACGCCTGTTTTGCAATTGAATAATGTTCGGGAGACACGATAATATCAAAACGTCTCCTGCCAAGACAAACTTCGACAGCATTTTGCCAGTGGTCTTCGTTCATTTGAAGAAGATCGCATAAAATCTTAGCGTCCGGCGTCATGCCGGCATCTTCTAAAGCTTTGTTTACAATACTTTTAACCTGTTCAGCCCTGTTATTGTCGGGATAAACAAATTTTCCGCTTTTTAAAGTTTTTATTTTATCGTAAAGCTCGTTAAGACGTGTTTTAAACCGCTCCTTCTCGGCGATAGAATTATAATAGATCTCATTCATTGTTTCATTAAAAGACAGCAAAGATCGTTTAGCCGTGCTGTATATTTCTGCGTTTTCGGTATGTTCAAAAGGATATCCGCTGACGTCGATCTGAATTGATCTCATTTTATTGCATAGTTCATTGAGTTCATTAAGCGATTTTTCAAAGGTTTGATGATTTGATATTTCTGTTTTATATTCGGACTCGGTTAGGATTTTTTGATCGTTTAAAAACTCCAATTTTTTACCGTCGTCAGAGTCGTCATATTTTTTCTGCGCTTCTGTAAGATCGTCAGACGCTTTTTTTCTGTTCTGTATTTGCGTATTGCGCTGTTTATCCAGATTGCTCTTTTGATTACGGGCGTGTTCGATTTTGCCGGAGCAAAGGGAGATTTCTTCTTTTGCGTCCATCATTTCCGCATAACGTATATAGCCGTCATTTATATCAACATCTCTCTGCTTTTCAAAAGCCTCATTAAAAGCGGTATTAATTTCATTTAGAAGTACCTTTTTCTTGATCGACACGTTCAGAACATCCTGCATTTCCTCCAGCTTCCGGCGGTCCAGATCCAATTCTTCGGGATTAACTTCAGGCGTTGGCAGAATATATGCGTATATAAAATCTCTGATATCCGAGATCCCGTCAAGGCTTGTCCCCATATGAAAAACGCTTAGAAATTTTTCTGCATTTCTGTTCATTTCATTTCCCATTCCGGGATTTCCGATGCCAAGCACTCTGCATATTTTTGCTTTGGCGTCTTTCTGAGATATACACATTTTCAGCTTGTTGTCCGGGAGCCTGAATTTTGTTCTGTCATTTGGCGTATTTGTTTTTTCATCAATAAACGGAATATCTTCAAGCTTTATTCCAGGTGCTGATATATACCAATCCTGCAGGATATGCCTTAATTCTTTTTCGGGAGATTCGGATTCGATTCTTACCGCTATAACAAAATTTTTTTGAATCTCAGAATCGAAAATCTCGCATCCGATGTATGAAACGGTGTGCCCCGGACGGCTGAAACGTCCGCTTATGTGCTGTTTGGCATGGACTGATCCTTGAAGAGTACGGCAGCTGTTTTTGTTTCCGACAGAATTGAAGTCCTTGTTTGTTGTAAGACAGTATCTGATTGCGTCCATTATAGTTGTTTTTCCCACACTATTTGTTCCGATAATAAGTGTGATCCATTCAACAGGGAGACAGTCGTTCACAAAATTATGCCAGTTGATCAATCTTAATCTTGTCATCTTCAACATTCCTGATCTCCTCCTTGTCGCTTGAATATTTGTATAAAAATGCTTGTGTGTTTTCGTAAGCTTCGGTAATTTTTCTATCGGGCAATGCCAACATTACAGTGGACATTATGATTATTTCCGATGAAGCGTCACTAAGTTTATTTACAGGAAATGCAATATTATATTTTTTTAACTCTTTAAATACGCTTTCAAGCATTTTCTGATCAAGCCTTCTTGGCAAATTAAGCGTATTATATTTTTGCTCTATATCTTCAACGGAAACCTTTACATTTTCATCTTTCCCCGGTAAGCATTCTCTTTTTTCGATATAAAGCAAACGCAGGATAAGCGTTATTATGCTTTCGTATTTTTTAAGTCTGATCTGATTTCCCTCATGGTTGTTAACAAGCTGGACGATTCTCAGAGGCGCCGGGTGTATGATAAGCGAATATCCGATCGGTTTGAAGATTTCCGAAAACTCTTGCTGGTTATTAACGATCGTATAGTATTTCTCCCTTGTTGAATCGAGATCGCATGGGACAAAGCAGTGATTAAGCAAATAGTTGGCGACATTTTCTCTTGTTTTTGTATCCATTTTTATACCTTCTTTCTGATCATATAGTCCTCAAATTCATATCCGCATTTTTTTATCTTTTTGCCAAGAGGCTCAAAAACATATCTGGATTCTGACGCTTCAGAGTAAGTGTGCATACAGATTATTTTTGCAAAATCGGTTGGATATTTTTCGGCGATTGCCGAGGCAGATGATGCTTCTGAATTTTCCAGAGCTTTTTGAGCAAAAATATTAATATTCTCGATTGTCGTTGCATTTTGAACATACTGTAAAAGTTTAGCTTGTTCTTCAAGCAGCTCCTTTTCAGAAATGGGATTTGACAAGGGAATAGGTTCGATAGGCGTAGGCTTTTTCGGTATGATCGGTTCGGAAATAAATTCACGGGAAAATCCCGCCTGCGGAGTAATGTTAATGCAGCAGCTCACGATCGAGTCGTCGTCGTTAAACAGATCCTGCTCATTAGATATTGTCAGTGAATAGTATTTTAAAAGACTGTTGATCTTGCCTTTTATACTGCTGTCATTGATCAGCAAAAACTGTGCCCGCTGTACTGCACGGCTCCTGTACAAAATATGCTGTTTGTCTATTTCTCTCATGATATCAGACATATTTTTCACAGCATTTTCTATATCGTCGATCATTGTCATAACAAGTAATCGGGCTTTGTCATAATCGATCTTTTCCACATTGGCACAATCCTCGGCTAATTTGTAAAGACCCATATCTCTGCAATAATCAAGCTGTTCCAGAATATTCGATTTATAGTTGAACAGATTATCGCTTGTCTTAAATCTATGATAGGACGCTACCACGACTTTATCTTCATATTCATTGAATAAGTCAAGAACCTCTTGAGGAGTTTTGTTTTTGGTGAGGTTATCAATATATGTTGCAATCGAAGCGCCCAGGTTTCGCAAAGAATTGTTCAGATTATTCATATCGTCATATACTTCGCGCAGTACTGTTTCATATGGGGTAGATTGTTTATCTATTTCGTTAAGAAGCGATGAAACCTTGAACAGTTTTCCTTTGTAGGTGATCAATCTTGGATTAAGAATATTTTTAAAAGTGCCGGATATGGCTATTGATACGGCATTAAAAGACAACATAGTGTCGGATTGATAACCATCTATCCTTTCATCAAGCCAACCATATTTTATCAGACGGTCTATATATTTCTTTGCTAATTTACGGGGGACTTTATCCAAGCCGTCTGAGTAAATTGAGTCTTCTGTATCGTCTTCTTCATAGTTATCTATATTTATCCCCCAGAAATATGATTCGATTTCTGAAATAAGGAATTCCTTGTCCGAACTGTATGTGGGAGAATCCTTGCAGATATCCCATAAAAGAATAATTACTGCGGCATAATATTCTTTGTTTTTCCCGCTTAACGGCTTGAAAAACTATCGTTTACGATATCAAATAGATTCAAATTTCTCACCCTCTTAAAATATTTTGTAATAAAATATGCCTGACAATCTTATGCATTATTATTTTGTTGTCAAGAAAGGCGTTAGGCATTTGAGTGATTTCATTGTTCCTTATATTGCCTCTCCTTTTCCCTCTCTTCAGCTATCTCCCGCCTTGCCTCGTTCGTTAATTCAACTGCCTGTTCCGGTGTGGGATAATATCCATTAGCTTTGTAAAATTCTTCTTGTGCGATTTCGCAGATCTCTTTGAGAGTTCTCCCCGAATACTTTATTGTTTCTTTTTTCATAACCTCATTCTTTTCTGTTAGTTCCATATGTTTTGCCTCCTTGCATTATTTTCAAAATCCCCCTCCCCCGATAAACCACAGGGGAGGGAAGTTCTCTGCTCAAATCTTCGCCCATATCTTTTTCAGCGTAGCATTGTTGTAATGTATGTTGTCGGGAATAAAGCCGCTGTTTGAACCGGAAAGGCAGTCAGAAATGT
>JBJERC010000027.1:0-13928 GCA_051882075.1 Oscillospiraceae bacterium | reverse complement strand
ATTCGGCACATTTTATCATTCCCGAATAGCGGTGGATAACCTTATCTTCGCTTGCCCTTGCTCCTGTTTTTAGACGAGAAGCAAGTAAAATTTGCGCTTGTTCCCACGTCTGTTTATCAATAATTGGCGGCAGAAAATCTTCATGTCGGTAGCGGTCTTCCTCGCGATTATGGATTTTGTTTTGTATATCTTGCTTGTAACAGTCTTGTGGTTTACAAGCGTTCCCGTATAGATTTCATTCTGAATAATTCTTTTTACAGTGGTTTGTGCCCACAAAAACTTTTTACACATTTCTGTTCGCTGTGCTCCAATTTTTCGATGAGAATAATATTCGGGAGATTTTATACCTCGGCTGTTCATTATTTTAGCGATTGCAACAAGCCCATGACCGCTTATGTAAAGGCTGAAAATCTCCCTTACTATTTCTGCGGCAGACTCGTCGATTTTTACCTCATCAGTATTTTTATCCTTGTAATATCCCATCGGAAGATTAACAATGAGCCCTGACTTTTGTTTTTGACGGATTCCGCTGCGGACTTTCTTCGAAATATCTTTGGCATAAAAGTCATTGAAAATCTGCTTGAATCCTATTAATAAATCGTCATTCTCGTTGAAGCTGTCTATTCCCTCAGTTACGGAATAGACCTTGACGTTGTTCTGTCGCAGATGGTCAATGAACAGTTCCGTCTGCGTTCTGTGACGTCCTAATCGGCTTAAATCTTTGACAAGGACTACATCAATCTTTCCCTCGTCAACCGCAATTTCAAGTTCTCCCAAGCCTTTACGATTGAAAGTCATTCCGGAAACGTTGTCATCAAAACTTTCTCCAACGATTTCATAATCGTTTTGCTCTGCGTAATCTACAAGTATCTGCCGCTGATTTTGCAGACTGTTCATTTCTCCGTCTTCATCTCTGGACAGGCGGTAGTATAGCCATGCTCTCATAAAATATCGACCTCCTTTAGCTTTGACAGGCACGCCATGGTGTGTCTGCGTTACCTATCTGAACTATGTTCAGATTTGACACTACCACAAGACGACCTGAAAGTCCAGCAATCACGCTGTTATATCAATAATTTCTACCTTATTAATAAAATCTGAGTCAGAGCATTTGGGCATACTATCTGAATTCAAATAGTCGTTTATCATGGATTCAATGAATGTATCGAATGTTTTTCTATCGCCATTGTACACCACAGCGACGGTGTTGATTTTTGGAATTTCTCTTTGTCTTGGCATTGTGTTATCGCCCTCCTTGATGCCTTTCCAGTTGTTTTGCTTTTGAATTTCTTTCCGATCATTTTAAACAGTCCTTTCTTGAATTTTGTCTGACGTCATCAGCAACGCCCGAATACACGCCGTAAATACGCAGTTTTTTGCTCCTGCGACCCATGATTTTCGGGAAAAGCCGCATTTTGACACCATTACTCGACTGCCGAAAATATGCACAAGACCTATGCGAAAACTGCGTATTTTCGGCACTTTTGCGGTCAGCTTTGCTGTCCGCTGTGAGCGTCATGGTGGCTTTGACGCCAAGACTTTAACTTGCGATGAAATATTTCACTTTCGTCGTTATTCGGCAAATCGAGGATTTGTGCATAACCAACATATCAAGCTGACAGGGACAGTAACCTTGCTGACAGGGTCAGTAGAATTTTTATCTTTTTGATTTTCACCATCACGCTCAAGCAACGTATTTAAAGACTTTTCGAAACATTCAGAACTCATTTCAGTGACAGCAGAGTCAGTAAATGTAACTGCTTCGGGCATGAGATTTTTACCGTCACTGGTGTCACTGTTTTTATCATATTTCAGAATAATTACTCGCTGACCGTTACCGCTTGTTTCAGACATGATTACAAAATGCAATCTCTCGGTAGGCTCATCCGTAATTTCATAAAGACGATTTTGGATTCGCACGTAGCTATCTTCCAAACACAAGTACAATGCAGTTCCTTTTGTTGTTTTCTGACCTAAGACTTTTTCTCCTTTCGCTATTGACAAGCACATATCCAGTGCAAGCCAAGACTTTCCGACCTTTTATCAAACCTCCTTTTCATACTTTTATTGTATTCGAACTGTATCAATTAACTGCATAAATTTCGTAAGAAAAAAAGCTCGCAAAGACTTTTTAATCTTTACGAGCTTTTTCCCAATTCTATGGTATATCATTTTAATATGTTTGTCAAGGCTCTCCAAAACATTTTTCTGTTTTGCACAGACAATTACATTTTGCGATATGGGTAAGTTATGCAGTTAAAACATGGCATGGTGAGACGGGGTATGTCAACTATGACGTGAATATTCTTTCATTCGTTCATTTGCACGAACGATCATAAATATAGCTGTTATTAATACAAATACACAAACCGCACCGCCGAATGTTCCGATCATACCTTGATAAAACACAGGATTCTCCATACTGCCATACCGCGAAATTATCGCCGTTTCCAGCGTTAATGTGGATATCATGGCGGCAATCAGACTGATAATTTTTGCCGCAGACAAAACAGGACTTCCACATTTTCTGAATTTAATTACATTTTTTATAGCAACAACGATTTTGGAAAAGGCGTAAATTGCTGCAAGGTAAATCAAGAAACCGGCATATTCGGCATGACTGTTTTTATGTATAACAATGATCAGAATACTTGCAAATACCGGAGTCATCAGGAGCAGAACCACTCCGCAAAGGCGATAACGACACAGCTCGGTTTTATAATCCCGCCGAAAAGTGCCGGAACGGTCAGGTCGGAGCAATAAAAAACGCATTACTGCAAGCAGAATATGATATACTGCCAGAGCGCCAAACCAAAAAGAATGATAGATGATACTTGATACAAGCTGAACAATCGCATACAAAGAATTAATAATCAAACTCATGTATGCAAAAAACTCAGCACGGAACATTTCTTCTTTGATAATTCTTTTTCCAAGAGAATGACTTATCAGTTTTTGGGCAAGAAAAAGATGTATTGTATTGCTCCTTTTTGGATTTTTCTTCTTTGGCATACTGGCTAACACCTCTTTCGCAAAGATTGACAATACAACAGAACCTGTATTGCTGGAAATATTCAAAAATCTTTTTGATAATTAATTTCAAGCAGTATAGGTCCCGATTTCTATAAGAATTTAATGACTATGATGACTCCGATATAATTTACGTAGTATTGTCATGGATAATATAACAGCTATAATAAAAGTACCGAACTTTATCACAGTTTTCATGTAAAAGTCAACTCCTTCCTTATTTTAATATAGTCATGCAAATCAAAGTGGCATATCTTTCTTTGAAAAGGCGCATATTCCAATTAGGTATGTAAGCAGTCCTATCCCTGCCAGTACTGCGAATTTCCATATATAATCCGAAGTTCCCGCAAGAACAGAGAAAGTATCATTCAAACTGGCAATTGTACATTTTCCCATATAAGACAACATATCTCCCGATTCTTTTGAAAAAGAGCTCATCAGTTTCATCAGTAATAATCCGCCGACAAAAAAGCCGCCTACGCCAATGGCATATTTGGAAAAATTGAATACTGCCGATGCAAGGAAGCAGATTCCGCTGAATGCCAGAGAAAGAAGAAATACGCCAAGATTGATTTTCAGAACAAGAGCAACATCGCAGCTGCTGTTTGTAGCGTTAGCCGTTATGATATGTGTTGCCGCTGTGGTTGCAAACATCAGAAACAGCGATACCACAAAGAATATCATCTGAGTTAGTGCTACCGTAGAACGTTTTATCGGTGTTGACAAAACATACGCCATAGAACCTTTATCTACCTGAGATGCTAAAAGCTTGTTGGCAGTGATGATTATATAGACTGCTGAGAAAAGTCCCGGCAGAAGTGCGTAATATGCCTGAGCTGCCGCCGCCTCGTCCATTCCGACTTTCACTATCAGAACCAGACAGGCGTCCATGATCGCAGTCATAACAAACCAAAGGACAAAATTGGATTTTAATGTTTGTTTTATAAGTGTTTTACTCATTTAAACAGCCTCCTTATTGCTGTATTTATTTTTAAAATAGGTTTCCAACGTGTAAGGAATTTGAGTTACGAATTTCACATTGTTTTCCGATAGCACCTTTATCAAGCGATTGATCTCTCCATCGGGAACGCTGATCGTCACTTGATTATACTTATCCTGAACACGGTCGATCTCAAATTTGCAATTAATAAATTTAAGATAATCATTATGAGTCAGAAACTCAATTTTAAATTTTTTCGTTGTTTCATTTCCTTGAATGGTGGACATATCAACAATATCAATGATTCGTCCCTCTCTTAAAAAGGCAACTCTGTCGCAGGTACTTTCCAGTTCATCAAACATATGACTGCTCATGAATATCGTTTTGCCCCGTGCTTTTTCTTCATGAATTAGTTCAATGAAGCTGTCCTGCATCAACGGATCAAGACCTGTGGTAGCTTCGTCCAGCAGAAGAATTTCCGGGTCTGCCATAAATGCGCTGACGATTGCAGTTTTTTGTTTCATACCCTTGCTCATACGTTTTAAGTTTGCATTCGGGTCAAGCTGAAAACGCTCTATGAGTTTTTTGGCATAGGATAAGTCATGCAAGTCCAGAAACTTTGCCTGACATTTTAGAAAATCCATACCCGTTGCTGCATTGGGGAAGGCAATTTCCCCCGGAAGATAGCCTACATTCGCAAGAATCTCATTGCTTTTTCTGTCGCATCTCATTCCGAGGATTTTTGCAGAACCCTTTTGCGGTTTTGAAAATCCCATTAAATGACGTATGGTCGTCGTTTTTCCCGCACCATTTGGACCAAGAAATCCGAAGACTTCTCCCTGATTGACATGGAACGATACGGAAAAGATACCTCGTCCATGACCATAGTCCTTGGTCAGATTGTCAACTTCGATATATTTCATGAAATGCCTCCTTTACGCTTTCGGTGTTTTTTGTTTTGTTGACAAGGATATTTTATCGCACTTTGAGAAACTGAAAATTAACTTTCGGATTGCTTTTGTGAAATTCAGGTGAAATTTCTGATGCAGTTAATTTTCAGTTTATTTTTTATGATATAATAAAAGTATAGTTAAACAGGAGGTGTGCGTTATGTTTCATATTCTCGTGGCAGAGGACGACAAAAGCACTGCTAAACTGATGAAAGCAGTGCTCAAACACAACGGATATGAGGTTTTTGAGGCGACAAACGGAGTGGAGGCCTTAGACCTTATGGACAAGCAGCATATTGATCTGATATTACTTGACGTCATGATGCCGGAATTGGATGGTTATGAATTTACCGAACAATTACGGTTGTGTGGAGATAGTACGCCGATTCTTATGGTTACGGCAAAGCAGCTTCCTGAGGAACGGTGCAAGGGCTTTATTGTAGGAACAGATGATTATATGGTGAAACCTGTCAATGAGGAAGAAATGCTTCTGCGAATAAAAGCACTTCTGAGGAGAGCCAGAATTGTCAATGAACACAAGCTGCATATCGGTAAGGTGACGCTGGATTACGATTCACTGACGGTTTCAAAGAACGGGCAAAGCCAGACACTGCCCCAGAAGGAGTTTTATCTGCTGTATAAGCTGCTTTCCTATCCGGATAAAATTTTTACACGTTTGCAGCTAATGGACGAAATATGGGGCATGGAATCGGAAACAGTGGATACGACAGTCAATGTTCACGTCAACCGTCTGCGAAAGCGTTTCGCCGGCTGGGCGGAATTTGAAATTATAGCAATCAGAGGGATAGGCTACAAGGCGGTGGTCTGCCATGAATAAAATAAAAAAGTTCGGACTGACCGTCATGTTTGCCTTTTTATTCGGCATTGCTATGATGTTTACATTATTTATTGTGCTTGGCGGAATCCTTATCCTGAATAAAGTGGGATTGTTAAGCGTTGAAAAAATAGAGGATTTTTCGTTGTTCTGGTTTTCCATTGTTTTTCTGATCGTCGGAATGGTATTGTCAGGGTATCTGAGTTATCGCTCTCTTGCACCGCTGCGTGAATTGATTGCTGCCTCTGATAAAATTTCAAAGGGGGATTACAGTATCAGGATCGATCTGCAGGGTCCAAAGGAATACAGACAACTCAGCAGGAGCTTCAACCATATGGCAGAGGAACTGGGAAGTGTTGAAATGCTGCGGACGGACTTTGTAAACAACTTTTCCCATGAGTTCAAAACACCCATCGTTTCTATCCGGGGATTTGCGAAGATATTAAAGAATAACGATCTAACGGAAGAGGAACGGAATGAATATCTTGATATTATCATCAATGAATCTGAACGGTTAAGTGAATTATCCACAAGCGTACTTAACCTGTCAAAAATTGAACAGCAGACGATACTCACTGAAAAAAAGCGGTTCAATGTCAGCGAACAGATACGTCTTGTTATTGCAATGATGTACAGCAAATGGGAAGACAAGCATATTGATATTTCATTTGACAGCGAAGAAATTTTTGTAGTCGGCAATGAAGAAATGCTGAAACAGGTATGGATCAATCTCATTGACAATGCAATCAAGTTTTCTCCGGAATATGGCAAAGTGGATATAAAAGCGGTGCAGTCGCAGGATGGAATCATCTTTACCTTTGCGGACAGTGGAAAGGGTATGACTGAGGAAACAGCGACACATATTTTTGACAAGTTTTATCAGGGCGATACTTCACATTCAGTTAAGGGAAACGGTCTTGGACTGACCATTGCGAAAAAAATCGTAGAACTGCACCGCGGTACGATTTATGTAAGCAGTACCGGGGGAATCGGAAGCGTGTTTACAATAAAAATTCCAGACTGTAAAAGTGTAAATCCGGCGAATACGCTCTAACCACCCTTAAACAACCACACTCTATTTATGCTGCATATTTGACATATAGAAATTTAAGAAAGAGAGGAATAGATGAGTACTAAATATTACTTCATTAGAAGAGAAATAAATGAAAATAAACCAGACGAAGATTTAAAATCGTATAGAAATTTCCAGCAAATCAAAGAGTTATTTAACCTACCATACTGGATTATGATGATATCGGTAATTGTGTCATTGATAGCAATACTGATTATTATGTTTTCTCCAATAAAAGATAATTGGTTACTAATTCCAATGATAATTATAATACTGGTCTCCATATTTCAAGAAAATATAAGTGAAAAAATCATATACAACTATGAAAAACGGCAAGCTGAAATTGATAACAAACTAAAAAGGTACGAAGATTACATTAAGAATGTGATTGTACGGCTTAAAAAATATGACATAACTGATGATAAATCACTGGAACCTTTGAAGAATGAGTGTGCAGAAATATTACACAATTTCAAAGAAAAATACTCATTAGCCAATCGTAAAATATCTGAAATGTTTATTTTAGTACCATTAGGTGCTATAGTGTCAAATATAATGGATAAAGATGCTGATTTCTCATCAGGTCTGTGGATAGCCATTTTATGTGGTATATTCTTTTTGGGATTTATTCAACTTGTTAAATTTATTGATTATCTTATATCAGGAATAGCTAAAGATAAATATTTGTTTAATATCCTTTGCGATTTGAATTACGAAAACAATAAGTGGATTATTGAGACTGTTGATGATGAACGGGTTAGTTCACATCAGTGTATATAAATAAATGTAAAAATAATTAACATATTAATTTCCAAAAATAACGCCCCTAAACTCTATGTACCCGTATGCTATTCATACGGCTTTTTCTAAAATTACATCGCCTGATTTTTTCGGTCGGTTTCCGGCTGACGGCTTGTGGAAACAATTTGGTGGACTGCTATAAATCGCAAAATACTTTATTCTCGTATAACTCAGATTATCTCACCTCGTATTGTGAACGCTTTTTTCGTGTTTTTCTATGACGTCCACTAATTTATGATTAAGCACATACAACGACAACCGTCCCTTATACAACCCCACCAACTGAGTCACATCAGCATACTTTTTTAAATAGCAAATTATATCTCCAATATAGTGACATTACCCTTAGGTTCTTATGCCACACGTTGTGCAGGTTCAAGTCCTGTCACACGCACTAAACGAACCCTATGCAGATTCGTTTTTGAAAAGTCTCGATTTTTCGGGACTTTTTTGCTTTTATTCTGTAAAAAAGAATTGGCATACACCTTAGCTTTACACATCAGGTAAAGCTGTGCGTATGCCAATTTTTCATCTCTATACCGTTTCACTTTCCGAATAAACTGCCACGCTGTCATTTAAATATCCGTTAATTTTAATCCTTACATCAAGGTTTTTATCAACCTTCTGACAAACTATGATCCTTTGGAAAAGATTCGCAGATGTGCTCCGTTTTTCTTTGAAGATAGTATTGCTGAATGAGAGATTATAGTTTTCGACTTTCTCTGTTGAAATAATTCGGAAAGCTCAGCGCTGACTTTTTTCTTTATTCCTAAAAACCAACACACAAAAATAAACGCCGCACAATATGATCTGCACCAGTGAAGACGCAGGAGTTGCCAGACCAATGTGAAATAGTGAAACATCTGATTGTTTGCTCATTAACCACGAAACTGGAAGCCTTACTCCGAATGCGCCGATAATGCCTTGAAGCATAACAAAGGTCGTCTGACTGCATCCGTTAAAATAGCCGATAAAACAAAACAGGAAGGATGTCAGCAGGCAATCTATGGCATAGGCTCTGAGGTAGTCCGCCGCCGCAGAAATAACATCGGCGTCTTTGGCAAATATACCCGCAAGCAGATCTCCGTGAAAGAACGTGAAATATGCCATTATAACACTTACTGCCAATGATGAGATTATTCCGCAGAACAGCGCCTTTTTGGCACGCTTTGGCTTGCCTGCGCCTATGTTCTGGGCAACAAAAGCCGACATAGACTGCATATAAGCCGATGGTACCAGCATTAAAAATCCACAAAGCTTCTCTGCAACGCCTACGCCTGCCGAGGCAGTAAGTCCCAGCGAATTAACAATAGCAATTATCACAAGAAACGAAATATTGACAAGCAGATCCTGAAGCGCAATAGGTGTTCCCAGCTTTAGTATCTGCTTAATGTATGCGCCGACAGGACGTATATTTTTTGCGGAAAACGAAAAAGGCAGTTTGCGTCTTTTAATTATTACCAATGAAAGCAGAACGCTTACCGCCTGAGCAAATACTGTAGCTATTGCCGCACCTTGCGCACCCATATGAAAAACAGCTACCAGCAGCAGGTCGCCTGCAATGTTCAGAACACAGGCGATCGCTACGGTCAGCAGAGGCATTTTTGAATCTCCGATGCCTCGGAAAATACTGCCCACTAAATTATATGCAACAATAAAAATTGCACCGGCAGAACATATTTTTATATACAAAACTGTTTGCTCAAAGGCCTCCTTTGGTGCGTGCATAACCTTTGCTAATGACGGGGCTGTAAATAACATCACTACCGTAACCGCTAAAGCAATTATCGCAAACAGGCAGATACCGCTGCCGATAATTCTGCCCGCTTTTTCCCTCTGCCCTGCTCCTATCTCCTTGCCGACAAAAACAGTCAACCCCATAGCCAGACCGGTTATCACAACGGTAAGCGCCTGCATGACCTGACTTCCTGTCGCTACTGCCGACACATAGACGTCTGCAATATCGCCGCCAAACTGCCCGACTATCAGCAGATCTACTGCGCCATACATAGTCTGTAAAAACAACGCTAAAAGCACAGGAAGAGCAAATCGGATCAGCGGTGAAAAAATCTTTCCTTCTGTAAAACTGTGAGTTTGTTTCATATAAGCTGTATTACTCCTTATCAAAATCAAATTACACGATCATTTATATTTTACCCCGTTTTTCTCCGAACATTTTTTAAGAATTACCGCTATGACAAGCACTAAAACTTCATAAATACCAAATGTGTGCCATACTATTGCTTTTCCGAAAATTTTCGGCAAAAACGTAATTATCACCGTATTCATAACAAGACTGCGGACAATATTTAATGCTATCGCCTGAGCGGAACGCTTTGTAGAATAGAAATAAGCCGACATCAAAGTATTGACGCTTCCAATAACAAATCCCCAGCAATATTCCCACATATGAATAGCCGTAAACTCAAGAGTTTCTCCGTCTGCGCCGAAAAGTCTGCAAAGATAATGGGGAAATATAACGTAGATCGCTACGCAGACTGCGCTGCCTATAATACTGATAAGCTGTCCAGCACGGTAGTAATGTTTAAGATCGTCGTCTTCCTTTGCACCATATGCCTGACCGAACAACGGCTGCATTCCCTCAGAAGCTCCAAAGAATACCGACATTGTAAACGAAGAAAGATAGGATATTATCGCAAACGCATTGATACCTATATCGCCGAAAGCCGCCATTAATGTATGGTTCATACAAAGCGTAGTGACCGGTGTTGAAAACTGTGCGATACCCTCCGGAAGACCTCTGAAAACTATTTTACTGAAAAGCTTTCCCTGCGGCTTGTAGCTGTGAATTCGAAGATCGCCTTTTTTGAATACATAGTGAGTTAAAACCACCAGCATACCGACAGTCTGAGAAATGCCTGTCGCCACGGCAGCGCCCTTGACGCCCATATGCATAGGAAATACAAACAGCCAGTCAAGGAAAATATTAAGCGCAGTGCTTATCACATTAGTAACAGCAACAAGTCCCGGCGAACCGTCGTTTCGGCAAAAAGATTGCAGATTCAAAGAAAGCGCATTGGGTATGGCGAAAAGCGAATACCAAAATACATATTCCTTGACCAGCGGCAAATAGTTTGCCGAAGCGCCAAGCAGACCGCATATTGCACCTGTAAACACTAAGCCCGATAATGTTATTACAACGCCGACGATAAGATTTAAAGTAAACGAGTGCATAAATGCGTTTTGCGCACCCTCCTTGTCGCCTCGTCCGAAACGTATTGCTGTAATGGTCACTCCGCCGATTCCTGCCATAGCGTTAAGAGCCTGAGCCAGCAATACAAAAGGCAGCGCAATATTTACTGCACCCAAAGCCCGGCTGCCTGCTCCGTTTCCGACAAATATTCCGTCAACTACCGAGAATAAAAATACACAAGCATTTGCCAGAATCGCAGGTGCGACATTTTTAAAAATCAGTTTTCTTCTTGAAATTTCCATGATATATGCCTCCGTTATTCGTTTCAAAATACTTTCCTTTCTGCAACAAAAAACGCCCGGTTATCTTTTACAATAACCGGGCGCACCCGACATCTTCAATTCGACTCAATTATTGCGATAATTGGTCCTCCGATGACAATTTTATTTTTTCGATTTCCTCCGCCAGAATTTCAATATGCTTCTGAGTTATCTCCAACAACCGATCGCGTTCTTCCTGCTCTAGCCTTTCAAAGGATCTTTCTTCCGCCTGCACCAGCGGAGCAATTTTTTCATTTACAAGCTTCTCTCCGCTTTGAGTAAAACGAACCAGCTTGTTTTTTCGATTTTTCTCAGATGCTTCAAGCTTAATATATCCTTTGCTTTCCAACGATTTCAAAGCCGAATTGATCGTCTGAGGAGCGTAAAACCAAGCTTTGCAAAGATCCTTTTGAGTGCAGGGATAACCATGCTCAAATAATGAATACATAAGCCAGAATGAAGCGTCTGACATTCCGACGCACTTGGCATAATCATGATAAAGCACATTCATTTTTTTATGAGCCTGATTAAATGCAGTCAGCACAAAAATAACCGGTAATTTCATATTGCCTATTGCCGCCTCCATTATCCGAAATCGTATTATATTATAATCCGAATTCGGATAAACGTCAAGGAGTTGTGCGAAAAAAATCACCGATAAATACTATTTTGTATATATAAACAAATTGCTTTCAGCTCAGCGTATACTTTTAATGCGAATTGTCGAATTAATGATCCGCAAATCCTTGACATTATTAAATAGAAATGATACAATATTTATGTCAGGTGAGGTTGATCGAGTCAACAAATTAACGTTACCCTTAGGTTCTTATGCCACACGTTGTGCAGGTTCAAGTCCTGTCACACGCATTAAGCGAACCCTATGCAGGGTCGTTTTTGAAAAGTCTCAATTTTTTGCGGCTATATTTATGTAAAATTTTGAAATGCCGGCAGAGGGAGAAACTATATGAATGATATTGTCAATATCATTATGCAGAATGATTGACTTTTCACCGCCTTTCTGATATACTGAAACTATAATGTTTAACTTGTAACATTTTGTGCTATTGTCTGTTTATAGAGTTTTGATTTGTAAAATCAAGGAGGTATATCATGATTATAAAAACTCCGCCTATGGGCTGGAACAGCTGGGACTGCTACGGAGCTGCCGTAACAGAGGATATTGTCAGACAGAATGCAGAGTACATGGCAAAAAACTTAAAACAATACGGTTGGGAGTACATAGTTGTTGATATACAATGGTATGAACCCGGTGCCGTAACACATGAATATAATCCGTTTGCCGATTTGTGTATAGACGAGTATTCAAGGCTTATTCCTGCCGAAAACAGATTTCCTTCATCGGCAGGAGGAAAGGGCTTTGCACCACTTGCAGAATATGTTCATTCACTGGGGCTGAAATTCGGAATACACATCATGAGAGGAATTCCACGCCAGGCAGTTCACAAAAACACTCCGATAAAGGGAACGGACAAGACCGCCCGTCAGATCGCCAAAACGTCAAGTATCTGTTCATGGAATACCGATATGTACGGAGTCGACCCGTCAAAGACAGGCGCAAAGGAATACTATCAAAGCCTTTTTGAACTGTACGCTTCATGGGGAGTGGATCTCATAAAATGCGACGATATATGCCGTGAACTTCCACACGAGGAATCGGAGCTTATTCTGCTGAGCGAAGCGCTTCACGGCTGCGGCAGGGATATGGTATTAAGTCTTTCGCCGGGTCCTGCACAGCTTGAAAAGGCTGAGCTGTATAAGCAGATATCGGATATGTGGCGTATCACCGATGATTTCTGGGACAAATGGGATCTGCTTTACGCTATGTTTGAGCGTGCGGAAAAATGGTGCACTCACAGCGGCGCAGGGCATTGGCCCGACGCAGATATGCTGCCAATAGGACCTATCAAGCAGGACTGGGATAAATCTATCCGGACTCAGTTTACACATGACGAGCAGATAACTATGCTTACGCTCTGGAGCATTTTCCGTTCACCGCTTATGATAGGCGGAGAAATGACAGGCTTTGATGATTTCACGCTCGGTCTGGTCACAAACGAGCGTATTCTCGGGATGAACAAAACCGCAAGACATTCACATCAGGTCTGGCGGCGAACCATTGACGGAAACGAGTATATCCTGTGGACTGCGGTATGTTCCGAAGGCGGACAGTATGCCGCTGTCTTCAACACCGGCGATAAGGACGGCAGCGTAAAAATCAGGCTTTTCGAAATGGAAATCTACGATCCTGTTTCTGCGGTGGAGTTATGGTCGGGGGAACGGCTGGATATTCACGATGAATTTGAGGTTAAGCTTAATTCTCATGGGGCTAAGGCGTATAAAATGATTCGTCCAAATATCATCGGAACAGGTTTATAATTTAAGTACAGAAAGCAGGAAACGTAGTATAGCAGTATAAAAAATAATTCTATAATGAAAGGAAAAATATCATGTTAGGAAACTTCACTTACTCAAACCCCACAAAGCTTTATTTCGGAAAGGATTCGCTTGATAATCTCTCCTCTGCGCTGAACGGTTACAGCAGGATAATGCTTGTTTACGGCGGCGGTTCGATCAAGAAAAACGGTCTTTACGATAAAATTGTAAAGATACTTCGGGACAGCGGCAAGGAGATAATCGAGGACGGCGGCGTTATGCCTAATCCCACCGTCGAAAAGCTGTACGAGGGCAGCAAAATTGCAAGAGAAAATAACGTTGATTTTATCCTTGCGGTAGGCGGCGGCTCGGTATGCGATTATTCAAAGGCGGTTTCAATTTCGGCATACTGCGAGGGCGACCCTTGGG
>JBJERC010000026.1:0-143101 GCA_051882075.1 Oscillospiraceae bacterium | reverse complement strand
AGGCAAAAGCCGCCATCTGCGAAGCGTACTGGGTACGGAAGGCGGAAAGGCTGCTGTCGAGCTCGTCGACCTGCTCGCAAAAAGCCGTGTATTCGTTCGTTGAAACAATATCCTCGTCGCCGACAGGACGAGCGATTATCGTCAGATTTGCAGGCACGCAGGAAAGCGTTTCGCCGTTTTCGCCGTAAAGCACAAAATCGATTTGCGCCTCGCCGCTTACGTTAAGGCTCTGCTCGGTCAGCGGAAAAACAAAGCAGCCGCCGTCCTTTTCACCGCCGTTAACGGTAAGCTTTCCGTCAGGCTTTTTCACCCTTATCTCGCTGCGCACCGCCTGTCCGACAAGCTCCTCGCCCCCATCGCCGCAAGAAAAAAACCTCACCCTTATAAATCGTGCGTCGATATCTCCCTGCTTTGAAAAAATATGCGGCGGCGCATGACGGCAGGAAATATCTGCCGTTATCTCGATCGTTTCTCTCATTTTTTCATCTCCTTCAAAAATCCAAAAAACCTTTTGCTGTTTATTTTGCCGTCTTTTCGACAGCTCAGCCCTGCACCCCCTTCTTTACAGAGCCGCCCCTTCACTATCTATCATATCCGATAAACGTTTGTTTGTCCATTCGCAGACTGCAAGAATTTTTCGGGGCATGAAAAAATGACGTGTTGCACGTTTTTTTAAAAAATTGGCGTAAAAAAACCGGAGCAGTCCGCTTTTTTAGCAAACTGCTCCGAAAAATATTGTTTTTATATTGATTTTTTCCGTAAAAACCTTTGGTTATTTTTACAAAAGCCGCCCGAAAAAAATTATTCAAGCCAGATAAAATTTCTGTCCTCGTTGAGAAAATCAACGTTATAGACCATAAGCACACGGTCGATCTCGTTTTCTGCGATAATGTCGCTTACCTTTTCAAAGTGGAAATATCGCAGGTCGACAACGTAGACCTCGGCGAACCTGTCGGCAAGAAACGGGATAAGCGAATTTGCATAGGAGTCTTTAAGCACGAGAATTTTTTCGCCGTCCACGCTGCTCTTGCTGTTCTTTGCGGTAATTTTCATCTGCGCAAAATTTCCGCCGAAGAATGAAGCGTATTTGTCCTTTTTATCAAGATAGCTTTTTTCTATCATCGAATAAACGAACTTGTTCTCGCTTACATATTTTACCTCATAGCTGCCGTACGGATTTTCATAATAGCCGAAGGTGTCGGGTTTGATAAAGCCTGCCGGCGCTTTTGAGTAAAGCGTGCCGTAAAAATCGTCCTTCGTTTTGTAGGAATATTCCTGACCCGTGCCCTCATAGCCTGCAAAATTCAGCCAGCCGTCGCAGACCGCTCTTGCCGCCGATGCCGTCCAGTGATGGTCAGTGCGGTAATACGCCGCAACACCCTGATTATTTTGCAGATCATTTAACACGCCGTATGCGTCAAAATAGGTTATTTTATCCGAAAGCTGATTTTGTACCGAGGCGAGCGTTTCAAGCTGGTCGTCAGTTACCGCCCCGAAAGGCAGCTTGTCGGCGTTAAGGCAAACGCTGTTGGGCGCAAGAATAAGGTCGCAGGGCTTGTTTATCTTTTCGGCGAAAGCGTTGAGATAGCCGATATTTGCTTTAATATTCTCGCTGTTTTCGGTGTATTTTTGCAGAAGATAGCCGTCCTTTGCAAAATAAACTCCGTTCTGATAGGTCTTACCGGAAAAATAATCGCAGACGGTCTTTACCGACATAAGTCCGTCTTTTAAATAGATCTGATCGGCGAGGTAGTCCTCGGTCTTTTCGTCAAGCTCGCCCGAAAAGAGATTTTTCGCCGTAAGCTCCGGCTTTTGCGCAAGATTACGGTTTTCCATTTCGGAAAACTCCCTGTCCTTTGTAACAAGCGTTCCGATCGTGAAAACGCCGAGAAACGCAAAGAAAATTATCATCAGAATTACGCACGAGGCGGCGGTTCTTTTAATATCGTTAAGTTTCATATTTTTATATTTGATACCTCCCGACGCTTAAAATCTGAAATAAAGAAACGGATTGAACGAGCTTGAAGCGAGATATGCCGCCGAGATAACGAGCATGAAAGCCGTGCAGAGCGGCTCGATAAGCAGTCCGTAAAGATACGGCTTTTTCTCGTTTAAAAACTCTCCGAAGTGTTTCATAAGCGGAGTTGAACCGACGATAAGAATTACCGTTATTGGCAGATACTGTACAGCCCACATTGCCGCCTGAGCGTTCCAGAGCGGAAGTCCGCCTAAGCCGAACATATTTTTAAGGTTCAAAATAAGCTGCGAGGTGTCCTCGAAAGCGAAGATCTCCCAGCCGACAACGATAAGAACGAGCGCATAAAGGTGGGAGAAAAATTTTGGCAGCTTTTCGACAGCCTTCTTTAAAAACAGCTTTTCGATTATAAGCAGCACGCCGAAATAAACGCCCCAAAGCGCAAAATTCCAGTTTGCGCCGTGCCAGAAGCCCGTTAAAAACCACACTATCATTATGTTAAGGCACTGTCTTGCCTTGCCCTTGCGGTTGCCGCCCAGGGGTATATAAACGTAATCGCGGAACCACGAGGACAGCGACATATGCCATCTGCGCCAGAATTCGGTTATCGACTTTGAGATATAAGGGTAGTTGAAGTTTTCAAGGAAGTCGAAGCCGAACATTTTTCCAAGACCTATCGCCATATCCGAATAGCCGCTGAAATCGAAATATATCTGGAAAGTATAGGCAAGAGCGCACATCCAAGCCGCTGCAACGCTCATCTGAGAATTGTCGGCGGAGGAAATTTCTGTAAAGAGAACGTAGATACCGTTTGCAAGCACAGCCTTTTTCGCAAGACCGACCGCAAAGCGTTTAATTCCCGCCGCAAATCTTTGCAGCGAAAACGACCTGTTTTCAAGCTGTCTTTCAATGTCGATATAGCGGACGATAGGACCTGCGACAAGCTGCGGAAAAAGCGCAACGTAGGTCGCAAGCGTTACGAAATTCTTCTGCGGCTTTACCTCGCCCCGATAAACGTCGATAACGTAGGAAAGCGACTGAAAGCTGTAGAACGAAATACCTATCGGAAGCGCAAGTCCGGGCAGTTTAAGCTGCGTGCCGAAAATCGAATTTGCGTTTATCACGAAGAAGTCGGAATACTTGAAAAACAAAAGCAGACCGATATTCCACACGACAGCGGCAAGCGCTGCGATAAAAGCCTTTTTCTTTCCGTATTTTTTCCTGTCGGCGAAAAGCCCCGTTACATAAGCCGCCGTTACGGACGCAAGCATCAGAAGGATATATTTCGGCTCGCCCCATGCGTAGAAAAACAGGCTTGCGATAAGAAGAATTAAATTTTTAAATCTGTTCGGCGTAAGAAAATAGGCGATAAAAACCGCCGGTAAAAATGCGAACAGGAACACCATTCCCGAAAATACCATATTTTTTATTCATGCCTTTCTTCTATGAAAAACAATACCGCACAAACAATGGTGTGCGGTATTTCTTATCAGTCAATAACGTCCTTTGCCTTGTCGTTGTCGTTGCTAAGACAAAGATAAACCGAATTTCCCTTTGTGATAAGAACAGGGTCGTTGAGCTTGTCAAGCTCCTCGGGAACGTAATTTTCAAACTGCGTTATCTGATGCTTGATTCTCTCCTCGCAAGCCTGCTTTATTTCATTTGCAGCCGTTTCGTCGGCAGCGTCAAAGCAAGCGATCTCCTCAGCGGTAGCGCCGCCCGAACCGATATAGACCTTGCCCGAAGTGTACTTATCCGCCGAAATTCCGTAAAGCTTTTCGATCATGTCGGCGGAAATTTCGTTAAGGCTGTCCTTAAACTCGATCTCAGAGCGCAGCGAATCGGCAACGTCGGCAGCGGAGGCGGTCACCTCTGTCTGCGCTGCATCGGCGTCCTTTGAGCCGTTATCAGACTTATCACCGCAGGAAGCAAGCGCAAAGCTCGCCGTCATTACCGCTGCGGCAAGAACACAAATCATCTTTTTCATTTTCATACTTTTTCCTCTTTTCATTATTATCAGCCGTTTGCCGAAGAAGGCACAAGATATGCAAGAAGGTCTATCCAGTCAAGGCAGTATTCTCTTACAAAATGAATGCCGTCTGCGGCTGCGTCTTCGGGAAGAGTTCCCGTTTCGTCCTTAAAATAGGGGTTTATGTCGAGATAGTTAGTTCCCGTGCGGTCTGCCGCCTGTTTAACGTACTCGTTGAATGCGTCGATATTCTCGTTTGTGAAAACCTCGTTCTGCTCGGCAGCCTTATAGGATACGGGGAGAACCGACTGGATATATATTTTCGCATTCGGCTGAACCGCCTTTACAGCCTCGATAAGCTCGACGTATTTCTCGACGAAATTTTCAGGATAAGGCCAGCCAAGCTCGTTTATTCCGAACATTATGAAAATTCTGCCATACTGCCTCTGCGCTGCGCCGTCGACCACCGTTCCTAAATTGCCGTTGTCGAGAGTTACGACAAGCTCGGTCATTGCAGTGCCGATATTAAGACCCTGCGAAGCGTAAAAATCAGCCTTCGCCTTGTCGCCGTTCATTTCAAGACCGACCGTTCTCGAATCGCCGATAAAGCAGGCGTCGGAGAAATCGTCCTTCATCGCAGCGCCCTCGTAAGGCTTGTCCTTTTCCGTCTGCGAGGAGGAGTCGTCCTCGGAGGAGGAATCCTCAGCCGCTTTGACCGCCGAACTCGTTGACTTGTTCTTAACGGGAGCCTTTGAGGACGAAGGATCGGTCTTTGAGCTTGATTCGTCAGACACCTTTCCCGACACGGGCAGAAGACCGTTCTTTCTTCCCGTAACGGCGGTATTTATAAGCCAGCTGAACACGAATACGACAAGCGCCAGACAAACGAAGGTTATAACGCCCTGCTGGATCTGAAGGCGTTTGCGCCTTGCTCTTGATTTTTCAGGCTGCATAAAATATATCATTCCTTTCACTTTTAAAGAGCGGCTTTTTCCGCCGCAGTTATCCGAAAAAGCTGTCGGATAATCATACACACTATATCATAACATATTTTGAGCATTAAATCAAGAGCTATTTAAAAAATTTCTTCGACTTTTACGGACTTTTTGCGCTGTTTAAGATATTAATGTGCAGAATTTAAAAGAATATTCTTATAAGGCGACTAACAAAACGGTAATGGGGAATAATTTTTTTATTGCAAAATCGGTTTCTATGTGATATAATTATTTTAGTATAATTCGGTAAGGAAAGGAAAGATGAAAAATGCTTGGTATTGTCGCTGAGGGCGGTGCAAGCCGCACCGTTTATTCCGCAGGAGTTATGGACGCACTTATCGGAATGGGGATAAAGGCGGATTATTTTATCGGCGCTTCGGCAGGGATTGCTTTCGGGGTGTCATACTGCTCGATGCAAAAGGGCAGGAACAAGATACTCGCCGAGGAGTATATGTGTACGCCGCAGTATTCGGGTATAAGGCATCTTATAAATCCGAAAAACCGCAGCTTTTACAATCTCGATTACGTTTACGGCGAGGTACCGAACAGGCTGCTGCCGTTTGATTTTGAGGCTTTTGCAAGGTTTGAGGGCAAGTGCGTTTCGGTCATGACCGACCTTGAAACAGGGCAGGCGGCTTATCCCGACACGCCGAGGGACGACAGGCAGTTTACCTATCTTCGGGCAAGCTGTGCGCTTCCGCTTCTTTTTCCGCCTATCGAGATAAACGGCAGGAAATATGTCGACGGCGGCATAAGCGACTCGATACCTTTCAAGCAGGCGATGGCGGAGGGCTGCGACAAGCTAATCGTGATACTGACCCGTGAGAGGGGATTTGTAAAGACCGACGAACCGACGACTAAGCTTATTCTTAAAACATTCAGAAAATATCCTAAGTTCTGCGAAACTTTTCTTTCCCGTACAGAGCGGTATAACAGGGATATAGAGGAGCTTGAGCAATTGAGAAAACAGGGCAGGGCTTTCGTTTTCTATCCGAAAAAAGAGCTGCTCGTTAACAGAACGGAAAACGACAAGGCGAAGCTTTCAAGGCTTTACGAATACGGCATGAGACACGGACTTCACGCTGAGGAGAGCCTAAGACGATACCTTGAAAAATAACGCACAAAGGGGGAATTAACCATATGGGTACTAACAAGGTCGGCGGTGCGCTGCTTGCGGCGGCGGTCTGCACGGCGTATTATTTTACGAAGAAAAACGAGATACTGCTTTACAGCTACGACATTGAGAGCGAAAGGATCCCGGACGGCTTCGATAACTTTAGGATACTTCATCTTTCGGATCTGCACGGCAAAAGCTACGGCAGCGGAGGCGAATATCTCGTCCGTGCCTGCGAGGACGCAAAGCCTGACATTATCGTGTTCACGGGCGATCTTTACAGCAGGGACGAGGGACTTTTCGGACTTCGGAGCAAGACGGAGCTTATGAAAAAGCTCCTTGCCATTGCGCCCGTTTATTACGTTATGGGAAATCACGAGGCGGACGTTCCCGAAAAGGCGGCATTTATGAACGGCAGGCTTGCGGAGGAGGGCGTCAACGTTCTGCGAAACGAAAAGCAGAGAATTTACTGCGGCGACGAATATATTAACATATACGGTCTTGATCTTGACAGGCGGCATTACAAAAACGGCGGCGGATATAAAGACCTTGCGCCCGTTACCGAGGAGCTTTTGCGTGAAAGTCTCGGCGAGGCTGAAAGCGGTGCGTTTGATCTTCTTCTTGCGCACACGCCGCTGCCCTTTGAGGAGTATGCGAGGTGGGGCGCAGACCTTACGCTTTCGGGGCATATTCACGGCGGAATAATTCGTCTGCCGGGCGGAGTCGGTCTGCTTTCGCCCGAAAGAAAATTCTTCCCGAAATACTCAAAGGGACTTTATGCGAAAAACTTGGGCGGCAAAACGGCGTTTATGGAGGTATCGGCAGGGCTTGGAAAGCTGAGGATAAACAACCCCGAGTCGATCTCGCTCTGTATTCTTAAAAAGCCGAAAAACAGCAGTATATAAAAATATGAAACCTTGGGAGATGAATATTATGGATAACATACAGCTTGCAAAAATGCTTTCGGAATATTTCGAGGAGCATTTTGACGAGATACTTTCAGACCTTTCGGAGATAATGTCGATAAATTCGGCATATTCTCAGCCTAAAGAGGGCAAGCCGTTCGGCGAGGGTTCGGCGGCGGCGCTTACGTGGGGAGCGAAAAAGGGCGAGTCGCTCGGTCTTTCGGTCAGAAATTTTGACAATTATGCTGTGTCGATGACATACGGCGAGAACCCGACGCTTGCGGTGCTGAGTCATCTTGACGTTGTGCCTGCGAGCAAAAACTGGACGTACGAACCGTTTGCCTGCACGGTCGACAACGGCAACATTTACGGCAGAGGAGCGATAGACGACAAAGGTCCTTCGGTGGCTGTGCTGTGGGCGGCAAAGGCTCTTTTCGATCTGAACGTGCCGCTCAAAAACGGCTTTCGCATAATCTTCGGCGGCAACGAGGAAGGCGGCTGCGAGGATATGGCTTACTACGAAACGCAGGAGGCTTTTCCGCCGATGGTGTTTACTCCCGACGGCTCTTTTCCTGTGCTTAACTGCGAAAAAGGAATGGCGCATATCACATTTTCGGCTGCGTTTGACGACGGCTCGGTTTCGCTTATCGACGGCGGCAGCGTTATAAACGCAATTCCCGACGAGTGCAGGGCGGTTATCGGCGGCGAGGAGAAAATCTACAAGGGCAGATCATCGCACGGCTCACGTCCCGAAAACGGCGAGAACGCTGTTACGGCTTTTATCAAAGACTATGCCGAAAACGGCGGCAGCAGGCTTTTATGCGGATTGGCGAAGCTGTTTCCGCACGGAGAGTACAACGGTAGTTCGTGCGGTATGGGATTTTCGGACAGCGTTTCGGGAATGATGACGGCGGCGCTTACGCTGCTTAAAGCCGAAAACGGCAGGCTTTCGGGCGGCATCGACATTCGCTTCCCTATCGACAGAACGCTCGGCGAGATTAGTGGTATCGTTACCGAAAAGCTGAAAACAGCAGGCTTTGAAATTGACGAAATTCAGGGTATGAAGCCGCATTATGTGCCTGCGGATTCGCCGCTTGTTAAAACGCTGCTTGAGGTTTACGAGCAGGTCAGGGGCGAAAAGGGCGAGCCGATAGCCGAGGGCGGAGTTACCTACGTTCACAACACGGAGGGCGGCGTTGCGTTCGGTGCGGAGTTTCCGTGGGAGAACAACAATATGCACGGCGACGACGAGCATATTTCGATAGAAACGTTCAAGCTGAACCTGAATATGTACGCAAACGCTATCGCAAGGCTTTGTAATCTATAAATAACAAAAAACAGACCGGAGGATTTTTTATTTTTAAAATTTTCCGGTCTTTTGTGTAATATTTCTCGCCCGTCTTTCGTCTTTAGGTATGAAAGCCGGAAACGGCGGATAATTTATGCAAAGGAGATATAAAAATATGAAAGCTATAAAGAAAAGAGTAATTGCAATGTGCATGGCGGCGGCTGTCGGTGCGGCAGGCTGCGGAGAGGTCAAGGACGAGCCTGTAAAAAAGACGGAGAAGCCCGGAAAAACGACTTCGGAGGCGGAATACAAAAGGGCCTGTTATTCGGAATTTTCAAACGTAACCGACCCACCCGACAAGACGGAGCTTGACGAGCAGTTTATTTTAGCGGAGGAGGATTTTTCCTTTGAGCTGTTAAAGGCGGCGGCGCTTGAGGATATTTCGCAGGGAAAAAATGCGCTTGTTTCGCCGCAGTCGATCATCAACGCTCTCGGAATGACGGCGAACGGTGCGGAGGACGAAACGCTCGAACAGATGCTCGGTGTTATCGGCGGCGGAATGGAGCTGCAAAAATTTAACGAAAATATGGATTATCTTTCATACCGCTGCGGCAGCTCGGAGGAGGTCAAATTCAACACGGCAAATTCGCTCTGGTTCAGAGAGGGCGGAATTGAGCTGAGCGGCGATTTTTTAAATACTGTATCGGAATATTACAGCGCAGGAATTTACTCCGCAAAGTTTGACGACAGCACGCTTGACGACATAAACGGCTGGGTCAACGACAACACGGACGGCATGATACCCACGATACTTGACAGGATAGACTCTGCGGCTATGCTTTATCTTATTAATGCTATTTGCTTTGAGGGCGAATGGGAGACAGAGTATCTCGAAACGGACATAAACGAGGAGGGCGTGTTTACTGCCTTTGACGGCAGCGAGCAGCAGACGGCGACGCTCTGGAGCGAGGAGAACGTTTACTTATCGGGCGACAACGAAAAGGGCTTTGTGAGAAATTACAAGGGCGGCGATTTTGCGTTTATGGCTCTGCTGCCCGACGAGGGTATTTCGCTTGACGAATACATAAATTCGCTTACGGGCGAGGAGTATGCGAAGATATATGCGGACAAGAGTTACGAGAGCGTAAACGTTATGATACCCGAATTCAAGAGCGAATACAGCAAGGAACTTTCGGACAGCCTTTCGGCTATGGGAATGGATAGAGCCTTTGAAAACGCACAATTCGGCGGTTTTACGGAGGATGAAAACGGTCTGTACATTTCAAGAGTTCTTCACAAGACGTTTATCGAGGTCGACAGAAAAGGCACGAAGGCTGCGGCTGCGACCGCCGTTGAGATGAACG
This sequence comes from Oscillospiraceae bacterium, assembly GCA_051882075.1. Lineage (GTDB taxonomy): Bacteria > Bacillota > Clostridia > Oscillospirales > Ruminococcaceae > YE71. Next base: position 133,491 of record JBJERC010000026.1, on the reverse strand, counting down.
AAACGTGCGCCAAAATAACAGAAGAGCCGAAGTACGTTATCCTCGACAGACCGTTCGTTTATGCGATAATCGACACGGAAAGCGGTATGCCGCTGTTTTTGGGAGCGGTTAATAGTGTTAAGTGACAGGCGGCAAAAGCCTTATAAACAAAAATACCCGACGAAGTTTTTAGCTGCGTCGGGTATTGTTATTTTTGTAATATCAGATCATTTTCAAAAGCTCGTCGAAAATCCTGTCTGCGGCGGCGGCTTTTGACATTTTTTCAAGCTCGGTCATTCCGTCTTTTGTGATAAGCGTTATGATATTCGTATCCGTGCCGAAGCCTGCGCCCTCCGCCCTGAGCGAATTAGCGGCTATCATATCAAGCCCCTTGCGCTCAAGCTTTGCTCTTGAATTTTCGATAAGGTTTTCCGTTTCCATCGAAAAGCCGCAGATAAGCTGCTTTTTATCGGTCGGACGGTTTGCCCTCAGGTGCGCAATTATATCCTTTGTGCGCATAAGCGGTATCGACATTTCGCCGTCCTGCTTTTTTATCTTTTCGCCGGCTTTAGTTTTCGGGGTGTAGTCCGCAACGGCGGCGGCTTTTACGATAATATCCTGCCCGGCGGAAACATTGGTAACGGCATTAAACATTTCCTCGGCGCTTTTTACCCTTACAACATTGACAAACGGCGGCATTTTCTCGGTGCAGCTGCCTGCGACAAGCGTTACCTCTGCGCCTCGCAGTGAAGCCGCCCTTGCAAGTGCGATACCCATTTTTCCCGTCGAATGGTTCGTGATAAATCTCACGGGGTCGACAGCCTCGCAGGTCGCGCCTGCCGTGCAGAGAACTTTAAGCCCCGACATATCCTTTTCCTTTGCGATCTCCTGTAAAATATAGTCGATAAGCACGCTTATTTCGGGCAGCTTTCCGTCGCCGATGTCACGGTTTGCGAGCATTCCGTTGACAGGCTCGATTATTCCGTATCCGAAGCGGCGCAGCTTTTCGATATTATCCTGAACTATCGGGTTATGGAGCATATTGTGGTTCATTGCAGGGGCGATAAGCTTTTTACAGGGGCAAGCCATTACGGTCGTTGTAAGCATATCGTCGGCTATCCCGTTCGCTATCTTTCCGATAACGTTTGCGCTCGCAGGCGCAATAAGCACAATATCCGCCGCCTTTGCAAGCGCAACGTGCTCGACGCTGTACTGGAAATTTCTGTCGAAGGTGTCGATAAGGCACTTGTGCTGCGTCAGCGTTTCAAAGGTTATTGGGTTTATAAACTGCGTTGCGTTTGCCGTCATAAGCACATGGACGTCGGCATGAAGCTTAGTAAGCTCTCTTGCGCAGTCCGCCATTTTGTAAGCCGCAATACTTCCCGTTACTCCGATAACAACTGTTTTTCCGCTTAACATTTTTTTATTCCTCCGTATTAAAGCTTCCGTAAAAAATCAGCGTACACCTATATAGTGTACGCCGCTTATAGATCTGTTCGTTACTTCTTCTTGAAAAACGGCTTGCGCTTTTTCTTGATAAGCTCAAGCGGATCTCCGAAACGCTCCTTGTTTTCTTCCTCGGTATAGGTCTTTATCTCGCTGCTTTCCATGATAAGATTAAGCTGTTCAAGAAGCATTTTCTGCTCGAGCATTTCAGACGCTTCTTCACAGGTCGCAGCCTCGCCCGACTCTATCATCTTTCTTATCTCGCCGATATACTTCATATCCGAAACAGGCATGAAGTCGATACGCTTTTCAAGACCTGCGTAATAATTATCCTTCTGCTGGATAAGCTGCGGCTCTCTCGATTTTAAGATCTCGATCTGCTCGGCGATACCCTCGTTGACCTCGACCTGATTCTGCTTTGCCGCCGTCAGTCTGTAATGCTGTAAGCAGACGGAGAACACCGAAAGACCGATAAGCGCAAATGCTCCTAAAACGATCGCAACGACCATGCTCCTTGTTACAAGAAGTATCAGCAGGAACATCGCAACGCCTGCGCCTGCACTTATTCCGAGCGCCTTAGCACGCTTTAACGCAAGGTCGAAATTCTTTACGACATACTCCTCGTCGTGAATATAGGTTTTAAGGTAGTCCTGATTTTCTCTGTTCTGAACGATAGCCGCTTCCATCTGATAATATCGTCTGAAATATTCCTCGGCCTGAGCGACTCTTTCAAGCTCTGTCATTGCAAACCCGCCTTTTCCTTAATTGATTTTTATTAAGCCGACCACTTGCAGCACACGTCATTGTGCAGCGTCGGCTGCTTACTTTCCCATTTTCGATTTACATTATATCACAAATTTAACAGTCTGTCAATAGTTTTTTCGCTCTTTACGAAATTTTTTGTAAACGTTTACGGGGATATGCCCGAATGTCACGGGTTCGAAGTCAAAGCGGTCGTTTTTTTGCGGTTGACTTTTAAAAAATACTCTGATATAATGTATGTATACGACAAGCGGCACACTATTGTTTCCTTTGAGAGAGGGTACATTTATGATAACATTTGATCAGATAAAACATAACGAGGAGATAAGAGCCTATATCATTCAGGCGGACGAATCGCTCCGTGCGCTCGGCTTCACCGAGCATTGCTTTGCGCACGTCGGGGTGGTGGCGGAAAATGCAAGGTATATCCTTGAAACGCTCGGATATCCGCAGCACGACATCGAGCTTGTTCAGATAGCCGCATATCTTCACGATATAGGCAATCTTGTAAACCGTATCGAACATTCGCAGAGCGGAGCGGTAATGGCTTTCAGCCTGCTCAACCGTCTCGGAATGGCGCCCGAGGACACGGCGAAAATAGTTACCGCAATAGGAAATCACGACGAAGGCACGGGCGTTGCGGTAAACCATATCGCCGCCGCACTTATTCTCGCCGACAAGTCGGACGTGCGCCGCAGCCGTGTGAGAAACACCGACAAGACGACCTTCGACATTCACGACAGGGTGAATTATTCGGCGAAAAAGTCGACCCTTAAAATAAACAGCGAGCATTCGCTTATAAAGCTAAAGCTTTCGATCGACACGCAGTACGGCTCGGTAATGGATTATTTTGAGATATTTTTAAACAGAATGATAATGTGCAGAAAGGCGGCTGAATTTTTAGGGCTTGAGTTCAAGCTTATCATCAACGAGCAGCAGCTTATCTGACGGGAATATGACAGGAAAAAGCTTAAAAGCGTCCGAAAACAAACGATTTTCGGACGCTTTTTCGTTATGTAAAGCCGCTTTTGAAAAGTTTATAAAAAATTAACATTTTGCTTTTGCGGCGGTTTTTTCGTACAGCATAGAAAATTGTAACCGATTTGTCATCTATTTTTACACTTTTATTTTACACCAGTACATTTTTTTGAACTTATTACTTCCGATATTTGCTTTTTAATTCTGTTGACGAATACTATATATTGTGATATAATAGTTGTAACAAGGGCAAAAAGGCATATTTTGCGATATGACGGAGCTTCGTTCACAAAACATTCATAGATTACAGCTTTGTAATATTTGAACAGGCAATTGTAACCGTGAAACCGTGATTTTGGCGCAAATAAGGCTATCTGTCCAATAAAACTCTCTTTTTCAGCGTGATTTTGGGATATTTTACTGTTGCTTTTTCTTTCGGAATGTAGTATAATATGTACAGTGAGGTGAAATGTGTGTAAAAGTGGTGAATGTATCCGCTTTTGATATGCGTTTTTCCAAAATGCAGAAAAGGGGGCGGAACATATGACGGGTATGCTGATGGGCACCTATTCCCAGTCGATAGACGTTAAGGGAAGAATGGCTATTCCTGCTAAGCTTCGCGAGGCTATCGGCGAGCGGCTTATCATCACAAAGGGCGTCGGCGGCTGTCTTTTTGTTTACGCCTACGAGGATTTTGTCGCAAAGGCGGCGAAGCTCAACGAAAGACCTATGGCTTCTATCCTCTCGGTGCAGAGAAGCTTTATGGCGAACGCAGGAGAGGTCGAAACGGACAAGCAGGGCAGAGTTCTTATCCCGGCTAATCTGAGGACGGTCGCCGCACTTGAAAAAGAGGCTCTTGTGGTCGGTGTTTCAGATCACTGCGAAATATGGAATCCTGAGCGTTGGGAGAAGCTCAACGAGAGCTTTACGGACGAAATGTTCATGCAGGCTCTGGAAGGAGCTGATTTCTGATGGAACAGTTTATGCACATTCCCGTGCTGCTTAACGAGACTATCGACGCTCTTGGCATTAAGCCCGACGGGATTTATGTCGACGGTACGGCGGGCGGCGCAGGTCATTCAAGGGAGATAGCGGCAAGGCTTGACGGCGCAAAAGGCGGACGGCTTATCGCTCTCGACCGTGACCCTACGGCTGTCGAAACGGCGGCGCAGCGGCTTTCGGGATTTCCGGCGCAGGTCGTACACGCTGATTTTGCGGATATGAAGTCGGTGCTTTCGGAGCTTGGGATAGATAAGGTCGACGGCGTTCTGCTCGACCTCGGTGTGTCCTCCCACCAGCTTGACAAGGCGGAAAGAGGATTTTCCTACCACAACGACGCTCCGCTTGATATGAGAATGAGTCAGGAGGGCGTTTGCGCAAAGGATATTGTAAACGGTTACTCGTTCGAGCAGCTGAGAGGTATTCTTTACGATTACGGCGAAGAGAAGTTTGCGCCGTCTATCGCAAGGGCGATAATTTCGGCGAGGGAGATAAAGCCGATAGAAACGACCTCGGAGCTTGCGGAAATTATTAAAAGCGCAGTTCCGCAGAAGGTGCGCAGAGAGAAAAATCCCTGCAAGAAGACCTTTCAGGCGATACGCATTGCGGTAAACGACGAGCTTGGACAGCTTGACAGCGTGCTCGACACGGCTTTCGACCTGCTTGCGCCGGGCGGAAGGCTTGCGATAATCACGTTCCATTCGCTTGAGGACAGAATGGTAAAGCGCAGGTTTGCACAGTTTGCAACGGGCTGTACCTGTCCGCCGGAATTTCCTCAGTGCGTTTGCGGAAAAAAGCCTAAAGGTAAAATTATTTTAAGAAAACCCGTTACTGCAAGCGAGGAGGAGCTTAAAGCTAATCTTCGCAGCAGGAGCGCAAAGTTAAGAGCGATAGAAAAGCTCTGATACACATAATACAGATCGTCATCAGCTGCTGATTTGCAGAGATCTGAAAGGAAGGTGAGTGCGATGGCAGCAGACTTAAATCTTGCATACGAATATGAGAATTTCGATATGCTCAACGAACGTGAGGAGGAATACGCCGAAAACATAAGGCGCAAAAGATCCGCCAACAAGCGGAGGAAAAACGCTGCGAATATAAGAATAATTGCGGCTGCGGTCATTGTTCTCTTCCTCTTCTCCTTTATGACCTACGGCAGAGTCGAGCTTGCAAAGCTTTATTCGGAAAAGACTGAGCTTGAAGCGGAGCTTACGCTGCTGCAGAACGAGAACATAAGCCTTGAATCGGAGCTTGCTCAGAAAACGGGGCTTACAAAGGTCGAGGACTACGCCGAAAACCGCCTCGGACTCCAGAAGCTCGACAAATCGCAGATAGAATATGTCGAGATCGAGGAGCAGACCTCGGCGCAGACGGTTTCTCCGGATAATTCCAACATTTTCGTTAAGATAAGAGATTGGTTCAACGGCGCGCTGGAATATCTCGGACTCTAAAGAATAGAATATAGAAAGGGTCTGCGGTTTGCGGCTCTTATAAGAAAGTTAAGAACATAGAAAAATGTGCTTAGCTTTCTTGTTCTATAATGACACGGCAACGATACGTCAGTGAGGCGGCAGCAGCCTCGTCTTATTTACAGATTTTCAGCATAATATATACAAAAACACAAAAGAAAGGAAAGGCACGGCAATGGTAGACAGACCAAACGAAACGATGAAAAGCAGACTGCTCGGCTGGGTGACGGCGATAATTATCATCGTTGTCGTTTACACGATAGCAATGATCTTCAAGGTGTCGGTCAAGGAAAGCCGCAAATGGCAGACGCTTGCCAACTCGCAGCAGCTGACAAGCACCACTGTCGGCGCTTCAAGAGGAACGATATACGACGCAAACGGTCAGGTGCTTGCACAGAGCGCAACCGTTTACACCGTATACGCCGACCCCGTTATGCTTTGGGAGCATATCGACAAAAAGGACGAAATTATAAAAGAGTATAAATCGGCGATAGCTTCGGAAAAGGACGAAAGCGACCGTGTGGCTTATCAGGAAAAGCTTGATGAATGTAAGACCTCGGAGCAGACGTATAACGAGCTTGTTGAATTTATGGCGGACGTTCTCGACCTTACCGAACAAAAAATAAAGGACGATATAAACGACGAAACGAGCAGATATGTCGTTATGAAAAGAGAGGTCGAAAAGACCGACGCCGACAAGATAGAAAAATTTCTGTCAAAGCTTGGGATCGACGGAATAAGATGCGACCCGACGACAAAGAGATTTTATCCGCAGAACACACTCGCCGCCAACGTTATCGGTCATATGAATTACGACGAGGACGAGGGAATTTACGGACTCGAGGCTTATTACAACGAAAACCTTTCGGGAGTCGACGGAAGAATTATCACCGCCGCCGACAAATTCGGCAACGAGATCCCGTATAAATACAAGCAGAGCTACGACGCACAGGACGGCGACTCGCTTTACCTTAACATTGACGTTAACATTCAGTATTATCTCGAAAAGGCGCTTGCAGACTGCGTTACGGAAAACAAGCCTGCCGAGCGTGCCTGCGCTATAATCATGAACCCGAAAACGGGCGCAGTTTACGCTATGGCGACAAATTACAGCTACGACCCGAATCAGCCTGCGGAAATAACCGACGAAACGACTATCCGCAAGCTTGCGGCGCTGAGCGAGGATTCACAGATATACAATGAAACTCAGCTCGGGGCATGGAATACGCAGTGGAAAAACAAGGCTATTTCGGAGCTTTACTTCCCAGGCTCAGTATTCAAGGTAATAACAGGCTCGGCTGCGCTTGAAGAAAAGGCGATAACGCTCGACGATTATTTCAGCTGCGGCACGAAGATACACGTTGAGGACAGAGATTTTGCCTGCTGGTCGGACAATGACCACGGCTCGCAGAATCTTGCGCAGGCTATGACGAACTCCTGTAACCCGGCTTTCGTTCAGATAGGTCAGCGGCTCGGAATAGACAACTTCTTCAAATATTTAAAGTCGTTCGGCTTTACCGAAAAAACGGGTATCGACCTTCCCGGCGAATCGAACAGCATTTATATGCCGCTCGAGGATATGGGTCAGGTCGCTCTCGCTTCGGAATCGTTCGGACAGACGAACAAGATAACGCCTATCCAGATGATAACCGCTTACTCGGCGGCGATAAACGGCGGATATCTCGTTACGCCGCAGATCGTCGACAAGATAACCGACTGCAAGGGAAATATCGTTACCGATTTCCAGCCTGTCATCAAAAGACAGGTCGTTTCGGAGGACGTAAGCGCAGCTATGCGTGAGATACTCGAGGGCGTTGTTAATACAAGCACCGGCTCGAACTCTTACATTCAGGGATACCGCATAGGCGGCAAGTCGGGTACTTCGCAGAAGATCGATATAGACCCGACCGGTAAGACCTACGTTTCGTCATACTGCGCTTTTGCGCCTGCCGACGATCCCGAGGTCATAATGCTTATCATGGTCGACGATCCGCAGGGCGAAAAGTATTACGGAAGCCAGGTAGCCGCTCCCGTCTGCACTCAGGTGCTTTCGGAGGTTCTTCCCTATCTCGGATTCTTCCCCGAATATACCGACGAGGAGCTTGAACAGCTCGAAGTTTCCGTTCCGAACGTCGAATATCACGACATTGACAGCGCAGTAAGCACTATCGAGGCTCTCGGACTTGAAACCGAGATAGTCGGCGAGGGAGATACGGTCCTTCGCCAGTCGCCTACGGGAGTTTCCATTCAGCGAGGCGGAACGGTCGTGCTTTACACCGACACGACGACACCCGAACTGACCGTTTCCGTTCCGAACGTCGAGGGTCTTTCAAAGGAATATGCAAAACAGCTTTTACAGAGCGTCGGTCTTAACATGACGGTCGAAGGCTCGTCGGCGAACGCAGAAAACGTTTTTGCGACGGCTAACGAGGCTACGGGCATGACGGTCGCTCTCGGAACGGCTATTACGGTAAGCTTCCAGCAGTATACCGTCACTTCGCAGTAAGTACTGCGTGCAGTAATACCATCAAACCGAAAACAGATTAAAGGAATGATATAAATGAAGCTTTACGATCTTATTAAGGATATCGGCGGATATGTTGCGGATATGTGCGGCACGGAGGACGCCGAAATAACGGGGATAACCTCCGACACAAGAAAGCAGATGCAGGAGGGCTTTGCGTTTGTGTGCATAAAGGGTCTTACCTTTGACGGACACAGCGCAGCGCAGGCAATGCTCGACAAGGGCGCTGCCGTTATCTTCTGCGAGCGTGACTTGGGGCTTAAAAACCAGATAATCTTAACGGACACAAGAGAGGCTTTTCCGCATCTTTGCTCGGCATGGTTTTCTCACCCCGAGCGTGAGCTTGAGCTTATCGGAGTTACGGGAACTAACGGAAAGACGACCATTACTACCGTTATAAAGAAGATACTTGCGGCTTTCGGCAAAAAGTCGGGACTTATCGGCACTTGTCAGAACGAGATAGGCGACGAGATACTTCCGACCGCAAGAACGACCCCCGAACCCTACGACCTTTTCGAGCTGCTCAGAAAAATGGCTGACGCAGGCTGCGAATATGCGGTAATGGAGGTCTCCTCACAGGGACTTGAACAGAAGCGCACAGGTCCTTGCAGATACAAGGCTGGAATTTTTACAAATCTTACGCAGGATCATCTTGACGTTCACGGCACGATGGAGAATTACTATCAGGCTAAAAAACTGCTCTTTTCGATAGCCGACAATGCTATAATCAATATTGACGACGACTACGGCAGACGTTATCTTAACGAGATAAGCTGTCCGTCAAAGACCTTCTCGGCGGCTGAAAACGCTGACTTTTATGCGGAGTCTATCGCTCTTGGCGCAGGCGGCGTCAAGTACGTTTTCTGCGACGGCAAGGGAAAATACAACGTTTCTTTCGCAATGCCGGGACTTTTCAACGTTTCAAATTCGCTCGCAGTTCTCGCCTGCTTTGAAACGCTCGGCTTTGACGTGAAGGAAGTCGTTTCGCAGATAAACAAAATGACGGGCGTAAGGGGCAGAGCGGAGGTCATTCCGACAGGAAGGGATTTTACCGTTATCTGTGACTATGCGCACACGCCCGACGCTGTTGAAAACGTTCTTAAAGCGATAAAAAACAGCGCAGTCGGCAAGGTGAAATGTCTGTTCGGCTGCGGAGGAAACCGTGACGCAAAGAAGCGTCCGCTTATGGCTGCTGCGGCTGCGGACAACGCTGATTTTCTTATTATAACAAGCGACAATCCGAGAAACGAAGACCCCGATGCTATAATCGACGATATATTAAAGGGTCTTGAGGGCAAGGACACTCCTTATATAAGAATAACCGACAGGCGAGAGGCAATTCACTGGGCGGTGAAAAATGCAGAGCCTGACGATATAATCGTTCTTGCAGGAAAGGGACACGAGGATTATCAGATACTTTCGGGCGGCGTCAAGATACACTTTGACGAGCGTGAGGTCGTTGCGGAGGCGCTTGCTAAAGTTTAACGCATTTATTCGCAGCGGATATTTCTTTAAGGACAAAAAAGGAGGACAACGGGAATGGAAAAAATGAAGCTTTCTGAAATAGTTCAGGCGGTCGAAGGCAGCTTCGGCTATCCTGCGGATATTGAAATATCGTCCGTTTCAACAGACACGAGAACGATACAGCCGGGGTCTGTCTTTATTGCCCTTAAAGGCGAAAACTTCGACGGTCATGATTACGGCGCAATGGCGTGCGAAAAGGGCGCTGCCGCAGTTATCGCCGAGCGTGCGATCGACGGGGCGAAATGCATTATCGTTGACTCGACCGCAAGAGCGCTTTTACAGCTTGCAGGATATTACAGAAGAAAATTCGATATTCCGCTTATCGGCATAACAGGAAGCGTGGGAAAGACCACGACTAAAGATATGATAGCGCTTGTTATGTCTAAAAAATTCAACACCCTCAAAACCGAGGGAAACCACAACAACGAAATAGGTCTTCCGCTTACGCTGTTCGGGCTTGACGGCTCGACGCAGGCGGCTGTTATAGAAATGGGAATGTCGCACACGGGCGAGATCTCACGGCTTTCGATGTGCTGCGAGCCGACCGTTGCGGTAATTACGAACATAGGACATTCGCACATTGAAAATCTCGGTTCGCAGCAGGGTATCCTCAAAGCGAAAATGGAGATCTTGGACGGTGCGCAGTATATGGCTCCGCTTATTCTGTCGGCTGACGACAAGCTGCTTTCGCAGATAGAGGCAAGGCACGGCAGAAAGCTTATCTTCTATTCGATAAAGAAAAAGACCGCCGACGTTTACGCTTCGGGAATCAAAGCGGACGGCAGCGGAATTGATTTTACGATAAATTACGAGGGCGGAAAAATCGCTGCAAGGCTTAACTGTCTCGGCGAACATAATATAAAGAACGCTCTTGCGGCGTTCTGCGTGGGACTTACGCAGGATATAAGCCCCGAACTTATGGCTGAGGCTATAAGTGAATTCAAGCCGCAGGGCATCAGGCAGAACGTTCGTCAGGTGAGGGGCATGACCTTTATCGTCGACTGCTACAACGCTGCTCCCGACTCGATAAAGGCTGCGCTTTCGGCTCTTTCGCAGACTCCGTGCGGCGAAAACGGAAGACGTGTCGCCGTGCTTTCGGACATTTTAGAGCTTGGAAAGCAGTCGAGAACGCTTCACAAGCTGACGGGCGAATATGTCGGCACATCGGGCGCAGATCTGCTTTACTGCTGCGGAAACGACGCTAAATATTACGTTGACGGCGCAGTTAAAAAGGGTATGCCGCAGGAATGCTGTCATTATTTTGAAAGCAAGCAGGATATGATAAACGCTCTTAAAAACGAGCTTAAAGAGGGCGACGCCGTTTTATTTAAGGCGAGCAGAGGAATGAAGCTCGAAGAGGCGGTAAATGCCCTGGAATAGAGTTTTACCGATAATTATTACTGCGCCGGTTTTGAGTTATTTTCTTGGCAGAGCGGCGATACCGCTGCTGAGAAAGCTGAAAACGGGCAGGTTTGAGGCATATATCGGCGACCGCTTTAAAACGGACGGCTCGGAGCCTGCGTTCGGCGGTGCGGTCACGCTTATCGTGTTTATATTTACGCTGTTTATTTCGGCGGCGGTGTGCGGCGAAGGTTTCCGTAACTTAGCGGCGGCGGTCTTTTGCGCCGCTGTCACGCTTGCCGGGGTATGCGACGATTATATTAATGATATACTTCACAAGCCTTACGGTGTAAAGCCTGTGATAAAGCTCGGCGTCTGCTGCTGCGCTTGCCTTGTTTTTGTGCTGATACTTAAACAGGCAGGGTTTGTAAGCACGGCGGTGCTGCTTCCCTTCCGCCTTGGGTTTATCGACTTCGGCGGTCTTTACTGCCCTTTTGCGGCGCTTGCAATGACGGCGGTGATATACTGCTTTTGTATACACAACCGCTTAGGGTATGACGAAAACTCCTGCTGCGGCGGACTTTGTGCGGCGACGGCGTTCTTTTCGGGGCTTGCGTTTGCGGTGTCGGGGAACATTTTATCGGACGGCGCATTTTCGGCCTACGGCTATGCGCTTGCCGCTTCGGCTCTGGGAAGTCTGATATGGGGGCTTTCGCCCTCAAAGCTCAGATACGGCTCGTCGGGGGGATATTTCTTCGGAGCGGCGGCGGCTGTTTCGCTCGTTTTTTCGCCGTTTGTAATGCTCACGGCGGTGTTTGCCGTTCTGGGTGCGGCGGCGGACGCTTTCTGCGCCGCTTTCTCGCTTATCGTTTACAAAATAAGCAAACGCTTTATTTTAAAGGGTTTTACGCTCCATTCGCACCTTTCTTCAAAGGGAATGAGCGAGTACAGAATAATCATAGTTTTCATGACGATCTCGGCTGTCGGGCTTATCGCAGCCGCAGCGTTTTCGGCTTATGCCGTTAAAATAATCTAAGGGTAAAAAAAGAGGTGTTATAAAATTGCCGTCAAATAATGCAGCCGCTCCTGCCGCTTATGCAGGACGAAAAAGAAAGAAATTAAATTTCAGATTCGTTATCGCAGAGATCGACAAGACGTTTTTTGCGCTTGTTATAATCCTGCTCGTTTTCGGTCTGATAATGATGTTCTCGGCAAGCTATGCCGCAGCTATTAACGAATACGGGGACGGCTACCATTTTCTCCGCCGTCAGCTGCTTTGCGCAGGCATCGGCATCGGCGGAATGTTTTTCGCCTCATTTCTCGATTACAACTTCTTCTTTAACACAAAGGTAGCCTATTCGCTTTTTATTCTTTCGATACTCCTTTCGGTCTACACTGCGTTTTTCGGCGATGAAACGGCGGGCGCAAGACGATGGGTGACTCTTTTCGGCATTCAGTTTCAGCCGTCGGAGATTTTAAAGATCACCTTTATAATAATCTTTTCGTACATTCTTTCGGTCAACTTCCAGAAATTCAAAACAAGCTGGGTGCATTGTTCCCTGCCGTTTCTCATAATATTCGCCGTTGTCATCGGAATACTTATGCTTCAGCGTCATATGTCGGCAGTAATGCTTTTCTGCATAATCGGCGTTTCGATCATGTTCGTAAGCGGTATGCCTGCAAAGAGCTTTTGGAAATTCATCGGGATATGCGCCGGCGGAGGACTTTTGCTGGGACTTGTCCTGCTTATCGCAAAGGGCGGCAGCTTCAGCTACATAACCGAGCGTATACAGAGCTTTAAAGACCCTCTTTCAGACACGGCGAACACGACTCATCAGACCTATGAATCGCTGCTTGCTATCGGTTCGGGCGGCTGGTTCGGTCTCGGCTTCGGCGAATCAAGACAGAAGCACCTTTATCTCCCAGAATCGCAGAACGACTTTATTTTTGCGATAATCTGCGAGGAGCTTGGGTTTGTCGGCGGCGCTATCGTTGTGCTGCTTTTCGTGCTGTTCATTATAAAAGGCTTTCAGATAGCGGCAAATTCACGAGACCGCTTCGGAATGCTTGTCGCAACGGGAATCACGATACAGATCGGCTCTCAGGCGCTGCTTAATATAATGGTTGCCTCGAACGCTTTCCCGAACACGGGTATCTCGCTGCCGTTTTTCAGCGCAGGAGGTACGGCGCTTATCTTCCAGCTTTTTGAAATGGGCATAATGCTCAGCATTTCAAGGCAGAACCTTAAATCGCAGGGAGCGAAGGAGGCTCTGGCAAAGACCGGCGAGGAAAGCGCAAAAGAGGTATGATACGATAAAAAGGAGAAATAGATAATGCTTAGAGTATTGCTTGCAGGCGGCGGAACGGCAGGTCATGTCAACCCTGCTCTCGCCATTGCGGAAATTATAAAATCACATCACCCCGACGCAGAATTTGCTTTTGCCGGCAACCCCGAAAAGCTTGAGGCGAAGCTTGTTCCGCAGGCAGGATATAAATTCTATCCCATTCAGGTCGAGGGCTTTCAGCGCAGGCTGAGCGGCGAGAATATCAAGAGAAATATCCACGCCGTAAAGTGTCTTGTCAAAACGGGAAAAACGAGCAAACAGATAATTAACGATTTCAAGCCGGATATAGTTATCGGCACGGGCGGATATGTCGCAGGGCCTATCGTGAGAACGGCTGCGAAAATGGGCATAAAGACCGCTATTCACGAGCAGAACGCTTATCCGGGAGTTACAAACAAGCTGCTTTCAAAATATGCCGACAAGGTTATGCTTACCGTTGAGGAGGCGAAAAAATATCTCGACCCTAAGATAGAATATACCGTTACGGGACTTCCCGTTCGTTCGGGATTTTCAAAGATAACGAAGGAACAGGCGAGAGCGGAGCTTGGCTTCGACAACGATACCGTTTGTATACTCTCGACGGGAGGAAGCCTTGGCGCAGGAGCGATAAATTCGGCGGTGCTCGACCTTATTTCGTGGTACAAGCAGGAGGGTATCAAGATCAACCATATACACTCCTACGGCGGAAACGGTCGGGACACGCAGTTTGAAAAATGCCTTGCGGACAAGGGCGTTGTGCTTGAGGGCAACGAGCATCTTATCGTTAAGGAATACATAAACAATATGCCGACCTGCATGGCGGCGGCGGATCTTGTTATCTCACGCTGCGGCGCAAATGCGCTTACCGAGCTTGAGGCTATGGGCAGAGGTTCGATACTCGTTCCCTCGCCTATCGTTGCAGGAAATCACCAGTATCACAACGGAATGGTGCTTCAAAGAGCGGGAGCGGCTATCGTTATCGAGCAGAAGGATCTTACTTCGCAGTGGCTTATCGACACGGTAAAGGAGCTGCTTGAGGACAGAAAAAAGCTCGCCGCACTTTCAGAAAATGCGGCAAGGCTTTACATAAGCGACACGAACGACAGGATATATAACGCAATCAAGCCGCTTATACCGAAAAACGCATAAACGGGACCGACTTAAAAAAGCCGCAGATACGGCAGGAAAGGAAAAACAGTAAATGGCAAGAAAGCCTTCAATGGACACTATAAGAACGCCTGACCTTAACAATCTTAACAGCAGGCAGAGCAAAAGTCTTAATACATACGACAGATACACAAGAGCGGAGGACAACACGGGAAAGATACGCGCGGATTTTGACCGTGCGACTGTCGTGCAGGATTTTCAGCTCAAATCAAAAGAGCCTGAAAAATCGGATGCTGAAAAGCTCGTCGACGAATTTTCGGCTAAGAGAAGAACGGTCGCAGCCGACGCTCTTGACAAGGGCGTTAAGGTAAGGGGCGCATATGTTGCAAGAAAGCACATTTTAAGAGCGATCATTATCGTCATCGTTCTTTTTGTCGCAGGGGTTCTGTTCCTGCCGCCTTTTTACAAGTCGAACGACTCGATGAGCAGCTGCCGCAGCGAGGACATTTTCGGCGCAGCAGGCTCGACGCAATATAAAGCAGACCTTATAAACAACCACTACGTTTACAACATAGACGCCATGACGAGCGACAAGAGCGACAGCTACCGCATATGCACGATAGCCTTTGACGCTAAAAATTACAGTCCGTTCGAGGTCTATATGGACGATTATGTAATTTCAGACGGCGGCGACTATTCTTCAAATATTGTTTATTCAACTTATGTCGGCGACTCGAACGTTATACCTGCGTTTTCGACAAAAACGGTGCAGATAGAAATTCTTATCAAGCGTGACGGTCTTACGGACGAGAAGTTTGACAAGGCGATAACCTCGCTTACGCTGCACTCAAAGGGAGCAAAGAAGAGAATTTCCAAAAGTAAGGGAATACCCTGTCTTCCTGCATGGCTTAGCGTTTCGGACGTTATTTCCTTCGACCCCGACTAAAAGCAATAATCACACCGAAATGCCCCGAAGCATAATATGAAGTATTATTCATGATATTCTTTGTTTTCGGGGTGATTTTATGCAAAGGCTGAAAATCGAGGGCGGAGCAAGACTCGCAGGAGAGCTTGACGTTCAGGGCGCAAAAAACAGCGTTCTTCCGCTGCTGTGCGCCTGCGTACTTATAGATGGGATAACGCTGCTTGAACGCTGTCCTTCACTTTCGGACGTTTACGCGGCGGTGAGGATACTTAACGATCTCGGCTGTAAATGTCAGAGAAGCGCAAAAACGATAACCGTCGATTCAAGACGGCTTGACAAGACAGAAATTTCCGACAGCCTTATGCGGCAGATGAGGTCTTCTATCATATTTCTCGGCGCTCTGCTCGGCAGAACGGGCGAATGTACTTTAAGTTTTCCCGGCGGCTGCGAGCTTGGACCGAGACCTATCGACCTGCACCTTTCGGCTTTAAGGCAGCTTGGCGCACATATAACGGAGGAGCACGGAAAGCTGATATGCCGCTGTCCGCACGGACTTAAAGGAACGCTTATCAATCTGTCATTCCCGTCGGTGGGCGCAACGGAGAACATAATGCTTGCGGCTTGTACGGCAAGCGGAGAAACGATAATTTCAAATGCGGCACGAGAACCTGAGATATGCGACCTTGCCTGCTTTCTTAACGGCTGCGGCGCAAAAATAAAGGGCGCAGGCAGTCAGCGGATAATAATAAAGGGCGTTGACAGGGATAATCTTCACGGACGCCGATATAAAGTAATGCCCGACAGGATCGCAGCGGCTACATATCTTTGCGCAGCGGCGGCGACGGGCGGCGAGATAACCCTTTCGGGAGCGAATGCTGCGGACAACGAGGCGGTCATCAACGTGCTGAGGCAGGCGGGCTGCGACATTTACGAATTTGACGACAGGATATATCTTAACGCTAAAAAGAGGCTTTCGGCGGTGAGAACGATAAGAACGCAGCCCTATCCCGGCTTTCCGACAGACGCACAAGCGATAGTTATGGCTTGTCTTACGAAAGCTAAAGGCACCGGGATATTCGTCGAGGATATTTTTGAGAACCGTTTTCGGCACGTCGACGAGCTTGTGAGAATGGGTGCGGACATAAAGACGGAGGGCAGAGTTGCGGTCGTAAGCGGAGTCGAGAGGCTTTCGGGGGCGAGCGTGGTTGCGCCCGATCTAAGAGGCGGCGCTGCGCTTTGCGTTGCAGGCTGTGCTGCCGAGGGTGAAACGCTTATATCGAACGTTAAGCTTATCGACAGAGGATACGACTCGATAGAGGATAATCTTAATCTTCTCGGGGCGAGGGTCTGCCGTATCGGATAACGGATATTGAAACAGGAACGAAAAGGAAAGAAACGAAAAGAGAGGAACTTTTTAAAATGCAGGAATACAGAAACGAGCCTATGAGAACGCAGTATAAAGGCGCTGTTGTTCGCAGAAGAAAAAAGAAAAACAGCGCAAATCTTTATCTGACCGTTTCTACGGGGATAATCGCCGCGCTCGGCTCGCTGCTCAGCGTGAATGTATTTTTTAATCTTAACAGCGACAAAATACAGATAAACGGCTCGACGCTTTATCCGCCCGAGCAGATAGCGTCGGTCGGCGGCGTTTTTGCAGGACAGAATCTTATAAGGCTCAACACCGATTTTGTCGGAGAAAGAATAAGCAATCATCTTGTTTACGTCGACGATATAGAGGTCGTTAAGGATTATCCGAACGGTCTTATAATAAACATAACAGAGGCTGTTCCGCAGTCGCAGATAGAGCAGGACGGCAGCCTTTACACCGTTTCGCAGTCGGGCAGGCTGCTTGAGGTCAACCAGTCGGAGCGAAACGAGAAGCTTCCGCTTGTTGTCGGATTTGAGCTTAAACAGGCGATAGCCGGTCAGCCGGCGGTCTCGGCGGACGAACAGAAAACGGATATTCTTGTGAGCATTTTTGAAAAGCTGAACGAGCTTGACTTTCAGAAGATACACAAGATCGACATAAGCGACAGAACGGATATAAGGCTTTATTACGACGACAGGCTTGAAATAGAGCTTGGAAGCTCGGTCGATCTTGACATTAAACTTCGGTCGATAAAGGCGGTCATAGACAGCAAGCTGCCGAAGGGCTACGAGGGTATTCTGCGCTACAACGGCATCGACAGCGGAACTTCGGCGATCCCGAAAGAACCTGAGGTATCGAGAGCGCCTGTCGGCACGACAAGCAGCGGCGACAGCTCGGGCGACAGTTCTTCGGACACTTCGGTTTACAATCCCGACGGTATCGGCGAACAAAACGGCTACTGGGACGAGAACGGAAACTGGGTCGATAATTCCTGGAGCGACGGCTATTGGGACGAGAACGGCAATTGGGTCGATAATTCCTGGAGCAGCGGATACTATGACGAGAATGGAAACTGGGTCGACAATTCCTGGAGCAGCGGATACTACGACGAAAACGGAAACTGGGTCGATAATTCCTGGAGCGGCGGATACTATGACGAGAACGGAAACTGGGTCGATAATTCCTGGAGCGGCGGATACTACGACGAGAACGGTTACTGGGTCGACAATTACGGTTATTGACGAGGCTTAACGTGTGGGGAAAATGCACAAATTAAAATGTAGAGCAGGGCGGATAATTGTACGGTCAGCTAAATTTTATCTGACTGTCATTATATGACTTTACATTTATCAGAATTTGTGATAATATAATAGTATATCTATTATTGCGTTGTTTTTTGGACAGTTGAGTATTTTTGCACTGCGAAAAAAGGCATCAGGCAGGCAAAATACAGGATTATAAGAAAAATCGAATGTAAAAATGCAGTTTATAGGAGGATGTTTAACATGGCTTATGAGTATGTTGAAGCACCTATCGAGGGTGCGAGAATTAAGGTAATAGGCGTTGGCGGCGGCGGCGGAAACGCTCTTAACTGCATCGCTGATACAGGTATTGCCGGAAATGTTGATTATATCGCTATCAACACGGATATTCAGGCTCTTAAAAATTCAAAGGCGGCTGAAAAGATCCAGATCGGCTCGAAGCTCACACACGGACTCGGCGCAGGCGCAAAGCCCGAAGTCGGCGAGGCTTCCGCTAAGGAGAGTCAGGACGAGATCACAGAGGCTATAAAGGACGCCGACATGGTGTTCATCACCGCTGGTATGGGCGGCGGAACGGGAACAGGCGCTGCTCCTGTTGTCGCACAGATAGCTCACGATATGGATAAACTTACCATTGCTGTAGTTACAAAGCCCTTCAAGTTTGAGGGCTCAAAGAAGATGGAAAAGGCAGAAAAGGGAATCGCTGCGCTTCTCGACAACGTTGACGCGCTTATCGTTATCCCCAACCAGAACCTTCTTTCAAGCGGTCAGAAGCTTACGATGCGCCAGTCGTACGCTCTTGCGGACGAGGTGCTCAAGACTGACGTTATCTCAATCGCAGAGATCATCACAAGACATGACGACATAAACGTTGACTTTGCCGACATTACGACCATCATCAAGAACGCAGGATATGCTCACATGGCTATCGGTCACGGACAGGGCAAGGACAAGGTTCCTGACGTTGTTTCGCAGGTCATCAAGAGCGACCTTCTCGAAACCGCTATTGCAGGCGCAAAGAGACTGCTTGTTAATATCACTATGAGCGAGGATATCGTTGTTGACGAGATCGACGAGCTTACAAACGCTATCACAGAGGCTGTTGACGAGGACGCAGAGATCATCTTCGGTAACGGCTACGACAGCAACATGAACGACGAGGTTTATGTAACAGTTATCGCTGCGGATTTCGACGGCGCTTCTTCAAAGAAGGCTGCGGCTGCCGCAAAGGCTGCTTCGGAGCCTAAGAGCCTTGCAGACGACGCAAAGGCTGACGCTGAGGCAATGCACAACGCAGGCGTTAAGGCTGCAGGCAATCCTACTTACTACGATGATATTTTCAATATCTTCAAGACTAAGTAAGAGTTTTTGAAAATAAAAGTTTTGGCAACAACGGGGTGCGTATGAGAAAACATATGCATCCCGTAATATTTTGTTCACAAATAAAATGTATGCAAATAAACAAAAACGAGTATAAAAGACGGCTTTGATTTGTGAATAAACTATATATATTCTTTGTTGGAAAAAGAGTGGTTAATATAAACAAAAAAATATTATGAATTTTGTGTAAAGCAATGAAGTTTATAAAAATTTTATTTTTCTGTTGAAATATTCGTAAATGTATAGTATAATTAAGTTATGTAATCTACTTATTTAATTTAGGAGGAATACACAATGGCTAATAATGGTTATTTAAGAACCGTTCGTATGGGCGGATTTGACAAGCAGGACGTACTTAGATATGTAGATGATCTTAACTCAAAGATCTACAACCTTGAAGCAAAGGTTAAGGATCAGGAGGAAACCATCGAAAGACTTGAGGTTCAGGGCGCAGGTGCGGTTTCTGACAATTTCGAGGGTAAGGAAGAGCTTGAAAAGAAGGTCGAGGAGGCAAAGAACAAGGTTGCCGAGCTTATGGCTTCGACCGACTCGATGAATATGAGAATCGCTGACTATGAGCAGCAGATCGCAGAAAAGAACCAGACTATCGCAGAGCAGACCGAAGAGATCGAAGAGCTTAAGGAAAAGCTTGAAAAGGCTGAAAAGGACGCCGCTTCGGCAACCGGAGCTGCACCCGCTTTCGACCTCGGAAGCGTATTTATCGAAGCGCAGAACACTGCTAACAAGGTAGTTACCGAGGCTAAGAAGGCTGCAAAGCAGATGACCGACGAGGCAGAGGCACAGGCTAACCAGATCATCGACGACGCTAATGCTCAGGCTGAATCGACCGTTACAAAGGCGCAGGCTGAGGCTCAGCAAACGCTCCAGTCGGCTGCGGAGAGCGCAGAAGCTATGACATCGGCTGCAAAGGCTGAGGTAGACGCTATCACATCGGCTGCTAAGCAGGAGGCTGAAAGCGTTACTTCGTCGGCTAAGGCTGAGGCTGAAAAGCTTACATCCGACGCAAACGCAAAGGCTTACAAGGTTACGACTGACGCTGAGGCAAAGGCCGCAAGAATGATCGACGATGCAAAGACTCAGGCTGCTGTTATCAAGTCGAAGTCGGCTGACCTCAGACAGAGCGTTAAGACCGAATTTGAGGGACTCAACGACACCGTTACAAAGCTTCTTGCACAGCTCAACGAGCTTAATACCACAAGCATGGGCATGGCTTCTTCGGCAAGAGACCTTATCGACGAGGCTCTTGACCTTGTTGAAGAGGAATAAGGAAATATACCCTTAATTAAAAGCAGGAAAAAAATTCGGTTTTTGTGCTTTGCACAGAAACCGATTTTTTCAGATTTGTTTATCAGAACTGCATTGAAAAACTTAACAGACGTATTGTTTTTATGTACAAATTTTAAAGAGAAATATGTTATTTGTTACAAAAATAATGATTTCTTAAATAAATTTTGAAAATTGCTTGACTTTTTTATTAGCTTGTGATATGCTAATTAAGGTGGCTGATTGCGCTGCATAGGAGTTGTATCTGATGATCGGACAGGAAATTTTTGAAAATCAAGGTGTTTACAGTTCGATGGATACCGATGAGCTTGCAGAAGCTGCAAAGCACGATTCCGCCGCCGTTGCAGCGCTTATGGAACGTCTTATGCCGATGGTGAAAACGCTTGCGAGGGAAACGAACAAGCATATCTCCGAGGATCTTTTTCAGGAGGGAATGCTTGGAGTGCTTACGGCAATTTCCGCTTTCGACAAAAGCCGCAGCAGCGCATCAACTTATTTTTACGCCTGTGCGAAAAACCGAATGAACTCAAAGGCGAAGCAGAACAGCTTTTTTGTGCTGACGGACGAGCTTGCCAAAAAGCTGATTAAGAGTCTTTACTCCGAAAATTCGGAGCTTTCGGAGATACACGACTACGAGCGGCTTCAAAACTCTATGGACAGCTGTCTTTCAAAAAGAGAGCGTGAGGCGCTTATCTGCTTTCACATTTACGGAATGAGCTGTCGTCAGATCGCCGAGAAAATGGGCGTTTCGGAAAAATCTGTGGATAACGCAAAGCAGAGGGCGGTGCGTAAGCTTCGCAAAAAGCTTCTCGAGGAGTAAAATTTTGAAGATATGTGTCTGATAGCTTAGCAGGAAAGCGCTGTTTTGCAGAGAGGTCGGTGCAAATCCGACGAGGCACAAAATAACAATTACATCAAAATGGTTTGGGGTACTCCCAAGGTCCTAAAAGGGCCGCCGGAAAGGTTAGGTTTATCATGTACGAAGACAAGACATTAGTGTGCAAGGACTGCGGAAACGAGTTTGTATTTACAGCCGGAGAGCAGGAATTCTATGCAGAAAAGGGATTTGTAAACGAGCCGCAAAGATGCAAGGCTTGCCGTGACGCACGCAAACAGGGCGCAAAGGGCGAAAGACAGATGTTCACTGCTGTATGCGCAGCTTGCGGCGGAGAGGCTACCGTTCCTTTCAGACCTCGCGAGGACAGACCTGTTTATTGCAGCTCGTGCTTTGCAAAGATGAAGGAAGAATAAAAGTCGGATCGTTTTATCATTACAGTCTGAAATTTACATTGAAAGCCAGAAGGGTGCTGTGTTAATCCACAACACCCTTTTTTATTTTTGCGAAGTATTTAGTCCGTATTTTCTGCAAACACGCTCTATCGCCCTTGAAAGCCGCCCGAACATCAGCGCAAGGAATATCACATTTGAAACGGCGTAAACTGCGGCGAAGGGCAGCGAACCTGCCGACAATGCCGCAAAACGAACAAGGCTGAAGCCGCCGTCCTGCCAGACCGCCGAGAAGAGATCCATAAGAAGCGAGTAGAAAAAGCCCGAAGAAACGGCGAAAACATAACGCAGAGGGACGTTTTTTGAAAGCGGTTTTGACATGATACCGGCGAGAAAGCCGATAAGTCCCCAGCAAAACATCTGGAAAAGCGTCCATGTTCCCTGACCGAAATAGACGTTTGAAACGACCGCCGTGAGCGCACCGCAGACAAAGCCTGCGTCGGCGCCGAGCGTTATCCCGGTTATCATGATGACCGCCGTGCAGGGCTTAAAGCCCGAGAGCGGCGCAAAGACCATTCTGCCGACCACCGAAAGCGCAGTCATCACCGAAAGGGTCGAAAGGTAGATAGGCGAGCCTTTTTTTCCGCAGCGGACGAGCATTATCAGCAGCGCCGCCGACATGATGAGCGTCATCACAAGCGAGAGATTTTTTCCCGAAAGCTCGAACAAAAGGTCGGGGGAGGGTGCGGCAGTTTTTGCAAATTCAATCGGCATAGCGTTTACACTCCCCTTTCGGCAGCGTATTCAGGCATTTTTCGATAAGCCGCTCGCTCGTTACGGCGTCGGGAAAGACCTCGCCCGAAATGCGCGCGGCGGCTGTTGTGTAAAGTCCGCCCGATTTTAAAAATTCGACCGTCGGCTGCTGTGCAGCGACCGTTCCGCCGAAAAGAAGAGCGATACTGTCGGCGGTCTGTGCGGCAAAATCGAGGTCGTGAGTTATGAACACCACCGTTTTTCCCTGCGCCGAAAGCTGCTTTAAAATGCGGCAAAGTTGATTTTTGGCATGAATATCCAAGCCTTTTTCCGGCTCGTCAAGCAGGAGTATCTTCGGCTCGAGCAGAAGAAGTTTCGCAATCGCCGCCCTTTGAAGCTCTCCGCCCGACAGGTCGAACGGGTGAGAATAAAGCAGCGAACGGTCAAGACCGAGGCTGTCGGTAACGGCAAAGATTATCTCCTCGGGGCGTTTTTCGCCGTCGGGAGTGTATAGCAGGTCGTCGAAAACCGTTTCATGAATCATTATATCGCTCGGTCTTTGCGGCAAAAGCGCAAGCGTTTCCCGATAGAGCGAGCCGTTTTTGTATGACGAAATACGCCTGCCGCAGATTTTGATACTTCCCTCCTGCGATTTGAGCGCACCCGAAATAAGCCGCAAAAGCGTTGATTTTCCCGTGCCGTTTGCGCCGCAGACCGCCGTTATCCTTCCGCTTGCCGCTTTAAAGGAAAGACCCGAAAGGACGTCTTTGCCGTGTCGGGTATATCGGAAAAAGAGATTTTCCGCCGTTATTGCGTAGTTTTCGGCGTCTGCGGCTGCCGCAGACGGCTTTTGCGGTTCAAAGCGTTCACGGACAAGACTTTGCGCCTGCGAAAGAGTAAGCGGATCAGTTTCAAGCGCAGAGGAAAGCTGAACCGTACAGGGCAGCCCCGAAAAAAGCGGAGTTGACTTGAGTTTTTCGGCTGCTTTATCGGGCGGAAGGCAGAAGACCTGTATGCCGTTTTCGAGGAAAACGACCTTGTCGCAGTGAGGATAGATATGCTCGGCGGAGTGCTCGCAAATTACGACCGCCGTGCCAAGCTGTTCACGGACACGCAGAATATTCCGCCGAAACTGCTCGGCAGAAAGAGGATCAAGCTGTGCGGTCGGCTCGTCGAGAAGCAAAATTTTCGGCTCGCAGACCATCACCGCCGCAAGATTTACAAGCTGCTTCTGACCGCCCGAAAGCTCGGAGATCTTTTTTCGGCAAAGCTGTTCAAGTCCGAAAAACGCAGATATTTCAGCGATTTTCCGGCGGATATGCTCGGGCGAAAATCCGAGATTCTGCGGCAGATAAGCAAGCTCGGACAGCACGTCCTCGGTAACTGGCTGAGCGTCGGGGTCTTGTCCGACATAGCCGACGGCAGCGGCGGTAACACGGCTGTCAAGCTGACCTATCGGCTGCGACAAAAGCCTTACCTCGCCGCTTTTTTCCCCGAACGGCGAAAACTCGGGCTTTAAAAGCCGCAGAAGCGTCGATTTTCCGCAGCCCGACCGCCCGTAAAGCAGGGCTATCTCGCCGCTGTCGAGTGTAAAATCAATTCCGCTTAATGAAAACGAGGTCGAACATTTGTTAAAATCAGGTTTTTTTGGATATGTAAATCCAAGCGAGTTTACTTCGAGCAATGCCATTTTATCACCTCACGAACTTGGAAAATCGACGGAACGGCGCACAAAAGCGAATAAAAAATCAGCGGAAGAGGGTCGGCGGAAATGCTCACCGAGGGGTAAAAGCGTGAGAAAAGCCGCCCATTCGCCGCAAAAAGAATCACCGCCGCCATCGCCAAAACGGACAAGAGAATTAGTAAAACATCGAAAAATCGTAGGTTTCGGCGGTTGATAAAGGTTTTGCCGCCGAGCTGACTTCCCCTCGCCCTCATCGAGTCGGCGACGCCTGCCGAAAGCTCGAGCGAGGAAACAGCAAGCGTGAAAAACACGTTAAGCTCGCTGCGGATTCGCTGTAAGAAAGTGTCGCCGCTGAAAAATCCTGCCGTGCGCTGCGCCAAACGGATTTCGGAATAGCGCCGCTTGAAGCTCGGCACCCAGCGCATCGTGAGGGTGAAGACCGTGCCGACCGACGAAAGCGCACCGCCGCCGAGCAGCGAACCTATCTTCTCCGAGGTAAAAATTTCCGAAAAGCATCGAAACCAGACGATCGCCGAGAGCAGCGAAATTGAGCTGTCAAGACCGTAAAGCAGCGCCTCGAGCGTGTAGGGGCGGTTATTTATGTAGAAAATTGCCGTGCTGCCTTTCGTTACAAAAAGCGGATTTGAGAGAGTTATCACGAGCATTATCGTTGTATAAAAACGAATATCACGAAGCGGCTGACGGAACAGACCGAAAAACGAGCAGGTCATAACGGCAAAAAACAGCGAAATAACGTGTATATGCGGACTTTGAAGAAATACAGACGTTCCGATAACGCAGATAAAGTAAACCAGCAAAACAGACGGCTTTATTCTTGAAAACAATCTCACGGCAATTTTACCTCACTCAAAACAGCACAAAAGTGACATCAATTTTTTCGCCGCCCGAAAGCTGATAGGCGTCCATTCCGACATCGGGCGACTCGCCGTCGACGGTATAGACCCAGCCCGAAGCCTTGGTGCAGTCACCCTCAAAAAGCGTGCCGATACCCTCAACATAAGCCGTGTGGTAGGCGTTTTGCTCGGCGGTCTGATAAAAAAGCGGCAGGTCGTTTTGCTCGCAGCAGGCGATAAGAGCGTCAAGAACGGCTGAATTTTCATCAACTGTCACGGTTTCATTTTTTACATAATAACCGCCTTCGGGAAGGTCGGAAGAGGTTTTGTGCGCCTCGGAAAGTTTTGTATAATTATCATCATTATACACCGTGCTAAAATCTATCGTCAGCTCGACGGATATTGTGCCGGCAGACTCTTGCGACTCTTTAGGCGGTGTTTTCTCTTTCGGCGAAAGGCTTATGCACTTTACCGCAAAAAATGCCGCCGCTGCTATAGCAAGCGTGATAACAGCATATTCTGCGATTTTTCTTCCTCTTTTTTTCATAAATAAATTCCCCCGTTACAACAGCTGTTTTATATACAATGCGATTTTTCTATAAAGATTTTTGCTTTTGCAAAGATAGTCAAGACACATTTTGTATATTTTCAGACTGTCAGTATTCGTATTTTTATCGGTTTTATGCGTATAATATTCAGTTATATATTCGTCTTGTATATTGTAAAGCTGTTCTTTCATATCTTTACATTCCACCATATCAAAGCAATAGCTGCCGCCGCTGTCAAGTTCTGCACCGAGAAGCTTGGCGCAGCGTTTTAGCGCAAAAAGGCTGTCGGTTTTGAGCTTATGACGGACGTAAAGCGCACGGAAAATTATTACAGCTACAAGAACGCATATCACAGCCGCCGCAGGAAATCTGCCGACCGTTTCATCAGGTCGCTCGACAATCGTTTTGCTAAGCCGTTCGCCCGAAAACTCCTCCGCAGGTTCGGCAGACGGGGTTTGCGAAGAGTTTGCAGACTCGGACGAGCCGACCGAAACGCCCTCGGG
Source organism: Oscillospiraceae bacterium (assembly GCA_051882075.1). Lineage (GTDB taxonomy): Bacteria > Bacillota > Clostridia > Oscillospirales > Ruminococcaceae > YE71. Next base: position 107,228 of record JBJERC010000026.1, on the reverse strand, counting down.
CAGCGGCATTCTGTCAAAATATTCCGGAGTCGCCTCAAACGGAAGCCAGCCGACGCCCTCTAGATAATACTCCGCCCAGGCGTGAAAATCAGCCTGCGTGAGCGTTATCGGCGAACCCGACAGCGCCTGCCCGACCGCCTCAAAATCGGCGGCATAACCCTCGGCGTAGCGTGCGGCTATTCCGTAATGCCGAAAAATCATCACCGCCGCCGTTGCAAAATGCGCCGAACTGCCCGACTTTGTCTGCTGCAAAAAATCCTCCGCCGTGACGCCGCTCGCTGTGCGGTCGTACTCAAAACCGCCGAGATAGCTGTAGATCACGTTTGCGGCGGCGTTAAGATCGCCCGTTTTACAGTGGTAATTTTCAAGCTGGGCGGTAAGGATTCGCTCGATATTTTCGGGATTTTCTGTAAACTTTTCCTTACATATCCTGTCAAGCAGCGCATATTCCGCCGACTCGGCAGGCTTGTAATTATCAAAAAATGTATCATCATAAATACAGCTTCCGCTCAGAAAATCGACCGAAACGACCTCGCCGCCGTCAAAAAGCGTACGCTTATTTTCAAGTGCGGCAGGGTAATTATTGTCCTTTGCGCCGCTGTTTATGCTGTAAGGGAGATATTCCCAGCGTTTGTCCGCACCGATATTTCTGACCGTAATGTGATTCGGCTCGCTGTCGACAAGGCGCGCCGCCTGAACGCTGTAATCGACCTCGGCGGCGGCAAGGCAGGAAAAGCCGTTTATTTCCACGGTGGCTGTGGAAAAATTCGGCTCGCTCCAAACACCGTCCCGATATTCATAGCCTAAAAAACCGTGCAGATACACGGGTTCGGGGTCTTTCAGCGTTATCTCAAGCGCAGGACTTTCGCCGCTTGGCATAGCGAACGTGATTTTTCCGTTGGGCGCTTTTTCGGCGGAATTTGAATACAAATGCTCCTCCGCAGCCGTGAATATCCGCCCCGACGCATTGAAGAAAACCGCCGAAAACGCCGCTATCACAAGCGGAATTACGATATTTCGTCTGTTGGCTTTAAACCAGAGCGCCGCCGCCGCAAAAGCCGCAAGAGCCGCCGACAAGGGCGAGTTTGCGAAAACTGCAGCAAAAGCTGTCAGCGAAAAAGTCAGCGCCGCCCTTATACAGCGGTTCAAGCGACCCTCACGAACCGCCGCAATTATAAGCATTGCGAAACAGGCAGAAAAGAAGCAGACCGACAGCAAGCCGACCTCGCCGCCGACCTTGAAAAGCGTTACATTGCATTTATATCGTGCGAAAAATTCGGTCAGACAGCTGTTGCAGACGATGGCAAGCCGACGGGAAAGCGAAGTCGGCGAGATCAGCGCAGGCAAAACCGCCATTGCCGCAGGAATCAGCCTTAAAACTGGCTTTCCGAGCTTCTCTGAAAGTGCGTCAGCGAAAATAAACAGTAGTCCGTACACCAAAAATAGCACGGAAAATCCGCCGAGAGCCGACATTGCAAAAAGGCTTGCACACATAAACACCGCCGCCGCACGCAGATAAACCGACAGTTCGTCGACGGGCAAAGCGGTCTTTTTCTTATGAATTTCCACTCGCTTCGCCCTCCCCGACGGCTGACAGCCGCTCACTTGCCGTGAATATTTTCTTAAACGCAGGCTCGATATCCCACTGTCCGCTTATTACAACGCTTTCGCCAAACTCTCCGCCGCAAACGACCTCGCAGATATAACCTCGGTTTAAACATTCCTCCGCCGCCGCAAGCAGACGTTTTGCGGCTAAAACCGCCTTTTCAGCCGTTTTTTCATATTTAAATTCAAGCCGGACGCAGCTGTCAAAGCCGTCCGCACGCTCTCTCACCATATATTTTCCAACCTTTGCCGAAAGCTTCATGTGGATATCCTTAAATCTGTCGCCGCTGCGATATTCCCTCGCTCCGTCAGGCTCGCCCGAAGCGGCTTTTCCTGCCCTTTCGCCAGTTTCGCCGAAGACGTCAAAAACCTCGCCTTGCGCCGCCTTTTCGGGCATAACAAGCAGCTCAGCCGCCGCCAAAAGCCTTGTTTTCTTCTTGAAGAAAATGGTGCAGACGCTGAATTTCGCCGAAGCTATCTCGGCTCTTATCACGCCGCAGTTTATATCGTCAAGCGCTGCGGAAAACGAAACGCCATTTTTTACGGGGTATATCCTTCCCGTTTCGACCGTGACCTGCTCGCCCGTATAGACGTTTTTTACGCAAATGTTAAGAAAATACGAGCAGAAAAGACCGCCCCTCCGCCTTATTTTTATGTCGAGCCGTCCGCCGTCGAGCGAAAGCTCCGCTTTGTCCTTCGGGCTTGCCGCAAACGTCACAAGCGTGAAAAAAATCTCGGCTGCCGCAAGGGCGAGTATCAGCATTATAAGAAATCTCATTTCGCCCTGCCCTTTATGTGCGGCGGCGGACAGGTCTTTAATATCTCATCGCACGCCTTTTGTGCCGAACAGCCGGACTTCATAACGAGCCTGTGAGCATAGCAGTCGGAAAACAGTTCGGCAATATCGCACGGAAGAACATATTCCCGACCGCTTAAAAAAGCCTCCGCCTTTGCCGAATTCATAAGCGAGATAGCCGCTCTCGGACTTGCGCCCTGAACTATTCCCTCAAAGCTGTGAGTCTGCTCGGTAAGCTCGGCTATCCAGTCGGCTATCGGCTGTGAAACATTTACCTGCCGCACCGTATTTTTCATTTTGATAATATCATTCCTATCGCACACTGCATTTATCTTCGGCTCGCCATTAGCTCCCCTTTCGGACAAAAGCTGTGCAAGCTGCTGTCTGCTCGGTCTGCCGAGCGAAAGCTTCATCATAAATCTGTCGAGCTGCGAGGGTGGAAGAGGCATCGTTCCTGCCGAGCCGAGCGGATTTTGCGTTGCTATCACCATAAACGGCTCTTCAAGCGGATAAGTCCTGCCGTCCTCGGTCACGCAGCCCTCCTCCATTGCCTGTAAAAGCGCAGACTGCGTTCTCGGCGAGGTTCTGTTTATCTCGTCGGCAAGCAGGATATTCGTCATCACTGCGCCCTTATGAAAGGTAAATTTCTTCTGCCCCTCGTCCCACATCGTAAAGCCGGTTATGTCGCTCGGAAGCGTGTCGGGGGTGAACTGTATCCTGCTCGTTTTTATGCCTGCCGCCGCCGCAATGCCCTTTGAAAGGGTCGTTTTTCCGACTCCGGGAATGTCCTCGAGCAGAAGATGACCGCCTGCAAGCAGAACTGCAAGCGACTTTCTGACCGCCGTTTGCTTGCCGTTTATTGATTTATTTATCTCGCAAAACAATTCCTGCGCCTTATCCATTTTTTGCCTTACCCTTTCTTTTTATGAAATAAATTGCCGCCGCAATAATAAGCGTTGCTGCTGCCGCCGCCGTGACCGCAAGCCACCTTTCAAGCGTTCTTTCACGATCAGAAAGCTCCTCCGAACAAAGCAGAAGCACTCTGTCAGCCTTATCGACCGCCGAAATTTCCCTGTTTATTTCTTTAAGCTCTTTAAGCCGTGTTATCCCGACCTCGTCCGGCGGATAAAAGCCGCCGCTTATACGAGAATTGAGCCGCTTTATAACTTCCGCACGGCTTTTGCTTTCCGAAAGCTTTTTATCAAGCATATCGGCGGTTTCGCTGTCGGGGGGATATGCCTCGGCACGTTCTTTTAAGCGTTCAAGCTGTTTTAGATCGACCGCCCTGCCCTCGATAGAAGAAAGCTCGCCCTTGTCGTAATCGTCAAAACCTTCGCCGACTATATTCTGCAAATCCGAAATATCAGTCGTTTTGCGCACGGGCGAAAAAAGTCCCTCGCCGTCGGCGGAAAATCTTCCGAGCGCACATATCGCCGTAAGCGCCTGTTCGGTAGAGATAACGTTCGCCTGCTCGCCGTCAAGGTGCGAAAATCCGCCGTCTGCGGTTTGACGTGAAAAAAGAATATCGACGGGGCGAACGCCGTTTTTTGCCGTAAAATCCGCACTTTGCGACGGGTTTATCCCCTGCGAGCAAAGCCCGGTTATCAGCTGCGCCGCCGTTTCGGTCGACATATTTTCATAATTTTCCATATAATAGCCGCTTAAAAATTCCACCGCCGCCGCCGCTTCGCCGCTTCCCTTTTCGAGCGCATTAAGCGCCATTGCGGTTATATCAGGATCGGTCTGTCCGCCGAAGCCGAAGCCGCCGCCGTTCTGTCGGCTGCAAAGAAGTTCAAGGCAGCCGCCGTATTCAAAGCCGTTCATTTTCTGCGAAATGATATACCAGACAAGCTCGTTGTCGCCTGCCGAGGAATAGTCCGCCGCCGACAAGTCGGTTGGTTCGCCGCCGATAAAATACACACTGACCGCCGTTCTTGCAAGCTCGGTAAGGTAATATTCCTGCGGAGATTCAAGCCTTTTTTCAAGCTCTCTTTTCGCCTTTGCCGCATATTCCGAAAAATCCTCGTCAAACCCAAGAGCGCAGGCTGTCATCATATGCCAATCGGCAGACGAGCCGCCTGTTTGCCCTATATCCGCATTTTTTTCATGCCACAAAAACGCACTCTGCGCCGAACGGCAAATCTGCTCGTCGGTTATGATACTCCGCTCGTCAGCCGCAAAAGCCGAAAGACAGGGGGCGAAGATAAGCGCCGCAAGAATCAGCAAAAGCTGCCTTTTAATATGACAAATCATAATTCTCCCCTCCGACATTTCCGCCGATGTCCTTGCCGTAAGCGAGCGTGAAGCGCAGTTCGACTCTGTCGCCGTCCTTTAAATGCAGGTCGCCCAAGCCGTATGAAAGGTATCTTCCGTTTACGCAGACCATCCAGCCCGAAGCGGTCGTGAAGTCCTTATCGCCCAGGCTGTCGGGGTCTTTGTTGTCTGTAAAGTAAACCTCCGGGTCTTCGCCGATACGCTGCGAAAGCTCCTCGGGAATATACGCTCCGCCGAAGGTCTGAGGCTTATAGAGCCTTGAAAGATAATAGCCGCCGTCAAGATCGCCCACTCCGCCGACCTCGAAGCCGTTTTGCATTAGCGCATTTACGACCGCCCTCGCCGCCGACTCGCCCTGACGAATGTCAAAAGTCATTTCGGGGAGGATAACGCCAAGCCCCAGCACGTTTGCATCAACCGTAAGCGAAGCCTGACCGATTATTTCGCCGTCAGCCGCCGCAAGACAGGTTATGACAAACGAATAATCGGTATACCTGCCCTCGCTGTCGGTCACTCGGATATTAAGCGAATTTTCGCCTGCCGAAAGGTTAAGAAGATAGCTTATATATTCGCCCTCCCAGCTGCGACTTAAAACTACTCCGTTTAGCGTAACGAAAAGGCTTTCGCTGTAAAGCCTACCGCCCGTGTGGTCGACGGGCGCAAGGTCGAGCGTGTAAACGCTGCCCCTTACCTCCTGCGGCACGTTGTGATACGAAAGATAAGGCGCAGTTTCCTCGGTCGTTTCGGCGATAAGCTTTACATTAAATTCAAGCTGTTCGGTATGCTCGCCGCTGTCGTCGGTGTAGACCGCTTTTATGCTTATCCTGTTGTCGCCCATATCGAGCGTGCAGGAATAAACGCTGCCCGATGGTTTTAGCTTTTTGTTCTTGTGATAGACCGTGAGCTTGCTGCTTAAAACGTCGCCCCCGACATACGCAGTAAATTCAAGTTTTTCGTCCGAGCGTGTATGGCTGTAAAGGTCGGTTATAAGCGTGGCAGGCTGCTTTTGCGGCTCGCTGTCCGCTGTTTTCAGATACACGGTAAAGCTTTTGCTTGCCGAGATAACTTTGCCGTCCTTGTCGGTATAGGTCACGCTTATTTTTATAGTATTCCTGCCGCCGTTTTCGGAAGAAAGCAGAACCGAGCCTGAATACGCCGACAGCCTGCCGTTTAAATAAACGTCTGTGCGCTTTACCGCAAGCTCTTTTTTCAGATGCGTTACCGTAAAGGGATATTCCGCCTCGCTTACCCTTTCGCCGTCTTTAATGCTTGTCGTAAAATACTCTATATCGGTTTCTCCGCCGCCGTCCTGCGGACGATCGCCCGGCTTATCCGCATGACTTGCGTTATCCGAAGCCTGCTCCTTTTTTCCGCCGCTGTCATTTTCTGAGCTGTCGGAACTGTCCGAGCCGTCCGAATGACCAGTACTGTCGGGTTCGGTCCGGTTTACTGCGGTCGTATCATTAATGCTGTTTCTCTCGCCGCTGTCGGAGGAATTTTCCCCCGGCGGCAGCGACAGAACTGAGGAAAGGTCGTTTTCCTCAGAGCTGTCGGCGGTTTTTTCGTTTTCGCCGTCTTTATTCTCCTCCGAAGTTTCTTCGGGAGAAAGCGGCGCAGACATTTTATCGGCAGAAACCGCCGCCGTTATCTTTTGCGGCTCAGGGGCGGCGATACCGTCAGGCAGCGTCGGCTTTGAAAATTCAAGACCCATTACGGATATTCCGACCGCCACCGCACAAAACAGCGCAGCCGCTTTTGCCGCAAGCTTACCCTTTGCCGCCATGACCCTTTGCCTCCTTTAATGAATTACTTTGATTTTCTTGAAACCGTTAAAACTGCGCCGAAGATAAGCAGTCCGAGCGAAACTGCGCCTGCCGTGCCTGTCGCAGGGTTCTTTGTGATCGGTGCTGCTGTTGATGATGTTGATGATGCCGTATTAGATGAAGAAGATGATGCCGAAGACGAGGTTGAACCTGCTGCCGAAGAAGATGACGAAACTGCACCCGATGAATTATTTCCCGACGCTGATGATGAAGAAGATGATGACGATGCCGTGCTGTCGGACGTGCTTTCTGACGAACTGTCGGATTCGTCAGAATCAAGTTCGCTTGAAGAGTCCTCCGCTTCGCTCGAATCGTCTGCTGCCGAGGAGTCTTCCTCGCTGCTTGAATCGTCGTTAATTATCTCGTCATAGGCTTCTCGTGCGGCTGTAAGCTTGTCGGCGTTTTCGACAAACTGCTTATGCTCGTCGGGGAGAGCGTCGTAAAGCGTTTCTGCCGCAAGGATAAGCTCGCCGCTGTCCGCCGTTACCTCGCCTATCTCGTCTATCGCCGCAATACAGTCCATTACTGCGTTAAAGTCTGTTTCGGCAAGAACTGTTATTTCAAGCGTGCCGTAAAGCTCGCCGTATTCGTGACCCGTTTCTGTGTCTGTATCGCCGTACAGCATTCCGTCATAGCTTACGCTTATCTCGTCGTCATCGACTGTAAGCGGCTCGGAAAGGTCGTATTCGGCGGACTTTGTAACGTCCTTTGTTCTTCCGTCTGCAAAAGCCGCCGTTATCTTTAAGCTTTCAGTATCGAACAGCTCGCCCTCTTTATAAATCGTTTTGCCCTCGACCGTAATAGAATCGACCCTGCTGCCGAGCGCCATGATATATCCCGAATCGTTCTTGAAATAAAGCGTTCCGTCCTCGTCGGCGGAAAGTCCCGTAAGGCAGTAATTCGACTGTTCGCCGACGGGAGTAAACAGCGTGGGACAGCATCCCTCTATCTCGCTGCCGCTTACCGTAACGGTCTCGGTCTTTTCAGGCTCGGTCATCGAAGCGTTGTCGTGGAAAGCATAGACCTTTCCGGGAATATAGTTTGCGGTGAAGTAAACGTAATTTTCGCCGTCACGTTCGCTGATAAGCGCACTCGACTGGCAGTAGCCGTTAGTTTTGAGCGTGTAAACCGTCTTGAAGCTGTCGACGTCGATAACTGCGATATGGTGTCCGGAATATTCGCTGTAAGCCGAGCTTCCGCTCACGCCTATATAAACTCTGCCGTTTGCGGCGACAGGCGTAGAGGTCGACTGTCCGCTAAGCTCAAGGCTTGAAAGGTCGGTTATATTTCCGTCGTTATCTATTTTAAAGCGGTAGATAAGCTTCGCTTTAGACGTTGCAAAATAATAGCCTGTCGATTCGTCATATCCTATTCCTGAGCGGATATCTCCGAGGGTATCAGCCTCCGAAAGTGCAACCGCTGAACCGCTTTCAATGCTTGCCGCCTCGTCGAACACGATTATCGAGCTGCCTTCGCCGTCGCCGGTTGAATCTCCGTTATCTGTTCCTGTCACAACTCTGCCGTCCGAAATATATGCGCCTGCCCAGTAAAAACCGCCTGCCGAGGTATACGTCCAAGCCGCCTGCTGTTCTTCATCGGGCGTCGACTCGTCAAAGTCCTCGACGGGAACGCAGACGAAATTTGCGTCCTTTGTTTCGCTGTTCCAGAAGCCTGTATAAACATAGCCGTCGGAATATGTAAGCTCGGAATTTGACTGTCCGCCAAGCTCGTCCTTATATATCCAGAGCGATTTGAACGTATCTGCGTCAAAAGCCTGAATAATTCCTCCGCCGAGCGAAACGATTATCTTTCCCTCGGCATAGATCGGAGCGCAAATTCCGTAGGAAGAAGCCGCAGCCATTTCGCCCTTTAGTTCAAGCGGTTCGCCCGTCTGCTTGTCGACGGCGCAGAGATTTTTCGCAGAGGTGTAAACTATCTTGTCGTCAAGCACGAGAGGAACTCCCGGAGCGTCAGTCCAGCCTGTCGAGGTATTCGTCGCCCAGTAGAGAGCCGTGTCGTTCTTGTCGACGGGCGTCACCTTATCCGTAACCGAGCCGAACGCCGAAGAATTAAGCGCACTGCCGACCGATAGCAATGCCGCCGCTGCAAAAGCAGCCGATTTTTTCAATTGTCCTTTCATAGTAAAGACTCCTTTATAAAAAATTTTTCACAGACCGCCGACAAGCCGATAAGCGTTTTCGGCAGCAAAAAAGCCCTCCCAAAAGCCGTTTGGGAAGGCGCACGTTCATTTATTCCGGCAAAATTTCGCAACACAAAAACAGCACCGCCTTTTCTTTCAAAAAAAGCAATACCCTTAATGTGAAAACAATATCCGCCGATATAAAGCCGTGCGTTTCCCACTTGCCCAAAACGCAAATTCAACTATAATACTGCGGCAGGTCTCCTGACTTATGACTCCTGCGCCGAAGCCTTCTCACCCTTTCGGGCAATGACCATGCATATCGCACACACGGCGCATTCAACGTCAAATACAGTAATGGCGGTTGCGTCGGATTCAAACCGACTTCCCTATTGATCTACTCGGTCAGCACTCTGCCTACCCTTTCAAACCGCAGTAAACTATATCAACTGTCTGTATTTTCTATTTTAACATATCGCAAAAGCAAATTCAACTATATTTTGTGAATAAAAAAAAATAGGTCAGACATTCTCCGCAGCTATCTTCATCAAAAATTCGACAAGCTTTCCGTCTATGCGGCAGGAAAGCTTTGCGTTGTGAGCCTCAGCCGCCGACTTTGCTATCGAAAGCCCTATTCCGCTGCCGCCCGTCTGCCTTGTCCTTGAGCTGTCGGAGCGGTAAAAGCGGTCGAAAAGCAGCTCGGGGTCGCAGCTTGGCGGCTCGTCGCACATATTGCAAACACTGAGTAAAGCCGTGCGCCTTGACAGCGAAAGGCTGACCGTTATTTCGCTTCCCTCGCTGCCGTATTTTACTGCATTTTCAATAAGCGAGGAAACGAGCGTGTCGAGCATAAGCGGTTCGCCCATGCAGAAAATATTATCCTCGACATTTATGATAAGCGGCTTGTTCTGCGCCTTGCTGTAGGTAACAAAGCCCTCGGCGGTCTTCCTTACAAGCGTGCTTAAATCGGTTTTTTCAAAGCGGCTGCGGCTTATTTCCTGCGCTCTTGCAAGCATAAGCATACGCTCGACAAGTCCGCTTAATCTGTCGGTCTGATTTAATATGCTCTGCGTCCATTCCGAACCGCCGCCCGTCATTTCGATCACCTCGGCGTCGGCACGAATGACCGCAAGCGGAGTTTTAAGCTCGTGACCTGCGTCGGTTATGAACCTTATCTGTTTTTCCTGATTTTCAATTATCGGCTTGACCGCACGTTTTGAAAAAAGCAAAATCATAAGCGAAAGAAGGACAAGAAGTATCACGGCGGTAATTGTCGAGACCTCGAGCGACAGCATTATCTGCCGTGCGCTCGAGCGAAAATCATAGAACACGATAAACGTTCTGCCGTCCTTTCTCTGCGTTATCTTGTAGCGGTAGGAATAGCCGTCAAGAAAGCCCTCGCTCTCCTCTTGCGAAAGCGCATTTTCTGCGTATTCCTCAGCCTGTTCGCTCGTTACCGACTCTGCGTGAGCGGTGTCAAGGCTAAGGATCCTTCCGTTCTCATCAGCAAGCGCCGTAAAATAATGCACGCTGTTTTCCGAGCCGTCAAACTCCTTTTTCTTGCCGTCGGGCGGACGGTCGCCGTCTGCGTGCATGGGAAGTCTGCCCTTGTTTTCGTGTATCGTTTCGATAGCTTCGAGAGATTTCGACAGCTGACCGTAAACGTTAAGACCGTTTATAAGCGCAAGCATTACGAGCTCGGCTATGAACAAAGCGGCGACGGCGTACGCCGTGAATTTTAGACTGAGCTTTTTAAGCATCAGGAACCTCCAGCGTATAGCCCGTACCCCTCGCCGCACGGATAACGACCTTCGAGCCGACCGTAGAGAGCCGTTTTCTTAAATACGATATGTACACCCACACAACGCTCATTTCCGTTTCGCTGTCAAATCCCCATATCTTCTCCATGAATTTCTCGGTCGATATAAGCATATTCGGATTTGTCATCATATATTCGAGCATCTGAAATTCCTTGCTGCCAAGCCTTACCGAGCCTTTTTCGCCGACAAGCTCGTATGTAGCACGGCTGAGCGTTATGTCCCCGAACGAAAGCTCGTTTGAAGAAAGCTGCGAACTGCGCCTTGTCATCGCCCTTATCCTTGCAAGCAGCTCGCTCATTGCAAACGGCTTTGTAAGATAATCGTCCGCACCTGCGTCAAGACCCTTTACCCTGTCCTCGACCTCGCTTTTGGCGGTAAGCAGCAGCACGGGAACGTTTATTCCGCCGCTGCGAAGTTTTGAAAGGACTTCAAGCCCGTCCATTTTCGGCATCATTATATCGAGGATAATCCCGTCGTAATTTCCCGAAAGGGCGAAGTCGTAAGCGTCGGCGCCGTCGTAAACCGTGTCGACCGAATAATTATTATGCTTTAAAACCGCTGCAAGCGCATTTGAAAGCTCCTTTTCGTCCTCTGCGATAAGCAGTCTCATTTTTTCCTTACCCTCCTCGGCTTACTTCGCTTTAAGCGCCGATATTTCGTCCTTATCGGGCCTTACGTAAAGTGTTTTCTGATTTGTGAAGATAACCATTCCCGGCTTTGCGCCGACCGGCTTTTTCACATATTTTATAAGCGTGTAATCGACAGGCACTTGCGAGCTGTTCTGTCCCTTTGAATGATAAGCCGCGATCCTTGCCGCCTGCTCGATAGTCGAATAGGGCGGCTGTTTTCCCTCGCAGCATATCACCGTGTGCGAACCCGTTATGCCCTGCGTGTGAAGCCATATATCCGTTTTCTGCGAATCTTTAAGAGTAAGCCTGTCGTTCTGTCTGTTGTGTCTGCCGACAAGTATCGTAAAGCCGTCGGTCGAGATGAATTTAAGCGGCGGCAGCGACTTTATCGACTTTGCCTTTGCGCCCCGTTTTCTTATATATCCCTGCTCGCAAAGCTCCTCACGAAGCTGCGAAATATCCGCTTCGGAATCAGCACGGGTAAGCGAATCGAAAACCGAATCGAGATATTCCTGCTCCTGCTCGCCCTGCGCTATAAGCTCTGTAAGCTTTTTCTCGGCGGTGTCAGCCTTTTTATATTCCTTATAATACCGCTGGGCGTTCTGCTGCGGCGTCATTCTCGGGTCGAGGGCAATTTCCATTTCCTCACCGTTTTCACTGTAATAATTTTGGCACTTAAAGGAGGTCATACCCTTTTCGAGCGAATAGAGATTTGTCATGATAAGGTCGCCCTTGATCTTTAGCTGCTCTCTGTCCGCACAATCTAAAAGCTCACGCTTCTGGTTCGCCACTCGCCTTGCCGTCCTGTCCGAAAGCGAAACGATAAGCTTAAAAAGATCCTGCGCTTTCTGCTTTATCCTCTCAAGACGATCACGCTGAGAATAAAACTCGTCAAGCAGAGCGCAGGCGCTTTCGCACTGCTTTGTTACCATAAGCGTTCCGAAATGGTGAATCTCCGTAAAGCAGAAATCCTTGAACTGTCCGTCGGGGGTTTTTATTATGGTATACTGAAGTCTGCGCTGTCTTAGCTTTTCGGCTTCTTTTGAGAAGAAAAAGCATAATCTGTCAAGCTCGTCGTCCGAAAGCTCGGATACCGCCTTGTCGTCGCCCCTTGTCGAATACTCAACCGCCTCGTCCGCAAAAACAGGCGAAATTCCCTCGAAGGTCGCAACGAGCGCACCCGACAGCCGCTTTCCACCGAACTGAGAAAGCGCAGCCTTAAACTTATCGCTGTCAAATTCTTCAAGCAAAAGCCGCTCGGTTCTCGGCGGCAGGGTATACCTCATGCCCGAAAGCACGGGGCGCACGGGCGACATTTCGGGGGTGACGCGCTTTATGCTGTCGATTATCCTGCCCTCGCTGTCGATAAGGATTATATTCGAGCGTCTGCCCATTATCTCGACAGCAAGCGTAAGCCTTACAATATCGCCCATTTCGTTTGCTGCGTCAAAGTCAAAATAGAGTATTCTCTCGCAGCCGTCCTGCCTTATATCGATAAGCTTTCCCGAGGAAAGATGCTTTCGCATAAGCATACAGAACATAGGCGGAGTTTTCGGGTTTTCGATGCTTTCGGCGGTAACGTGTACCCTCGCAGTACCCGCCGCCGCATTTATCAGCAGACGATATGCGCCGTCCCTTGTGCGCATACCAAAAATAAGCTCCTCCTTCGAGGGCTGATATATTTTCTCGACTCTGCCGCCGATAAGCATTGAAAGCTCCTCACGCACAAGTCCTAAAAAAATTCCGTCAAGCGCCATTTGTTTTTCCTTTCATTAATTAATTCATTTAGTCAGTCATTCAGTAGTTTACAGAATATCCGTAACGTCCTCGTTGCTTTTGGCTTCTATCACCTCGATCTCGGGGAAACGCTCCGAAAGCTTTGTTTTTAAATATTCAAAGAAGATATTTTCCGTGTAAAAATGCCCGGCGTCGATAACGGCGAAGTCCATATTGTGAGCGTCGATGAAAATATCGTGCTTGACGTCGCCCGTGATAAGAGCGTTACAGCCCTTTGCCGCCGCCGCTCTCAGAAAGCTGCCGCCCGAACCGCTGCAAACGGCGACCCTTGTTACCTCTTTTTCGCCGCAGCAAAAACGAACAGCTTTACAGCCGAGAGCCTCTTTAGCAATTTCCGCAAGCCGTCTTGCCGTTATCGGAGCCGAATAGTCCCAGTCGCAGACATAGCCTATCGGCACGCCGTCCTCGACTGCAAGCGGCTCTTTCGGCGTAAGACCGAGCCTTTCACAAAGCAGGTCGTTCATGCCGCCGCTTGCCGAATCGAAATTCGTGTGCATACTGAGCGCACATATGCCGTCAATCGCAAGGCGCACCGCAGGCTCTGTCGGGTCGAGCCGCTTTAATCCTCTGAAAATAACGGGGTGGTGGGTTATCACCATGTCGCAATCTTTGAGCCTTGCCTCCTCGCAGACCTCGTTTGTAGCGTCGAGCGAAACGATTATACGTTTTACCTCTTTGTCTGCGCTGCCAACGTTGAGTCCGCTGTTGTCGTAGCCTGCCTGCATTGAATAGGGTGCAAGCTCGTTTATGTAGTCAAAAATTTCCTTTGCTGATGCCATAGTTATTCTCCCAATTCCTTAAAAATCTGCTCCGCAAGCGAAAGCCGACTCTTCGCCTTTTCACGTTTGCTTTCGTCCTCGCTTTTTAACATTCCCTCTGCCGCACGCTTTAACCTTTGAGCCGTTATTTTAAGATACTCGCTGCCGTCGCCGCCGTCAGCCTTTATTTTTCCTGCGGCAAGATAGCGCTCTGAGCAGGGATAATCTATCCTATCGGGCGCATAAACGGCACGCATTGCCGAATAAACGAACCGCCCGTCACGGCAGGCTTTTTCCTCCTCGATAAAAAATCCGCCGCCGTAAAGCCTGCGCCTCAGCTCGTCCGCTTTAGTCATCGGCTGTAAAATAAGATTCGCCTGCCTTGCCCAATCGTGACGGAATATTATATCGGCGATAAGCTCGCCGCCCATTCCTGCGCAGATTATATCGGTTATACCGTCGGGCGAAAGGTTGTCAAGTCCGTCGGAAAGCACGGTGGTTATTTTGTCGGAAAGACCGTTTTCGCTTATCGTGCGCTCGGCGGACTTTAGCGGCAAAACGTTTATATCGGCGGCTACGGCTGATGCGCAAATACCGCTGTCAACAAGATAAACGGCGAGATAGCCGTGGTCTGTACCTATATCCGCCGCCTTTCTATCAGTGACGGCTTTATTTAAAACTGCGCCGCCCCTTAAAAGTTCGGCGCACATTGCAAGTCTTTTATTTTCAAGCATAAACTGCATTTTTAAAATTCTCCATATACAAAAAATAACAAATACGGGGACACGGTTTTTGCGCCGTTATCCCCGTCAATCATATCACTGGGCAAAATGAGCGTTGAGCTTTGCGATAAGCTCGGAAGGATCAACACCGTGAACCATGCAGGCGTCCTTAATGCTTTCTCCTCTTGCAGAGGGACAGAAAAGACAATGCATACCCATTTCCATGAAGTATTCAGCGGTGGTTTCGTCCGCCTCCATTACATCGCCGATGATAGTATCTTCGGTAACCTGAAATGCCATTTTATTTTTCACTTCCTCCCTTTTTCACATATATGTATTATAACCTATTTCAACGATTTTTTCAATAGTCTTGAAAAATAATTCACAAAAAACTTGCAATGAAAATTTTTGCGTGATATAATATTATCTGAATAAAAAACTTACGAAAGCGAAGTGTACCGACAAAAAATGAACGAAATAATACTTATGCTTATAAACGCCGCAAGCTATACGATATGCACGGTAAACGACAAGAAAACGGTGTCAAAGGGCGGACTTTCGGGAAGTGAATTTACATTTTTAGTTTCGCTCTCGACTGCCTTTTTCATGCTCCTTGCGCTGCCCTTTCTTAATATCCGAGCGTCGCTCTGCCCGATGACGTTTGTTATCTGCGTCTTGCTTATTTTAGACAAACTCGCCGAATTTTACATGGCGGCGGTGTCGCTCAGCGTGCTTTCCGCCTTTGAGGTAAAAGCGTGGCTGGGACTTGCGCTGTTTTTGTCGTATGCGTCGGACTGTCTGTTTTTCGGCGAACAGCCGTCGGCGGCAAAGATATTGTGTCTGCCTGCCGCCTGCTTAGGTCTTGCGCTTATCGCCTCGTCGGGAAAGTCGGACAGCGGAAGATCTGCGGATAAGAAAAAAGCGCTGAGAAAAATAATCCCTGCGCTTATGATCTACATTTTTTCAAAATACGCCTACGGGCTTATAATGCGTGCAGGCGAGCCTTATCTTACAAAAAACACGGGTCTGCTTATCTCGATGCTCTCCCTCAGCGTTATAATGCTGCCGTTTGTTTTCCCGAAAAACAAAGCCGGCGGCTCGGTCGTCAAACGGCTTTACAGCGAGCGTGAGCGACCCTGCGAGCTTAGGCAGTTTAAGCGTGTGCTGCTTATCGTTTTCTTAACGAGGATACCGAACATTGCAGGTCTGCTTGCAGAAAATGCGCTTATCGGAATAAGCCTTACGCTTTATTCGTTCGTTCAGCCGCTTATACTTGTCACGCTGTTTTTCATCTCGGTCATAAAGCGAGAGAGGTTTACGGGAAAAAGCCTTGTTGGCAGCGTGATATGTATTTTGTCGATAGTCGGCTTTCAGCTGCTTAGATAAAGTTATCGTTTGCGGATAAGCGGTTCGGTTCGGTTTCTGATACGGCTTATATTATCTCTGTGCTTTAAAAGCATAATTATGCTAACGGGCAGAAGCAGCATAAACATAAGCTTGCTTCCGTAGGCTGCGGAAAAAGCGAACGGGAAAACAGCCGCCGTGAAGATAGAAGCGATGCAGGCGTAATTTGCTATAAGCGCAAGCAGGATACCTGCAATAAGTATCGGCAGGAAAAGCTTCCATTTAAGCGCAAGTCCTACACCGCCCAGGCAGGCAAGACCTTTTCCACCCTTGAAGTGCATAAACACGGGGAACATATGCCCTAAAATCGCCATTATTCCCGACAGAACGCCGAAATACATACCGCCGAGCAGATATGTCGACAGACTTACGGCGATAAACGCTTTAAAAATATCAAACAGCATTACCATAACGCCCTGACGTTTTCCGACAAAGAGGAAAACGTTTGTCGCACCGGGATTTCCCGAGCCACATTCCTGAATATTCTTATTATGACGCGATGAAATGATAGTCGCAAAACTTATACAGCCGAGAAAATAGCCGACTGCTGCGCTTATCAGTATCTTTTCCATATCCTTTCCCTTCCTTATTTACTATATATAATTAATATACCGAGCATTATCAAATTATGAAAAAAGCCGATAGACCTTTTTCAATAAGTATATTATACCACATCAGTCGGGGAATGTCAAACGTAATTTCGACGTTTTTTTGACAGTTGACATATAAGAAAAATCGGCATGAAAATTCATGCCGGATTTTTTATCTTAAATTTATAAACTTTCCTACTCTGTTTTCGAGCAGCAACGCAAGAGCGATCTTTATCACGTCGAACAAAACGAACGGGATAACGCAAAGTTTGAGCGCAGCGATGACCGAGATATTCTCCGTATAGACCACGATAAACCATGCCGTTCCGAACGCATAGCAGACGATAAGCGCCGCAACCATAGCCGCCGCTTTAACTGCGATATGGTCGGAGAATTTTCCCGAAAGCTTTCTTATCAGAGCGACAACAAGCGGACAGAGCAACATTCCGAGGATATAGCCGCCCGTCGGTCCCTGAAGCACCGCAATACCGTGCTTGAAATTCGCAAAAACGGGAACGCCGACCGCTCCGAGCAGTATCCATACCGAAATAGCTGTAAAGCTGCACTTTGTTCCGAGCAGCGCTATCGCCGCAAATACCGCAAAAGTCTGTAAGGTTATCGGAACGGTAAGCGGAATGGATATCCACGAGCAGACCGCAAGCAGCGCCGCAAACATTGCCGTAAAGGTCAGCTCCTTTACCGTAAATACCTTTTTCTGTGATGTCTGTTCCATTTTTCATTACCTCTTTTTCCTTGATTTTCGGCTCTTTTAGTATAAAAGTATTACAGTATAACAGTATAACATAGCAAAATCATTTTGTCAACCTGTTTTACAAAATAGGTTGACAAAGTTTATATTTGGTTCACAATAAGCGCAAAAACCGCCCTGCACCAACTCAGTGCAGGGCGGATATTTTTATGTTTATAAGCAAGATCAGTTGTTGATAAGCTTGTCCTCGTCGCTCCAGCTGTAAAGCTTTCTGATCTCAGCGCCTACCTTTTCGGAGGGGTGCTCAGCGTGAAGCTTTCTCATAGCCTTGAAGTGAACCTGTGAACCTGCGTCAGACATATCGAGGAGGAAGTCCTTAGCGAAGGTGCCGTCCTGAATGTCCGAAAGAACCTTCTTCATAGCCTTCTTGGTGTCCTCGGTGATGATCTTGGGACCTGTGATGTAGTCGCCGTACTCAGCAGTGTTCGAGATCGAATATCTCATTCCTGCAAAGCCCGACTGATAGATAAGGTCAACGATAAGCTTCATCTCGTGAATGCACTCGAAGTAAGCGTTTCTCGGGTCGTAGCCAGCCTCGCAGAGAGTTTCAAAACCTGCCTGCATAAGTGCGCAAACACCGCCGCAGAGAACTGCCTGCTCGCCGAAGAGGTCAGTTTCGGTCTCGGTTCTGAATGTGGTTTCAAGAACGCCTGCTCTTGCGCCGCCGATACCTGCGGCATAAGCAAGTCCGAGATCCTGTGCGTTGCCTGTTGCGTCCTGCTCAACTGCGATAAGACAAGGAACGCCCTTTCCTACCTGATACTCGCTTCTTACCGTGTGTCCGGGTCCCTTAGGAGCGATCATTACAACGTTAACGTCCTTGGGGGGTACGATACAGCCGAAGTGAATGTTGAAGCCGTGAGCGAACATAAGGGTCTTGCCCTCGGTGAGATAAGGAGCGATGTCGCTCTTGTAAAGCGAAGCCTGCTTCTCGTCGGGGATAAGGATCATGATAAGGTCAGCAGCCTTTGCAGCTTCCGAAACCGAGAGAACCTTGAGTCCCTGAGCCTCAGCCTTAGCCTTGCTCTTTGAGCCTTCATAAAGACCTACTACTACGTCAACGCCGCTGTCCTTGAGGTTAAGAGCGTGAGCGTGACCCTGTGAGCCGTATCCGATGATTGCAACGGTCTTGCCCTTTAAAAGGTTAAGATCGCAGTCCTGCTGATAAAAAATCTTTGCGTCTGACATTTTTAATTCCTCCAGTTAATATGTTATAAATTCTTTCAGAGAATTATATCAAGACGGTTTTCGCCGTCATGTAAACTTACTTCTTGGGAGCGATGACTTCTGCGCCCTTCTGGATAGCGATAGTTCCTGTTCTTACCATTTCAAGTATTCCGTAAGGCTCGATAAGCTCTTCAAATCTCTTGAGGTGGTCGTATTTGTCGCATACCTCGAGCGTCATTGTGTTGGGCGTAAGGTCGATAACCTTTGCGCTTGCGATCTCGCATATCGTCATTATCTCCTGACGCTTGTCCGCACCTGCGGCTACCTTGACGAGAAGAAGCTCTCTCGCCATGCACTCGCCCTGCTTGAAGGTCTTTACCTTGATGACCTCGATAAGCTTGTTGAGCTGCTTTTCGATCTGCTCAACGGTATAATCGTTTCCGTCTGCGATGATAGTAACTCTTGAAACGGCGGGGTCGTGCGTCGGACCTACCGCAAGGCTTTCGATATTAAAGCCTCTTCTTGAAAAAAGTCCGCTTATTCTTGAAAGAACGCCGCTGCGGTTTTCAACAAGTACTGAAATAGTATGCTTCATTACTTTGACTCTCCTTTATCTGTAATTTATAATTATACGCCTTTTTATTGTACAGTGTGTTAATTTTCGTGCCTTGATTTATTAATTTAGGCTTTTTCAGAGCGTTGCGAAATCCTTATCGACAACGACCTCAACAAACAGAAGTCCGTCGCTCTCGGCAAGTCTTGCAACCGCCTTTTCCATGCTTTCTTCATCATCTACACGTATCGACTCGATTCCGTAAGCCTCGGCAAGCTTTATAAAATCGGGCGAACCGTCAAGGAAAACGGCGGTCTGTCTGTCCTTGTAACCCTTTGTCTGAAGCTCTCTTACCATTCCGAGCCTTGTGTTCGTCATAACGATAAGCTTTACGGCAACGCCGTGCTGGACTGCCGTCGCAAGCTCCATCATCTGCATCTGGAACGAGCCGTCGCCGCATATCGCAACGACCTGTCTTGACGGGTCGGCAAGCTTTGCGCCGATAGCCGCAGGAACGGAATAACCCATAGTTCCCATACCGCCCGAAGTAAGAAATCTTCCGCCGTCGGCAAAATCATAGCCCGTACAGGTCCATATCTGATTTTGTCCTACGTCTGCGCAAACGACCGTATCGGCAGGCATTTTTTCCGAAAGCCTTGCGATAAACTCCCTCGGGTTTACAGTACCCTCGGCAGCCTTTGCGAAAACTCTTTCCTTTCTTAATGCGTCAAGCTCGTTTATCCATTCCGTATGCTCGCACGGCTCGGCGCAGGAAAGCAGCTGCTTTAAAACAAGCTTTGCGTCGCCCACGAGCGGATAATCAACGCCGATATTCTTTCCGATCTCGGCAGGGTCTATATCTATATGTATAATTTTGGTGGTCTTTTCAAGCGCAAGCGGCGTTCTTACCGCTCTGTCGCCGACTCTCGCTCCGATAAGAAACAGCGTGTCGCACTCGTTGACCGCATAATTTGCCGTTTTAACTCCGTGCATACCGAGCATTCCGTAGAAAAGAGGGTCGTCGCTCGGGAATACCGAAATACCCATCATCGTCGTGATAACAGGGATATTCATAAGCCTTGAAAGCTCTCTTACCTCTTCGACAGCGTCAGCCGTGAAAACTCCGCCGCCCACGCAGATAAGCGGTTTTTTAGCCTCGCATATCGCAGAGTAAACTCTCTTGACCTGCAATGAATTGCCCTTTACGTTTGGCTTATAGCTTCTTATTTCAGCCTTTTCGGGATACTCAAAATCAATAAGCTCCTTCTGAACGTCCATTGGAACATCTATAAGTACAGGACCGGGTCTTCCCGTGCCTGCGATATAAAACGCTTCCTTGAAAACACGTGGAATGTCAGATGCCTCGCTTACAAGATAGCTGTGCTTTACAAACGGCTGAGTTGCGCCCGTTATGTCGGCCTCCTGAAATGCGTCGCTTCCTATCTGGTCACGGTTTACCTGTCCCGTGATACAGATTATCGGGATAGAATCCGCATAAGCCGTCGCTATCGCCGTTATAAGATTGACAGCGCCCGGTCCGGAAGTTGCGATACAAACCGCCGGCTTGCCGGTTATTCTTGCATAACCGCTTGCTTCATGTCCGCCGTTAGCCTCGTGTCTTACGAGAATGTGGCGAATATCCGTTTCAATAAGAGCGTCGTAAAAAGGGCATATAGCCGCACCGGGATATCCAAAGACGACCTTGA
Source organism: Oscillospiraceae bacterium (assembly GCA_051882075.1). Taxonomy (GTDB): domain Bacteria; phylum Bacillota; class Clostridia; order Oscillospirales; family Ruminococcaceae; genus YE71. The sequence goes on along the minus strand of JBJERC010000026.1, from coordinate 86,675 downwards.
TGTCCTCCGCCTTTAAACATTGTGCCATGGCCTGTGCCGCTGTAATTTTCATCTAAATCGCCTCCGAAATAATTATACTGTGTTAATACACCTTTTAATTATATCACACCGCCTTTATTTTGTCAAGACGGACGGCTTAGGTTTTTAGAAATTCTGTTTTTAATTTGAGAAAAAGCACTTGCATAATTAAATAAATTGTGGTATACTTAAATAGATATTAACTTATTAACTGTAATAATCACTGCCGCCGACAAAATGACGGGCGGCGAAAGGATAGTATGAGAAAAAATGCCAACTGAGAAAAAGTCCAGCTATAAAAAGCTGTTTTCAAACACTTTGATATTTGCGCTCGGCTCGTTCAGTTCAAAGATACTTATAATCCTGCTCGTTAACGTCTATACCACCTACCTCAGCCCTGAGGAGATGGGAATAAACGACGTTATCCAGCAGATAGCGAACTGGCTGCTGCCGATAGTTACCATGACGATAAGCGAATCGGTCATACGCTTCGGTCTTGACAAGACTCACGACAAAAAGCAGGTGTTCTCGATAGCAAACGCCGCCTGTCTTATGGGCTTTGCGGGGCTTGCGGTGATACTGCCGATAGTTACCGTTTCGGGCGTTGCCGACAAATACCTGCAAGGCTATTCGCTGCTGATATTTGTCTATATCACAGCGGCTTCGCTAAAGCTTGTTTATTCTAACTTCCTTCGTGCGCTTGAAAAGGTCAAGCTTTACGCAATAAATTCGATACTCACCACGCTGTTCACCCTTATCGGCACGGTGCTTTTCATCGTCGTTTTCAAAATGGGAAACACGGGTTATCTGCTTTCGATAATCATTTCCGATATGCTGTCGACGGTGTTCATGCTTTTTGCGGCGAAGCTGTGGAGATATTTCGATTTCAGGCTCGACCGCAGGCTGTTCAAAAAAATGTTCGCCTATGCGCTGCCGCTTATCCCTGCGCAGCTTATGTGGCTTGTGACAAACAGCTCCGATTCGTTCATGACGACCTATTATATCGGAAGCGAGCGAAACGGTATACTTTCGGCTTCATATAAGATAGCAAACCTTGTGTCGACCGTTTACTTCATGTTCGGTCAGGCATGGAATATGTCGGCGATCCTTGAGGACGATTCGGACGACCGCAACGAGTTTTACGCCAACGTTTTCCATCTTAACCAGTGTCTTTTATATATCCTTGCGGCAGGCTGTCTTATGATATGCCGTCCGCTCACTGCCGTATGGATGGGCGATATGTTCCAGGAAAGCGCAAGATATGCGCCTATTCTTATCTACTCGACGATATTTTCATGCTTTACGACCTTTATGGGTTCGATATACCTCGCCTCGAACAAGACCAAACGTTCGCTTTTTACGAGTATGATAGCAGGCGTTATCAACATCGGTGCAAACGTTTTTCTTATCCCCCGTATCGGACTTTACGGACCGCCTATCTCAACGGTGGTTTCCTACCTCGCAGTGTTCATTGTAAGATGCTTCGATTCGAAAAAAATAATTCCGTTTGAACTGCGAATCAAAAAGATCGTCGTAAACAATATCCTGCTTGCGGCAATGACGGTCATAAGCGTTATCCACTATCTCGGCGCACCGAAATATCTCTCGGCGGTCGCACTTCCCGTACTGTTTCTTGTTATTCTTATAATCAATATCAAACCCGTATGGAACGCCGCACTTGCGGTCGCTCCTAAGAAAATAGTCGGAATCATCGAGCGGCTCGGCACGAAAAGGCTTATCGCCGCTGCTGCTGCCGCCGTCGTTTACGCTTTGCTCTGCTATAAATTCAGAGTCATACTTCCCGCAACGCTGACGGTCGTTTTCTCGGCTGCGGCTGCTTTCGGAATCGCAAGCGACAAAAAGGCTGTTAAGCTCGGCGGACTGTTCGGGATCTTCGTTACGCTGTGGGCGTGGTTCGGGCTTGCAAACGCCTGCATTGCACTTCTTGTGCTTTCGGCGCTTGATTATCTTCGCCGACCCGACCCGATAACAGGCTTTTTGGAGTGCGTTTTCTTTATCGGCGCAGTCGGCGCATTAAAGGGAATGTTCTTTGCGGTATTCGGCACGCTTATCATCATACTTATCGCAACGATAAGCAACTTCAATTCTCTGAGCGCATTTCTTAGCAGGCTGCTGTTCAAGCAGTCGGGCGGCAAGTCGGACAGATGACGGCTAATTTGTATATCCAAGCATTTAAATATAATAAAAGGAGAAAACTATCATGGCAGAATTAAAATTTGAGATCACAGAGCATATCGGAGTACTTTCAAAAAGCCCGAGAGGCTGGACAAAGGAGCTTAACAAGGTAAGCTGGAGCGAGCGTGAGCCGAAATACGACATAAGAGAGTGGAACCCCGACCACACAAGAATGGGAAAGGGCGTTACGCTTTCGGAGGAGGATATTGAAAATCTCCGTGCGCTTTTAAACGGCGAGGAGATTGAGGACGACGTTGACGACTCGATGATGTACTAACGCAATTTTGCGTTGACGCTATTTTGCGTTTTAGCGTTTAAATTCAATTTCAAGCATTGCGAAGGGAGCGTTTTTTATGAAAACAGGAACAAAAATACTGACGGCGATAGGCGCGGCTGCGGTTTTGCTAAGCGTCGGGGCGGTTATAATGCACCTTTGTTTTAAAAACAAGCGCAGGTATTTCCCCGTTTCTAAAATTTCCTTCAACTTTGCGAAGGAGTGATATGCCGTGAATTGCTGCGACAGCTGCGCATACTACACCTACGACGAGGAGTATGAGGAATATTACTGTTCAGCCGACGTCGACGAGGACGATTTTTACCGTCTTACTAACGACCGAAAAAGCGGCTGTCCCTTTTACCGAAACGGCGACGAATACGCCGTGGTAAGAAAGCAAAACTAATTGCGAAATTTTATTGAAAGGAATGGTCATAAACATGGCTTTATTTGGAAGAAAAAAGAAAAAGGCGGAGCTTGCCGAGGAGGAGCAGCAGCTTGTGACTGCCGAGGCTGAAGCAGAAGCAGAAGCTGAAGAGGAAGAAGAAGAAGAGGCTGACGTAACTGACGCAGCTGAAGAAACCGCCGAAGATGAAGCTGCGGCTGAAAAGACGGAGCTTTCAGTCGACGAGCAGTTTAAAAAGGACTGCGCAAATATAAGCAGGTGTCTGCGCCTTATGTTCCCCCAGCAGATGCTTATCGGATTTTATTATGCAGAATTGCAGTCGGGCGGATATATCGACGATTTCTGCTGCTATGCGCTTGACGGAAGGCTTATCGAAAGACAGCAGATACCCTCGCTTTGCGGAATGAGCCTGCCCGATATGGTATCGAGAGAGGAAAAGCTTGAACAGGCGTTTTTCGATTTCAGAAAGAGCGCCGAGGCTGCTTCGGGCAAGCCGTGCAACGCAGTCAGCATTATGATGTTAAACGACGGTCAGGTAAAGCTCGACGTTACGGCGGCGGAGCTTGTCGACGGTGAGGAGGAAATCAGATACGGCAAGTGGAGAGAGCGTGTTGAAATGGCAAATCCACGATATATGCCGCCGAAAATATCGCAGGAGCAGATGCAGGAGATACAGAACGAATCGGCTGAGCTTTACAAGGCGCTCGGAACGGAATTTTTCAGCTTCCTGCCCGATACTCAGTTCAAGAAGGCTTATTTCTATGCCGAGAACGGCGAAAACGGCGTGTTCTATTTCCACCGCCTTGTTACGAACGACGACGAATTTATCGACGGCGACGAGCTGTTTGACAAGTTTGAGATGAACAAGGAGGAGGCTGCCGCAAACAGAGTCGAGATAGTAAAGCTTATAATGCAGCTGCGTGAAATTTTCATCCGCCACAAGCAGAAACCGTTTACGACGGTCACTCTTTCGGTTACGGACAAGGGCGAATTCCAGAGCCATCTCGGTTTCGGACCGACCGACGCTGCGGGCGAGCAGAAGCGTCTTGAGGACTGGAAGAACACATTCAAGGGCTGATTTTACGGCAGAAATTACATAACATAACAAAACAGCTGTACGGACAACAAAGCCGTACAGCTGTTTTTTATTTCACAAGTTTTATTCGTCGTTCATGATAGTTATCGCCATTCCGTTTAAAAAACCGATATATGCTCCGCAGACGGAATAGTATAAATTAACGTGTATCTCAAAAACAGAGCATACCGCTCCGAACACCGCTATAAAAATAACTGCGCTGACTATCTGGACGGCGGTTTTATGCGTTTTCAGAAAGGTGAACCTTTTGGTGAAAAAGCGTGTGATACTGCCCTTCCGGTCGACAAATCTGTAAAGCAGCTGGACTAAGATCATCGGCACGGCGATAAAAAGAAAGATCCTTAACAGCTCGTTTAAGTCGATATTCATGCGCCCGTCACCCTCCTTAGCAATAAATTATCTTAAAAAAACAATGCCGTACCGAACATGGTGCGGCATTGCGATTTTCAAGAATATTAAAGAACTCTTACGCCAACAACGCCGTCGATAGCCTTGATAGCTTCGGCGTCTACCTCGCCGTAAACGTCGAGCATCGTGTAAGCCCAGTCCTTTTTCGACTTGTTGACAAGGTTCTCGATATTTGCGCCCTTGCTGCTTATTGCCGTTGTTATCTGCGAAATGAGCGCAGGAACGTTCTTATGAAGAACGCAAACGAGAGCGTCGCCCGTTTTTGCAAGCTCTGCATTCGGGAAATTCACGCTGTTTCTGATAGTTCCCTTTTCGATATAGTCGATAAGCTCGTTTGCAGCCATAACAGCGCAGTTGTCCTCCGACTCGGGAGTTGAAGCGCCGAGGTGGGGAAGAACAATTATATTTTCCTGTCCGAGAACGATATCGTCAGCAAAGTCGGTAACGTATTTAGCAACCTTGCCCTCGCCGATAGCCTTAACGACAGCCTCGCTGTTGATAAGCTCGCCTCTTGCAAGGTTGATAAGACGAACGCCGTCCTTCATCATTGCTATCTGCTCGGCGTCGATAGTGTTCTTTGTCGAAGGCATATAGGGAACGTGGATAGAAATGTAATCCGAATTCTTGTAAATGTCGTTGATGTCGGTCACAACGTCTACCGAAGGCTCAAGGTGAAGCGCAGCGTTTACCGAAAGGTAGGGGTCGTAGCCGATGACCTTCATACCGAGCGCAACAGCTGCGTTTGCGATCTTTCCGCCGATAGCGCCAAGACCGATTATACCTAACGTCTTGCCCATTATTTCAGGACCTGCGAACTTTGCCTTTCCGCCCTCAACAGTCTTGGGAGCGTCGGGAGTTCCCTTTAACGAAGCAGCCCAGGCGGCAGCCTCGGTTATCTTTCTCGAAGCGAGAAGAAGCGCACAGATTGCAAGCTCCTTAACTGCGTTTGAATTTGCGCCGGGTGTGTTGAAAACAACGATACCCTCCTCTGCGCATCTCTCAACAGGGATATTGTTTACGCCTGCGCCTGCTCTTGCGATAGCGAGCAGCTCACCGCCGAATTCCATATCGTGCATTTTTGCCGAACGAACCATTATAGCGGCAGGATTTTCAATATCCTCGCCTACGGTATACTTTGCCTTGTCGAAAATATCTGTTCCGCAGGCAGCGATTTTATTCAGTGTAAGTATATTGTACATTTTAAGTTTACCTCTTTCAAAATGATGTTATCAAGCGTTTTCAGCCTCGAATTTCTTCATGAACTCAACAAGCTTTTCAACGCCCTCGATAGGCATAGCGTTGTAGATCGAAGCTCTCATACCGCCTACCGATCTGTGACCCTTGAGGTTCTCAAAGCCTGCTGCCTTTGCCTCGGCAACGAATTTCTTGTCAAGCTCGTCGCTGCCCGTTACGAACGGAACGTTCATAAGCGATCTGTCTGCGCCCGAAACGGTCGGCTTGAACAGCTTGCTCTCGTCGAGGAAATTGTAAAGGATAGCAGCCTTCTTCTCGTTGTGAGCCTTCATTGCCTCAAGTCCGCCCATCTTCTTTATCCACTTGAACACCTTGCCGCAGATATAGATTCCGTAGCAGGGGGGAGTGTTGTAAAGGCTGTCGGCGTCTGCCTGGACCTTCCAGTTCATCATTGTCGGAGTCTGCTTGAAAGCAGGGCCGTCGGCGATAAGATCCTCACGGACGATAACGATCTGAACGCCCGAAGGGCCTACGTTCTTCTGAACGCCGCCGTAGATAACGCCGTACTTTGTAACGTCGACAGGCTCAGAAAGGAAGCAGGAGCTTACGTCGGCAACAAGGATCTTGCCCTTTGTGTTGGGAAGCTCGGGGAACTTTGTGCCGTAAATTGTGTTGTTCTCACAGATATAAACATAGTCTGCGTCCTCGGGAATATCAAGGTCGGAGCAGTCGGGGATATACGAGAAGGTCTTGTCGGCGGACGACGCAACGGCAACAGCCTCGCCGTACATCTGAGCCTCCTGATAAGCCTTCTTTGCCCACTGACCTGTGATTATGTAAGCAGCCTTGCCGTTTTTCATAAGGTTCATAGGAACACCTGCGAAAAGAAGCGAAGCGCCGCCCTGTAAGAAAATAACCTTGTAATTATCGGGAATATTCATAAGATCTCTCAGATCCTGTTCAGCCTCTTTGATAATGGTATCATAAGCCTTTGAACGATGCGACATCTCCATTACGGACATACCCGTGCCCTTGTAATCAAGCATTTCCTCGGCTGCTTCCTTTAAAACCTCTTCGGGAAGAACAGCGGGGCCTGCGCTGAAATTATAAACTCTTGACATAGCAAAAACCTCCATGCAAATAAATATATGACTAATGTTATTATATATATAAGAATTAATAACATACCATTATATATTATATTACTTTCCCTTGCTAAAGTCAATAGTTTTTTAAATATTTTACGCATTATTGCAAAATTTAAAAGCAAAAAGCGTTCCGCTTAGTCTTCGGAACGCTTTCATTAGTTATTATCGTTATTACGGCTTTGTATATGCAGAGAACGCCGACGAGGACGAGCCCCATTCGATGCCGTTCGTTCCTCTTGAAAACGCCTTTACCTTGAACTGATAGCGGCTTCCCTTATTAAGTCCCGAAAGTCTGTAGGTGAGGGTGTCGCCGCTTTGTATCGTTTTGATCTTTACATATCCTCTGCTTAAAACGTCGTATTTATAGACCCTGTAACCGTCCGCGCCGCTTACCTTAGTCCAGTTTACTCTTACTGCGCTTGTGGTCGACGAATAGGAGGTAATGGAGGGTGTTGACGGCGAAGCCTTTGTCATGCTGCATAATGCGCTGTATTCGCTTGTTAAGGTCTTGTTGTTGATTATATTTTTCGCAGTGACAACATAATTTCTCGGATCTGTTGACACTCTGCTGAAGGTGAGCGAGGTACTGTCGGTCGAGCCTGCAAGAATGTACTTTGAACCGCTCTTTACATAGACGTCATACGAGGAAGCTCCGCTTACTGCGTCCCATGTAAGCTTAACGCTTGTCGGTGTTACGCTTGCATAGGGATTTGTCGGAGCCGAAGCGGCTGTTCCGCAGGTTCTGTATTTTGAATACTCGCCGTATGCTCTTATTCCCGAATGTTCGGCGTAAGCCCTTACCGCATATCTGTATGACGAGGCAGGCGAAAGACCCGTTATCGTCGTATGAAGCGTTGAAGCAGACATATCTGCCTTAACGGTATAGGATTTTGTGGTCGCATTGTAAAGACCGATCTCATAGCCCGTTGCATTTTCGATCTTGTTCCAGCTGAGCGTTACGGTGTCCTTTGTCGAGGAGATATGAACGGGAGCAGTGGTCTTGTCAAGAGCCGTTACGACAGCCGCTGCGTCCGAAATAGTTCCGTAAGCCTTTGAGCCGCTGTTCGTGAAGTAGGGACGAACCTTGAAAGCGTAATACTTACCCGTCGGGAGATTTTTCAGCGTGAAGCTGTTTTCGGTCGTCGAGGTGTAACGCAAAAACGCTCCTGTTGCGGAGGTCGCTCTGAAAATTTCGTAGCCCGAAGCGCCGTCAACCGTATCCCATGTAAGACTTACCTCGCCGAGCGTTGAAGAAGCCTTTAAATTGTTGGGCTTGCTCTTTGAAATGTAAAGCACGTCGCTGTAATCGCCGTAGATCGTCTTGTCGTTCTTTACCGAAACGGGACGAACGCTGTATCCGCAAAGCGTGTCTGTTATCGTAACGTTATATTTCGTTCCCGTTATCGTCGCAAGAAGAGTATATTTCTTCGTGTTTGCGTCGTATTTGCACACCTCATATTTCGTGGCGTTTCTTACAGTACCCCAGCTTAGCGTACCCTGCGTGCCGTCGGTAGTTATCGAAAGATCGTTAATTTTTCCGAGCGCAGAATCACGGTAGTGAACGTCGATGTCGACTGCCGTATTGATACCGCTTACTTTGCCCGAGCCGGTAAACTGCCACATTTCATATTCGCCGGTATAGTCGGTGTAGGTATTATAATGTGCAAGCCAGATGGGATATTTTTCTCCCAGCGCAGCGCCGTCGATCATCGAGTAGAGCCAGTATTTGTTTGCATAAACGCCTGCTTCATAGCCGTTTTCGATTATTCTGTCGCAGAAAGCCGTACAAAGAGCCGTCTTCTGCTTTTTCGTAAGTCCTGCGCTGTCAAGTCTGCCGACGTCGTAATCGATCGATTCAATGTCGTAGAAAACAGGCAGGTCGAGCTTGTAGCCGCTTAAATATTTAAGGCAGAAATCAGCTTCTGCAACAGCCTCTTTTTCGTTGATAGCCTGAGTGAAGAAATAAATTCCGACCTCTAAGCCGGCAGCCCTAGCATTGTCGATATTCTGCTTGAATTTATAGTCGAGAACAAGGTCGCCTGCCGAGCCGTAGCCTCGGTAGCCGAGTCTTATTATCGCAAAATCGATTCCGTCCGCCTTTACCTTTTCCCAGTCGATGTCGTACTGGAAGTAGGAAACGTCTATTCCCCACACCTTCGACATATCGTCAAAGCGTGAGTTATGTATCAGCGAATCATTCGTATATCCGAGCGTTTCAGGGCCGCCGTAAACTGCGCCGTAGGGCATTACCTTTGCCGAACGCATTTCTTCTTCAAGCTGCTGCGCCTGCTTCTGAGCTTCAAGATGTCTTCCAAGCTCGGGGTCAAAATGTTCCTCTGCAAAGCTTTCAGCCTTTTCCTGTTCCTCCGAAGCCGTCAGCTCGTCCGCCGCTTCTTCTTCATCCGAGGAATACTCTTCCACGGAATACTCTTCCGAATATCCCATCTCGGCATCAGCGGTATTAGTATCGTCTGCGAAAGCGCAAACCGAACCGCCGACGGCAAGAACAAAAGCCGCAAGCAAGCTAATTGCCTTTTTTATCATTTGGTATCATCCTTTCTCTGCCGCAAGCGGCAGCATTTTCATAAGCATTTTATATGTCTTTTCCAATTGCGTCATTGACTATTATTATACTTGATTATTACCGTTTTGTCAACCTTTTTAACCGTTTTGTTACAATTTACCTATTTTAGCTTTACACATACCGCCGCCTTAGGCTTTCAACCTTGACGAACCGCCGCAAGCTGTGATATAATGTTAAAAACAGCAAAAAGGGGGTATCGGTTTATGCGAGGAAATAAAAACAAGAAAAAACTTCTGCTTATCCCTGCGATGCTCGACGACACTTTCGACCTGTTAAAATATGCGTTTGAGAGCGAAAGGTATCATACGGTAGTGCTTAAAAACACCGAGGGCGTTATCAATACGGGACTTGAATATATGCACAACGACCTTTGTTATCCCGGAGTGATAATTGCAGGGCAGCTTATCTGTGCGTTAAGAAGCGGCAGGATAGACCCCGAAAACTGTGTGTTCATGATAGCGCAGGCCGGCGACGCCTGCCGAGGCTCGAATTATCTTCATCTGATAAAAAAAGCGCTTTTAAAGGCGGGATTTGACATTCCCGTTATCTCGCTAAACTTTCTCGATATTGAGGGCGGAGAAAAGCTCTCCCTTACTCCCGCCTTTCTTCTCAAAGCTCTTGCCGCCGTGCTTTTAAGCGACATTCTTATGATACTGCGTAATCAGGTAAAGCCTTACGAGAAAAACGAGGGCGAATGTGAGGCGCTTTGCCGCCGTTGGAAAATAAGGCTGCGGCGAAAACTGCTGCGCTGCGAGGGGCTTGACCCCGTTTCGCTCAGACGGCTTTTTTATGAAATATCGGACGATTTTGCAAAGGTCGAAAAAAGGGAAATTAAGCTTAAAAAGGTCGGCATTGTCGGCGAGCTTTATATAAAGTATTGCTCGATAGGAAATAAGAATATCGGGGAATTTTTAAACAGCCGAAACGCAGAATTTATGATAAACGGCTTTTCGTGGTATGCGCTTTACTATATCGACACGCACCTTACCGAGCTTTCGGCGGTCGACCCCGTTACCGCCGCCGCATATTCCGCCGCAGGAAAGGTCATCGGCTCGCTTCAAAAGTCGATGATAAAGGCGATAAGGAAAAACGGGTTTGTCTGCTTCGACGGCTTTTCGGACTTTAAGAGGACTGCCGAAAAATATATTCCCTGCACCTGTCCGACGGGCGACGGCTGGCTTATCGGCGCTGAGATATGCAGCTTTGCGGAGCATGGATACAGCAGAGTCGTGTGCGCACAGCCGTTCGGGTGTATGCCGAATCACGTCTGCGGCAGAGGTCTTTACAGCTCGATACAAAGGCGTGTCGGGAACGTTTCGCTTGTGAGCGTCGACTACGATTCAAGCGACGCAGAGGTAAACCTGCGAAACAGAATACAGATGCTTCTCGATTTCCCCATTGACATATAACTTTTAAAATGCTATAATTATAGTATATGTAAATTTTGACTCGGAGGAATTTTAATGAAAACAATTACCGCTATATTGTCAGAAAAGCTCTCCGCCGCCTTTGAAAGCTGCGGCTATTCGGCTGAGCTTGGCGTTGTCGGAACTTCCGACCGCCCCGACCTTTGCCAGTTTCAGTGCAACGGCGCTTTTTCGGGCGCAAAGCTCCACAGAAAAGCTCCCATGATGATAGCAAAGGACGTTGTTGCCGCTCTCGAGGGCGACAAAACGTTCAAGTCGGTCGAGATCGCAGGCGCAGGCTTTATAAACCTTACCGTCGCCGACGATTTTCTTTTAAGCTATCTTTCGGATATGCTCGCCGACGAAAACTTAGGTATTCCCCAGGCTGAAAGGGAGGAAACTATCGTCCTTGACTACGGCGGACCAAACGTTGCAAAGCCGCTCCACATCGGACATCTCCGTTCGGCGGTCATAGGCGAATCGCTAAAGCGGCTCTCAAAGGCTACGGGCAGAAAGACGATAAGCGACGTTCACCTCGGCGACTGGGGATTGCAGATAGGTCTTGTTATTGCCGAGCTTAGAGAGCGCAATCCCGAATGGGAATGTTTCTCGGAAAACTTCGACCCCGAAAGCTTTAAGGGTATCGGCATAACCGCCGAGGAGCTGAATGTTATCTATCCGTTTGCAAGTCAGAAGAGCAAGCAGGACGAGGAGTTCAAGGCGAAGGCGAAGGCAGTTACCGCCGAGCTTCAGAAGGGCAATCCTGCGTTTATTGCGCTTTGGAAGGAAATAATCAGAGTTTCGGTTGCCGACATTAAAGCAAATTACGATAAGCTGAACGTCGATTTCGACTGCTGGTACGGCGAAAGCGACGCTGAAAAATATGTTCCCGAGCTTGTAAAGACGCTTTCGGACAAGGGGCTGCTTTACGAAAGCGAGGGTGCGATGGTGGTCGACGTTGCCGAGGAGGGCGACAAGGTGACTATTCCGCCCGTTATCATCAAAAAGTCGGACGATTCAAATATATATGCGACGACCGACCTTGCGACGCTTATTCAGCGAAGCCGTGATTTTGACCCCGACGAGATATGGTATATCGTCGACAGCCGCCAGAGCCTGCACTTTACGCAGGTGTTCCGCTGTGCGAAAAAGGGCGGAATAATCGGCGAGCATACGAAAACGGAGCATCTCGGCTTCGGCACGATGAACGGCTCGGACGGCAAGCCCTACAAGACCCGTGACGGCGGAGTTATGAAGCTTTCGGATTTTTACGATATTGTTTACGGTGCGGCGCTTAAATTAGCTCAGAGTTCAGATCACAGCGACGACGCCGACAAGGAGGAGATCGCAAGAAAGATAGCCGTTGCGACGATAAAGTTCGGCGACCTTATCAACCACAGAATGAAGGACTATATCTTCGACCTTGACAAGTTCATGGCGGCTGACGGAAAGACAGGCTCTTTCCTGCTGTACAGCATCGCACGAGTTAACTCGATCCTCAAAAAAGCTGACATTGCCGACACCGGCTTTGACTCGAAGGAGATATACACCGATTCCGAGCGTGATCTTATTCTTAAACTTGCGCTGAGCGGTGAGGCTTATCTTGTGGCTTACAAGGAGAAGGCTCCGAACGTTATCTGCGAAAACGCATATCAGCTTGCTTCAAGTTTCTCGAAATTCTATCACGACAACCACATTCTGACCGAGGAGGACGAGAACAAGCGCAAGGCGTGGATCGGACTTTGTGTTGCCGTTAAGACGATACTTGAAAAGCACCTTGATATTTTAGGAATTGAAACGGTAGACCTTATATAAGTTTTATGCTAAATTAAAGCCGCAGTTTTTCGCTGCGGCTTTTTATTTTGAACAAGTTCGTTATCATACAAAAAACCGCCCCACGAAAGGGCGGTTTTCTTATTATGCAGTTGTAATAAATTACATACCTGTAAGACCCGAACGCTCAACACCCTCGATGAAGTATCTTTGCAGGAAGGTGTACATAATGAGTATCGGGGCGATGGCTACCAGACAGCCTGACTCAAGCCAAACGATGATCTGTCTTATGCTTACCGTCTGACCGTCGAACAGCTGCTGCTGTAAGTTTGCGTCGAGGTTTTTAAGCATAAGTGCGACCGTGTTGTTCTCTGTGAAGAATGACGATGAAACGTAGAAGTCGTTCCAGTACCAAACGATCGAGAACAGGAAAACGGTAAGGAATGAAGTCTTTGCGTTAGGAACCATGATCTTGATATAGGTTTCGAGCGGTCCGCAGCCGTCGAGATAAGCGGCGTCCTCAAGCTCCTTGGGCAGTCCGCGGAAGAACTGACGGAAGATGTAGATAAACAGACCGGCTTTGATACCGTTGGCGAAAAGCGCCGGCAGGTACATTGTAAGCGGATTGTTGATTATCGAAAGAGGCTCGCCTGCACCGTCGTAAAGCGGGATGATACCGAACAGCTTGAAGTATGCAAACTGAAGGTAAAGCGGAATTGTTGTGATCTGCGGCGGCACAATAATCATAAGAACAACGATTGCGAACAGAATATTTCTGCCCTTGAACTTAAATCTTGCGAAGCCGTAGCCGGTGATCGAGCAGGTAACTACCTGAAGCACAGACGCCACGATGTTTAAGAAGATCGTGTTGATAAGCGTGTTCTCGAGCAGGCCGTTGCCTGTCCACGGACCGATATCAAACTTCATTACCGAGATAGTCTGCTTTATGTTGTCGAGAGTAAAGCTCTTGGGGAGCCAAACGATCGACGGGTCGTTCATCTGCTCGTTGGGTCTGAAAGCGGTTGAAAGCATGAACATCAAAGGATACATGATTACAAATCCAAGACCAAACAGGATAAGGAATCTGAAAACAGGCCAAACTGCACCGATTATTCTCTGATTACGGTTGTATCTGATCTGATCGGGAGTAAAGTACTTTTCAAGACCGTCTGCCTTCATCTTCTTCATACGCTCTTTCATGTACTTTTTGCGCTCTTTCTCAAATTCTCTCTCTTCTCTTTTAGTTGCCAATTGTAATCCCCCCTTTTATTCTACTTCGTAGTAAACGAACTTGTTGATGATCGCCATCACGATTGCAAGGATAACGCCGATTATAGCGAAGTATGCCCACGCCATTGCCGCCGAGTAACCGTGTTCCCACTGTTTAGACTGGTTGAGAACCAGCGTCATAACATCGTTGGAAGGATCTACGAACGAGTCAACTATTGTGTAAACCAAGCTGGAGATAAGCATCGGGCTTATGTAAGGAAGGGTTATCTTCCAGAAATATTCCCAAGCCGTCGCACCCTCCATCGAAGCAGCCTCCTTTGCGGAATAAGGGATACCCTGGAGCGCCGAAAGTATCAGCAGGATCTGGATACCGCACTTCCAAACGAGGTTGAAGATGTCCGACGTAAGCGTTGTGATGATCTCTGTCAGCTTGTCGCTTATGTTGTAAATTCCTAAGAATGTGAGCAGGTCGTCAACTAAGTTTGTTTCAAACATTGTGCTGAACTGCTCTGAGCCGCCTGCGTAACCGCCGGTCGACATATTACCGTTGATGATGTCGATAACAGGACCTGTTGCGATGATTACAGGCAGGAAGAAGATAGCACGGGCTGCCGTTCTTCCCTTGAACTTCTGATTAAGGATAACTGCGATAAATACCGAGAATACGAGGATAAGCGGTGTGTTGAGCAGCGTGTCCTTGAGCATTGCGGTAAGAGCCGGTACATAGTACTGGTCTTTTCTGAATGCGTTGTAATAGTTCTTGAAGCCGGGGTTTGACATCTGCATTCCGCCGGTTACGATCTTTGTCTGATGGAAAGAGTAGATCAGCGACTGGATCAGCGGAGCGATGAAGAAGTAGATGCTTCCTACCGCCCAGAGTGCGATAAAGCCGTAGCCGTATAAAGCCTTTCTTCTCTCATAGGGAATCTTGAGTCCCTTCTGTTTTGCAGATACCGCCTTTGAGTTTGCGTAATCGGAAAAGTCGGGCAGATCGTCGTCTTCCGTGATCTCCGTTTCGGAAGCGTTAATTAATGCTTCCTCAGCTGAAGAGGTGTCTTCCGAAAGCTCTTTAGCCTCTGCGGTTTCTTCAGCCGCTTCGGCAGCCTCAGCCATGACCTCTTCATTTTCTAAGTTCTTTTCAAGTTCACTCATCAGCCTTCTGCACCTCCTTTTTCTACTGCGCCCTCGGCAATAAGGTCGATCGTTTCGCCGTTTGCCTTGACCGTGCAGTTGTTCATATCAACTACGATAACAACGTCGCTCTGTCCGTCCTTGCTGTAGGTGGTCGTGATGATGTCGCCGTCTATCGTGTAGTCTGAGATCGTGTAGTCGCTGACAGCTGCAAGCACCTTGTCGGTTACCTTGTACTGATTTCCTGCAAGCTCGAGCCAGCCGGAATAATGCGAGTAGTAAAGCTCGTCGTCATCGGTATCGATAAGCTCGTCTGCGTCCTCATAGATCATATCGTAGTTTACGTTTGAGCCGTAAGCCAGCGAACGCATATAGGTGCGGTCGGTATTTGAGCTTGCGTTTATCGCCTTTGTCGAATAAGGGATATAGCCGTGAATTACCATCTGATAGAACGGAATATCGGCGTCTGTTATGTTAAATCCGCTCGAATAAACGGGGATATCGGTAACAGCGCTGAGGTAAGGCAGAACGTAGGAGTTCGCGCCTGCCGCGATTATCGTCTGTCCCTTGTCAACCGAATCAGCATATCCGTTTATGATAGTGTTCATGGTATCGTTTCTTGAGGACTTGTTCTTCTTCGAGAAGTCGCTGACAAGCTTTGTCGACCAGTCGCCGTAGCCCATTGCGGTAACGCCGTTTCCGGTGAAGCTGTCGATAGTTTCGCTGAATATCTTCTTATAGGTATTCGGTGCGATAAGCGCAGGCGAAACGCCGGAAATTGCTACGCCGAATGCAGGGCTGTAGCTTGACTGTCTTGAATATGCGCTCGAAGCTCTTATTGCGGTGTTGGATAACTGGAAGTAGCCCCAGCTGCCCTTTTCCATTGTGAAGTTGTTCATCGACGCATAAACCGTAAGGTTGTCGCTGTTAAGGTTTTTAAGATCATCTGTGCTTCCGAGCTTGCCCGAAGCCTTTGCGTCTGTCGAAACGACTCTCTTTACCGACTTGTTTGTCCAGTCGTTATAGTTCATAACGATCGATTCTGCGCCTGCCTCGTTAAGCTGTGAAACTATATCCGAAGCCTGCGAGAAGGTCGTGAGCTTTTTCTTGAGCGTAACGGGGATTCCGACTATCGACTCCTCTTTAAGCACAGCGCCGTAGGTGTCGACATAAAGATCGGTGCTGTTAGCCTCGGTCTTTGCCGAAAGT
The DNA here is from genome assembly GCA_051882075.1 of Oscillospiraceae bacterium. Classification (GTDB taxonomy): domain Bacteria; phylum Bacillota; class Clostridia; order Oscillospirales; family Ruminococcaceae; genus YE71. The sequence continues at coordinate 70,602 of JBJERC010000026.1, read as the reverse complement.
CCCTTTTCGTTCACAAGGTAATCTCTGTAAACCTTTGCGCAGTCGGCGTAATTAACGCCCTCGCTGTCTTCAACGGGGAAGTACTCAACGCCGAAGGTATCGGTCTTGATTCCGTACTTTTCAAAAACGGTGATCTTGTTGGTATCGGTACCGCTCATGAAGAATTCGTCGGAGCTTCTTGTTTCAAATGTGAAATAGCAGTTGTTGTAAGCCTGTTTGTTCTGACCGCTTACCTGTGCGTTAGCGTAAACGTTGGCGTTGCCCTCGGTCGCTACCGTAACAAGTCCGGAATTGCCCGAAACGGTCGCAAGCACGGGGAGGTAAGCCTGTTCTGTAACTCTCGGAGCGTTGAGCGGAACTGCCGTGTAGTCGGTTCCGTAAACTCTCTGCGAGTAAGAAGCGTAGTTGGTCTTGCCGTTGTTATAATTGATAACTGCGCCGCTTCCGTCGGGAACTATCATATAGCCCTCGGCAGGCGTACCGTCGGCGTTGACCGATGAAACTGCGCCCATGTAGGGACAGAGGATTATCTTTGTAAGAACCTTGCCCTCTGCGCTCGAGTTGTCCTTTTCCTCTATCTCGGAGGTATTTACATAAACGTGCAGACTGTTTTCCTTAAGCTCGTAATGAACCACCATCTTTGTGATGCCCTGTGCAGGGAAGCTGTAGGTAACTGCAACTCCGTTATTTTCCTTCTTGAAGGAAACTCTTGTCGCCTTGTTTGAATAAGCGGGAGCCGGAAGCTCGGTTCTCTTTTCCTGACGAAGGTCGCCGACGTTGATAGCAAGGCTCGACTGTGCCTGACCTATCTGTCCGGACTTCATCGTGCTGCCCTTGTCGTCGATAACTGTCGGGTCGGCTTCGGCATTGATAGGAGAAGTCCACCAGCATTTGCCCGAAGACTTTACTTTAAGGCAAAGTCTTTCGTTTTCCTCGTCAGAATAGAGCATAAGGTTGCTGTTTTCCGCAGCAAGCTCGCAGGTCTTGAGAGCCTCCTCGTCGGAGATCATTACTGCGGCTTCTTCCTCTTCGGCTTCTTCCTCGGTTTCAGCCTCTGCATCAGCCTCAGCCTCGGTTTCAGCATCTTCCGCTTCTTCCGTGACCTCCTCTGCGCCCTCTTCGGTTTCTTCTGCGACCTCTTCTTCAGCGGTTTCCTCAGCAGTCTCTTCTTCGGCTTCGGCGGTTTCCTCAGCCGTTTCAGCCGCTGCTGAATCTGCGGTATCAACGGAAACGTCCTCCGAATCGGCTGCAACAGATCCGATAGGCATCATCATAGAAAGAACGAGAGCAAACGTCAATATCTTTTTGTAGTTTTTATTTTGCATTTTACACCATCCTTTCCTTATCAACCGCGGATCCTGTAAGAGATCTCAGTGTAGATCGTATAAACGAAAACGTATAACTGCTGGAAAAGTGAGAGCAGCAGGATCGCAAGGAAAAGGATGAGGAGCATTGCAACGAGCGTCAGGATAATCGAAACGATCGTTTTGGGGATAGAATACTGATGAACGGCTTTCATTGCCGAGATCATAAGCACTACCGACCAGCCGACTCCAAGGTATGTGAATGCCGAGAACCAGATCGACTCATCCTTGATGATGAAGTTTGAAAGTATTACCGCGATATATGAGCAGATTATATAAGGTACAAGCGCATATGCCGAGAAAATACAGATCTTCTTTAAAGTTCCCTCGCCGTCAAGCAGCGTGCAGATACACCAGTTGCCTATTACCCATGCGGCGAAATAAACTACCGACTGTACTACGAGGGGAACTACGTTGAACACCTTAACGGTATTCGTGTTGAATGCAAATCCTACCATTCTGTTGTTTGCGACCATTGCAATGAAGAGCATTACAACGATCACGAAGGAAAGCTTGAGCGAACCCTGCTTTTTCCAGCGGAGGTCTTCAAAGCCTTCGGTGGGGTGGAAGATAACGTGTCTTACCCAGCCAAGTGTTGAAAATTCATACATCGTTATTCCTCCTCCTTAACTTTTTTCTTAAAGAGCTTGATACCCTTTTTCTTGAGTATCCTGCTGATTATGATGATAACGGCAAGAACTATCACGATAACGAAGATGACGTTGAAGTTTTCCTGGAGCCACTCTTCTCTGTAATATTCAAAAGCCTTGTCGTAATCGTCCTTATCGTTTGCTATCTCGAATCTTTCAAGAGCCGACTTGTAATTGTGATTTTTAAGGTCAGCCTTTCCGAGACCGATATGAGCGTAGGTATAGCCGCCGTCACGCTTTATTACCTCTTCCCAGTAGGGAGCGGCTTCAACGTAAAGACCTGCGTCGAAGTATTCAAAAGCCTTGTGAAGATTTTCGCCGAATACTGTCTTTTCAAAAACGGTTATATCGTTTCTTGTCTTTGCGCCCTCAAGCACTATAACGGTATCGCCGAAGGTCTCAACTGCGTTGGGGCTTGAGAATGCGCCTCTCTGGTCGGCAGCGGAGTTCTTTGTACCGAAAATGCAGATAAGATTGCAAAGTCTGTCGTACTGGAAAACACGTCCCGTTTCAAAGTCTAAAACGTTGATTATTCCGTTATCGTCGACTGCGATATCGGTAAGCTTTGTCGAATATGTCTTGTTTGAAGCCATATCCCAGACAGCGTCTGTGTGGTCGCCGAAGTTATACTCGTCGCCGACAACGTTATCCCAGACGTTATAGCCTGCCGGGTTGATCTTCTTCACTGCGTCGGTGTCGGTCGAAACCTCGGTTACGGTGTAGATAAAGCCTTCGCTGTCCATATCGAAGTTTGCATACTCGACAGGAACGTTACGGCTCATACCCTCGATCTGCTCGTTTGAAGCAATCTTTCTCCAGAGCTTCTGTGCGATTACCTTTGCAGTAACTTCAACTCGGTTTGCTCCGTAGAAGCCTGTGAACGAGCCGTCAGCCTTGAACTGTACCGAACCGGTATTTACCGACTTAACAACGGCGTATACGTTTTCGGCGTAGTCTACCTGAACCTTTGCGGGGTTGAATGTCTTCGAGGTGTAAAGCGCCTCTTCCGGCTTAACGTATTCCTGCTCGAGCTTTAACTCGGTAGAGCTTACGACCTCTGCCCTTACCACTCTCGAATTTGAGTAGTCGGCGATATAGAGGGTCTTTTTGCCGGTCGTGGGGCTTGTTGTGATCTTAAGACCCTGAGGCTCGTTGAAGTATGAAACTCCGTCCTCTGCGGTAAGTCCGTCGATCTGTGACTGACCGACAGCGCCGTAATAGCGGCCGATCAGATTGTAGTTTTTGTCAAGAACAAGAATTCTGCTGTTTCCTGTATCGGCGATCCAAAGCTCGCTGTCTTCAAAAACGTCAAAATCTCTTGCCTCTGAAAGTGAAGCTGACGCTTCCTCGCTGTAGAAAAGCGGATCTTCGGGATCTGAAAGTCTTGAAAGACCCATATCAGCGCCGTTGACCGTTTTCTGTACCGTATAGCCTGCCTGAGACGGAATTGCGGTGTCCCAGTTATCATAGTTATACGACTGATAAGGCTCGTCTGCGAATGCAGTGACAGACATTGAGATTGCCGTGCACGCTGCAAGCGACAGACATAAGAGCTTCCTTAGGGAATTACTGAATCTATTCACTGTATTATCACCTGTTTCCTTTTTTAATTAAGATGTTTGTTTTTCTTAAAAATGCTGTTAATCCTTCATACCTGAGTTCGCCATGGTTTCCATAACGTTACCCTGTGCGATAAGGAATACTACCAGCGGTGGGATCAGGAGCAATACTGCGGACGCAAATGTTACGCCCTGTCTTGCAAGACCTGCAAGCGAGATCTGCTGAACGATAGTAGGAAGCGTCTTGTACTCTTCCGAGTAGATTACAGAACCGCCGTTAATGTTCCATGCCTGCTGGAATGCGAAGATGATTATCGTCATGATCGCAGGCTTTGAGTTAGGAACAACTATCTGCCAGCAGATTCTGAAAAGTCCTGCGCCGTCAACCTTTGCGGCCTCGATCATCGAGTCGTGAATTGTCGACATACTCTGACGCATGAGGTAGAGGTTCATTGCAGTTGCGATGTAAGGAAGAATAAGCACCCAGTATGTATCGATGATGTGGAGCTTTGAGTATACGAGGAACTGCATGATCCATGTTGCCTGCGACTGGAACAGAAGGGCGATTACGATGATCTTGTTTAAAAGCTTATCGCCGGGGAATTTGCACTTTGAAAGTACAAACGCCGCCATACAGGTAACAAATACGTTGCATACGCAGATAACTACTGTCGTGAATACGCTGTTGAAAAGGTATCTTGAAAGAGGAACCGTGTATTCCGCAGCTACCTTGAACATATCCGAGAAGTTCTTGCTTGTCGGGTTAAGGACATAGAGCTTAGGCGGGAATACGAACAGCTCTTCTACCGGCTTTAACGACTGGATGACCGAATAGTAGATCGGGAAAACCATGAATACGCCGAGAACTGCGAGGAAGATAAAGATGCAGACGTCACCGCCGACAGAACCGTTTATCTTCTTGCGCTTATCCTTGACTTTAAGCTGCTCGATAGATTTCTTTCTTCTTTTGAGTTTCTTTCTTGCCATGTTTTATCTGCACCTCCCTTAATCTAAAAACTTGCCGAGAAGGTGGTTAACTCCCTTATTTGCAAGGAGCATTGCGAGGAACAATACGAAACATATTGCCGAAGCGTAACCCATCTCGTAACGTACGCTGCCGTAGTCGGTTGCGTGGTTCATGATCGTGTGTGCAGCATAGTCGGTCGAAGGAAGACCTACGAGCATCTGACCTACAACGCCGACGGTGAACGAGCCGGCGATCTGGTTAACGGCTGCGAAGAGGAGCTGAGGACCCATCGAAGGGATCGTGATCTTGAAAAGCTCCTGCCATCTGTTCTTGATACCCTCGATAGCGCCGGCTTCATACATCGACTTGTCGATATTCTGGAAGCCTGCACGGATAGCAAGGAAGCCTGCGCCCATCGACATCCACAGCTGAACGATGATACATACGCCGAGGATATATGTCGTATCGGTGAGCCACTGAACAGGCTTGCTGATAAAACCGAAGTCGAGGAGTATAGCGTTGAGATAGCCGTACTGGTCGCCCGAAAGGATCAGCTGCCATGTTACATAAACCGAGGTGGTCATCGAAGGAGCGTAGAAAACGAATGTGAAAAACGTCTTTAAGAACGGGTTCATCTCATTGATAAGCCACGCAACAAGGAAGCTTAAGACATAAGCGAAAGGTCCTGTGAAAACTGCGAAGATAAGCGTGTTTCTTATTGCGATGATGAACGTGCTGTCGTTTAAGAACAGCGTGTAGAAGTTTGATAAGCCGACCCACTTGGGAGACTGTATCATGTTGAAGTTTGTAAAACTCATAGGGAGCGACATACAAACCGGAATGATAGTGCAGATCAGAAAGAGGATCATAAACGGAGCGAGAAGTCCGTAACAGCCCTTATTGACCTTCATCATGTGAAAAGTATAAGCCCAGTAGCCCTGCTTTTTAACGGGCGTATCTGAATTTAACTGCTTTGCCATTTTTTATGCTCCCCCTTTCTTAATCATTTGAATACATTCCGAGGTCGTTATTCTTACGAGTAATTTCCTCGTTGATGTCCTTGTCGTACCAGAAGAGAGTATCTCTTGCGTTCTCATACTGGTTTGCAACTTCTCTGAATGCGTTGTTGAGGTTACGGGTCACGCCGTACGAAGCGGGAATTACAGGGATCTCGACCTGAGAGTTGAGCTGTTCTGAAAGCTTGTTTACCTGAGTCGTTGTCCATGAAAGCTTCTGAAGAGCGTTTAAGTTTGCGGTATCAAAACGACCCATTGTTCCGAGAACCGACTCGATATCGTTTCCGTAGGTCATCTGAGTTTCATCGGAAGTGAACCACTTGATGAATTCCCAAGCGCCCTCGACGTCAGGACAGGTGGTGAAGATGATAGCGCCCGAACCTACCGAGTTTGCGGCGATGCTTATCTTCTGTCCGTCGGGAGTCGTTACCGTTCCGTTTTCGTTCGGAGTACCGGGAACGTGCATGAAGTCCCAGCAGCCCTTGATTTCGGGAGCGGCGGTCGAAAGCTGGTTAAAGAAGGTGTAGTTCTGGATAAGAACCGGCATATCGCCCTGTCTGAATCTTGTGAATGCGTCATAGGTCTGGCTGAAGCTGTACTTGGTGTAGAATTCCGTCCACTGCTCAAATGCGTTTACAGCCTCCTGAGTATCGAAGTTAGTCTTTGTCTTTTCTTCGTTATAGTAGTTAACGCCCTGCTGGAGAAGGAGCATAGCGAAGGTGTTGCCCGACTCGGTTACAGGCGAAACAGCCGTTACGCCCGAAGTTCCGCCCATTACGGGAAGGATAAGACCGACTTCCATATAGTTTCTCTGGAGCGTAGGAAGAACGTCCATAAGGTTATCCCATGTTGCAAGGTCTGTTTCGGGATCAACGCCAAGCTCCTCGAGGATATCCGAACGGTAGAAGAGCATCGGGAATGTCTGTGAAACAGGAAGTCCGTATACTCCGCCGTTATACTCGTAAAGCGTCATAGCGTTTGCCGAGAATCTCTTTGTTATCTCTTCATAATCGTCAAACTGCGTAAGGTCTTCAAGAACTCCACGTGAAGCAAGCTGTATCGGGAAGTCGCCGCCCATGAACAGTGCGAGGTCAGGACCCTTTCCTGCGAAGGTAGCTTCGATGATACCGCCCTGAACGAGCTTCATGTTTACCTTTGTATCAGCCGTAAGATTATATTCGTTGTTTACAAGGTTTGTAACGACCGTTGCGTTATCACGACCGAGCGCGATCCAGCAGGTCATTACGTCTTCGCCCTCTTCAATATCCGTCAGAGAATTGTAATCCTCAAAGAAGGAGCCGATGAATGCGTCAAATCCGAATTTAAAGGACTTGAAGAAATTAGATTTACAGCTTGTGAATTCCTCGTCCGCTGTGCATACCTCGATAAGATCGACCTCAAGAGGCTGCTCACGGTAGGTGCTTACCCAAGCCGAAAGCGATGTAACGTTATCCTTGATCTGCGACATCATCTCGGGGATTCTGTCGGGCTTTTCTGTACACTCGTCGAGCGTAAGAGCCATCTTCTCAAGCGTTACGGCTTCCGAACCGCCCTGATTTGAAAGGCTTTCGATCTCTGCTTTAAGATCTCTGAGCTGCTGTGCAAACTTCTTGAAATCGGGAACAAGCTCGGGAATGGTCTTGTCAACCATATAGTTGTTATATTCGTCAGGATCAGGTCCTGTGATCTGGCGTATTCTTCTGTAATAGCTGTTGATATCATATGTAATATCGTCAAGCTCACCCATTATCTCGCCGATCTCACCGGGAACTGCTTCGAGCGTAAGTGTGTGCGGACCCGCTGTGAGATAGAAGTAAAGCGGCTCTGCGTTTTCGTCGTCTGAAACCGACGGAACTGTAACGCTCCAGTTAGAATCATAGTAGAATTTGATCTGTTCTGCCTGCTTGCAGGGAACGACTCCGTCGATATAAAGACGTCTGTTTGAGTACATACCTCTCATTGTATCCTGCTTTGCGCGGATTCCAATCTTGTACCAACCGTCCTGAGTTACCGTTAAGTTCCATGTTGCCGACTGTGTTGCCTGCGACCAGCTGCCCTTGCCGATAGAGTTGTATCTTGTCTTTGTGGGGCTTTCACCGTTTACGCAGGAAGTGATGTAAGAATGCATATCGCTTGTCGGGAACAGCGTGCGGTCGCTCTTTTCGCTTGCAAGCTCGCCCTCGAGAACTATCCTCTGTCCTGTAGCGGAGCTAAGGTCGTCCGGCTTTACATAATCGCCGGGTGCTTCATACTGATAAAGCGTAATATCCTTTAATGCAAACTGAGCCTTTTCCGACTTTATCGTAACAAGGTTTTCGCCCTGCTCGAAATAGAAGATAAGCGGAAGCGCCGAAAGTCCGTCGATATCCTTAAGCGGCATATTGTCCTGCCACTTAGCGTAGGTTATCTGTCCGGGACGGATATCGTTTCCTCTCGTATCCATGTCGATACCGCTCTCGTTTTCCGTAGGAGCGTTTACCCACACCTTCGGAAGAGTGATACGTCCCGCAGTCGGGTACTGACATTCGCCGTTGATGTCAAGCTCAAACTCGACGTCGCTGGTGTTGCTCTCATCAGGAACGTAATAGCTCATCATTATGCTGTAAACGCCTGCCTGAGGCACCGTTACGTTAAACGAGAACTCACCCTCCTGATTTTCCCAGTTGAGGACCTTGCTCTGATTTGCAACGTCCGCAAGCGAGATCGCAGCGTTGTCGCTCTTCGTAAAGCCGTCGCTGTTCATGATCTGCTCAGCCGTAAGAGTGATCTTTTCGGACGAGCCTTTTTCTTCCGAATACTTTGCGTAGAAGTTTCTGTAGGACTCTTCTACACGCAACGTTTCAGGCGCAGCTTCTGCCGTCGCTTCGGAGTCGTCCGCAGCGTCGCCGGTATCTGCCGTTTCGTCAACAGAAGTCGTTTCCGCCGCAGAGCTTTCGTCTTCCGTAACAGAATCGGCATAGCATGGCAGCGACGCAGAGGTAAGCATCAAAGCCGCAATAGCCGACGAAATAACACGCCTGATCTTTGTGTCATTCACTATGAATCCACCTTTCCAGTAAATTTGCTGTACAATATCAAATGCTTTGAAATGACGGATTTTATTTCAAAACAGTTGAATACTATCTATATTATCCTCCGCCCTATACTATTATAATATATAAGCGGAGAGTAATAAGCCGTCAATCCGATCTGATGAGATACAGCCTTTTCTCATCGTCGTCAAGCTCAACCTTAACTCTGTCGCCGCCTTTAAGCCCCATCGAATCCATATAATCCTTCGGAAGCTGAAGCCGACCCGAGCGGTCAAGCACAACAAGCTCTTCGTGAGTGAACTCTTCTTCGTCGCCTGACTCAGCTTCAAGAGCGGCAGCCTCTGCACTCTTTCTGTCAAGCTCCTCGATGTCCTCTCTGTACGACCTTCGCCGCACTATCTCCGAACTTGTTCTTCCGTCGCGTATCGCAACGACTCTGTCAATGTGTCTTGCAAGCTTAACGTCGTGAGTTACAATTACTATCGTAAGCTCCTCAGTCCTGTTAAGCTCCTTGAAAATATCAAGTATCACATTCGACGTTTTTGTATCGACCGAACCCGTAGGCTCGTCTGCAAGAAGAAGCTTAGGATTATTTGCAAGCGCTATCGCTATTGCGACCCTTTGCTGCTCGCCTCCCGACATCTGATCGAGCCGTGAATTCTTCCTTTTGAGAAGCCCGACCTTATCGAGAAGCTCCAAAGCCCTTTCCCGTCTTTTTTTAGCGCCCTTGATGAGCATCGGCAGTTCAACATTCTGCACCGCAGTAAGATACGGCACAAGATTTCGTGCGTTGTTCTGCCATACGAACCCGACCGTGCTGCGCTTGTAATCAACGTAGTCCTTGTCGGTAAACTTGAGAAGATTTTTTCCGTCGACGTAAAGCGCACCTGCGCTCGGTCTGTCGAGTCCTCCGAGCATATTCAGAAGCGTCGATTTTCCGCTTCCCGAATTGCCGACTATCGCCATAAGCTCTCCACGCTTAACGGTAAGGTCAAGACCCTGAAGCGCCACGACTTCGACCTCGGAAGTTTTATAAATTTTCACAAGATTTTCGCATCTTATCATACAGTCTTCGTTTTCCTGCTGTATAATACTATCAACGGCGGAATTATTGCTGTTCAACGATCTCACCGTCCTCTAATGTATAGACCCTGTCGGCTATATCCATCATGCTCGGGTCGTGAGTTGTCATAACTATCGTCATGCCTCGCTGCGCTACAAGCTCTTTAAAAAGCCTTACAACGTGCAGCGCTGTATTGGTGTCAAGCTCGGCCGTAGGCTCGTCTGCAAAAACAAGCAGCGGCTCATGAGCGATAGCCCTTGCGATAGCCGTTCTCTGCTGTTCTCCGCCCGACATTTCCGACGGTCGGTGGTGCATTCTTTTGTCAAGCCCGACGTCCTTCATTACCTCGGCGACCCTTGCGCTTCGCTTTTCATACGGATAGCCTGCAAGCCTCAGTCCGAACTCGACGTTCTCAAACGCCGTAAGTCCGCCCATAAGCGCAACCGACTGGAAAACGAACGCCATTTCACGCCGTCTGAGATCGTCACGCTTTTTGTCCGAAAGCTTCGTAATATCCCTTCCGCCGAACATAACGCTGCCCTTTGTGGGTCTGTCGAGCGCACCCAAGATATTGATAAGCGTTGTTTTTCCGCTTCCCGACCTGCCTCGCAGAATGGTAAGCTTTCCCTTTTCTATCTCGATATTGATGGATCTAAGCGCATGGACAACGCTTCCGTCGCCTATTTTAAAATCCCGGCAAAGATCGTGTGCCGAAAGAATTATTTCGCCCATAGCTTTACCTCGTTTTCCCGGGGAATGTCTGTCCCGACTGCTTTTTTGTACAATTTGCATATAAGCAGGAGCAAAAACCGCATATATTGTGTTTTTGCGCAAACTTACTCCCACATCTTGATAATGTGCGGATTTTTTAATAATTTTGCACATTTTCAAGAAGCGTTTTTCGTCAGATATACCTAAAAAGAGTCAATTGGCTATTTTAATTATATCAATTTTATAAGAGTTTGTCAAGCGACAGAAAACGTTTACGCTCATTCTTTTTGTGCATAATTAACATTTTGGTTATTCTGACTAATCCGAACTAAAATTTTTGTGCATTATTCTTTGACAAAACAAAAATGTCAATATTTATATTTTCATATATTATAATTTTTTCGATAACCCGACCTCCTATATAATATACTGTTCTGACGCAGGAATATAAACCTTATTTTTCCTTGATAAAAAACGAAAAATCACGAAAGACCGCCGTTTAGTTTAATATAACGGCGGTCGTTTAATTTTCTTATATATCCCCTTTCGGGCGGACGCCGTACAAAAGGGGGCATAGATTTAAAATTTTTTCAGAGGACACCTTTTCCGACAAATTTCTCATCAAAGCCGAGGTATAATTATTTCAGACAAAAAAACACAGGAGGTCAGGATAATGGCAGTAACACTTAAAATGAGCCGTGGAACGCTTACCGCCTTTATTTCGGGCGACATAGATCACCACACCGCCGCAGGTATCAGAACCGAGATTGACCATGCGGTAAGGACAAACCCTGTCGAGCGGCTTATACTTGATTTTTCAAAGGTTTCGTTCATGGACAGCTCGGGGATAGGGCTTGTAATGGGCAGGTACAAGCTTATAACCGAGCTTGGCGGAAAATGCCTGATCGCCGATCCGCCGGCATATATCGGAAAGGTGATGCGAATTTCGGGAGTCGACAAGCTCTGCGGCATAATCTCCCTTCAAACACTTCACGGCTCGGACGATAAGGAGACAGGCGAAGAAGCTGAGCAATTAAACAGCGAAAACGGAGGTGTTCTGCTATGAACGAATGTATCAACGAAATGAAGGTCACATTTCTTGCGAGAAGCGAAAACGAGGCTTTTGCAAGGTCGTGTGCTTCCTCGTTCATTTCCCAGCTCGATCCGCTCGTAAGCGAGCTTGCGGAGCTTAAAACCGCCGTTTCCGAGGCTGTCACGAACGCTATCGTACACGGCTACCGAAACGAACGGGGCGGCATGATATTCATGCAGATCAAGCTGTTTTCAGACCGTAAGGTTTACATAAAAATACGTGACAAGGGCTGCGGCATCGCCGATATAAAGCAGGCAATGCAGCCGCTTTTTACCACTGCACCCGAGGAAGAGCGTGCAGGGCTTGGATTTGCGGTAATGGAAAGCTTTACCGACAGGCTGCGTGTGAAAAGCATGAGCGGCAGGGGCACGACGCTTGTCATGGAAAAAACCTTGCAGGAGAATACTGAAAATGGAAGCATTGCGATCAAAAGAAGTTTTTCAGACAAGAGCCGCCGAAAATCTGGGACTGGTGCACCTGTGCGCTAACCGTTTCAGAGGACGGGGCATAGAATACGACGACCTTTACAGCGCAGGCTGCATGGGGCTTATGAAGGCTTCAAGAGCCTTCGACGAGGAGCGTGGCGTCAAATTCTCGACCTACGCCGTACCCGTTATACTCGGCGAGATAAAGCGGCTTTTCCGTGACGGCGGCGCTGTAAAGATAAGCCGAAGCGTCAAGGAGCTTTCATTAAAGCTCAACCGTTACCGTGAGAATTTCATATCTCAAAACGGACGGGAGCCGACGATAAGCGAGCTGAGCGAATACTGCGGTCAGCCGCCCGAGGCTGTAACGGAGGCTATCTCGGCAGGTCAGCCGCCGATTAGCCTTACCGTTTCGGGCGAGGACGGAGTAGACGAGCTTGACATTCCCGTTCCCTCTCCCGAAAACCGCATAATCGAGCAGATGGCGCTCAAAAGGGCGCTTGAAAAGCTCGGCGAAAAGGACAGGCTTCTTATATTCATGAGATATTTCAGAGGAAAAACGCAGACCGAGACCGCCGCCGCCCTCGGCATGACGCAGGTTCAGGTGTCAAGGCGTGAAAAAAAGCTGCTCGGCATCATGCGTGAGGATCTGGTCTACTGACTTTGCAAAAAACGCATACCCCCACCCCCTTCTATATAAAACGAAAGCGGCAGGCGAAAAGGTTCGCAGGCTGCTTTTGTTTTTTGAAAGAATATTTTTTAAGGTATTGACAAAACTATCTTTTGGGTGTATAATAATTACAACCACAAATGACATTAGGTGTCTTTACACGGACACGCAAAGGAAGCCCCCCGAAGTGCCAGCTCCGGGGGCTTTTTTGGGGCTACTTTCAAAAGCTGTCAATGCAGCGGCTAAATGGATCATATATGTTTTTAAAAGAATATTTTTTAAGGTATTGACAAAACTAATAAAATCAGGTATAATATACTTGAACGATATTTGTTGTGAGTTCACTACAATTCACAAAAGCCGAACCCCCGGAGAGCTGCAACTCTCCGGGGGTTCTTTGTGCTTTGTTGCCGTCTTTTACTTCTTACGACTGTCAAGCCACTTGCTTATGCAGTTTCCGACCACACTTGCTAAAACAGAAATAAGAAACGATACTGTTGTTGTGAATACGTCCACTACTTTTCACCTCCTTCCGCAGTTACGGACGAAGTTGGCAACAGGTATATTATAGCATAAAACTACGAAAGCTGTCAATGCAGTGGCTAAATGGATCATATATGTTTTTAAAAGAATATTTTTTAAGGTATTGACAAAACTAATAAAATCAGGTATAATATACTTGAACGAGATTATGATGTGACCAACTATGGCTCACGCAAAAAACGAACCCCCGGAGAGCTGCATCTCTCCGGGGTTCTTTGTGCTTTGCTGCACAAAAAAGTTAAAAAAGTGTATATACGGGTATTGAAAAATAATAAAATATGTGATATACTAATATTATTAATGCCGTTTGGGGAATGAGTGAGTTTCTTGTCTGAATTGATGTTTGCGGATAAAATTATTTTTACGCACGGCGAAGCAAGCCTTCCGCACGATTCGGGCGTTAAGCTTGACAAAAGCAGGACCTGCTGCTTTACGGGACACAGACCCGAAAAGCTTCCCGTCGGAGAGGAATACGAAAAGCTTAAAGAAAAGGTCAGATTTTATGTCAGACTTCTTGTGATGAGAGGCTTTGATACCTTTATTACAGGAATGTCGAGAGGGTTCGACCTTATGGCTGCGGATATTCTCTTAAACGACGGACAGGTAAGGGGGAAGGTCGATCTGATCTGCGCTGTTCCGTACAGAGCGCAGATTGACGAGATGAATACCGAGCAGGAGAGGGAGATCTACTGCGAGGCTATCGGAAAAGCCAAGGCGATCGTTGTGTTTTTCAATAGCTGTCAGGACGGCTGCTATAAGGTGAGAAATCAGTTTATGATAGATCATTCCTCGGTGCTTGTCGGTTATCTTAAAAAATCCGGCAGCAGACATTCCGGCTCGGCGCAGACGGTCAATATGGCGAACAGGGCGGGACTTGAAAAGTTTATCATATACGGAGACGAGATCTCCCGTCATCAATAAAAGCGAAAGGTTAGGTTTGATATTTATGGCTTCGGCAGTTGCAGGAAATAAAAACAAAAAGAAGAAAAAGAAAAAACGCTCTCAGGCGCCCGTTGCGCTCGTTTACTTTATAACGCTGCTGCTGTTTTTGGGCGTGTTCGGCGTGTTTGCAAAAATGATAGTAAACAGGCTTACGGGTACGGGAGATACAGAGGTCGATTTTTCAGATACATATATCGATTCATACAACACCCTTTACGCAAGAGTAAACAGCAAAAACGTGCTGAGCGACCTTACAGTTATAAGAATATGCCCCGAACAGAGCAAGATACTTGTAATACCCGTTTCGGCGTTCACGGTAAGCTCGGCGGATAACGGAATGACGCTGCGTGAGGTTTATGCCGACGGCGGTATAAGAAAGCTTCAGACGGCGGTCGACGAAACTTTCGGTATTGCGACCGATTATTACGTTACCGTGTCGAACACCTCGTTTGAGGACTGTGCGGACATAATCGGCGGATTTGTTTACTCGCCCGAGGAGGAGCTTTATTACCTCTCGCCGACAAGCGACGACGATATCTCGCTCAGACAGAACCAGTCGGTAAGCCTTTCGGGAAAGCAGATAAGACTTATCTGTCAGTATAACCTTTTCTCAAAGGGCAGACAGGGCAACACGGAGTTTTTAGGACTTGCGATAACGAGCCTTATAAACAATGCGTTCGATCAGGTCGAGATTACAAAGAACAGCCTTGATATCCTTTACGGAAAGATCTCGCAGAACAGCTCGACAAATCTTACCGAGAACGATTATAAGGAACAGCGTGTTTATATCAAAGCGATGCTCGACAAGCAGGTACAGCCGGCTTACAGCATGATACCGGAGGGTCAGTGGACGGACGATACGCATTTTGAGGTTTCGTCTGAGTTCAGGCAGAAGCTCTACGACGAAATGGAAGCCACAAAGTCGCAGGAAAAGAGCGGAGAAGCGGCGGCGAAGAAGTAAAATGATAAATCTTCAAAGTTGGTGCTTTTAATATAAAATTTTCAAAACGTTAACAGATTATTAAATTTACGGCTTGAAAATCAACTCTCGGCTCTTGAAATTCTGAAAGTAATGTGGTATAATATTTATAATACTTTGAGAGAAAGGACCGATTGAAAAATCGGTCTTTTGATTTTGTATAAGCAGGTTGCTTAATGCGTTAATATCTCAGGAAAGGAATGATTGCAGAGAATGAATACGGTTGAAAAAGCAAGAAGCCTTGCAGAGCCGTTGTGTGAAAGACTCGGTCTGTTTCTGTGGGACGTGCGCTTTGAAAAAGAGGGCGCGCTGTGGTATCTTCGGGTGTTCATAGACCGTGACGGCGGTATCGACATGAATATCTGCGAGGAGTTTTCAAGGGCTTATAACGAGCTGCTCGACGAGGAGGATTTTATTTCTCAGAATTACGTTTTTGAAGCAGGAAGTCCGGGACTCGGAAGAAAGCTTACAAAGCCCGAACACTTCGAGGTCTGCACGGGCGACGAGGTAAGGGTAAGGCTTTATAAGGCTAAAGACGGCAAAAAGGATTTTGTCGGTCTGCTGTCCGCCTGCGATAAGGACGGCTTCGAGCTTGCCTTTGAGGTCGGAGAAAACGGCGAGGTGATACAAAGCGAACGCTTTGAATATAAAGAATGTGCGTCGGTTAATTTAAACGACGACACGGACTTGTTCGGTTAATCAATATACATTATATATTATAGAAGGGAAATGATCAAAAAAATGAACGGCGAATTTTTTGAGGCTTTAAAGCTGATGGGACTTGAAAACGGAATGGAGCCTGAGGCGCTTGCGGAAATAATCAAGCAGGGCGTTTCAAAGGCGATAAAGAAGGATAACCCCAACTGCGAGAATATCAGAGTAGAGATAGACCCCGAGGCGGGCGTGTTTGAAATGGGCGTGCTCAAGCTTGTTGTCGACGACGAGCCGCTCGACCCCTTTAACGAGATAAATATCGACGAGGCAAGAACGATAGACCCCGATTGTTATGTCGGCGGAATGTGCCTTATCGCAGTTTCTCCTGCGACATTCGGCAGAGTTGCCGTACAGAACGCAAAGCAGCAGATAAAGCACGAGCTTAAAACTCACGAAAGAGAAAGACTTATCAATCAGTTCAAGGACAGACTTTTTGAATGTGTTACCGCAAAGGTCGAAAGAATTGAATCGAGAACGGGAAACGCAGTTTTAAGCCTTGATAAGAGCGAGGTCTATCTTGTAAGACAGGAGCAGATACCCGGCGAAATGCTTTCTCCCGGAGATCTTATCAAGGTTTATGTCGTAGGCATCGCAAACCCCGAGAAGAAGCCTTCACTTAAAATTTCAAGAACACATAAGGATCTTGTAAAGCGTCTTTTTGAAAACGAAGTACCCGAGATCGCAGACGGCGTCGTTGAGGTCATGAGCATTTCAAGAGTTGCAGGCTCAAGATCGAAGATAGCCGTAAGAAGCACAGACAAGAACGTTGACGCTATCGGCGCCTGCATAGGTCCCAAGAAGTCGAGAATAACGGCTGTCGTTAACGAGCTTAACGGCGAGAAGATCGACATTATCCCTTACAGCGACGACCCTGCGGAGTTTGTTGCAAGAGCGCTTGCTCCGGCGCAGGTAATAAGCGTCGACGTCCTCGAGAACGGCGACGTAAAGGCTTGCAGAGTGGTAGTTCCCTCAAATCAGCTTTCGCTCGCTATCGGAAACAAGGGACAGAACGCTCGTCTTGCGGCAGGACTTACCGGCTTTAAGATAGATATTATTTCGGACGTTCAGGCAAAGGAGCTTGAAAAGCAGGCGGAGGAGATCGCAAACGAGGACGAGGACGACCTGTTTGAGACCGAGGCTTCGGAGACTGTTTCGCTTGACGTCGACGACGAGGTCGGTGAAGTCTGATGAAGCAGACAAAGCAGAAAAAAATACCTATGAGAATGTGTCTCGGCTGCAATGAGATGAAGCCTAAACGTGAGATGATAAGAGCCGTACGCTCAAAAGAGGGCGAAATTTCGCTCGACCTCACGGGGAAAAAGTCGGGCAGGGGCGCATATATATGTCATGACGCAGAGTGCTTTAAGCTCGCAAGAAAGGCGCACAGATTTGAAAGAGCCTTTTCCTGCGCAATAAGCGAGGAGCTTTATGACAGAATGGAGCGTGAGCTTGAAAATGAGCAAAAGCAGCAGTGATAAGTCGGGACTTTTAGGCATTTGCAGAAAAGCCGGAAAGATGAAATTCGGAATGGATATGGCGAAGTCGGCGTGCGAGTCGGGCGAGGCTAGGGCGGTTTTCGTTTCTGCCGACCTTTCGGCGAAATCGCTAAAAGAGATACGCTTTAGCGGCGCAAAAACGGGCGTTTTAGTATTTCGGCTTTCGATGACGATGGACGATATCGCCGCCGCAATAGGAAAAAGAACGGGAATAATCGCAGTTACCGACAGCGGCTTTGCAAAGTCGTTAAGAAACGGCGCAGAGGACGTTTCTGCACAGATAACTGAGTTTTACAGTGAGAATTAAGGAGGCTGCCTATGAATAAGACAGTAAAGAAATATAAGCTTTCGGAGCTTGCAAAGGATATAAACGTTTCGTCGAACGACGTTGTGAGCTGTCTGAGCAAGCTGAATGAAGAACCTAAGAAAACAGCGTCAATGCTTACTCCCGAAGAGGTAAGTTTTGTAATGGAATATTTCACGCAGCAGAATCAGGTAGAAAGTTTTGACGCATATTATGCAA
The DNA here is from genome assembly GCA_051882075.1 of Oscillospiraceae bacterium. Lineage (GTDB taxonomy): Bacteria > Bacillota > Clostridia > Oscillospirales > Ruminococcaceae > YE71. Next base: position 52,855 of record JBJERC010000026.1, on the reverse strand, counting down.
ATAATGTAAAGCCCAAGGCAGAGCCTAAGGAGGAACCTAAAGATGAAAAACCTGTAAAGGCAGAAAAGCCAAAGGCGGAAAAGCCTGCAAAGACCGAGAAGCCGAAGAAGCAGCCTAAAAAGGAAGAGCCTAAGGCTGATGTCAAGGCAGAGGTAAAGGCTGAGGCAAAGCAGGAGGCTAAGCCGAAGGCTGAAAAGCCTAAGACGCAGGAGCCTAAGGCTGAAAAGCCAAAGACCGAAGAGCCTAAGGCAGAGCAGAAGACCGAGCCTAAGCCCGACAAGAAGAAGGCTGAAAAGGCAAAGGCTAAAAAGCAGGAGCACGGCGAGAAGAAAACGCTTGTCGGAAAGAGCGGCGGCTCGGCTGAAAAGGGATATACCATGTCGTCCTCAGACAGCGGACAGAATTACCGCACCGTCGATACAAGAGGAAGCTATGTCGAGCTTGACAAGTATAATGAAAAGTACGACAACATGGCTATCTCAAAGCAGGGCGGCGGCAAAAAGAGAGATAACTTCACAAAGAAGCAGAAGATAACCCAGAAGTCGCAGCAGCACAAGAAGCAGCAGTTTTCTCACAAGAAGGAGACCGAGGCTGAAAAGCTGCGCCGCTTAGAGCTTGAAAGAGCAAGAAAGCAGCAGCTTAAAGTCCTTATCCCTGACGAGATAGTAGTTTCGGAGCTTGCTTCACGCTTAAAGGTCGCAGCTGCCGAGGTAATTAAGAAGCTTATGGGTCTTGGCGTTATGGCTTCCGTTAACCAGACGGTCGACTTTGACACCGCTTCGCTCGTTGCGGAGGAACTTGGCGCAAAGGTCGAGAAGGAAGTTATTGTTACTATCGAGGAGCGTCTTATCACCGACGAGGCGGACAGCGAGGAAAGCTTAAAGGAACGCTGCCCTGTCGTTGTAGTTATGGGACACGTTGACCACGGCAAGACTTCTATCCTCGACAGAATAAGAAACGCACATATCGCCGACGGCGAGGCAGGCGGAATTACCCAGCATATCGGCGCATATCAGGTTTACCACGACAACCGCAAGATAACATTCCTCGATACTCCCGGACACGAGGCGTTTACTTCGATGAGAGCAAGAGGCGCTGACATTACCGATATTGCCGTGCTTGTTGTCGCAGCCGACGACGGTATTATGCCGCAGACTATCGAATCTATAAATCACGCAAAGGCTGCGGGCGTTCAGGTAATTGTCGCTATCAACAAGATGGATAAAGAGGGCGCAAATCCCGACAAGATAAAGCAGCAGCTCACCGAGCATGACCTTGTAGTTGAAGAATGGGGCGGCGACGTTATCTGCGTTCCCGTTTCGGCAAAGACGGGCATGGGTATCGACGACCTGCTTGAAAACATTCTGCTTGTTGCGGACGTTCAGGAGCTTAAAGCAAACCCCGACAAGCTTGCAAAGGGCGCAGTCATCGAGGCTCGTCTTGACAAGGGCAAGGGTCCTGTCGCAACGCTTCTCGTTCAGGCAGGAACGCTCCATAAGGGCGACATTATCATCGCAGGAACGGCTGTCGGCAGAGTAAGAACTATGACAAACGACAAGGGCAGAAGCATCGACAAGGCAGGTCCTTCGACGCCTGTTGAGATAACGGGTCTTGCGGAAGTTCCGGGCGCAGGCGATCAGTTCAACGCAGTTGAGGACGAAAAGCTTGCAAGAGAGCTTGTCGAGCAGAGAAAGCAGCAGGCTAAGGAAGAGCAGTTCAGCCGCTATACAAAGGTAACGCTCGACAATCTGTTCAGCCAGATCTCTGAGGGCGAGATGAAGGAGCTTCCTATCATCGTAAAGGCGGATGTTCAGGGTTCGGTAGAGGCTGTAAGACAGTCGCTTGAAAAGCTCTCGAACGAAGAGGTAAGAGTTAAGGTAATTCACGGTGCTGTCGGCGCTGTAAGCGAATCTGACGTAATGCTCGCAAACGCTTCAAACGCTATCATCGTAGGCTTTAACGTTCGTCCCGACCCTGTTGCAAAGGAATCGGCAGAGCGTGACGGCGTTGATATAAGACTTTACAGAATTATCTACGACGCTATCGAGGAGATAGAGACCGCAATGAAGGGTATGCTTGCTCCTAAGTTCAGAGAGGTCGACACGGCAAGAGTCGAGGTAAGACAGGTCTACAAGATCTCGGGAGTCGGCGCAGTTGCAGGCGCATATGTTCAGAGCGGAAAGATCGGAAGAAACGATCTTATAAGAGTTGTCCGTGACGGAATTATCATCGCAGACGACAAGATGTCGAGCCTCAAGCGTTTCAAGGACGACGCCAAGGAGGTCGCAGAGGGCTACGAGTGCGGTATCACGCTTGAAAAGTTTGCGGACTTCAGAGAGGGCGACATTTTTGAAGCCTATATAATGGAAGAATACAGGGATTGATATTCGATCTAAAGATCTATAGAAGAATTGAAATGGGATATGTCTGAGCGTAAAAGCTCGGGCAATGCCTTGATATTTTCAAGGCTGAAAGGAAGGGTATCAGAATGCCAAGTTACAAAGCGGGAAGAATGAGCGAGGATATCCGAAGGATCGTTTTTGCAAAGATGAGAGAGCTTAAAGACCCGAGGATAGGCGGCGGAGAAATGCTCACCGTCACACGCTGCGAGGTCTCAAACGACGGTTCTTACTGCAAGGTCTATATTTCGGGCTTCGGCGGCGAGGAACAGACGAAAAACGCAGTAAAGGGACTTACGAGCGCAACGGGTATTTTCAAACGTGAGATATCTAATGTGCTGGGACTGAGAAAATGTCCCGACCTTAAATTTATCGCCGACAATTCGGCTGAAAGCTCGGCAAGGATATTTGAAAAGCTCAAAACCATTAGGCGTGAGCTTGATGAAAAGCAGACCGACGGCGAAGAAAACGTCTGAAAGGGAGTATATGGGAAATGGATTTTGTTAAGCTGAAACAGTTTTTTGACGAACACGATAACTTTCTTATCCTCACTCACAAAAGCCCCGACGGCGACACGCTCGGAAGCGCATTCGCTCTCTGCGGCGTGCTGAGGGATATGGGAAAGAAAGCGAACGTTGTGAACAATGAGAATTTTCCTGTGAGATATAATTTTCTTTACGACGGATATTACGTTCAGGAATTTGAGGTAGAAACTGTCGTTGCGGTCGACATTGCCGACACGGTGCTGCTCGGCTCGAGGCTTATGAAATACGCCGACAAGATCGACCTTTGTATCGACCACCATGTTTCCAACAAGCACTTTGCGAAAATGACCGTCCTTGACCCTGACGCTTCGGCGGCGGCGCTTGTGCTTTACGAATTTTTCAAATCGCAGGATATAAAGCTCTCGGCTCAGCAGGCGAGATGCCTTTACACCGCAATAGCTACCGACACGGGCTGTTTCAAGTTTGAAAACACAACGCCTGCGGCGCATATGGCGGCGGCGGAGCTTATGAGCTATAACATTGATTTTCCGCAGATAAACAGAAAAATGTTCGACATAAAGAGCAAGGAAAGGCTTAACGTCGAGCAGATGGTGATTTCGCAGATGGAATATTTCTTTGACGACAAATGCACCATAATCTGTCTTACATCGGAGATAATGAAGTCGAGCGGAATAGAGCCTGCGGAGTTTGACGGACTTGCTTCGATACCGCTGTGCGTTGAGGGCGTCGTTATCGGCATCACGATAAAGCAGCGTGAGGAAAAGCTGTTCAAACTTTCGGTGCGCACGACCGAGGAGGTCGACGCTTCGGCGTTTTGCAGGAATTTCGGCGGCGGCGGTCATATAAGAGCGGCAGGCTGCGAGCTTTGCGGAACGCTTGAAGAGGTCAAGCAGAAGATAATCGAGGCGGTCGGAAAGGTTCTGGAGGAAAAAAATAGTGGAAAATGAGCAGCTTTGCGGCATACTCAATATAAACAAGCCTGCGGACTGGACTTCCTTCGACGTTATCGCAAAGCTGAGGGGAATACTCAGAATAAAGCGGCTCGGGCACGCAGGAACGCTCGACCCTATGGCGACGGGCGTGCTTCCGGTTTTCGTCGGAAAAGCGACAAAGGCGTGCGACATTATCCCCGACAGGACAAAACGTTATAAAGCAGGCTTTATCCTCGGCATTTCGACCGACACGGAAGATATAACGGGAACGGTTCTTGAAAAGAGCGAAAAGACAGCTTCGGCTGACGATGTGAACGCTGCGCTGCAAAGGCTTGTCGGCGACATAATGCAGCTTCCGCCCATGTATTCCGCCGTTAAGGTAAACGGCAAAAAGCTGTACGAATATGCCCGTGAGGGAAAGGCGGTAGAGCGCACTCCCCGACCCGTTCATATCGACAGTATCGGGCTGCTCCGGTTTGACGAACGGACGAGAGAGGGCGTTGTTGCGATAGAATGCAGCAAAGGCACTTATGTGCGGACAATAATTTCGGATATGGGAAAAACTCTCGGAACGTTCGGAGCGATGACTTCTCTCGAGCGCACCTATTCGGGCGGCTGCGATATTAAGGACGCTCTTACGCTTGACGAGATAGCCTTGCTTGCGGAAAAAGGCGGAATAGCGGAGCATATAACGCCGCTTGACCGTGCTTTTTCGGAATATGACGAGATAAGGCTCGGACAGAGAGCGGCGGCGCTTTATAAAAACGGAGTCAAGCTGTATTTAAATCAGCTGTCGGGCAGGGTCGTACCTGACGGCAGGCTGTATAGAGTGTACGGCGAGGGTACTAAGTTTTTAGGCATCGGCAGATTTGAGGGAGAGAGATTTCGCAGCTTCAAGAATTTTTTCTGAAAAATAAAAATCAAGGATAACAAATAATTTGCAGACTAAGGGAGGCTTTGGCTTGCAGGATATAACAGACAGCGAAAAGCCGGTCGGCATAAAAACCGCAGTCGCCCTCGGACTGTTCGACGGAGTTCATCTCGGACACCGCCGTGTGCTTGACAAAGCGGCGGCGCTCGCAAAGGAAAACGGTATAAAGCCTGCGGTATTCACCTTTAACACCGCTTCGGTCACGTCGAAAAGCTCAGGGCGTATCGAACAGCTTACGACCGACGAGGGCAAGCGTCAAAGGCTTGAAGCCTTAGGCTTTGAATACGTTTATTCGCCGCAGTTTGAAAAGCTAAAGGACATGGACGCCGAAAGGTTTGTCGGCGAGATATTAAAGGACAAGCTCAACGCTCGGTTTGCCGTTTGCGGAGAGAATTTCAGCTTCGGCAGGGGCGGAAGTGCGGACAGCAAAACGCTTTTGAGGCTTTGCGAAAAATACGGCATAGAAACGGCAGTAGAGAGCAGGCTTCAGAGCGGTGGAGAGGTCGTTTCGTCAACGCTTATAAGAGAGCTTATAAAAAACGGCGGTATAAGTCGGGCGAACGAGCTTCTCGGGTATAATTTCGGCTTTTGCGCTAAGGTCGAGCATGGGAACGAGATAGGCAGAACGTGGGATTTTCCGACGATAAATCAGCGGCTGCCCGAGGGACTTGTAATTCCGAAATTCGGCGTCTACTGCTCGAAAGCGTTTGTCGGCGGAAAGTGGAAAGAGTCGATAACGAATATCGGTATAAAGCCGACTGTCGGCGGTCTTAAAATGCCGCTTGCCGAAACGTTTATTATAAATTACAGCGGCGACCTTTACGGAAAGGACATTGCGCTCACGCTTTTTGAATTTGTAAGACCCGAAAGGGTTTTCGGCTCGTTTGACGAGCTAAAGGCGGAGATCGCAAGGAATACGGAATTTGTAAAGGAATATTTTGGAATAAAGTAAATTTGATCTGAAAGGACAGATATAGATGAATAAGGTAAGAACAAGATTTGCACCGTCGCCGACGGGATATATGCATATCGGAAATTTAAGGACTGCACTTTTTGCGTATATTATCGCAAAGAAAAACGGCGGAGATTTTATTTTAAGAATTGAAGACACAGACCAGGGCAGACTTGTCGAGGGCGCTGTCGACGTTATCTACGATACGCTTAAAGAAGTCGGACTCAACTGGGACGAGGGTCCGGATATAGGCGGTCCTGTCGGTCCTTACGTTCAGTCGGAGAGAATGGGAATGTTCAAGGATTATGCAGTACAGCTTGTCGAAAAAGGCGAGGCTTATTACTGCTTCTGCGACAAGGAGCGTCTTGACGAGGTAAGAGCGATACAGGAGGCAAGCGGAATCATGCCTATGTACGACCGTCACTGCCGCAATCTCTCACCCGAGGAGGTTCAGGCAAAACTTGACGCAGGCGTGCCTTATGTTATAAGACAGAAAGTTCCGCTTGACGGCGAGGTAACTTTCCATGACGAGCTTTACGGCGATATTACTACCCCCTGCTCGACGCTTGACGACCAGATACTTATCAAGACGGACGGAATGCCGACATATAACTTTGCAAACGTTGTGGACGATCATCTTATGGGTATTACCCACGTTGTAAGAGGAAACGAATATCTTGCCTCCGCTCCGAAATATGCGCTTTTATACAAGGCTTTCGGCTGGGAAGAGCCTACCTATATCCACGTTGAGCATATCATGAAGGACAAGCAGCACAAGCTTTCAAAGCGTGACGGCGACGCTTCATATCAGGATCTTATGCAGAAGGGCTATCTCAAAGAGGCTGTTATAAACTATATTGCGCTTTTAGGCTGGGCGCCAAAGGGCGAGGAGGAGATTTTCTCGCTTGAGGAGCTTATTCAGGAGTTTGACATTCACGGTCTTTCAAAAGCTCCGGCTATCTTCGACCCCGTTAAGCTAAAAGCTATCAACGCAAAGTATATAAAGAATCTTTCGCCCGAAAAGTTCTTAGAATATGCTCTGCCGAAGATGAAAGAAACGGTAAAGCGCGAGGACATTGATTTTGCGTATCTTGCTTCGCTTTTACAGAACAGAACGGAGCTTTTTACAGACATTCCCGAAATGGTTGACTTTATAGATAAGCTTCCCGACTACGACAAGTCGCTGTTTACACACAAGAAATCAAAGACCAACGAGGAGATAGCTCTCGATTCGCTTAATGCCGTTCTTCCCGTTCTCGAAAGCGTTGAGAACTGGACTGTCGACGCTATCCACGAGGCGCTCTTTAAACTTATCGAGGAGAAGGGCGTAAAGAATGCGATTATCCTCTATCCGCTGAGAGTTGCGGTCTCGGGCAAGGCGTTTACACCCGGCGGCGGCATCGAGATATGCTATCTGCTCGGCAAGCAGGACGCTCTTGACAGGATTCGCAAGGCTACCCAAAAACTTTCTTGATATTGTCACTGTTTTACCATAATATTTGTATACAATTAATAAGGCATGAACTGTCACGGCGGAACGCTTTGGCAGGCTTGAAACAGAAAGGCGTGAAAACAGGACATGATCGAAGTAAAGAATCTTTCAAAGCATTACGGCGACAAAAAAGCCGTCGACGATATATCGTTCGTTGCGAACGACGGCGAGATACTCGGATTTTTAGGCCCTAACGGCGCAGGAAAATCCACGACGATGAATATGCTTACGGGTTACATTTCCTCAACGAGCGGAAAGGCGCTTATCGACGGAGTGGATATTCTTGAAGATCCGATAAAGGCGAAGAAGAATATCGGCTATCTCCCCGAGCTTCCGCCGCTTTATATGGATATGACCGTTAAGGAATATCTAAATTTCATATACGATCTTAAAAAGTGCAAGCTGCCGAGAATATCGCATTTAAAGGATATTTGCGGTCTTGTAAAGATCGACCACGTTTACAACCGCATAATACGCAATCTTTCAAAGGGTTATCGTCAGCGTGTGGGGCTTGCGCAGGCGCTTGTCGGAAATCCGCCCGTGCTTATACTTGACGAGCCGACGGTAGGTCTTGACCCCAAGCAGATAATCGAGATAAGAACGCTTATCAAAAAGCTCGGCAAAAACCACACGGTGATACTTTCGTCGCATATTCTGTCGGAGGTACAGGCGGTGTGCGATAAGATAATCGTAATAAACGAGGGAAAGATAGTTGCCGACGACACCGAAACAAATCTTTCGGACAGGCTTATCGGAGCGCATATCCTCACGGCAAAAATAGAGGGCGACTACGACAAGGTAGCGAAAAAGGTGCTGTCTATCGAGGGCGTCGAGGTTTGCAAGCAGACGAACGAGCGTGACGGCGTTATCGAATACCGTATCGAATCGGAGGAGGGCGTCGACGTCCGCCGTGAGCTTTTTGCGGCTATGGCAGAGATAGGCTGTCCTATACTCGAGCTTAAATCGGCTGAGATGTCGCTTGAGGATATATTCTTAAAGCTGACTATCGGCGAAGACCTTGCGGCTGCACAAAAGGAGGATGAGAACTAATGGGCGCAATTTTCAGAAGAGAGGTTCAGTCATATTTCACCTCGCCTATCGGCTACATATTCTTAGCCGCATTCTATGCGTTTTCGGCATTCTTCTTCTCGACCTCTTCATTGCAGAGCGGCAGCACGAAAATGGATACCATGTTCATGCAGCTTATGATAATACTTGTAGTGCTTATCCCGATACTCACGATGAGAACTATGTCGGAGGACAAAAAGACCAAGACCGATCAGTGTCTGCTTACGGCGCCTGTCAGCCTCGGCGGGATCGTTGCCGGAAAGTTTTTAGCTTCGCTTATCGTCTACACCTGCGCAGTTGCCGTTACCGTTGTTTACGCTGTAATAATACAGTCATATGCGGCGGTAGACTGGATGGTAATAATCGGCAACGTTGTAGGACTCGAGCTTTACGGCGCAGCGTTTATCGCAGTCGGAATTTTTTGCAGCTCGCTTACGGAAAATCAGGTAGTTGCCGCAGTAATAAGCTTTATTTCGATACTTGCGCTTAATATGCTCTCGATAGTCGGCGGACTTCTTCCTTGGGAGTGGCTTGAAAACATTTTCGCAAAGCTTTCCTTCTACGAGAGATACAGCGGTTTTACCTACGGATTATTCGACCTTTCAAACGTGCTTTTCTTTATCAGTGCGGTAGTGCTGTTTTTGTTCCTCACTGTCCGTGTGCTTGAAAAGCGCCGCTGGTCCTGAGAGTAAAGGAGGCGTTATTTCAAATGAGCGAAAAAGAAAAGAAGAATACAGAAAACGAGCAGGAGGAATATATCACCTCGACAGACAGCAGGGATATTCTTGCTGACGTTGTTGCCGAGGAGAAAAAGTCTGACGAAAAGCCCGAAGCTGCAAAGCCCGAACCGGACGAGGAGGACGCCAAGGACGAAAAGGACGAAAAGCCGAAGAAAAAGCGTGAGCATAAAAAGCTGCGCCACGGCATGATGTCGACGATTTATACCGTCGTGTTCGTTGTCGTTATCGTGCTTGTAAACATTATCGCTGGGATCTTCTTTGAGAAATATCCGATAAAATTCGACCTTACGAAAAACAATACCTACTCAATTTCCGAGGAGTCGGAGGAGTATATAAAGAGCGTTACCGAGGACGTTACGATAAGAGTTTTCGGAAACGAGGAGGAGTTTGTCACAAACGACTACACCAAGCAGGCGAACGAGGTAATGAAAAGATATTCGCAGTATAACGACAAGATCAAGGTAGAGTATATCGACATTGACTCAAACCCCGACGTCGTAAGCGAATATACCGATCAGGAGATCTCGCAGTTTTCGATCCTTGTCGAGGCTTATTCAAAGGACGATAACGGAAATATAATGAAGGACGACAGCGGAAAGCCTTTAAAGAGAATAAGAGAGGTCTCGCTACTCGACCTTATTCAGTTTACCGACGATTTTGAGCAGAATGTCGCAAATTACGGCATGAGCGCTGAGGATTATATTCTCTCTTACGCAGGAGGCGACACCAACACGGCTTTTGCGCTTGCGGTACAGAACAATCTCGTTGCATCGTCGACAGCCGATCAGGCTTTCGTTTCGGCGATAATGGGCGTTACCGACCCCGACCCTGTTGTTGTAAGCGTGCTTACGGGAAGAGAAGAGTCGGCTGACCTTACCTATCTTAAAAAGCTGCTCACGGCAAACGGCTATACCGTAGAGGACGTAAACATTACCTCTGAGGAGATACCCGAGGACGCAGACCTCTGCGTTATCCCTGCGCCTGCCGTTGACTATATGGAAGCGGAGATAACAAAGGTCGACGAGTTCCTTAACAACGACGGAAAAATGGGCAAGAACCTTATCTATATCGCATCGCTTTATCAGCAGGAGACCCCCAACCTTGACGAGTTCCTTGAAGAGTATTATATCTCGGTAGGCGACGGATTTATCTGCGAAAACGACCCCGAGCATTACTACACTGCGCCTTATATAACCGTTTCGGGCGAGGTGTCCGAAAGCTTTGCGGCAGGTCTCGGAGATTCACAGATATTAGCTTCCGCCTGCCGTCCGATAGTTCTTTTGCAGGACGAAAAGGGAAAGATAACTACCGAGGCTTACGTTTCTTCGACCGATCAGGCTTACCTTGCAAGATACAAGGAGGACGGAACGGTTGAGACCTACGAATACGGCAAGCAGATATATGCGGCTGTTTCGTCAAAGGCAAGTTTTAACGATGACGGCACGGCAGATTACTCAAACATTCTCGCTGTCGGTTCGGAAAGCATTCTTTCAGACAGCTATTTAAGATACAACCAGTATCAGAACAGAGAATATTTCCTCTCCGTAATAAACGGAATGACGGGAAAGACCTCTGTCGGCATAACTATCGAGCCTAAGGTCATAACGGGCGAGCTTTTCGACATCACCGCACAGCAAGTAACAACGCTCAAGATCGTGTTCATCGGCGTTATCCCCGCTCTTACGCTTATAATCGGTCTTGTGATCTGGCTCAGAAGAAAGAACAGATAAGCTTTTAGGAGAAAAGGCATGAATGATAAAATAAAAGGAATAATCGTCTGCACCGTCGTGCTTGCCTGTTTGGGCGGCACGCTCGGTATTCTAAAACTTACGGGTGCGGACAGCGCCGACAGCTCCTCGGCTGACAGCTCTTCAAAGACGTCTACTTCCTCAAAGGTCGACGAGTCGGTAAAGCTTGTCGAGGCAGAGGCTTCGGATATTGCAAAGATAACGGCGGTAAACGAGTTCGGCGGCTTTACCTATATCGGCGAGTCGGAGAGCGGAAAGGATTCGGCTTCTATCGAGGAACTTAAAGGACTTGAGCTTACTTCAAGCAAGCTCAGCGACATAGCCGAGGACGCCGCTAACCTTACGGCTTACAAGCTGGTCGAGCCGCAGGCGGAGGACCTTTCAAAATACGGTCTTGAAACGCCAACGGCGGAGTTTACGATAACATTCCGAGACGGAAGCGAAAGAACGTTTTATCTCGGAGATATTGCGCCGCAGAACAGATACCGCTATATCTGCGAAAAGGACAGCTCGGACGTTTATATGATAATCAAGACGACCATTTCATATTACGTTGAGCGCAAGGAGGAGTTTATAAACAGAACGCTTCTTGCAACGCCGTCTGACGACAGCGATTTCGTTTTCGGAAAGCTTACTCTTTCGAGAAAGGACCTCGATTACGATATGTCCTTCGAGCAGGACGACGGAACGCACGAAAAGTCAAGCTCGAATATGGCTTCGGCGCAGGTCATGACCGAACCGATATTCTCGTATTTAAACGGAACGACCTCGTCGGACGTTATCTATTCCCTTTTCGGACTTACTGCAATGGAAGCGACCGTTATCTTCCCGACAGAAGAGGATATAGCCGAATACGAGCTTGACGACCCGACGGCAACGGTAACGTTCGTCGGCGAGGGATATGATTACAGGCTCGACATCGGAAAGGCGTTTCACGAGGAAAACGACGACGGCGAGCTTCAGACCGAGGCTTCGGCTTACTACTGCTATTTCAGCGGAGTTGAGGGCAAGGACTGTATCTGGAAGATCGACGCTTCAGCGCTTCCTTGGGTCGACCTTGTTCCCGGCGACATAATCTCGACGCTTATGACATGGAACAGCATTGTTGACGTAAGCGAGATAAATATCTCGGGCGAGGAAAATGCGAAGATAACGCTTACGACCGAGGGCGAGGGCGACGATAAGGACATCGCTTCGGCGCTGCTTGACGGCGAGGATACGGACGTTTATAACATAAAGAGTCTGTATCAGTATATCCTTACCTGCCCGACAAGCGAGATCTATTTTACCGACCCCGAAACCGAGCCTTATCTCACAATAGAGATAAAAACCGAGGACGGCGGCGACAAGATAGAGCTGTTCAAGGACACCGACCGCCGCTCGATAGTAAAGCTAAACGGCGAAACAAAGTATAAGATACAGAGCAAGTGGGTCGACAGACTTATAAAGAATATCGGACTTGTCAGAAACGGCGAGGACGTTGTTGAGGATTACTGATCTTCAAAAAATTTTTCACAGCCGACAGAATACGACATATTCTGCGCTGCGGACATGATAAAATTAACAATACAAGATTTTTAAGAAAGGACGGTTTTAAGATCAATGGCAGAAAGCAAAAAGAACTTTTTTACCTATAAAGGAATGCCCCTCGTGCGCAAGGGAAATCTTATCTACTTCGGAAATATGTACGACGATTATGTAGTAATGATCGAAATTCTCGGAACGCAGAAGCAGGGCGGTATCGACGTTGCGAACAAGGTAAGGATAAGAAAAATGGCGACAGATCCGACTCTTCCCCCGAAGGATCAGATAGTTAAAAAGGCGGAAAAGGAGAGCCTTTACGAAGCTCTCGACATCGCCTGCGCATGGCTCAAGGTTTAACGTCAGAAGACAAAGAAGGGCAGCGGATAACATTTTCCGCTGCCCTTTTTCTATATAAGCAGATATGCGAGCGCAAGCAGCAGCTTCATATCCGCATTGTTTTTGTAAAGTATGTAGATAAGCAGCGCTATCATCGCCTTTTCCTCGTCAATTTTAAGACCGCCTATGTTAAAAAGCGGCTTTGGCGGCGGCTTTCCGGCAGCCCCGACAGGCTCGTTTTCGCTCGGTATTCTTTGCGTTTCGGGCGGTTCGTCAGACGGCGGCTCGACATAGCTTCTTGACCGCCTCTGCATCTCACGCACACGCCTTATCGCGTCCTCCTGCATACTCGTGAAATTCTCCTGTTCAGCCAAACAGATCACCTCCAAGCAAGCCGCTGTCCCGTATCAACGGATATGCGGACATCAGTTTGAAAATCTTAATGAGCCTGTCTATTTTTATCTGATTTTCCTCTCGCAGCAGAGGCTTTAGCGAAAGCAGCAGCGCAATGTTCTTGTCGCCTGCGCCGCTCGAGGAAATAACGTTCATAAGCTGCATGAGCTTTGAAATATCGGGCATATTCTGCTCGGGAGAAGGAGTTGGCGGCGGAGTGTTCGCAGGCTCGGCGGCGGTCTGCGGCGAGGAAAGAAGCGAGGAAAGCATCGCGGAAAGATCGGGCGGCGCACCGCTTGAAGCCTCGTTTGGCGGCGACTGCGCAGGTGAATTTTCACCCATGCTCTGAGAAAGCGCCGCCGCAAGCTGCGAGATCTCACGCATACTTTTTGGATCGTTTAGCGTCTGAGAAAGCTTTTCCATTAAATCGTCCATGAAGTTTTCCTCCCTCTTAAAATTTACTGCGGTTTATTTGCCGCCGAGCTTTTTTAAAATTTCCGCCGCTTTAGGGTCGGACATAAGCTTTTCTATCGCCTTCGGGTCGCCAAGCATCTGTTTAAAGCGTATCATCTGCGGAGTTGTCGGGTTTGAATTTTTCACGGCGGCTTCAAATTCGCCGTTTTGGAGCTTTCTTTTCAGCTCGTCAGGCTTGCAGCCGAGCTTCTTTGAGGCGGCGTTTAAAAGCCCATCAAGCAGCTTAGGATCAACGCCGGGTATCTGATTTTGCTGATTTAAATTTTTGTTCAAATTATTTTCCATAAAAATTTCTCCTTTATTTGAATTATGTTGTTTAAATAATAGCTTTAGTGTGGTATGATATAATTGATAAGAAAGACGCAGGTTTAGGCGGTGTTGACCGACCTTCCGCCGTGCGTCTGACGCATTTACCAAGGAGCGAATTTAATGCGATTGATAGTTTTTTCCGATACCCACGGAAATTTTCGCGCGGCGAGAGAGGTCGTTGAGCGAAATCAGGACGTTTATACTTTTATATTTTTAGGCGACGGCGAAAGTGAGATAGATAAGCTGAGGATCGTTTATCCCGAAAAAATGATATTAAACGTTGCGGGCAACTGCGATTACAATTCCTTTACCCCCGACAGCGATCTTTATAACGCAGGCAAGGTCAAGGTGCTTTTCACTCACGGACACAGGTTCGGCGTTAAATACGGCAGCGAGCAGCTTGTCGCAAAGGCGAAGGAGATCGGCGCAACGGTTGCGCTTTTCGGGCATACTCACGAGCGGTATTATCAGTATATCGACGGCGTTCACGTTTTAAACCCCGGAAGCGTTTCCTGTCCCCGTGACGGAAGGTCGCCGTCATATGCGTTCGTCGACATCACCCCGACAGGCATCATGTGCAGCCACGTTGACCTTTAAAACAGCCGCTTATTTATTATATGAATAAGGCTTGACAAAATGTGCATAAAAAGAGGCTTTCGGGTCTCTTTTTTATTTTAGGCATATTTTTTTGAGCATTACAAATTTTTTTGAAAATAGACTTTACAAATTGTGAATTTTGTGCTATAATGATAGGGTATAGGCAGAAAAAAGAGAGGTATAAGGGTAATGGGGCAGTTTTCCGATCCGTTAAAACTAAAGGGCATATTCGATTCGCACTGTCATTACGACGACGGCGCTTTTGATGATGACAGAGAAGAGCTGCTCGGACGGCTTATGTCTGACGGCTCGGCGGTTGAATTTCTTATGCACGCCTGCACCGATCTTGAGTCGGCACAGTTCGGAATCAAAATGTCGGAAAAATACCCGAATTACTACACCTCGGTCGGTATTCACCCGGAGAATATTACGGACGACCTGCCGGACGATTATATCGGCATACTGAAAAGGCTTTGCGGCGAAAATAAAAAGATAAGGGCGATAGGCGAGATAGGTCTTGACTATCATTACGACGACGCACCCGAACGCAGCGTTCAGACGGAGGTCTTCACAAACCAGCTGAAACTTGCGGCGGAGCTTGACCTGCCCGTTATAATGCACTGTCGGGACGCCACGGAGGATTTTTTGTCGATAATGCAGGAGTATAAGCCGAAGGGCGTTGTTCATTGCTTCAGCGGTTCTGCCGAAACGGCAAAGCAGCTTTTAGAGCTTGGACTTTATATCGGCTTTACGGGAGTGCTTAGCTTTAAAAACGCAAAGAAGACAAAGAAAGCGTTTGCGGCGGTTCCTGCCGACAGGCTTTTGTTTGAGACCGATTGTCCGTATATGGCGCCCGAACCGTTTCGGGGAAAACGCTGCGACAGCTCTATGATAGCTTATGTTGCCTGCGCTGCCGAACAGCTTTGCGAAATTGACGCACAGCGGCTTATCGACATAACGAACGAAAATGCAAAGAGGCTTTTCGGTATTGAATAAAAACAAAAAATGCAAAACAAAAGAACAGGGAAAACAAAATCAGAAAGGAAAAATACAGAACATGGAAACTATGTATATCGTTATCCCGTGCTATAACGAGGAGGAAATGCTTCCTATCACAGCACGGGCTTTGATACAGAAAATGGATACGCTTATCGCCGAGGAGAAGATCTCGCCCGAAAGCAAGGTAATGTTCGTCGACGACGGCTCAAAGGACAAGACATGGAAACTTATCGAAAGGCTAAACCGCAGCTGCGACCTGTTTACGGGAATAAAGCTTTCGAGGAACAAGGGTCATCAGAATGCGCTGCTTGCAGGACTTATGACGGCGAAAAATTATGCGGACATTATCGTTTCGATGGACGCCGATCTTCAGGACGACATAAATGCGATAGACGGCTTTCTTGAAAAGCGTGCCGAGGGCTGCGAGATAGTTTACGGCGTTCGCTCGTCGAGAGAGACCGACACGGGATTTAAGAGATGGACGGCGCAGACCTATTATAAGATGCTCGAAAAGCTCGGCGTTGAGATAACCTATAACCACGCCGACTACCGCCTTATGAGTAAGCGTGCGGTCGAGGCTCTTGCGGAGTTTGAGGAGGTAAACCTATTTTTGAGGGGCATCGTTCCGATGATAGGCTTTAAGTCGGATATTGTGACCTATGAGAGAGCCGCAAGGCAGGCGGGCGAGTCGAAATATCCGCTCAAAAAGATGATCTCGTTTGCTGTCGAGGGAATAACCTCCCTTTCGATAAAGCCGATAAGGTTCATAACCTCGCTCGGTATCGGAATTTTCTTTATTTCCATTATAATGCTTATATATTTCCTTGTGATACACTTCATGGGAAAAACCGTTCACGGCTGGACGACTACCGTTGTTTCGGTGTGGGCGCTGGGCGGCTTGCAGCTGCTCGCTATCGGCGTTATCGGGGAATATATCGGAAAAATCTATCTCGAAACCAAATCAAGACCAAAGTTTATTATTGAAACTAATCTTGAAGAATTAAAATAAATTGTAAGGAGTTTTTAACATGGCAGAAAATGAAAACATGGTTCGCAACGACGAGCTGCTCGAAGCAGTCAAGGAAATGAGAGCTGACTTCAACACAGAAACACAGAGCAAGGTCATTAACCTTGCGCTCAGGGGAACATTCCTCGTTCCGGCGGTCGTAACAAAGAACACACAGCTTGTCGCAGACAAGGACAACCACCTCAAGTTCCAGGACAAGCCGCAGGCAAAGTTCATGCTTATCAAGCACAAGACTCAGGGCACATTCTTCCCCGTATTTACCGACGAGGACGAAGCGGCTAAGATGAATATCGAGGCGAATGCTGAGGGCGAGCAGTTCTCGAGAGTAAAGATGAAGTTCACCGACATCGCAACTCTTACGGAGCAGACACCCTCGGTAGCAGGTTTTGTTATCAACCCTGCAAGCACCAACCTTCCCTTCCCCAAAGGAATGCTCGACGCTATCAAGAAGACGCTTATTGAAGCAAGAAACAAGCGTCAGGCAGAGCAGGCTGCGGCTCAGGCGGCAGAACAGGGCATAACCGTTTCTTCGGCTGAGGAAAACGCAGAGGCGTAATCGCAATATTGCAATATCGCTGAAAAATAGTTCGGACAGAGGATCTTTAACCGTTCCTCTGTCCGATTTGTTTTTATTAGTTTAAATTAGTCGAAAAGCTTTGCATATCTGATAAGATATTCGTATCTTTGAGCCGCCGACCTTTCGGCTCTGTCAAAAAGCCTTGCCGCTCTTTCGGGGTCTTTGCGCTCGAGCGAGCTGTAACGCTCCTCGCCGAGCAGGAAGTCCTTATAGTCCGCCGTGGGCAGCTTTGAATCGAGCGTAAAGGGGTTTTTGCCCTCCGCCTTGCGCGACGGGTCGTATCTGAAAAGCTGCCAGTAACCCGATTCGACCGCCTTTTTCTGCTCCTCCTGAGCCGCCGACATACCGTCCTTTATTCCGTGGCTTATGCAGGGCGCATAGGCGATAATAAGCGACGGTCCGCTGTACGCCTCCGCCTCGCAAAGCGCCTTTACGGTCTGATTTTTGTCCGCACCCATAGCGACCGACGCTACGTAAACATTTCCGTAGGTCATCGCCATCGACGCAAGATCCTTTTTGTTGCGCTCGACGCCGTTTGCCGCAAGCTGAGCCGACGCTCCGCAGGGAGTCGCCTTCGACGGCTGACCGCCCGTGTTTGAATAAAGCTCGGTGTCGAAAACGAGAATGTTTATATCCTCGCCGCTTGAAAGCACATGGTCAAGTCCCGAAAAGCCTATATCGTAAGCCCAGCCGTCGCCGCCGAATATCCAAACCGACTTTTTGCGCAGATATTCAGCATATTGGAGAGCCTCCTGCGCCGACTGCGTTTTCGCCTTTTTAAGAGCTTCGATAAGCCGCTCGGCTGCTGCGGAGTTCTCCTGCGCCTTGTCGAGCGTTGAAAGATAACCCTCGCACGCTTCTTTAAGCGTATCGGATTTTGCATTTTTTTCTATTTCAAGTATCTTTGCAACAGCACGCTCACGCAGAGTTTTCTGCGCAAGAAGTATTCCGAAACCAAATTCCGCATTGTCCTCAAACAGCGAATTTGCCCACGCAGGACCTTTTCCCTGCTTGTTTTTGGTATATGGTATCGACGGTGCGGACGCTCCCCATATCGACGAGCAGCCTGTTGCGTTTGCAATAAACATTCTGTCGCCGAAAAGCTGAGTTGCAAGTTTAGCGTAAGGCGTTTCGCCGCAGCCTGCGCACGCTCCCGAAAATTCGAGCAGCGGAATTTTAAACTGCGAACCCTTTACAGTGTCAGGCTTGAATTTTTCGGGCAGCTCCGGCTTTTCCGAAAGATCTGCCGCATAGTCAAAAGCCTCCTGCTGTTCGGCTTTTAATTCGACCGTTTTCATTTCGAGAGCCTTTTGTCCCTTTCGTCCGGGGCAGACGTTTGCGCAGCAGCCGCAGCCCGTGCAGTCGAGCGCAGAGATATTAACGGCAAAATACCTGTCGGGCAGACCTGTGCAGGCTATCGCCTTTTTTTGCACATATTCGGGTGCGCTTTCAAGCTCCTCCTTAGTCAATACCGCAGGTCTTATAACTGCGTGAGGACAAACGAACGAGCATTGATTGCACTGGATACAGTTTTCGCTTATCCACTCGGGGATAATGTCCGAAATGCCCCGTTTTTCAAAAGCCGAAGTTCCTGTCGGGAAAACGCCGTCCGCAATGTTTGCAAAAGCCGAAACGGGAAGCTCTCCGCCCCTGCGGTTTGCACAGGGCAGCATTATCGAATTTACAAAGCCCTCAAGCTCCTTGTCGCCGCAGCTTACGGGGAGTCTGCCGATTTTTCCGTCCTCGGCGTGTTTCCATTCCTCCGGCGGCTCGACACGCACTATCTCCCGACAGCCCTCGTCGATAGCTTCGAGGTTCATTTTAACGACCTCTTCGCCCTTTCTTGAATAAGCCTCCGCCGCCGCATTTTTCATAAGCTCGCACGCTTTTTCAAAAGGAATGACCTCGGAAAGCTTAAAGAACGCCGATTGAAGTATCGTGTTGACGCGCTGACCAAGACCGAGCCTTTTCGCAATGCCGCCTGCGTCGACGGTGTAAAATCTTATGCCGTTTTGCGCAATATATCTCTTGACCTGACCGGGCAGCTTTTGTCCGAGCTGTTCTGCGGTAAGCGGAGTGTTAAGGAGGAAAACACCGCCCGGCTTTATAGACGATACGATGTCGAATTTATCAAGATAGCTTTCGTTGTGGCAGCCGACAAAATCAGCCTGCTCGATAAGGTAAGCCGACTTTATTTTGCTTTTGCCGAAACGCAGGTCGGCGGTCGTTATGCCGCCCGATTTTTTCGAGTCGTAGGAGAAATAAGCCTGAACGTTAAGGTCGGTGTTTTCGCCGATTATCTTTATCGTGCTTTTCGCCGCCCCGATAGTTCCGTCTGCGCCAAGACCGAAGAAACGGCAGGAGATAACGTCCTTAGGCGAGGAATTGACCTGCGGCTGCGGTTTAAGCGAAAGCATTGTAACGTCGTCGTTTATGCCGACCGTGAACTTCGGCTTATAGCTTTCCTTCCAGGAAGCGTTCCAGAAAACCGCCTTTATCTGCTCGGGGGTAACGTCCTTAGAGCCAAGACCGTATCTGCCCGAGGTCACGGGGACGTCGTGGAATTTCGTGCCTTTAAGAGCGGTGCAGACGTCGAGCCACAGCGGTTCGCCGAGCGCCCCCGGCTCTTTTGTCCTGTCAAGCACCGACACCTGCTCCACCGAGTCGGGAAGAGCGTCTATTAGTTTATCGGCGCAGAAGGGTCTGTAAAGATGGACCTTGACAAGTCCGAGCTTTGTACATTCGTTAGCGTTGAGATAGTCTATCGTTTCCTCGATAGTGTTGCACACCGAACCCATTGCGACGATAACGTGAGTTGCGTTGGGTGCGCCGTAATAGTTGAAAAGCCTGTAATTTGTCGAAGCCTTTTCGTTTATCCTGTTCATATATCCCTCGACTATTTTCGGAAGCTCGTCGTAAAGGCGGTTTGCGGCTTCACGTTGCTGGAAGAAAATATCGGGGGTCTGCGAGGTTCCTCTTGCGGTCGGACGGTCGGGACTGAGCGCACGGCGGCGGAATTTTTCGACCGCATCAAAGTCGAGCATCTGCGAAATATCCTCTTTTTCAAAAACGTTTATTTTCTGAATTTCGTGCGATGTCCGAAAGCCGTCGAAAAAGTGAAGAAACGGCACGCTGCCCTTTATTGCCGAAAGGTGAGCGCAAACGCCGAGGTCGGCAGCCTCCTGAGCGTCAGCCGAGCAGAGCATCGCAAAGCCTGTCTGACGGCAGGCGTAAATGTCCGAATGATCGCCGAAAATACTAAGCGCATGAGAAGCGACGCTTCTTGCGGCGGCATGGATAACACAGGGCAAAAGCTCGCCTGCTATTTTATACATATCGGGTATCATAAGCAGAAGTCCCTGCGAGGAGGTAAAGGTCGTGGTGAGCGCACCTGCCGACAGCGAGCCGTGGACTGCTCCTGCCGAGCCTGCCTCCGACTGCATCTGAGCGACCTTGACAGAACTTCCGAAAATGTTGGTCTGCCCTGCCGCCGCACGGCGTTCTGTTATCTCCGACATGGGCGTTGACGGGGTTATGGGATAAACGGCGGCAACCTCGGTAAACGGATAAGCCGCCCAAGCGGCTGCGTTGTTGCCGTCCATGATCATTGTTTTTCTTGACATTCTGATGTACCATTCCTTTCGGTGAATAACTGTTCGTTTTGTTTTCTTTATTTCTGATTGATTTTTTGTTCGATAATTATATCTTGCCCGTAAATTTTTTTGACAAACGCATAGTTCACAGCATTTTTACAAACGCAGTCAAAAGCGTCCCTACTATATTATTATATCACTTTATATTAAAAAAGTAAATAGCTTTATATGATATTTTCACAAACTTTACACACATTTTTTCAAAGATTTTGTCTAAAAAATACCCATATAGTAAAAAACGTGCGCAGAGTGTTGATTACCTGCGGTCAAAAATTCTTGACAAAGCGGTTTAAACGTGATAGAATTATTGTATGTAAGCCGTGCGGTGCGTTATGCACGGCGATTTAGAAATTGTGATAAAAACAGCATAAAATGATTTGCAGGGGAACTGCGCTTCGGGTGCGGTTGAGAGGATGTAAGGTCTGACCCTTTGAACCTGTCGGTTAATACCGTTGTAGGAAGCAGATTGCGCCGTTTTCGGCGGATTGACAGGTATTGCAGATTTTTTTGCAGTGCCGTTTTTTATTTTTCGGGGTGATATGTTTGAAAAAATGTTTGTCGATAGCAGGCTCGGACTGTTCGGGCGGAGCGGGTATTCAGGCGGATCTTAAAGCATTTTCCGCACTCGGCACGTTCGGAATGAGCGTTGTGACCTCCGTTGTTGCGGAGAATACGAGCCGTGTGCTTTCGGTGTTTAACGTTCCTGCGGACGAGATAAAAAAACAGATAGACGCAGTTTTCGAGGATATTACGGTCGACGCAGTTAAGCTCGGAATGCTGCCGACTACGGAAATTATCTCGGCTGTTGCGGACAAGCTTTCGCAGTACAAGCCGCCGTTTGTCGTGTGCGATCCCGTAATGGTCGCAACAAGCGGCGACTCGCTTACGGCGGAAAACACGGTCGGCATAATGAAAGAAAAGCTGTTCCCGATCGTCGACCTGCTGACCCCGAACATTCCCGAGGCTGAGGTCATCGCCGGTATAAAAATAGAAACTGATGACGATTTTCACAAAGCCGCCGAAATAATAATGGGCATGGGCGTGAAAAATCTGCTTATCAAGGGCGGACATTTAAAGGGCGACGCTGTCGATATGCTTTTTACGCCTAAGGGCATGACTGTTTTTTCCTGCGAGAGAGTAAATTCGCCCAACACTCACGGCACGGGCTGTACGCTTTCGTCTGCGATAGCGGCGAACCTTGCAAACGGAATGACTCTTGAAAAGGCGGTCGGAAACGCAAAGGACTATATAACCAAAGCTATTGAAAAATCATTCACGGTGGGAAAGGGTCACGGACCTGTCAACCACTTTTACGAATTTTACGATATGAAAGGAATAAACTGACATGAGAGATTACGCAACACAAATGGAAGCCGCAAAGAAGGGAATTATCACTCCCGAAATGGAGATCGTTGCAAAAAAGGAATACAGAACTCCCGAGGAGATACGCGCGCTTGTCGCAAAGGGCGAGGTGTGTATTCCTGCGAACATAAACCACAAGTCGCTTTCGCCCGAGGGTATCGGCACGGGGCTGCGGACAAAGATAAACGTTAATTTAGGCATTTCGGGCGACGCTAAGGACTACGACCTCGAAATGAAAAAGGTCGACATGGCGTTAAGCTTCGGCGCAGAGGCAATAATGGATCTTTCAAACTACGGCAAGACAAACAAATTCCGCACCGAGCTTATAAAAAAGTCGCCTGCGATGATAGGAACTGTTCCGATGTACGACGCTATCGGCTATCTTGATAAGGATCTGCTTGAGATAACGGCGCAGGATTTTCTGCGTGTGGTAAGAGCGCACGCAGAGGAGGGCGTCGACTTCATGACGATACACGCAGGCATAAACCGCCGTGCAGTCGAGGCTTTTCGCCGTGAGGGCAGAAAGATGAATATTGTATCGAGAGGCGGCTCGCTTCTTTTTGCATGGATGATGATGACGGGCAACGAAAACCCGTTCTTTGAATATTACGACGAGGTGCTGGATATTCTCCGTGAGTATGACGTTACCATTTCACTCGGCGACGCACTCCGCCCCGGCTGTCTTGCCGATGCGACAGATGCAGGACAGATCTCCGAGCTTGTCGAGCTTGGAAATCTCACCACAAGAGCGTGGGAAAAGGACGTTCAGGTAATGGTCGAGGGACCGGGACACATGGCGCTCGATCAGATAGCGGCTAACATGAAGCTCCAGAAAAGGCTTTGCCACAATGCGCCGTTCTATGTTTTAGGGCCTCTCGTTACCGACATAGCGCCCGGCTACGACCACATAACCTCTGCGATAGGCGGAGCGATAGCTGCGGCAAGCGGTGCGGATTTTCTCTGCTACGTTACCCCTGCGGAGCATTTAAGACTTCCCGACGCAGACGACGTTAAGGAGGGCATTATCGCAAGCAAGATAGCGGCTCATGCGGCGGATATTGCAAAGGGCGTTCCTCACGCAATGGATAAGGACAACGAAATGGCGGCGGCTCGTCATGCGGTCGACTGGGACAGAATGTTCGATATTGCGATAGACGGGCAAAAGGCGAAGAGATTTTTTGAGCAGACACCTCCAGCCGACAGACACACCTGTTCTATGTGCGGAAAAATGTGCGCCGTAAGAACGACGAACATGATTTTAGAGGGCAAGGAAGTCAAGTTCTGTACGGAAAAGTGACATCTGTCACGAAGAAAATGACAGCTGTTATCTTGCGGAAGATTATTTCGGTATGGTATAATTGAGAAAACTATACTGAAAGGAATGATCATTAATGAGATCGTCTGACGAAGATAACAGCTTATTTAACGGAACCGTGACAGCGGTCGTGTACTCGCTCATATTCTGGGCGCTGACGACAGCCTGCGATATTATTTCAACCATTTTTTTCGGTACGTCGGGGTTCGTACTGCAATGGGTA
Organism: Oscillospiraceae bacterium; assembly: GCA_051882075.1. Classification (GTDB taxonomy): domain Bacteria; phylum Bacillota; class Clostridia; order Oscillospirales; family Ruminococcaceae; genus YE71. The sequence continues at coordinate 29,298 of JBJERC010000026.1, read as the reverse complement.
TCGGCAGTAATTCCCGTGGTATTTGTCTGCCTTTATACGGTAATTGAAAAAAAGTTCAACCGAGGAAGGCTTGCGGTTTACAATATCGGATTTTTTATGGGTTCGTTTTTATCCGCTGTATTTTTGTATTTTCTACTCAGATGGTTCATTGTGCCGCTTATTGTTGCTTTTTACTATGAAATAGTAGATTACGGCGACACTATGTTTTCGGGACTTGCAAAAAACCTTGAGGGCTTGCAGTTTGCTATCTACTATGTATTTTACTGCTTAGGCATGGCGGCGGCTCTTGTGATACGGGGGATAGTTTATCTGATAGAAAAACACCGTCGGAAAAATATGTATTAAGGAATGTTATCTATGGATAAAAAATCAATCAACTACACATTATATATCTGCACCGACAGCGGACTTATGTCGAGCGAAACGGTCGAGGAGTCGGTTAAGGCTGTGCTTAAAGGCGGAGCGAGCGTTATCCAGCTGAGAGAGAAAAACGCCTCCTCCCGTAAGCTTTTTGAGCTTGCGGCAAGGGTAAAGGAGATAACCGACAGCTATGGTGTTCCGCTTATCATAAACGACAGAGTTGACATTGCGCTTGCCGTTAATGCGGACGGCGTTCATCTCGGACAGAGCGACCTGCCGTGTACGGTCGCAAGGAGAATTTTAGGCGAGGATAAAATAATCGGCATAACCGCCCCGACGGTCGAAGCGGCGGTAAAGGCGCAGGCGGACGGTGCGGATTATATCGGAGTCGGCGCAATGTTTGTTACCTCCACAAAATCCGACGCAAAGCCGAACACGAGGGAAAACCTTGCGGCGATAAGGGCGGCGGTCGATATACCTATTGTTATAATCGGCGGAATTAAACGCACGAATGTGCTTGAATTTTCGGGAATGGGGATAAACGGTGCGGCTGTTATTTCCGACATGATCGCAGACAAAGACCCCGAAAATGCGGCAAGAGAGATGAGGAAAATTTTAAGAGGGCTGTGACGGCAGGCATTTTTTTCGTTTTTCATTTTTTTGCGGCATTTCGTTTTGCTCTTGACATAAGAGAGAAATTGCTGTATAATAAAAGTTGATACAGAAAAAGAGACATAACAGACAGACAGGATATATCAGGAAAGGAAAGGCAAAAAATGACTTTTTTGCAGAGAATGAATTTTTTGAAGAAAACGGCTTGCACGGCTGCGGCGGTTTCGATTTGTCTTATGAACCTGACCGCCTGCTCGGGCAATGAAATAAAGCAGGGCGGAAGCTCTGCCGACAGCAAGGCTGTAACGGCGGTCGAGTCCAAAGCGGACGAGAAAACGCAGTCTGCCGCAGAGGTCGAAAGCGCTGCGGAAAATACGGAAAGCACGGCTGACGCTGAAAATGAAAATGAAAAGACCGAGGTCGGCGAGCTTCTTGCGGCGGCGGCTGAAATTTTCGGCTCTGACCACACCTTTAGCGCAAGGATAACCTACTCAGACGAGCCTGAGTCGTATGCGGAATGTACGCAGGCACGCAGGGGCGGCGACATTTATATGCACAACACTCAGGTCTATCCCGATTCGCTCGATTACGATATAACGTCGCTTTATCTTGACGGAACGATCTATGAGGCGGATAACAATATCGGCGCATACAGAATTTTCGGAGAGAGCGATCAGGTCAATGCGGACGAAATGAGCGTTGTTCTGCTTGTCGCAAATTACGGACTTGAAAGAACAAGCACGCATATTCCCGCCGATACCGAGGGTATGACCGTTGAGGAATACACCTATACCGGCGACACATATATGACGATATACGACTTTTATTTCGACGAAAGCGGTGCGCTTAAAAAATACACGACCGTTTATTCCGTCGAGGGCGAAGACGATATAATTCAGACGACGGAGGTTATTTCGCTTGAAGCGAAGGCTGACGAAAGTCTTTTCGAGCTTAGCATTTTTGACGGAATGAAGGCTTTTGACGAGTTTACGGAGGACGAAAGGCTCGGCTTCTGTCAGGAAACGTGCGGAAAATTTTCCGTAACGACCGACATGATGAATGAAATGGGCATCACGACCGACGATTTCAAGACGATAGACTTGTCACAGTTTTCGACGCTTATCCTGACCTACGGCGAAAAGCCGCAGGCGGACGAGGACTCAAAGACGGACAAAAAAGACGCTTCAAAGGAGCAGAAGGAAAACTGACACTATGAAAACCAAGAATATATTTTCACTGCTGAAGCCAAAAGCGATGACCTCGTATATCTACGAGAATTACACGATGCGTCAGGCGGTTGAAAAAATGAAGCATCACGGCTATACCGCAATTCCCGTTATAAACGGCAGGGGCGAGTATGTAAAAACTATCGCCGAGGGCGATTTTCTGTGGTATATGCTTGAAAAGGGAATATCGGGGCAGACCGAAATGGAGGAGCATCTTGTAAGCGACATTCCAAAGAGAGTCGTGTGCGAGCCTGTTGACGTTAATTCCACCATCGAAGACCTTTTCAGGCTGTCGATCAACCAGAATTTCGTTCCCGTTGTCGACGACAGAGGAGTTTTTATCGGTATAGTCACAAGACGAGACATACTGCTTGCCTGTTACGAGGAGCTGAAGGACGGTCCTATGTTTTCGGCGGCTCCAGAATATGAGACCGACGGACTTGCGGCTGAAGGTCTGTAAAAAAAGTGCAAGTTAAATTTAAGGAGAGATAGATCATGAAAAAGACAAAAGAAATGCTTAAAGTCTCACGCAATCATACAGGAAACGCCGCTTTGTGCGCTATTCTGATAATGATAATGCTGCTTGCTATCGGAACTGCGGTTCTTGTCGTGACGGGAAGAACGGGTATCGGGGAAAATGAAAATATGCCTGCAAACGCCGCCGCAGAATCTTATGTTCCGACCGAATCGGTCGAGGCGGACAGCGTTTTGGATTCGACCCCCAAGGCGCTTATGGAATACCCCGAAAAGGGATTTGAGTTCCAGAAGCTGGATATTGAAGGTCTTACCGCAAAGTATGCCGTTTTATACGACATAAGCGGCAACGAGATCTACACCGCAAGAAACTACACGAAGAAGGCTTATCCCGCTTCGCTGACAAAGATAATGACCGTTATCGTTGCGCTTGAAAACTGCGAGGATCTTTCGGATACATACAAATTCACAAAGGACGATATAAAGTCGCTCCAGGACGAAAACGCTTCTGTCGCAGGCTTTGCGGCTAACGAATCGGTAACTGTCGAGGATCTGCTTTACGGCGCAATGCTCCCGAGCGGCGCAGACGCAACTCTCGGAATTGCAAACTATATCTCGGGTTCTGAAGCAGAATTTGTAAAGCTCATGAACGCAAAGGTCGAGGAGCTCGGACTTACGGGAACTCACTTTACGAACGCAAGCGGTCTGCACGACGAAAACCACTATTCGACGGCTATGGACATTGCTATGATAATTAAGTATGCCGTTGAAAACCCGAAGATAAGCGAAGAATTTTTAAAGATAGCATCGGCTGAAAGCTACACGACCTCTCAGACCAAAAAGCACCCCGACGGAATCGTTCTTGAGAGCATTTATCATTCGAGATTTGAGGGCTATTATGTCGACCGTGACTACGACGGACAGGCTGACGCTGAGATTTTCGGCGGAAAGACAGGCTTTACAAACGAGTCGGGTTATTCGCTCGCTTCTATATATAAGATCGACGGTTCGTATTATGTCTGCGTAACGATAAAGTCGAAGTCGACAAACGACGCTACGAACGACAACGTTAACATTGCGGAAAAATACCTGCCCGTTTACGACCTTATCGAGCCTGACAACGCATCTGACAGCAGCAGCACCTCGGATTCGTCCGACAGCTCCTCGGTTGTTGACGCAACGCCCAAGCCGATCGACCAGACGGACAGCGCTGACAGATACCTTATCGAATCGTCAGAGAGCGACAGTTCGGAGTCGGGAAATATCGGTAACGACGACCCTGTTCCGATGTAAAATTTCACACAAAATAAAAAGACCTTTCTCGGTTTTCGGGAAAGGTCTTTTTTTATGCGCCGTACGGTGCGTTACTGCGCCGTAAGCACGGATCTGTATTTCAAGCATATCTTGTCGGTGATGAGCGCAATAAATTCGCTGTTGGTCGGCTTGCCCTTTCCCGTGCTTATCGTGTATCCGAAAAAGCTATTTAAAATGTCAAGGTCGCCTCTGTCCCATGCTATCTCGATAGCGTGTCTTATCGCTCTTTCAACTCTCGAGGGCGTCGTCGAAAACTTCTTCGCAACGGCAGGATAAAGTAGCTTGGTCACGCTTTCAAGCATTTCCTTGTCGCCGACCGAAAGGATTATCGCCTCTCGCAGATAATGATAGCCCTTAATGTGCGCAGGAACGCCGATCTGATGTATTATATCTGTAACGATTATTTCAAGATTAGGGTGCGAACCGCCCCTCGACGTCATACGCTCGCCTATGTCGCTGTCTATGTCAAAAAGCGATCTTATCCTCTCCGCAAGCGTGTCGACGTCGAACGGTCTGAGCATATAGTAGGACGCCCCTGCAAGCATTACCTGCTGCTCTAAAAACTCGTTGACGTATGAACCGGTCACGATAAAATAAGGCTTTTTGCCGCTCGATGAAAGCGTCTTTTTGATAAGCCCGATAGCGTCAAGCCCCGGCATAACAGCGTCGATTATCACGACGTCGGGCGTTTCGGCGGTTATCGCTTCGTAGATCGTAAGACCGTTTTTCTGCCTCGTTATAACGTAAAAGCCGTCTGTTCTCAGTGCGGCAGCACAGTTCACACCAAACTGTGCGCTGTCGTCGCCTATTAATATTTTAATCTTGTCATTCATTTTTATGTCCTCCGTTGTGTTAAGTGATACTCCTGATGAAGCGGGCCCGTCGCTCAGGTGCGTTGTTTTTTCTGTATCTATATCATATCACAAATAATAACGGAAATCAAGAGCAAATTGTATATTTCGCTCGTAAATTATCAACATAGATATACATAATGCACTAAAATATGACCTAAATTATCACATATAGTTATAATTACGGTTCTTATGACTTATCTTGACCCCGGTTGACTCCTGCTGACCCCTCACGGCAGGATGTATCGGCTTTTGATTATTTTCGACACATTCTTCGCTTTTACTTGCATTTAATATAAAAATATTAACCTGCCTGCGCATTTTCTGAAATGTCAGCCGCCGTATTTGAATAGCCGTACATTTTCTCGGCAAATATCGCATAACCGCCCTTTGGATCGTCAACAAAAACGTGCGTGACCGCGCCGACAAGCCTTCCGTCCTGAATTATCGGCGAACCGCTCATTCCCTGAACTATGCCGCCCGTGCGTTTTATCAGCTCCTTGTCCGTCGCCTTTATTATCATGTCGTGCCCGAAATCCTCCTCGCCGCTGTGAGTTATGCGCTCGATCGAAATCTCATACTCCTGCGGTTCGCCCTCGTCGGTCTGCGAAATGATAAACGCTTTTCCCTCATGCACCTCATGCGCAAAGCCGAGCGGATAGGTAACATAGCCTTCGGGCATACTGTTTACACTTCCGTAAACTCCGCCCTCGCAGTTTAAAACAAGCTCGCCGCAGTCCTCGCCTGCAAATTCGCCCATAAGCTGCCCCGGTTCGCCCTTTTTGCTTTTAGTGCAGCCGTTTATCCTTATCGGCGTAATGCTGCCGTTTGAAAGTGGAAGCGGCTCGTGAGTGTCGTTGTCGCATATCGGGTGACCGAGTCCTGCAAACGTCATCGTCTGAGGATCGATAAACGTCATCGTGCCAATTCCTGCCGAGCTGTCCCTTACCCACATTCCTGCACGGTAGCTGCCCTCGCAAAGCTTCGGCTTTACCGAGCAGGTATAGGTCTTGTCGCCTCGGCGGTATCTGACCGTACAGCTTTCGCCGCCCGACGCTTTTATTATTTCGCTCACCCTGTCGTTTGTCGAAACACGTTCGCCGTCTATCGCCTCGATAACGTCGCCTATCCTCAGCCCTGCTTCTCTTGCAGGACATTCGCCGCCGATTTTTTTCATGTCGATTATCATAACTCCGTCGGTAACGAGCTTTACTCCGAAAGCCTGTCCGCCTGCCGCTAATAATGGTCTGTCCACGATTTTTTCGTCAACCTCCTTGATCGGCACGCTGCCGAAAAGCCTAAGGCTCAGCCGACAGGTGTGCGGCTCGCTCTGTCCGCCTTCCGTAATGTCAAAATAAGCCGCCCTGCTCTGCGCAAGCTCCTGCACCGTAACGGGAAGCGCCGTTTCAAGCCTTATCTCAGAGCCGCTCTCGGCGGTTATCTCGTCGGGGAGCGCTTGGCTGTAATATCCGACAGAAGTCATAACGGCGGCGCAAAGGGCGGCGGCAACGGCGGCGGTCATCTGTGAAAGCCGTGCAAAAATATTCGGTTCACGCATATTCTGTGACCTTTCCTTTCATAATATTGAAAATAAAATCTTCAAAAAATTTCGCAAAATCATTTTGCCTACAAATCTATTTTTGCTCCTGCCGCCGCTCTTAATACAGCCGCCTTTACAAGTATTATTTTCATTGGAATGTAAGGCATTTTTTTCAGAAGCCGCATATCATTTTGTTCCGGCTATCCCATTTCTTAAATTCGTTTCAAAGGTGTTGATTTTATTTTAAAAATATGTTATAATAATAAGCACAGCGGTTTTCCGCTACACTATTATATAACGGTCACGAGGGTTTATTATGTCAAAAAAAGAAAAGCTTGAAAAAGAAAAACAAAAACAGCTTAATATGATAATGCTCGCCGAGCTTGACGAGCTTGAGGAAAAGGAAGCGGCTAAAACTAAACAGAGCAAGGCGGCGAAAAAATACCGCAGAAAAGCGAAAAAGGGCTATACAAACGTTCTGATGGTATTTTTTGCGATTTTAATGACTGCGGCTTTCTGTTATTCGGGCGTGTTTTACGGCGGAGTAACGATAGTCGGCTCGTTTGAGCGCATCGCCGAATTTATCCCGAAAAAGATCGCAGGGATAATGGCGGCAGGCGACGTTCTTATGCTTGTCGGGATAATTCTCGCATTCTGCAAAAAATACAGGCTTCAGGCGGCTTTTTCGCTTTCGGGAACGGCGGCGTTTATGTATTCGGCGCAGTCTATCATAAGCGACATTCAGAGCCGTATGGAAAAGGTCTATGTCGACCCGTCGATAGCTGATATGGACGTGTCTTACATGAAATATTACTACCCGATACTTGCAGTTGCGCTCTTTTCAATTGTAATATTTACCATTGCACAGATCGCCGCAATCAAAAAGAAGCGCAGGCAGAAATATGAAAGAGATACTGCGCCGGTTGAAAGTATTGTGGGATAAAGCGGCGTGTTTACAAAAATATATTGCTCCACCAATTAAAACTTGCCAAAAGACGAAGCCGAAAAGGCAAAATATCAAGGCGCAAATCGAAGGCATACTGGCGTATGTCGAGATTTGCAACGCAGAGATTTTGACTTTGCGGCGAGTATTGCCGGCAAGGTTTATTTGGGGGAGCAATAAAAGTGGGAGAGAAAACAAAATGCTAAAAAAAGCGTTTGCGGCGGTGTTGTGCCTTGCCGCAGCCGTTTCAGCTTCGGCGCAGATAAACGCATATGCCGCCGCTGAAACCGGGCAGACAAACGAAATTGTGATAAATGCAGCCGACTTCGGAGCATACGGAGATGACGAGATCGACGATTTCGAGCCACTTCAGAAGGCTCTTAAAACCGCAAAAACGAGCGCTGTTCCCGTAAGGCTTATAATCCCGTCGGGTACATATTATTTAAGCTCGGTGCTGAGGATATATTCAAATACATACGTTGAGTGCGAGGAGGGCGCAGAGTTTATCCGCACGAACGAAGAATCCTATATGTTCGTAAACGGCGCCGACGGAGAAAGCGTTTCCTATAACCGTTCTCACGATATTACGGTAGACGGCGGTATCTGGGACGGAAACGTTACCGACACGACAAAGAGCAAGGGTCTTGCAAGAATATGGAACGCAAGAAATATTCATATAAAAAACGCACAGTTTAAAAACTGCTGCGGAGGTCATTTTCTCATGCTGACGGGAGTAGCCGACGCAACCGTTACCAATACTGATTTTTCGGGCTTTGTTCCCTTTACGGGTACGGTGGAGCAATGTATTGAACAGACAGGATTTGACAATGTTTCATACCGCAACTGCGAAACGCTCCACCTTGATTTCGTAGAAGCCGATCCCGAAAACGGAGAATGGGGAACGCCCTGTCAGAATATAAAAGTGAGCGGCTGTACCTTTACCGACTGCGTTTCGGGGATAGGCACACATCATATTTACGATTATATGTCGGCGGACTGCATAAGGATAACGAATAATTCGTTTGAAAATATAAGCTACGCCTGCGTTGACGCTGCAAGCTTTACGAACTTTTTAATGTCGGGAAATACCGCAAAAGACTGCGGCGCGCTTGTTATCGCAGGAGACACAGACGGAGTTGTTAAAAACAACACAATAACCGCAAAGGATTCTCTTTCGGGTTATGTTTACGATATGGAAGACTGTTATCAGCTAAACGTGATAAAGCTTTACAGCGCAAGCAATATTATGATCTCGGGAAACAGCTGCCGCAGTTCATCGGGACATTCGCTTTCCGCCGCAAACGGTTCAACAGCTGATATAAAAAACAACAGATTTACTTACGCAAAGGGCGGCGGAGCGGTAATTTCGAGCGGAAGTATTGTAAAGCTTACGGGCAATACTATCGCAGGCTGTAAATCTAATGCAGTTTTAGCGATGGACGGCTCGCAGATAACGCAGCTTAACTCAAACGTGATAAAGAATACCGGCGGTAACGGCGTTTTGTTAAACGGCTCGGAGCTTGTAAGCGCAAGCGGCAACACGGTCACAAAATGCATAAGAAACGGATTTTGTCTTATGGGAGCTTCAAAGGCTCACCTTTCGGAAAACGAAATATCCTCCTGCTCCGGAACAGCCGTTTATACGTCGGAAAAATCTCAGCTTTACGCTTACAAAAACCGTATCAACAAAAATAAAAAGCACGCATTTTTCGTAAGCGGACGTTCAAAAGCGCAGATAAATCTTAATAAAATGATCTCAAACGGCGGATACGATCTTTATCTTTCCGACGGCTCAAGAGGCGTTTTATACAAGAGCAACACCTCTGACAAAGGCAAAACAAAGATCTCAAGCGGCTGTTCGGCAAAAATAGTCGGCTCGGTAAAAATTCTTTCAAAGTCAGATTTCAAGATACCGTTGACGGCGGTGTATACGGGAAGTCAGATAAAGCCGAAAATATCCACAAAGCTTGAGAAAAACCTCGACTATACCGTTTCCTACGGAAAGAATACCGCTACGGGAATAGGCACGGTAAAGATTACCGGAAAGGGCAGCTTTACGGGTACGGTAAAATACAGCTTTTACATAAAGCCGAAAAAGACCGCCGTTAAAACGCTGTCGTCATCATCGCAGAAAATGCGGCTCGAATGGAAAAAGACCGCCGGCTGCTCGGGCTACGAGATAGAGTATTCGACAAGCTCAAAATTTACGTCCGCCAAAAAACTCTTCGTTTCGTCAGATTCTACGGCAAAAACGATAAAGGGATTAAAGAGCGGCAAGAAGTATTACGTCCGAATCAGAGCGTATAAAAACTATCAAGGCAAAAAGCTTTACGGCGCTTGGTCGGACGTCAAGAGCGTAAAGATAAAATAGTTTAAAACAAAGAGAGTGATTTTTATGAATGGTCGTTCAAAGAAAAACAGCGGTTATTATCTGCTGCTAATTTTCCCCGTATTTATGATACTTTTCGGCGGGATTTTCCTTACTATAGGTCTTGGCTTCAACTATGCAAGGAACGTAAAAAAGGAACACTGCAGCGAGCCTGTCACGGCGGTAGTTTTCGACTATCGGCATCAGAACGCAAGCACCTCGGCAAGTGTTGCGCCTATGATGAAATATACCTATAACGGCAAGGAATACAGATATACCCCGAGTACATATTCAAATCCGCCCGAGTTCGAGATAGGCGAAAATGTCGAGGCTTTCTGCAACCCCGACAAGCCGGGCGAGCTTTATTACGAGTCAAGGACGATAAATCTTATTGCTGCAATTTTTTCGATAGTAGGCGGAGTTATCTGCGGCGCAGGAGGAATAATTCTTATTGTCGCAGGAGTTATAATAAGGAAAAAGACAAAGCCGCCCGTCGACGAGATAGCGGCGTATGAAAACGAGTTCAGATAAAAAATAAGCTGCGGATAAACGGGGTAGTCCCGAAATATCCGCAGCTTTTTTTGTCACACAGTAAAGCGGCAGTTCATATATTGTAATATCCAATAAAGAGGATACGGGAGAGAGTTTTCTTTTCGCAAAGGGATGGTGCTTTATGACAAGTATGAACAACAAACCGCTGTTTTTATGCACAGGTTCAGACAGAAGACAGGTATACGCAGCCGAAAGGCTTACACGTTTTGCCGAGGTTTATACCTATAATATCGACGGCGAGGCAGAGGGTGCAAGGAGCGTTTCAAGCCTTGAAGAGCTGCCCCGGACTGTCGACCTTCTGCTTTTGCCCATGCCCTGCCCGATGAATATACCATGCGTGAACGGTCCGGTTTCCTGCCGTGAATTTGCAGGCTGTCTTTCAAAAAACGCTATCGTATCAGGCGGAAAAATGTCAACGCCCGTTATCGAATTTTTTCATTCGCAGGGCTTTGATACGGCGGATTATTTAAGGCGAGAGGAGCTTGCCGTTAAAAACAGCGTCCCGACCGCCGAGGGTGCGCTTGCGCTTGCGATGCGCGAGCTTGACGTTACCGTGAGCGGAAGCAGCGTGCTTATCTGCGGTTGGGGGCGTGTGGCAAAGGCTTGCGCCGCAGTTTTCAAGGCGGTCGGCGCAAAGACCTGCATTGCCGCACGCAAGACAGCACAGCTCGCCGAGGCGGAGTGCTTCGGTCATAAGGGGATAGAGCTTTCACGTCTGAGCGAGGTTTCGGGCGGCTTTCGGCTTATCATAAACACGGTTCCTGCGCTTGTCGTGACCGAGCCTGCGATAGAGAACACACGCAGGGACTGTCTTATAATCGACCTTGCCTCTCAGCTGGGCGGAGTTGATTTTTCAGCCTGCCGCAGACTTGGCAGAAAGGCGGTTCATGCGCTTTCTCTTCCCGGAAAATGCGCGCCCGTTACGGCAGGTGAGATAATTGCCGAAACGGTGCTGAACATTTACCATGAAAGGAGCGGCAGCAATGTCACTTAAAGGAATTAAAGTGGGCTTTGGCATGAGCGGTTCCTTCTGCACCTTTCAGAAAGCGTTCGGTCAGGCGAAAAGGCTAACGGAGCTTGGAGCGGAGCTTACGCCTGTTATGTCCTTCAATGCGGCAGGGCTTGACACACGCTTCGGAAGGGCGCAGGACAATGTTAAGAGGATAGAGGAGATATGCGGCAGGTCGGCGATACTCACGCTCGAAGCCGCCGAGCCGATAGGTCCGAAAAAGCTGTTTGATATTTTCATAGTCTGCCCATGCACCTCAACCACCATGTCAAAGCTTGCAAACGGGATATACGACACGCCCGTGACGCTCGGCGCAAAGTCGCACCTTCGTACCGGAAGACCCGTGCTTATATGCGCTTCGACCAACGACGCGCTTGCGGCGTGCGCTAAAAATATCGGCGCTCTGTTAAATTACAGAAATTACTATTTCGTTCCGCTTTCGCAGGACGCTCCCGACGAAAAGCCCTATTCGCTTTCGGCTGATTTTTCAAAGCTTCCCGAAGCGGCGCAGGCGGCGCTTGACGGCGTTCAGTTACAGCCTATTCTCTTTTAACGTTCTGATTATTAAGGTTTCAGAGCGCAAAAAAATCGGGTTTTTAGGCCCGATTTTTTACATATTGCGATATTTGATTATTAAGGTCTGAGCCGTTAAAGGTCAAGCGCAACAGTTCTCTGCGACGGGATATACTGTCGGCAGGAAATGCCCACCATTCCGAACATTTTCTTGCTCGCCTTCGTTTCGTCCGAGTCGGCGTATTTGTCCGAAAGGTAAATGACCTCCTTGATTCCGCTCTGGATTATCGCCTTTGCACATTCGTTGCATGGAAACAGCGTGACATACACCCTGCTGCCTTTGAGCGAAGAGCCGCTGTTTAATATTGCGTTAAGCTCGGCGTGGCAGACGAAAGGATACTTTGTGTCAAGCTTTTCTCCGTCACGTCCCCACGGCATTTCGTCGTCGCAGCAGCCTGTCGGCATTCCGTTATAGCCTACCGACAGGATCTTATTTTCGTCGGAAACAATGCACGCTCCGACCTGCGTGTTTGAATCCTTGCTCCTCTGCGCCGAAAGCAGAGCTATTCCCATAAAGTATTCGTCCCATGATATGTAGTCTGTGCGTTTCATATTTTTCCCGACCTTTCTTTTTATGATTTTTATTAAGCCTCGACAGCCTTTTCAAGCGTTTCGAGGTTCTCGCAGTTTACTGCCGTAACGTCGTCAAGCGTCTTTTTAACAAGTCCGGTAAGAACCTTTCCCGGACCTGCCTCAACGTACTTGTCAAAGCCCTCCGCCTTTATCTGTGCAAGCTCGCTTGTGAACTTAACGGGCGAAACGATATGCTTTGCAAGCAGACCTCGCATATCCGAAAAATCGGTAAGCTCGGTTCCCAAAACGTTTGAATAAAACTTCATCGAAGGCTTGTTAAACTCAAAGCCCTCGCTCTTTTCAAGAAATTCGTCTGCGGCGGGCTGCATTATTTTGCTGTGGAACGCAGACGCAACGTTGAGCTTTACGCACTTTATGCGCTTAGCACTGCTTTCCTGCTTTATTATCTCGCAGGCGGCGTCGACTGCGGCGGTCTCTCCTGCGATAACGGTCTGAACGGGCGAATTGTAGTTAACGGGAACGACATACCCCTCCGCCTTTTCACACGCAGCCTCGATCTCCTCGGGTGCAGGTCCGATAACGGCGCACATACTTCCCTCGCTGTTTTCGGCAGCCTTCTGCATTGCTTCGGCACGGATCTTTATAAGCCTGAAAGCGTCCTCGTATGAAAGCATTCCGCTTGCCGCCATTGCAGCGTATTCGCCGAGAGAGTGACCTGCGACAGCTTCAAATTCCATTCCCTTTTCCTTTAACGCTTCAAAAGCGCAGAGCGAACAAGCCATTATAGCAGGCTGCGAATGAACGGTCTTGTTAAGCTCGGTCGGGTCTTCGGCGAACATGATGTCTTCAAGCCTGTAGCCTAAAACGCTGTCGGCAGCCTCGAAAACCTTTCTTGCAGTCTCGAAGCTGTCGTAAAACTCCTTTGCCATTCCTGCGTACTGAGAACCCTGTCCTGAAAATAAAACGATATTTTTCGACATGATCTTTACTTCCTTTCGGTAAATGATTTTAGCTAACACTGTTAATTATGTGATATTCGTAAAATTTTGCACCCTCATATATTATAAATTGACAAAACTTTATAAAATTAAGAGCATTAATAATTTTGACATTTAATCTATGATATTTAGAAATATTATAGGTTTATAATAAAAAGTACAAATGCGCCTGTTTTAGGGGGCGTTATGCGAAATTTCACAGTAAGAAACAATTACAGTTATATTATAGCACATATTTTTCAAATGTTCAATAATATTTTTTCGCATTTTACGATTTTTCGGTCAAAGATGTTTTATAATTTATAAGCCGCAGCTCTCCTTACGGTCGGCTGCAACAGAAAGGAATGGTCAAAGCCATGTTGAAAACCACAGGAGTTAAGATCAAGGGAATCGGCAGATATGTACCAAAGCTTGTCGCCACAAACGACGATTACGCAAAGATCGTTGAAACGAACGACGAGTGGATAACCCAGCGCACAGGAATAAAGACCCGTCATATCACAGACGGCGAGCCGACCTATTACTTAGGCGCAATGGCGGCAAAAGAGGCTATCGCCGACGCAGGACTTACGCTTGACGATATCGGACTTATAATCGCAACGACCGTAACGCCCGACTATTTCACGCCGTCTACCGCCTGCCTTATCCAGAGGGAGCTTGGAAGCAGCAGCTGTCCGGCTATCGACATAAACTGCGCCTGCTCGGGATTTGTTTATGCGGTCGATATGGCAAGAAGATACCTTGCCTGCGGAGATATAAAGAACGTTCTTGTGGTAGCCTGTGAGGAGCTTTCAAAGTTTACAGACTATTCCGACCGTTCAAGCTGTATCCTTTTCGGCGACGCAGCTGCGGCTGTCGTTTTAGAAAAGGCTGACGATGTTCTGTTTGCAAGCTTTACGGCGGCGGACGGAAGCGGAGCGCCTTTCCTTGCGGCAAGAGCGCTTCATTCGGTAAATCCGTTCAGAAAGAACGAAGAGGAGTTCGATATGAATATGCCCGTCCCGAATAAGCATTATCTGCATCAGGACGGCAAGGAGGTTTACAAGTTTGCGACAAACGCTCTTCCGACGGCGGTTTCAAAGTCGTGCGAAAAGGCGCAGATAGAGCCTGACGAGCTTGACGCTATAATTCCTCATCAGGCGAATATCAGAATTATCGAGACCGCCGCAAAGAAGCTCGGCGTTTCGATGGACAAGATGGTTCTCAATATCTCAAAATACGGCAACACCTCGTCAGCTTCTATCCCCGGCGCATTCTATGACGCAGTAAAGGAAGGAAAGATAAACAGGGGCGACAAGATATGCTTCGTCGGCTTCGGCGGCGGTCTTACATACGGCTCCTGCATTTTAGAATACTGATGATTTAAGCATCAAAACACAGACAGACAAAAGGAGATTTATTATGACTACTTCAAAGACAAGAATAACCGAGCTTCTCGGTATCAAGTACCCGATATTTCAGGGCGGTATGGCTTGGATAGCTGAGGCGGAGCTTGCCGCTGCCGTTTCAAACGCAGGCGGTCTCGGAATAATCGCAGGCGGTTCTGCTCCTATCGACTATCTTCGCGAGCAGATAAGAAAGTGCAAGTCGCTTACGGACAAGCCTTTCGGCGTAAACATTATGCTTATGTCGCCCAACGCCGACGACTTGGCGCAGCTCGTTATCGACGAGGGCGTTGCGGCTGTCACTACGGGAGCAGGCAACCCCGGAAAGTATATCGCCGCATGGAAGGAAGCAGGAATAAAGATTATCCCCGTTGTTCCCTCGGTCGCTCTTGCAAAGAGAATGGAAAGAGCGGGCGTTGACGCAGTTATCGCAGAGGGTACTGAATCGGGCGGACATATCGGTATGAATACTACAATGTGTCTTGTACCTCAGGTCGTTGACGCTCTTGAAATACCCGTTCTTGCGGCAGGAGGAATTGCAGACGGCAGAGGAATCGCCGCTTCGTTCATGCTTGGCGCTGAGGGCGTTCAGGTAGGCACACGCTTCTTGGCTTCTGATGAGTGCCGTATTCATGAGAATTACAAAAATCTTGTTATCAAGGCAAAGGATACTGACAACCAGATCACCGGTTTCTATTCGGGAAGTCCTTGCCGCAGCATAAAGACAAAGTATACAAAGAAGCTTCAGGATATGGAAAAGAAGGCTGCGCCTCCTGAGGATTTTGAGGCTCTTACAGTAGGTTCGCTCCGCAAGGCTGCCGTTGACGGCAACATTGAGGAAGGTTCGTTCCTTTGCGGACTTATCGCAGGAATGATAAATGACATAAAGCCCTGCAAGGAGATAATCGAGGAAATGTTCTCTCAGGCTGAAGAGCTTCTCTCGAAGTGATCCGCCGATAAGATTCAAGAGGATAGTTTTATGGAACTAAATAAACAGAGCCGTTTCGCTGACGGTCCTTCAAAGACTCCGAAGAAAATAAGGCTTATGCCGTTCGGCGATTCGATAACCGAGGGCTTTACATACGACGGCGCTTACAGAAAATCTCTTGCGGACAGGCTTGAGGAAAATGGGCTTTCGCAGTATGTTGAATTTGTCGGAGCAAAGCGTTCGGGCGGCGGATATAACAACGCTCACAGCGGCTTCACAAGCTTCGCTATCACAGGATTTGCTCCCGGCGACGCAGTTATCCCCGAGGGGAGAGGCGGAATTTCAGAGCTTGCCGACGGGATAATGGACGAATGTTCGCCCGACGTTATCATGCTCCAGATAGGCACGAACGATATTTTAAGCCTTTACGACCTCGACAATGCAGGAAAAAGGCTTGAAAGGCTTGTCGATAAGCTGTTTTCAAAGCTTGACGATAACGGAGCGATAATCTTGGCGACAATTCCCTATATGGACGCTCGCAACAACACCTATATAAACGCCGACTATTTCACGCCGGAGTTTATGGACAAGTGTATTGACGAGTATAACGACAAGGTAAGAAATCTTGTCCGTAAAAAAC
The DNA here is from genome assembly GCA_051882075.1 of Oscillospiraceae bacterium. Taxonomy (GTDB): domain Bacteria; phylum Bacillota; class Clostridia; order Oscillospirales; family Ruminococcaceae; genus YE71. The sequence continues at coordinate 12,991 of JBJERC010000026.1, read as the reverse complement.
AGGCGGACAGAAATAATATCAGGCTTGCCGAAGTAAACGGCGTTCTTTCAAAGGAGGATCTTCTCGACGGTGTTCACCCGACGGAAGACGGCTATTCAAAGCTCGGCAATTTCTGGTATAAGGTAATTTCAGACTATATTACGGAATAATTAAATAAACAAAAAAGACAAATACTCAATCGACAGGAGGAAATTTTTATGGCAACGGCAATAATCACAGGTTCATCGAGAGGAATCGGCGCGGCTATTGCGCTTCGTCTTGCAAAGGACGGCTTCGACATCGCTCTTAACGATATAAGCGACGCAATGTTTGAGAATAACGACATAGTTGAAAAGATAAAGGCAGAGGGCGTTATGTGCGAATATTTCGTGGCTGACGTTTCAAATCACGAGCAGTGCGAGCAGATGGTAAAGGACATCAAGGCGAAGTTCGGCACGATAGACGTTTTGGTAAACAACGCAGGCATCACAAGAGACGGTCTGCTTGCAAGAATGAGCGAGGAGAATTTCGACCTCGTTATCGCAGTTAACCAGAAGAGCGTGTTCAACATGACAAAGTTCGCAGGCTCGGTGATGATGAAGCAGAAGAGCGGAAGAATAATCAATCTTTCGTCGGTAGCAGGTCTTTACGGCAACCCCGGACAGTTCAACTATTCGGCTTCAAAGGCGGCTATAATCGGCATGACAAAGACCGTTGCAAAGGAGCTTGGTTCAAGAGGAATAACCTGCAACGCTGTCGCTCCGGGATTTATAAAGACCCCCATGACCGACAAGCTGACGGACGCTCAGAAAGAGAATATTTTAAGAATGATCGCAATGAGAAGATACGGCTCGGTAGAGGAGATCGCAGGCGTCGTATCATTCCTTGCTTCAAAGGACGCAAGCTACGTTACCGGTCAGGTCATCGAGATCTCGGGCGGACTTTCAATGTAACATGAACGGAAAGGAAATAATGAATGAAAAGAGTAGTAATCACAGGAATGGGTACGGTAAATCCGCTCGGAAACAGCGTGCCGGAATTTTTTGAAAATGTAAAAGCAAACAAGCTCGGGATCGTGCCCGTAGACCAGTTTGACACTTCCGATTTTGAAGTAAAGTGCGTGGGCGCAGTCAAAAATTTCGACCCCACGACCGTTATCGAAAAGAAGGAAGCACGCAGAATGGACCGCTTCACGCAGTTTGCAGTCTGTGCGGCTGACGAAGCGCTTAAAGACGCAGGAAGCGACTTTAAGGACGTTGATCCTTTCAGAGCAGGCGTTATAATGGGCGTAGGAATCGGCGGACTCAATCTTACCGAGCAGGAGCATGAAAAATTCCTTGCAAAGCCCGACAGGATAAGCGTTTTCTATATACCCATGATGATCGCAAACATGGCGGCAGGAACGGTTTCGATGAGAACGGGCTTCAAGGGCGACAACTTTGCGACCGTAACGGCTTGTTCCTCGGGAACTCACGCTATCGGCGAGGCTTTCAGAAAGATAAAGGACGGCTATCTCGACGTTGCGCTCTGCGGCGGCGCTGAAAGCTGTATCTCACGCTTTGCGCTTGCCGGATTTAATAACATGAAGGCTCTTTCAAGAGAGGAAGACGCTGCAAAGGCTTCAACTCCTTTCGACCTTAACCGCAAGGGCTTCGTTCTCGGCGAGGGCGCAGGCGTTCTTGTGCTTGAGGAATATGAGCACGCAAAGGCAAGAGGAGCAAAGATTTACGCAGAGCTTGCAGGCTACGGCGCAACCTGCGACGCTTACCATATGACAAGTCCTTCTCCGACAGGCGAGGCGGCAGCCGCTGCAATGAAGCACGCTTATGAAGAAGCAGGTCTTTCGGCTGACGAGGTAAGCTATATCAACGCTCACGGAACGTCGACGCACTTAAACGACGCTTACGAAACTATCGCAATCAAGCTCGCTCTCGGCGAGGAGGCTGCAAGAAAGACGGTCGTAAACTCGACAAAGTCGATGACGGGTCATCTTCTCGGAGCGGCAGGCGCAGTTGAAGCTATCGTTACGGCGCTTTCGGTTCAGAACGATTTTGTTCACAAAACGCTTGGCTTTGAGACCCCCGACCCTGAGTGCGATCTCGATTACTGCACCGAGGGAAACAGGGAGATGACGGTCAAGGCTGCGCTTTCAAATTCGCTCGGCTTCGGCGGACACAATGCGACTATCTGTATCAAAAAGGTAACTGACTGACGACTGCGGAGGACTGACTTAGATGGAAAAAATATATAATATGGTAGATATAGAAACTATCGAAAAGCTTGCTGCGATAGTAAATTCAAACGATCTCGGCGAGATCACGATAGTTGACGGCGGAAAGACCATTACCGTTAAGGGAAAGAAGTGTCCTCCGCCGCCGCCCCCGGCAGGCGCAGCTCCTGCACCTATGTCCTGCGTGCCGCAGTCAATACCGCCGATGGTAAGTTATGCCGATCCGGTGGAAACAGCAAAGCAAAGCGACGAGGTAAGCGGTACTCCCGTTAAAGCGCCTATCGTCGGCACATACTATTCAAAGCCCCGTCCCGACGCTTCACCGTTCGTAACGGTCGGCAGCACGGTAAAGAAGGGCGACGTGCTTTATATACTCGAAACGATGAAGGTCATGAACGAGATAACCGCCGAGACCGACGGAATCGTTGCAAAGATACTCGTATCCGACGGCGACTCTCTCGAATACGGTCAGACAGTAATGATAATCGGCTGATTGGAGGAATTTAAAATGGCAGTAGTAATGGACAAGGAACAGATAAAGGAGATAATCCCTCACAGAGATCCGTTTCTTCTTATAGACGAGATAAACGAGCTTGAAGTCGGACAACGTGTCGTTGCGACAAAGTATATCAAGGAGGACGACTTCTGGTTTAAGGGTCATTTCCCCGATTACCCCGTAACGCCCGGCGTTCTTATGATCGAGATGCTTGCGCAGGCAGGCGCAGTTGCGCTTCTTTCGCTCCCCGAAAATAAGGGCAAGATCGGCTTCTTCGGCGGTATCGACAACGCAAAATTTCGCCGTCAGGTAGTTCCCGGCGACGTGCTTCGCTTAGAGGTCGAGATAACAAAGGTCAAGGGCCCTGTCGGCTACGGCAAGGGCATTGCAACTGTTGACGGCAAAAAGGCTGTTTCGGCTGAAATTTCATTTGCGATCAAATAATCGCAAAAAACCGAGAAAGGAATAGTCAGACCATGTTCAAAAAGGTTTTGATCGCAAACAGAGGCGAGATCGCAGTGCGCATTATCCGTGCCTGCCGTGAGCTTGGCGTAAGAACGGTCGCCGTTTATTCCGAAGCGGACAGGAGTGCGCTTCACGCAAAGATCGCCGACGAAGCGGTTTGTATCGGCCCTGCAAAGAGCGCAGACAGCTATCTTAACGTTCGTGCGATAATCGCAGCCTGCGAGATAACGGGTGCGGACGCTATCCACCCCGGCTTCGGATTTCTTTCGGAAAACGCAGCATTCGCACGCACCTGTGAAAAGTGCGGAATTACGTTTATAGGCCCCGATTCGCAGAGTATTGATATGCTTGGCGATAAAGCGGCGGCAAAGGAATCTATGAAAGCCGCAGGCGTTCCCGTAATAACCGGCTCGGAGGGCGCAGTGGGTTCGTTTGAAGAGGCGAAACAGATCGCCGCTCAGATAGGTTATCCCGTTATGGTAAAGGCGTCGGCAGGCGGCGGCGGAAGAGGTATCCGTATCGTCGACAATGCTGACGAGCTTGAAAGCCAGATGAACGCCGCAAAGCAGGAGGCTCTTTCCGCTTTCGGCAACGACGAGATATACATAGAAAAATTTGTAAAAGACCCCAAGCATATCGAGATACAGATTCTTGCGGACAATTACGGCAACGTTATCTCTTTAGGCGAGCGTGATTGCTCGATGCAGAGAAGAAATCAGAAGGTGCTTGAAGAAGCCCCCTCGACCGTTATCGACGAGGAGACCCGAAAGGCGATGGGAGAGGCTGCCTGTGCGGCGGCGAAGGTTTGCGGCTACAAAAACGCAGGAACGATAGAGTTTCTTGTCGACAGGGATAAGAATTTCTACTTTATGGAAATGAACACCCGTATTCAGGTCGAGCACCCGATAACCGAAGAGGTAACGGGAGTTGATATTGTAAAGGAACAGCTGAGGATCGCCGCAGGCGAGGAGCTTTCCTATAAGCAGGAGGACATTAAGCTTACCGGACACGCTATCGAGTGCCGTATCAATGCCGAGAACCCTGCGATGAATTTCATGCCCTCGCCGGGAGTCATCGACTCGCTTTTCGTGCCGGGAGGTCCGGGAGTGAGGATAGATTCGGCGGCTTATCAGGGCTATGAGATAACGCCCTATTACGATTCGATGATCGCAAAGCTTATCGTTCACGGCAAGGATCGTGAGGAAGCTATCGCAAAGATGAAGTGGGCGCTTTCGGAGTTTATCGTCGACGGCGTTCACACGAATATAGATTTTCAGCTCAAGCTGATAAGAACCGAAGCCTTCGCAAAGGGCGATTACGACAACGGTTATCTTAACCGCACGACATTGATATAAAGGAGGGGACAAAATGCTCGAGGATCTTTTTTCGGTCGTTCGCACACGATTCAACAGCGATTCAGCCGAGGACGAAAGTTCAAAACGCAAAAAGACCGATATTCCTAAGGGTCTTATCTTTAAATGTCCCCGATGCTCGAACAACACCTTTGTCGAGGAATTTACGGCAAACGGCAAGGTCTGCCCCCGCTGTAATTACCATTCAAGACTTACCGCAAGGGAAAGGCTCGATATAACGGTCGACAAGGAGAGCTTTGAGGAATTTGACGCAGATATGATCTCGAAAAACCCGATAGATTTTCCCGATTACGAGAAAAAGCAGGAGGCTTTAAGAGAAAAAACGGGTCTTAAAGACGCCGTGCTTACCGGAAAGGCGAAAATAAGGGGCGAAGAGATAGTAATAATCGTTATGGACTCGAATTACATGATGGCTTCTATGGGAAGCGTTGTCGGCGAGAAGATAACGAGAGCGTTTGAATTTGCAACGCAGGCAAGACTTCCCGTTGTTGCGTTTACCGCTTCGGGCGGCGCAAGAATGCAGGAGGGTATCGTTTCGCTTATGCAGATGGCAAAGACGAGCGCTGCGGTCGGCAGACACAGCGAGGCAGGGCTTCTCTACATAACGGTAATGACCGACCCGACGACGGGCGGCGTTACGGCTTCGTTTGCGTCGCTCGGAGATATAATCATCGCCGAGCCGAAGGTGCTTATCGGATTTGCAGGCAGACGTGTTATCGAGGGTACGATAAAACAGCGGCTTCCCGACGATTTTCAGTCGGCGGAATTTATGCTTGAAAACGGATTTGTTGACATGATAGTTGAGCGCAAAAAGGTGCGCCGCACGATAGCGCATCTTTTGAAGCTTCATAAGCCTTATAAGGGAGGTGCCGCCGAATGAGCGAACCTATGAGCGCAAGCCGCAGGCTTGACATAATAAGAACGAGCGGCAGACCGACCGTGCGTGATTACATTCCGATGATATTCGACGATTTCTTTGAAATGCACGGCGACAGAGCGTTTCGTGACGACGGCGCAATTATGGGCGGAATCGCCTATTTCAAGGGTATCCCCGTTACCGTCATAGCGCAGGTCAAGGGCAGGACGATCGAGGAAAATCAGAAGTGCAACTTCGGAATGCCGCACCCGGAAGGGTACAGAAAGGCATTAAGGCTTGCCCATCAGGCGGAAAAATTCCACCGTCCGATAATCTGTCTTGTCGACACGGCAGGCGCATATCCCGGCGTCGAGGCGGAAAAGAGAGGACAGGGCGAGGCTATCGCACGTTCGATAATGGAATTTATGGCGATAAAGACCCCCGTTATCTCGATAATCTTAGGCGAAGGCGGTTCGGGCGGCGCACTTGCGATGTGCGTTTGCGACGAGCTTGCGATGCTTGAAAACGCGCAGTATTCGGTCATTTCGCCGAGAGGTTTTGCGTCTATCCTCTGGAAAAATGCCGAAAGAGAGCGTGAAGCCTGCGATATTATGAAGATAACCGCCGAGGATCTTGTCGAGCTTAAAGTGTGCGACTATATAATCGAGGAGTCCGAGGGCGGAGCGCATACCGACCCCGAGCTTACCGCAGAAAATATTTCGGAATATATTTCAGGAGCTTTGAAAAGAAATTTACAAAAAGGGCTTGACGAAATGCTAAATGCACGCTATAATAAGTTTAGGGCTATCGGCGAGTTCGATGAAGGCGGCGCCTTAACGGACTGACTTTGAGCCGAAAAGCTTTTTTCTTAAATCGAAATGATGGGAGGTTGTTTTATAATGGTATTTGAAAAGGTTCGTGACATTATTGTAGATCAGCTTGACGCTTCGGCTGAGGATGTTACAGCAGAGGCTTCGATCATTGATGATCTCGGTGCAGATTCACTCGACGTAGTAGATCTCATCAGCTCTGTTGAAGACGAATTTGATGTTGAGATCCCCGATGATAAGGTGGAGAGCATCAAGACAGTTGGCGACATTGTTTCTTATATTGAGAGCGTTGCTGCTGAAGACTAATATTTGTCTTTATGTAAATGAATTTAAAAGTCATCGCAAAATGCGGTGGCTTTTTTATTTTCTCAAAAAATCTTGCAATTGAAAAACTAATGTGATATAATCAGTTGAGTAAATGAGCATTATATATATATACAGAAAGTCGGTAAAAAACATGGGCGAAAAACACCTTTGCAGAAAATGCCTGCTCGGGGAGCTTGACGAAAACGAGTATATAAAAAGTCTTAAAGAATACATAAACGCCTATCCGCAGGAAAAACGCTGTCCGGACGAGGAGTATTCAAGGCGGCTTGCGATTTGCAGAGAATGCGAAAGGCTCGATAGGGGAATGTGCGCTCTTTGCGGCTGTTTTGTAGAGCTGAGGGCGCTTAAAAAGGATATGTACTGCCCCGAACATGAAAATAAATGGGAGAAATCTCAAAACGGCGAAAGGGAAGGACTGTTTTTAGAATATGCAGACTAAAAAATACAATATACGTTATCTTGCGCTTGCACTCTCTCCGATAGCCTCGGCAGCCGCACTGCTCGGGGTGTTCATGCGTTTTTCGCTTTACCCGTTCGGCGAGCGCACGGCGGCGTGGTGCGATATGAATCAGCAGGTCGTTCCGCTGCTTTGTCAGTTCAAGGATATTTTAGACGGAAAATCGGGAATGTTTTTAAGCTTCAAAAACGCTTCGGGAATGAATTTCCTCGGCGTGTTCTTCTTCTTTCTGTCAAGTCCTTTTACATTTCTTGTGAAATTCGTCGAGAAAAAGGATATGCTGCTTTTTGTAAATCTGCTTATCGTTATGAAAACAGCGGCGTGTGCGTTTACGTCATCGCTTTATTTTGTCAAAAGCAGGGTCGGCAAGGGGCTTTGCACGGCGGATATCGTTATACTGAGCTTTATCTATTCGCTCAGCGGCTATGTCATGCTTTTTTATCAGAACGTTATCTGGCTCGATATGGTCTATCTTTTTCCGCTGCTGCTGCTTTCTCTCGAAAGGCTTGCGGTAAGGGGAAGACCTGCGGCTTACAGCGCCTTAATGGCGGCTATGATAATCGTAAATTTTTATATCGGCTACATGGTCGTGATCTTCGTGCTGCTGATTTCGGGCGCATATGTTCTTTTCGGTCAGTCAAAACGATCGGGAGCTGTCTGCCGCAATTTTCTTATCGGTTCGGCTGCGGCGGCGCTTGCCTCGGCGGCGGTGTGGCTGCCCTGTTTTATCCAGTATCTTTCTTCGGGCAGAAAAAGCTCGCTTTTTGACAATCTGCGGACGGGTTCGTTTGTTACAGATTACGACACGGTGCTGCCCGTCGTAATGTCAAGCTCGGTACTTGTAATATTTGCGGCGGAATATCTTTTCTTCTCAAAGCGTACGGACGAAAACAGCAGACTTTTAAAGGCAATGTCGGCGCTTATGCTTATCCCCTTGTTTATCGAGCCTGTCAACAAAATGTGGCACACGGGCAGCTATATGTCGTTTCCTGCAAGATATGCATTCATGACAATATTTATGCTTGCAATAGCTGCGTCCTTTATTCTCAGAAGAAAATATGAATACAAAGCAGACATGAAGTTTTATGCGGCAGGGCTTGCGATATGCTCGCTGTCGGCGGTATTGTTCGAGCGCATTTCGGCGGAATATATAAATGCGGATATTGACGATCTATCAAGCTACACAAAAACGCTCGGCGGAAGCGAGGCTTCGTTTAAGGGAATGTGCAGGCTGTTCATCGCAGGCGCACTTTTTATCGGGGTCATCTGTCTGCTTTACCGAAAAGGCTGGATATTCAAAGGCGTGTTCACGGTGTTTTTAGCGGCGGCGGTTGCGATAGAGGCCTGCGGCTATATACGGATATATATGACGACCTCTGCGGAAAGAAACGAACAGACCTACGCTATGCAGCGTGAGGTCTACAACCTTTCGGACAGGATAGAGGACGACAGCTTTTACCGTGTTAAGACCTCCTCGAAAATATTCGATTACAATATGATAGGCGCAATGGGGTATAACTCAATCGGGCACTACACCTCTCTTACCTCGGAGGACTATATGTTCACGATGAAAAGGCTCGGCTATACTTCGGTGTGGATGGAGGTCGGCACCTGCGGCGGAACGGAGCTTACCGACGCAGTTTTAAGCGTAGGCTACGAGATAAGTCACGAAAAGGACGACAGCGAAGTGTTCGCTTACGACAGCTATCACATTTTAAAAAAGGATATAAAGCTGCCGCTCGGCATCATATCGGCTGACAGCTTTGAAAACAGCGAGATACCAAGCGGTCTTACAAGGCGTGAGGTTCAGCAGTATCTTTACGAAAGCCTTTTCGGCAATAACGGTCAGCTTACCGCCGAGTTTGAGCCGATAGAGGGCGAGTATCAAAAAACGGCAGACGGCTTTTTAGTAAGCGAGGGCGAAAGGCTTATCTACCGTATCGAGTTAAGCGGCGAAAAATCGCTGTATTTCGACTGCTTTGACAAGCTTACAAATAATCTTTCCGAGCCGATATACAACAGCTTTGCCGTAAGGGTAAACGGAAAATATATCTCCCACAGCTATCCCTCGTCGACGGAAAACGGCGTGCTTTATCTCGGAACGTTTTCGGACGAGAAAATAATCGTCGAGATAACTGCGCTTAAAGACGTTCAGTGCGCTTCATTCGGGGTGTTCGGGGTGGACAAGGGCAGGCTTTCTGAGGAGTGTGAAAGCGTGCAGACCATAGGGCTTACCGAGGTCAAAAACGGACTTTCGGGCAGCGTTTTTGTAAGCGAGCCGCAGACGGTGTTCCTTTCGGTGCCCTATTCGGACGGTCTGACGGTAAGGGTAAACGGGCAAAAGGTGAGCTGCCGCAAGGCGCTTTCGGCGTTTACTGCGTTCGACATTCCGAAGGGCAATTGCAGCATTGAGATTAGTTTTCTGCCGAAAGGTCTTGTTGTCGGCTGCGTGATGAGCGGAGTCGGGGTGATATGTATTATTCTGCTTTGCGTTTTTGGAAAACGGCTTGAAAATGCAAGGCTTGATAAGATAGACAGAATTTCACGCACGGCGGCGCTTACGATAGCGGCGGCGGTTCTGCTTGCGGTTTATATCATTCCTGCGGCTGTAAATCTTCTTATGTGGAAGAAGAAATAGTTTTTGACGATTTAGGTTAAAATCTTTCAAAATGTCACTGTTTTTATATAATTTTTTGTGTAACTTTACGAAAAATCGGTTGACAAATCCGGCTTTGTGAGATATAATATATTTATATTAAGGCAATAGAAGGAGAGCGGTCGCAGATCAGCGGTGTTAGTATCAGTAGAATTAACATATCTGTTTTGCGGCGGCTCTTTTGTTTTTGACATGATCTACGGAGGTTTTGACAATGGCAGAAAGCAGACTTATCGGCGGCTATCCCGTTATCGGTATCCGCCCCACTATCGATGGAAGAAGAGGATACCTCAAGGTAAGAGAATCGCTTGAGGAGCAGACGATGAACATGGCGAAAGCGGCGGCGAAGCTTTTCGAGGAGAACATCCGCTATTCAAACGGCGAGCCTGTAAAGGTCGTTATCGCAGATACCACTATCGGACGAGTTGCCGAGGCGGCGGCGTGCGCTGACAAGTTCAAGAGGTGCGGAGTTGACATAACGCTTACCGTAACGCCCTGCTGGTGCTACGGCGCAGAAACGATGGACATGGACCCCATGACGATAAAGGGCGTATGGGGCTTTAACGGCACAGAGCGTCCCGGAGCGGTTTATTTAGCGTCTGTACTCGCTACCCATGCGCAGAAGGGTCTTCCTGCGTTCGGAATTTACGGACACGACGTTCAGGAGGCGGACGATACCTCTATCCCCGAGGACGTCAAGGAAAAGCTGCTGCGTTTCGGAAGATGCGCAGTTGCGGCGGCTACCATGAGGGGCAAGAGCTATTTGCAGATAGGCTCGGTTACAATGGGCATAGGCGGCTCTATCATCAGTCCCGAATTTATCGAAGAATACCTCGGAATGAGAGTTGAATCGGTAGACGAGGTCGAGATTATAAGACGAATGACCGAGGGCGTTTACGACGAAAACGAGTTCAAGAAGGCTCTCGAATGGACAAAGGCAAACTGCATAGAGGGCTTTGACAAGAACCCCGAAGAAGTTCAGAAGAGCCGTGAGGTAAAGGACGAGCAGTGGGAATTTGTCGTTAAGATGATGTGCATTATAAAGGATCTTATGAACGGAAATCCTAATCTGCCCGAGGGCTGCGAGGAGGAAATGGTCGGTCACAACGCTATCGCCGCAGGTTTTCAGGGTCAGCGTCAGTGGACGGATTTCTACCCCAACTGCGACTTCCCCGAGGCAATGCTCAACACCTCGTTCGACTGGAACGGCGCAAGAGAACCGTACATTCTCGCTACGGAAAACGACGTGCTCAACGGTCTTGGAATGTTGTTCATGAAGCTGCTTACCAACCGCGCGCAGATATTCGCTGACGTCCGTACATACTGGAGTCCCGAAGCGGTAAAGAAGGCTACCGGCTACGACCTCGAGGGCAAGGCTAAGGAAGCAGGCGGATTTATCCACCTTATCAACTCCGGCGCAGCCTGCCTTGACGCAAACGGCGGCGCTAAGGACGAAAACGGCAACCCGACTATGAAGCCTTGGTACGACATTACCGAGGAAGATATGAAAGCGATCATGGGCAAGACGACATGGAACCCGGCAGATCTCGGATATTTCAGAGGCGGCGGATATTCCTCACGTTTCGTAACGGACTGCGAAATGCCTGCTACTATGATACGCTTAAATCTCGTAAAGGGTCTTGGCCCCGTTTTGCAGATAGCCGAGGGCTGGACGGTAAAGCTGCCCGACGAGGTCACCGACAAGCTCTGGAAGAGAACCGACTACACATGGCCCTGCACATGGTTCGCACCGAGAGTAACGGGCGAGGGCGCATTCAAGACCGCCTACGACGTAATGAACAACTGGGGCGCAAATCACGGCGCAATAAGCTGCGGTCACATCGGCGCAGACCTTATCACGCTCTGCTCGATGCTGAGAATACCCGTTTGTATGCACAACGTTCCCGAGGACAAGATATTCCGTCCTGCCGCATGGAACGCTTTTGGCATGGACAAGGAGGGTCAGGACTTCAGAGCCTGTGCAGCTTACGGACCTATGTATAAGAATATCAGATAATTAATATTATCTGATAATACGTAATTACTAATTAATTTCCAAACGGAGATGATTGTTTGTCAAAAAAAGTATTAGCGATAGATTTCGGAGCGTCCTCGGGGCGTGCGATAGTGGGAAATTTCGACGGCGAGAAAATAACGCTTACGGAGATACACCGCTTTTCAAACGACCCCGTGATACTTGGCGGCACTATGTACTGGGACGTCCTGCGGCTTTTTCACGAGATAAAGCAGAGTCTTATCAAGGCTAAGCCCTATGGTGTTGAAAGCGTGGCGATAGACACATGGGGCGTGGATTTCGGGCTTATCGACCGTGACGGCAGGCTGCTCGAAAATCCCGTGCATTACCGTGACGGCAGAACGGCGGGCATGGTGGACGAAAGCGTGAGGCTTATCGGAAAGGACGAGTTTTATCAAATTACGGGAAACCAGTTTATGGAGATAAACACGGCTTTTCAGCTGTTGAGCCTTGTGAAAAACCGCCCCGACCTGCTCGATCGTGCGGACAAGCTGCTGCTTATGCCCGATCTTTTCGGATATTTTTTAAGCGGCGAAAAGTGCGCAGAACAGTCGATAGCCTCGACCACGCAGCTTTTTGACGCAAAAGAGCGCAGCTGGTCGGAAAAGGTGCTTGAAAGCCTTGGAATAAAGCGCTCGCTTATGCCCGAAATAGTCAAGAGCGGCAGCGTTATCGGAACGCTTTCGGCGGCGCTTTGCGAGGAGCTTGACATAGAGCCGATAAAGGTAATAGCCGTCTGCGGACACGACACGCAGTGTGCGCTTGCGGCGACTCCTGCAAAGGAGAAGGACTTCATTTTTCTCTCCTGCGGCACATGGAGCCTGCTCGGAACGGAGCTTGATAAGCCGCTTATCGACGAAAATTCCTACCGACTAAACATCACAAACGAGCTTGGATACGGCGAGAAAACGTCGTTTTTAAAGAACATAATCGGCTTGTGGCTTATTCAGGAGAGCCGCCGTCAGTGGATACGTGAGGGCAGGGAGTACAGCTTTATGGAGCTTGAAAGCATGGCGAAGGCGGCGCAGCCGTTTAAGTGCTTTATCGACCCCGACTCGCCCGAATTCTCCCCTGCCGGAAACATTCCGAAGCGGATAAAGGAATACTGCCGCCGCACCGGTCAGAACGTTCCCGAAACGGACGGCGAAGTAATGCGCTGCATTTACGAGAGCTTAGCGCTCAAATACCGCTTTGCAAAGGAGGAGCTTGAAGCCTGCACGGGAAGAGTATACTCGACGATTTACATGGTCGGCGGCGGCACGAAGGACAGATTTTTGTCCGCACTTA
>JBJERC010000025.1:51128-57484 GCA_051882075.1 Oscillospiraceae bacterium | reverse complement strand
ACGAAAAAAGCCCGTAAATACGGGCTTTTCGGGCATGATATCTATTTCATGCAGATAATATGGCAGGGGCAGAAGGGATCGAACCCTCGGCACGCGGTTTTGGAGACCGCTGCTCTACCATCTGAGCTATACCCCTGTATTTGTAATAGCAATGAATGATTGGTACTTTGCTATTATATCATACCGATTATAATTTGTCAAGAGGATTTTCAGATTTTTAAAATAAAAAATTAATTAACTTAAATTTAATTATTTAAACGCATTTTCATAACTCCTGCGTATAAAAAACGCACCGCTCGTCAATAGTAATCTTGAAGAGTTTAATTGTCATAGAACCGGGAGGAAAATTTATGAATGATATGAAAATAGTTAAGGTCGCCGGCAGGGAAATTCTTGACTCAAGGGGAAACCCGACCGTTGAAGCACAGGTCATGCTTGCCGACGGAAGCTGCGCAAGGGGCGCGGCGCCGAGCGGTGCGTCGACGGGAAGATTTGAGGCTTTAGAGCTTCGTGACGGAGATAAGTCACGCTACGGCGGCAAGGGCGTTTCTAAGGCGGTCAGCAATGTAAATACCGTTATCGCCGACGCCGTTTCGGGTATCTGCGCCTGCGATATTTACGAAGTCGATAAGGCAATGCTCGACGCCGACGGAACCGACGGCAAAACTAAACTCGGAGCAAATGCGATTCTTGCCGTGTCGATAGCAAGCGCAAGGGCGGCGGCGGCTTCACTTCATATTCCCCTTTACAGATTCTTAGGCGGAGCTTGCGCAAACCGCCTGCCTGTTCCGATGATGAATATTTTAAACGGCGGAGCGCACGCCGCAAATAATATCGACGTTCAGGAATTTATGATAATGCCGACAGGTGCGCCGTCGTTTAAAGAGGGTCTGAGATGGTGCGCCGAGGTCTTTCATTCGCTTGCGGCGCTGCTAAAGACAAACGGACTTTCAACAGCGGTCGGCGACGAGGGCGGATTTGCGCCGAACCTTGCGAATGACGAGGAGGCGATAGTGTTTATTCTCGAGGCTGTAAAAAATGCAGGCTATGTTCCCTATCGTGATTTTATGATAGCTGTCGACGCCGCCTCAAGCGAATGGAAAAGCGATAAAAAGGGCGAGTATCTCCTGCCTAAATCCCGAGAGAAATACACCTCGTCAGAGCTTATCGCACACTGGCGCAGCCTTACCGAAAAATATCCGATAATCTCGATAGAAGATGCACTCGACGAGGAGGACTGGGAGGGCTGGAAACAGCTTACCGAAACGCTGGGCGGCAGGGTTCAGCTTGTCGGCGACGACCTTTTTGTGACGAATACAAAAAGGATCGCAAGAGGAATAGAGAGCGGCTGCGGAAATTCCGTTCTTATAAAGCCAAATCAGATAGGCACGGTCTCCGAAACGCTCGAAGCCGTCAAACTTGCGCACAAGTCGGGCTTTACCGCTATCGCCTCTCACCGCTCGGGCGAGACCGCCGATACCTTTATTGCCGACCTTGCCGTTGCGCTCAATACCTGTCAGATAAAGACGGGCGCGCCGAGCCGCTCGGAAAGGACGGCAAAGTATAACCGTCTTTTAAGGATCGAGGAACGGCTCGGCACGGCGGCGGTCTACCCGGGAATGAACGCTTTTAATCTGAATCGCTGAAACGTTTTTATGTTTGGGAATAAAGGTCACTTCTGAAACTTAGGTCAGAAGTGATTTTTTATTAAATTTTCGTAAACCTCTTGACAAATACCCTATGGGGGTATATAATGTAATTATAAAAAAATACCCAAGGGGGTATATTACAGGAGGAACGGACAATGGAAGAGAATTTTGAAACAAAGGCGCAGGAGCGGCAGGAATGCTGCTGTCGGTATAAGCATACGCCGAGGAGCGAAGAATCGCTGCGGCAGTTAAGAAGCCGCATAAACCGTATTGTCGGACAGCTGGGCGGTATACAGAAAATGCTCGACGAAAACCGCTACTGCGGAGATATTCTCACTCAGATAGCCGCCGCAGAAAGCGCATTGCAGGGGGTGGGATATATCCTGCTCAAAGAGCATATGCAGACCTGCGTTGCCGAGCAGATAAAAGAGGGAAATACGGAGATAATCGACGAAGCGGTCGAGCTTATGAAAAAGCTAAAGTAACGCCGTTTTCGGTCGGAAAGGAAATATATGATGAAAAAGAAAAAATTTGATGTTACAGGCATGACCTGCTCCGCTTGTCAGGCTCATGTCGAAAAGGCGGTAAAAGGCGTAAAAGGAGTTCTTTCGGTAAACGTAAGCCTGCTTCAGAATTCGATGCAGGCGGAGTTTGACGAAAGCGTTACAGACGAGTCGGAGATAATTTCGGCGGTTCAGAAAGCAGGCTACGGCGCAGCCGAAAGCGGTGCGCAGCCGCCGGAAAAGCACGGCGCAAAGTCTGACGAATGTAAAAAAATGAAACGCCGCCTTATCCTGTCGGTGTGCTTTCTTGTTCCGCTGTTTTATCTGTGTATGGGTCATATGCTCGGTCTGCCGCTGCCCGATATATTTGAAGGGCATGAAAATATGATGATATTTGCGCTGACGCAGCTTTTGCTTACCGTGCCGATAATCACGCTTAATTTTCATTTCTTTTCAAACGGCTTTAAAAATCTCGCAAGACGTTCGCCTAATATGGACAGCCTTATTGCGCTCGGCGCTTCGGCGGCTTTTGTTTACAGCCTTTTCGGCACATATATGGCGGCTTATCATATCGGCAGAGGAAATACGGCGCAGGCTCACGGCTATGTCATGGAGCTTTATTACGAGTCCTGCGGAATGATACTTACGCTTATAACGGTCGGCAAGTATCTTGAAGCCAAAAGCCGAAGCAAAACGTCCGACGCAATAAGCAAGCTTGTGAATTTAGCGCCAAAGACCGCTTTTGTTCTCCGTGACGGAAAGGAAACGGAAATTAAAGTCTGCGATATAGCTGTCGGAGATATTCTGATACTTAAAGCAGGCGGCTCTGTTCCCTGCGATTCTACCGTTATCGAGGGCGGCTGTTTTGTCGACCAGTCGGCGCTTACGGGCGAAAGCATTCCTGCCGAAAAAACGGTCGGCGACAAACTTATGAGTGCATCGGTACTGACGGGCGGCTATGTCAAATGCCGCTGCGACAAAACAGAAAAGGACTCTACCCTTTCGCAGATAATCGGACTTGTCGAGCAGGCGGCGTCCTCTAAAGCGCCTATCGCACGGCTCGCCGATAAGGTCAGCGGCGTCTTCGTTCCTGCCGTCATATGTATTTCACTCGCTTCCGCTTCCGTCTGGCTTGTATTTGCAAAAGATCCTGCGGCGGCGCTTCGGTCAGCTATCTCGGTGCTTGTCATCTCCTGCCCGTGCGCTCTCGGACTTGCCGCCCCGACAGCCGTTATGGTAGGCACGGGAAGAGGAGCGCAGGAGGGTATTCTTATAAAATCGGCGGAAAGCCTTGAAACAGCGCACGGAATAACCGCCGCAGTGCTCGATAAAACGGGCACCTGTACCGAGGGCAGACCTACGGTAAGCAAAACATTTACAAACGGAATTTCCGAAAAGAAGCTGCTATCTCTTGCAGGCTCGGCGGAGGCTAATTCCTCACATCCGCTCGCAAAGGCGGTGACGGAGTGCTGCTCGCACAACGGTATAAGCCTTACGCCCTGCACGGACTACGCCGAAACGGCAGGCGGCGGAATTTCGGGAACGGTCGGCGGTGAAAGGGTCATTATCGGAAACGGGCGGCTTATGTCGCAGAACGGTATCGACATTACTTCCCTTTCGGGCATTGCGGAGCAGGCGGCGCAAAACGGCGAGATACCGCTTTTTGCTGCCGTCGGTAAAAGTGCGGCGGGCGTTATCGTTATATCCGACCCGATAAAAAGCACCTCGAAAGATGCGGTCGACAGCTTTAAGCAAATGGGGATAAAAACCGTTATGCTTACGGGCGACAACGCAAAAACCGCCGAGGCTGTCGGCAAAAAACTTGGCATCGATCAGGTTTTCGCCGAGCTTCTTCCGGAGGACAAGGCGAGGATCATCGGTCAGCTTAAAAGCGGCGGCGAGATAACCGCTATGATAGGCGACGGAATAAACGACGCTCCGGCTCTTGCCGCCGCCGACGTTGGCATCGCCGTCGGTGCAGGTCAGGATATTGCGGTCGAGGCTGCGGATATCGTGCTTATGAAAAACGATCTTCGCGACGCCGCCGAGGCTGTAAGGCTTAGCCGTGCGACTCTTAAAAATATCAAGCAGAATCTTTTCTGGGCGCTTATTTACAATTCGCTCGGCATACCGCTTGCGGCAGGAGTTTTCTACCCGATATTCAGAATTCAGCTCGACCCTGTATTTGCCGCCGCCGCAATGAGTTTAAGCTCCGCCTGCGTGGTTACAAATGCGCTGCGGCTCAATCTTTTCAAAACGAAAAGATCTGCGGTCGAAAAGAACCGAACAGGCGGCGGACAAATTTACACATTAAACGGAAAGGAGGCGGCAGACGTGAAGGTGAAAAAGGTAATGAAGATAGAAGGCATGATGTGCGCTCACTGCACGGGCACGGTATCAAAGCTGTTAAATGCGATGGACGGCGTTTCGGCAGACGTTTCGCTTGAGGACAAGTGCGCATATATCGAGCTTGAAAAGGACATTCCCGATGAGCAGCTTGCAAAAGCAGTTACCGACGCAGGTTACGAGGTTTTGTCGGTAGAGGCGGCGGAATGATATGAAAAACAGCGTACGGTAAATTTCGCCGCACGCTGTTTTTTATCTGTAATTTTCACATACGTCGAGCATTATCTTCATGCCCGGCGAGATATACTTGTTTTTGTGATAGATAAGATTTATCGTTCTTTTAACGGGCAGCCCCGAAACGTCGAGCGTTACAAGCTCTCCTGCGGCACATTCCTTTTCGACTGTCATTGACGAAAGGGCGGCAAGCCCTCTGCCGTGCATTACCGCATTTTTTATCGCCTCGGTGTTCGAGCAGTGCCAGCAGCGGTCGAGCATTATATTTTTCTCGTCGAAAAGCCGCTCGAGCTGATTTCGGTCGGAGCTTCCCTTTTCACGGGAAATAAAAGCCTCGCCCTCAAGGTCGCAAAGCGAAAGTCCCTTTTTGCCTGCAAGCCTGTGACCCTTTCCGCACACAAGCACAAGCTCGTCCTCGCACACGGGTATCGTCACAAGGTCGGGGTCAGCGACGATACCCTCGACTAATCCTAAATCTATCTCGCTCGAAAGCAGCAGCTTTTCAATGCACGAGGTATTGTCGACGGTAACGCTCACACGGAATTTTTTCAGCCGCTCCTGCGCCTCGTCAAGCAGTCGGTTTATAAGATAAGTTCCGACCGAAACGCTGCACCCTATCCGAAGCTGCGGATTTTCACCTGCTTCTTTCATAGCGTTTTCCATTTCCCCGAACGAGTCGATAATATGCCTTGCATAAGAAAGCATTCTCTTTCCGTCCTCGGTGATATAAAGCTTCTGCGAAAGCCTTTCAAACAGCCGCACATTGTAATACTTTTCAAGCTCGGCTATCGCCTGACTTACGGTAGGCTGCGATATATACAGCTTCTGCGCCGCCGCCGTCATTCCGCCGCACTGCGCAACGCACAAAAATATCTTTAAATGCCGAAGCGTCATTTTGTACTCACTCTCCCTTACAAGTTCAAGGTGTATGTGCTTATTATAACACACAAGTTAATACAAGTCAAACGTCACGGCTTTTTTATCAAAAACACTTGAAAAGCACACCATAATATGCTATAATAAAAGGGATTGTAAAAACAAAACGGACAGCCTGTTCTTTGCCGTTGGAAAAGAGTGATAAAAATGAGGATACTTGGAATCGACCCCGGATATGCAATAGTCGGCTACGGAATTATCGACTACGACGGCGCAAGAATATCCCTTGTCGGCTTCGGTGCGATAACGACTGCGGCGGATATGCCGTTTGAACGTCGGCTAAAGGCGATATACGACGATATGAAGTGTCTGACGGATATGTATCACCCCGACGAGATGAGCATCGAAAAGCTGTTTTTCAACACAAATCAGAAGACGGTAATTGACGTTGCGCAGGCAAGGGGCGTTACCCTCCTCCCTGCGATACAGGCAGGAATCCCGATACACGAATACACTCCGCTTCAGGTAAAAAGCGCGCTTACGGGCTACGGACGGGCGGAAAAAATTCAGGTGCAGGAAATGACGAGAAGTATTCTTCACCTTAAAGAGATACCAAAGCCCGACGACGCCGCCGACGCCGTTGCGCTTGCGATAACCCACGCATATTCGGTAAATTCGCTTAATATATTAAAACGCATCTAGAAGCTAGAATCTTAGAGGCTAGATACTAGAAGTTCAATTACCACAA
>JBJERC010000025.1:0-51028 GCA_051882075.1 Oscillospiraceae bacterium | reverse complement strand
CGCATCTAGAAGCTAGAATCTTAGAGGCTAGATACTAGAAGTTCAATTACCACAATCGTAAAAAATCAAACGTCTAGACTCTAGACTCTATGTATCTAGCATCTGGTAGCTAGAATCTTAGAGGCTAGATACTAGAAGTTCAATTACCACAATCGTAAAAAATCAAACGTCTAGACTCTAGACTCTATGTATCTAGCATCTAGCAGAGGGAGCATAAGTATTATGATATATTCGGTCAGCGGAAAAATAATTCACACCGAGCCTGAGCTTGCGGTGATAGAGTGCGCAGGCGTGGGATATGCCTGCAAAACGACCTTCAGCACGCTTCAGAAAATAGCCGGAAAGGAAAGCGTAATGCTTTACACGCACCTTTCGGTAAGAGAGGACGCTGTCGAGCTTTACGGCTTTGCGGACAAGGAGGAGCTTAAATGCTTCAAGCTGCTTATCGGCGTTTCGGGAGTGGGCCCTAAGGCGGCGACCTCTATCCTTTCGGAAATGGATTCACAGCGGTTTGCGCTCTGCGTTGCAACGGGCGACTCGAAGGCGCTTACAAAGGCTAAAGGCATCGGCGCAAAGACCGCTCAGCGCATAATTTTAGAGCTTAAAGACAAGCTTACGGGCGAAACTATTTCGGTAAGGGGCGGCGAAAAGTCGATGCAGCCGCTCACGCCTGCCGTCGGGGCGAATATCGCCGACGCACTTACTGCTCTTGAAGTGCTGGGCTACACCGAGGGCGAGGCTATGTCGGCGCTTTCAAAGCTCGACCCAACGCTTGCGAGCGAGGAACTTATCCGTATGTCGCTTAGGGCGCTTGCGAAATTCTGACGAAAATATAAGACCGCAAAAATAATGATCCGGAGAATAGCATATGATAGAACAAGGTGAATTTGATTTTGAATCACGGCTGGTATCGCCGAACGAACAGATACCCGACACGACCGACGATTTTGAAGTAAGCGTCCGTCCGAGGTCGCTTGACGAATATATCGGTCAGGACAGCGTTAAGGACAACATAAAGATCTGTATCGACGCCGCAAAGCAGAGGGGCGACGCTCTCGACCACGTTCTTCTTTACGGCCCTCCCGGACTGGGAAAGACTACCCTTTCAATGATAATCGCACACGAAATGGGCGTTAATATCCGCACGACCTCGGGCCCTGCTATCGAAAAGCCGGGCGACCTTGCGGCGCTTCTGACGACGCTTGAAAAGGGCGACGTTCTCTTTATCGACGAGATACACCGCCTTTCAAGGCAGGTCGAGGAGATAATGTATCCTGCGCTTGAGGATTACAGCCTTGACATAGTGACGGGAAAGGGCATGGCGGCAAGGTCGATAAGGGTCGAGCTTAACAAGTTTACGCTTATCGGGGCGACTACACGCTCGGGACAGCTTAGCGCTCCGCTTCGTGACAGATTCGGAATTATCGAACGTCTGGAGCTTTACAAGCCGCAGCAGCTTGCGGATATAATCATGCGCTCGGCGATGATACTCGGCGTTCCCTGCGACCTTGACGGCGCAATGGAGCTTGCTTCACGTTCAAGAGGCACGCCCCGAATCGCAAACAGAATGCTCCGCCGCACGAGAGATTACGCACAGATAATGGGCGACGGCAGGATCACAAAGGACATCGCAAAGTTTGCGCTCGACCGTCTTGAGATAGACTCGCTCGGTCTTGACAAGCTCGACAGAAGAATGCTTACAATGATAATCAAAGGCTATAACGGCGGTCCTGTCGGACTTCAGACGCTTGCGTCCGCTCTCGGCGAGGAAGCCGTCACCTTAGAGGACGTGTGCGAGCCGTATCTTATGCAGCTCGGATTTCTTGCGAAGACCCCGAGGGGAAGAGTCGCAACGCAGCTTGCCTACGACCACCTCGGCATTTTAAAAGACGGACAGACGCATCTTTGATACTGCGAAATTACGAACCGTACAAAGCGAATTTACGCATTAAATAAGTTAGGAGATTTTATTATGGGAAGATTATTCGGAACAGACGGAGCGCGCGGAGTGGCTATTACAGAGCTTACCTGCGAGCTTGCTATGAATATAGGAAGAGCGGCTGCGCTCGTTCTTGCAAAGACGACGGATCATGCGCCGAAAATAATAATCGGAAAGGACACCCGTATCTCGGGCGGCGTGCTTGAAGCTGCGCTTGCGGCAGGAATATGCTCGGTCGGTGCGAACGCTCACCTGCTCGGCGTTGTTCCGACGCCTGCGGTCGCTATGCTTGTGAAAAAATACGGCGCAGACGCAGGAGTTATGATCTCGGCTTCGCACAACTCGGTAGAGTTCAACGGAATCAAGCTGTTCTCCTCGACAGGCTTTAAGCTTTCCGACAACGTTGAAGAGGAGATCGAGGAGCTTATTCTCGACACACCCGAAAAAATGCAGCTTAAAGACGGCTGCGATATAGGCAGGATAATTTATGAAACGAACGCCGCAAAGGACTATATCGACTTTATAATCGGTTCGGCAAAACGCAGACTTGACGGCATAAAGGCGGCTGTCGACTGTGCAAACGGCTCTGCCTGTGCGACTGCAAGACAGATCTTCGAGGGTCTTGGAGCGGACTGCGTGTTTATACATAATAATGCGGACGGAACGAACATTAACGAAAACTGCGGCTCGACTCACATTGAGGACTTAAAAAAGACCGTAGTAGAAAACGGCTGCGATATTGGTCTTGCGTTTGACGGCGACGCCGACAGATGCCTTGCGGTCGACGAAAAAGGCGAGCTTATAGACGGCGACAAGCTGCTTGCAATTTTCTCAAAGCATATGAAAAGCAGCGGCACGCTCAGAAACGACACCTGCGTCGTTACCGTTATGACTAACATAGGCTTTTTCAAATTCGCCGAAAGCGAGGGGATAAACGCAAAAACTACCGCTGTCGGCGACAGGTATGTTCTTGAAGAAATGCTCGAAAACGGCTACAACTTAGGCGGCGAGCAGTCGGGACATATAATCATGCTCGACCATGCAAACACGGGCGACGGCGAGCTTACGGGCGTAAAGCTGCTTTGTATTCTCTCCGAAACGGGAAAGAAAGCAAGCGAGCTTGCCTCCTGCATGGAGTGCTTTCCGCAGGTGCTTGTAAACGTTAAGATAACCGCCGACAAGAAGGGTATGTGGAACAAGACCGCCGCCGTTACGGATGAAATAGCCGCAATTGAAAAAACGCTTGGCAGCAACGGCAGGATACTTGTAAGAGAATCGGGCACCGAACCGCTCGTGAGAGTTATGCTCGAGGGCAGAAATATCGACGAGATAACCGCTTACGCAAACAAGGTCGCAGAGCTTATCGAAGAAATGTGACGGGCTTTGAACACCAAAGCGTGCAATAAATGATCACGGGAGGACAAAGCATGAAGATATGTATGATACATGGGCAGAATCACAAGGGTTCTACATATCACATAGGAAAAATGCTTGGCGATAAGCTGGGCGGCGATGTCACGGAGTTTTTCCTGCCCCGTGATTTCGGCGAATTCTGCTGCGGCTGTACGCAGTGCTTTATGAAAAGCGAAAAGCATTGTCCGCATTATGAAAAGCTGCGTCCGCTGACCGAGGCTATCGACGGCGCAGACCTGCTGATATTCACCTCTCCCGTGTACGTTTACCACTGCACCGGCTCGATGAAAGCGTTTCTCGACCATTACGGCTGGAGATGGATAGTACACCGTCCGGAAGAGAAAATGTTCTCAAAGCAGGCTGTCGCAATATCGACAGCGGCAGGCGCAGGAATGAAAACTACCTGCAAGGATATAACCGATTCGTTCCGTTTCTGGGGCATTGGCAGATATTACAGCTACGGAGCGGCGGTAATGGCTACAGCGTGGAACGAGGTCAAGCCGGCGAAAAAGCGAAAGATCGAAAAGGACATGGAAAGGCTTGCGGCGAAAATAAGGTCGGCTGACGGCAGGGTAAGACCGCCGCTTAAAACAAAAGCGTTCTTTGAGCTTAACAGCAGATTTTTTAAGGGCATAAGCCCGGCCGATAAGGAATACTGGAAATCAAAGGGCTGGACGGAAAAGGCAAGACCGTGGAAAAAAAGCAGATGAAAGACAGAGCGGCTTCCGACTGCTGTGCATTGAAATATCCGATACTGCTCGTTCACGGAATGGGGTTTCGCGACCGCAGATATCTTAATTACTGGGGACGTATTCCTAAGTATCTCGAAGCCCACGGCGCAAGGATTTTCTACGGAAATCAGGACAGCGCAGCGACCATAGAGGAAAACGCCCGTGTTGTCGGAGAGAGTCTTAAAACGGCGCTTGACGCAGCCGGTGCGGAAAAGGTCAATATCATAGCGCACTCAAAAGGCGGTCTTGAAGCTCGCTATCTTATCTCTTCGCTTGGCATGGCGGACAAGGTCGCATCGCTTACTACGGTTAATACTCCGCACAACGGTTCGATAACGGTCGACAAGCTGCTGAAGCTGCCGGATATTCTCGTTCGGGCGGCAGGAAAACTCACGGACTTATGTATGAAACTGCTGGGCGACAAAAATCCTTGCGCATACAATGTTTTTTATCAGTTCACCACTTCGGCGGCGCAGCGCTTCAACGAAGAAAATCCCGACTGCGGCGGAGTTTATTATCAAAGCTTCGGATTTAAGATGAAAGGTGCGCTGAGCGATATAACAATGGTTGTGCCGTATCTTGTCGTGAGGCATTTTGAAGGGGAAAACGATGGCTTGCTGTCAGAACGGGCTGTCAGCAGAGGCGAGTTTCACGGTATGTATACGTCGACCTCACGCAGAGGCATCTCCCACGCCGACGAGGTAGACGTCCGGCGTATGCGCTTTTCAAAAAAGCGGTCGGAGGATCCGCTTGAGATCTCGGACATAAGAGATTTTTATCTCAGCGTCGTATCGGAACTAAAGAAAAAAGGATATTGATCCCAAAAAAATAAACTGCATAATATTAAAATGTAAAGGAAAATCTATCATGCGCATAGCTAAAAACTGGACAGACTATAAGATAATAGATACATCGGGCGGCGACAAGCTCGAAAGCTGGGGCGGAAAGGTTCTCGTTCGTCCCGATCCGCAGATAATCTGGAAAACGCCGCACAAAAGCGACCTCTGGGAAAAGGCTGACGGAATTTATCACCGCTCGAACAAGGGCGGCGGCGAATGGGAATTTAAAAAGAAGCTGCCCGAAAGCTGGACGATAAATTACAACGATCTGAAATTCGTTATCCGTCCGACAGGCTTCAAGCACACGGGACTTTTTCCCGAGCAGGCGGTAAACTGGGACTTTATGGCAGACAGGATCAAAGCCGCCGACCATCAGCTGAAGGTGCTAAATCTTTTCGCCTACACGGGCGGCGCAACGCTTGCCTGCGCTAATGCGGGTGCGGCGGTAACGCACGTCGACGCTTCAAAGGGAATGGTGTCGTGGGCGAGGGACAACGCCGAGGCGAGCGGTCTTTCGGATAAGCCGATACGCTGGCTTGTGGACGACTGCGATAAGTTCGTAAAGCGTGAGATAAGACGAGGCAACCGCTACGACGGAATTGTAATGGACCCTCCGAGCTACGGCAGAGGTCCGGGCGGCGAGGTCTGGAAACTTGAGGACTGCATTTACGAGCTTGTAAACACCTGCGCTCAGGTGCTTTGCGACGAGCCTGATTTTTTCCTGCTCAACAGCTACACAACGGGACTTTCGCCGTCGGTCATGCAGTATATTTTAGGCGAGGTGCTTATACCCCGTTTCGGCGGAAAGGTCACGTCGGACGAGATAGGTCTGCCGGTCGAAAAGTCGGGGCTTGCGCTTCCCTGCGGCTCGACGGCTATATGGACTAAGGACTAAGGAATAAAGAATAAGGAATAATCCAGCTTTTTTGGAAGGTATGAAAATGAACAGTTTTATCAAGGCGAAAAATCTATGCTTTTCATATATAAACAACATGGAAGAACCGCCCGTCAAGACCGAGGTTTTAAAGGACATTTCGCTCGATATAAAGCAGGGCGAATTCGTCGCCGTGCTTGGACACAACGGCTCGGGAAAATCGACTCTTGCAAAATGCTTTAACGCAGTTAATATCCCCGAAAGCGGCGAGGTCACGGTAAACGGATTTGACACGAAGGACGAAAGCCGTCTGCTCGACATAAGAAAAAGCGCAGGAATGGTCTTTCAGAATCCCGATAATCAGATAGTTGCAACTATCGTCGAGGAGGACGTTGCGTTTGCGCTGGAGAATTTAGGTGTTGAGCCGAAGGAGATACGCCGCCGTGTTGACGAGGCTTTAAAGACGGTCGGAATGTATGAATACCGTATGCACGCTCCGCACAAGCTTTCGGGCGGACAGAAACAGCGTGTCGCTATCGCAGGAATAATCGCAATGCAGCCGCAGTGTATCCTGCTTGACGAGCCGACCGCAATGCTCGACCCGAGGGGCAGGCAGGAGGTCATGAAAACGATAAAAATGCTCAATCGTGAAAAGGGCGTTACCATCGTGCTTATAACGCATTACATGGACGAAGCGGCGCAGGCGGACAGAGTTGTTGTTATAGACGGCGGCGAAATTATAATGGACGGCACGCCGAAGCAGATATTCTCTCAGGTTAAGACCATGAAGAATTTGGGTCTTGACGTTCCGCAGGTGACGGAGCTTGTTTACAGACTGCGTGAAAAGGGTTTTGACCTTCCGCAGGATATAATCACCGAGGAAGAATGTGTAAAGGCGCTTGCCGGGCTGCTTGAAAGCGCAAATGCTAAAGATGCAAAAGAGAAAGAATAACGGAGAATGACATGGCAATTATCAAAACGG
Organism: Oscillospiraceae bacterium; assembly: GCA_051882075.1. Taxonomy (GTDB): domain Bacteria; phylum Bacillota; class Clostridia; order Oscillospirales; family Ruminococcaceae; genus YE71. The sequence goes on along the minus strand of JBJERC010000025.1, from coordinate 44,250 downwards.
AAAACTTAACTTACGTTTACGGCGAGAACACGCCTTTTCGCAAGGTTGCGCTTGACAACGTAAGTCTTGAAATAAACGAGGGCGAGATGATAGGCGTTATCGGGCATACAGGCTCGGGAAAATCAACGCTTATACAGCACTTCAACGGACTTATAAAGCCGACCTCGGGCAAGGTGCTTATCGACAACGTTGATTTTGCAAACGATAAGCAGAAGCTCAAAGAGGTTCGCTTTAAGGTGGGACTTGTTTTCCAGTATCCCGAATATCAGCTTTTTGAGGAAACGGTGTTCAAGGATATTGCATTCGGTCCTAAGAATATGGGGCTTGACGGGGCGGAGATAGAGCGCAGGGTATATGAAACCGCCGAGCTTGTGGGGCTTTCTCCCGATAAGCTCGATAAATCGCCGTTTGAGCTTTCGGGCGGACAGAAGCGGCGTGCGGCGATCGCAGGCGTTATGGCTATGGAGCCTAAGGTGCTTATCCTCGACGAGCCTGCTTCGGGACTTGACCCTCAGGGCAGGGACAGGATTTTCGAGATGATAAAGCGTTATCACGAGGAGAAGAAAAACACGGTGCTTATCGTTTCACATTCGATGGAGGATATTGCAAAATATGCCGACAGGATACTCGTTATGAACGAGGGCGGCGTTTACTGCTTCGACACTCCGCCGAAGGTTTTTTCACGCAGCGACGAACTTGAGCGGATAGGTCTTTCGGTTCCGCAGGTCACAAAGGTGTTCCATAAACTTATCGAAATGGGATATGACCTTGACAAAGACGTTTACACGGTAAAATATGCCGAAAAATTACTGCTTGAAAAGCTCGGGCAGAAAAGATAACGGCTTAAATTTATTTAAAGGAAAAGGATAGTATAAGGAAATAGGAAAGAGGAAAAACATTGCTTAGGGACATAACGATAGGACAGTATTTTCCGGGCGGCTCGCCCGTACACAAGATGGACGCACGTGTTAAGCTGACGCTTACCGCCGCATTCATCGTAATGCTGTTTCTCGCAAAAAATATATGGGGGCTTGTCGCAGGAGTCGTATTTATCCTGCTCAGCTTTCTTTTCTCAAAAATACCGCCCGTGATGATGGCAAAAAGTTTAAAGCCTATCGTGCCGATAGTGATTTTCACGGCGCTTTTAAACCTTATATTTGTAAGAACGGGCGACCCTGTTTTTGAATGGAAATTTATAAAACTTACCGACGAGGGTATCGACACAGCCGTTTTCATGACGGTGAGAATAATCTGCCTTATCGTCGGCTCGTCGCTGCTTACCTACACGACCTCGCCTATCGACCTGACGGACGCTATCGAGCGGCTTCTTTCGCCGCTCAAAAAGATAAAAGTCCCCGTTCATGAGCTTGCGATGATGATGACGATAGCGCTTAGGTTTATCCCGACGCTTATCGAGGAGACCGACAAGATAATGAACGCACAGAAGGCGAGGGGCTCTGAGCTTGACACAGGCTCGCTTACCGACAAGGTCAAAGGAATGATACCGATTTTCATTCCGCTTTTCGTTTCGTCATTCCGAAGAGCCGAGGAGCTTGCAATGGCGATGGAGTGCCGCTGTTATCACGGCGGAGAGGGCAGAACGAGAATGAAGCAGCTTAAAACGTCCTACCGTGATTTTTTAGCTATTGCATGGACGGCGCTGTTTTTCGGCATAATAATCGCACTGAACATTTTAATAGAATAACAACGAGGTGATCTTTTATGAGTTCAAACGGCACATACGGCGAATCGAAGATACAGTCGATAGAAAAAAGACTTATAAGACTTGAAAAAAGACAGTTTGGCTCTCCCACTCTCATAAAAGAGCTTGCCGGAAAAGACTGCGTTATCATGGGCGGATATTTAGATAATGTAAAATGCACCGTTTTAGCTGTCGACGACGAATGGATAAAGCTGCTTGTCGGCGCAGAAAACGGGGGGGGTAAGAATTATCCGATTGTCCGACATAGAGGGCTTTAAGATATAATAAACATGAGAAATTTCAAGGTAAAAATGTCCTACTGCGGAACCTCCTACCACGGCTTTCAGCGGCAGAACAACGCTTATACCGTTCAGCAGGCGGTCGAGGAGGCGCTTTCCTCGCTGCTTGGCGAGAATGTGACGATCTACGGCTGTTCACGCACCGACGCAGGCGTTCACGCAAGAGAGTTTTATTTCAGCTTTCAGACCGAAAGCACTATCACCTGTCGGGGAATTGTTTTCGGGACAAATTCAAGGCTGCCCGATGATATTGCGATACTTTCCTGCGAGGAGGCGGCGGAGGATTTTCACGCTCGCTACTGCTGCAAGGGAAAGGAATATGAATACATAATACACAACAGCGAGATTAAAGACCCCTTTTATCAGCACACCGCCTTTCGCTCGTGGTATCCGATAGACGAACGGCTGCTTGATAACGAGGCGAAGGATTTTTTAGGCGAGCATGATTTTAAATCGTTCTGCTGTGCCGACTGCACAAAGGAAAACACGGTCAGAACTATCCGCCGCTTTGACGTTGTGCGTGAGGGAGAGCTTGTTAAATTCTACGTTTCGGGCGACGGTTTTCTTTACAACATGGTAAGGATAATGGTCGGCACGCTGCTTCACATAAACGAGGGCAAGCTGCCGCAGGGGGCGATAAAAACGCTGCTTTGTAAGCGTGACCGAACGCTCGCAGGAAGAACCGTTCCGCCGCAGGGACTTTATCTCAACAAGGTGTTCTATTAAATACTAATCAAAATCATATAAAAAGGAAAGGAAAAGCAAATGGACGAAAGAAAAAGACAAAGCGAAAAGTCCGGACGGGCAAAGCACACAGACCTTATAAGCGTCAGAAAAAATGAACGCTCGATAAGAAATCTGAAGCGGATAGTGGCGGCGCTTATCGTGCTGCTTATCGGAATTGCGATATACATGACCTATCCGACTTGGCTGCCGAAGCTTGAGGATATTTTCGACAAGCCGGTAAGCACGATAACGAACGACGGCGAGGTTGCTTCGGGCAATTTCCCGATAACGCCCGACGAGCCTTCGGCGGTAAGCATTTACGGCGTGAAAAACAATCTTCTCGCCGCCGACTCTCACACGCTTACATTCTATGATGAAAACGGTAAGGAAAGGGCGAATTATAACCACGTTTTCTCAAAGCCTGTAACGAGGGTAAACGGCAAAAGAGTGCTTGTTTTCGACAGCGGCAGCGATCAGTTCCGACTTTACAACAAAAGCGGAGAGATCTATTCAAAGTCGGCGGACAACGATATTCTGACCGCCTCGCTCGGCGACAACGGAACGGCGGCGGTGCTTACGGCAAGCGAGAAATACGCTTCAAGCCTGCTTATCTACGACCCCGACGGCAAGCTTATTTACAGATACGACAGCGTTCAGAGGATAATGTCCGCGTCTGTCGACAGCGGCTCCAACAGCGCAACGATATGTACCTTCTCTTCGGAAGACGGACAGATATATTCACAGGTGCGCTCGATAGAATTCGACAGCGACGGCGAAAAAATGATAAGCGAAAAGCTAAGCTGTCTTGCGGTCGCCTGCGTTAAAAACGACGCCGGAAATTACTGCGTTATCGGCGACACGGCGATGTATACAATTTCCTCGGACGGCACGATATTATCGCAGTACGACTACGGTGGAACGCTTGAGGATTACTGCGCCGACCCGTCCTGCTCGGCGGTCATAATAAGCAGCTCGAACAAGAACACGAGCAGGCTTATAATTGCCGACGCAGACGCAAAGGACGCCGAAAGCTATCGTGAGATACCCGATATACACGGCGCAAAGAAGATAAGGGTGTGCGAAAAGAGAGTTGTGCTTCTTACCTCCGACACGGCTTACGCTTATTCGTTCGGAGCGTCGCTTGCCGCAACGGCACAGCTTACCAAAGAATATTCCGACTTTGCATATATAAACTCGGCGCTCTATCTTCTTGGCAGACACGATATTGACAAGATAGGCTTTGAAATGTAACAATGTAACAGCGCACAGCTTAATTTTTTAAGGAGATAAACAGATGAAAAACGCAGCCGCAGCAGTTCTCGATATAATGGTGATACTTCTTATTTTAGGACCGCTTTTCGAGGGGTTTGTAAAAGGCTATAAATACCACATATTCAGCCTTATATCTATCGCAGCCTCGGCAGTGGTGGCTTTTGCGGTATCGTCGGTTTTTGCCGAGCCGGTTTACGAGCGGTTTTTCAAGGACGAGGTGATAAAAGGCTGTATCGAAACGGCGGAAAAATACAGCCCCGTCAAGATGGCGGACGAGCTGCTTAAAAGCTACGGCGTCGACGCTTCGCAGGAGCAGATAGAAAATTCGCTCAGGTCGTCAGAAAGCCTTCCCGACTCGATAGGAAAACTTGCCGAGGCTCACGGTCTGAGCGGCGAACAGCTTTCGGACTTCAAGGAGGAATTTTACAGCTCACTTTCGGAACAGACTCCCGAATCGGTCAAAATGATGATACCCGGCGGACTTGACTCGTTAAGCAGCATTAAGCTCAACGACGCACAGATATACGATGCAGTAAGAGCCTGCGCACAGTCGCCGCAGGAGGCTGCGGAATTTGCCGAGCAGCGATATATTTCGCCAATATGCGTTTCGGTAATAAAATCAATGCTCTATCTGCTGACGATGGGGATAATGAGTCTTGTCATGAGGCTTGTCTTCTTCATTTTCGGATTCAGCTTTAAGGACAAGGCAGGCTCGGGCGGTGAACGCTTCGGCGGAGTTTTGCTGGGGCTTGTTATAGCCGCCGCAAATATTATCGTTCTTGCCGTTACGATAAATTTCGCAGCGGACGCAAGCGGCGGACTTCTTGAGGTCGATTCGCTGAAATCGTTCTTTTTCCTGCCGCTTTATCACCTGCTTTATTAACGCCGCAAAACTGAAAATTAAGTGATAACCGCGCAAAGCTATTGCAATAAAAGGAAAAATGGTGTATAATAATATTTACGCATTAGTATTAATATGAAAATTAACGAAAGATATGAAAAAGTAAAACAGGAAAGGATGAGATATGATGGTGAAATGTTCAAAATGCGGAAAACGGCCTGCTGTTATTTTTATTTCACAGCTTAACCGCAACGGTCAGCAAAACGACGACAACGGCGGACTCGGCAAGGGTCTTTGCCTTGTCTGCGCAAAGGAAGCCGGTATTCCGCAGATAGATGAATATCTGAAAAGAATGGGCATATCGGACGAGGATCTTGAAGAAATGGCGAACGCAACGAGCGACCTTTTCGACGAGGGAGAGTCGTTCGAGCAGGGCGGCAGCAGCACGATGCCCGAGCTGTTCGGAAATATAATGGGCGGTCTTGAAAAGCTGTTCGGAGGAGCGCAGCAGCCGCCGAGTTCCTTTGAGGGCGCAGAGCCGCTTTCCGCAGAGCTTGCCGACGAAAACGAGAAGGAAAAGGAAAGGCGCAAGAGCCGCAGGGAGAAAAAGGAACAGAAGCCGCCCAAGCTTAAATACCTCAACACCTACTGCACCGACCTTTCGCAGAAGGCGGCGGACGGACAGCTTGACAACATAATCGGCAGAGAGCGTGAGATCTCGAGAGTTATCCAGATAATGTCAAGACGTCAGAAGAACAACCCCTGTCTTATAGGCGAGCCGGGCGTCGGAAAAACCGCTATCGCCGAGGGTATCGCACAGCGTATTGCAGAGGGAAATGTTCCTTTCAGGCTTGCCGACAAAAAGGTTTATCTGCTCGACATGGCTGCGCTTGTTGCAGGCACGCAGTTTAGAGGACAGTTTGAGAGCCGCTGCAAAGGACTTATCGACGAGGTCAAAAAGCTCGGAAACGTTATCCTTTTTATCGACGAGATACACTCTATCGTCGGCGCAGGCGACTCTGAGGGCAGCATGAGCGCCTCTAATATCCTAAAGCCTGCGCTTTCAAGGGGCGAAATTCAGGTCATCGGTGCGACGACCTTTAACGAATACAGAAAGTATATCGAAAAGGACGCAGCGCTTGAAAGACGTTTCCAGCCCGTTACGGTAAACGAGCCGACCGTCAGCGACACCTGTCTTATGCTCCAGGGCATCAAGAAGTATTACGAGGCGCACCACAAGATAAAGGTTCCCGACAGCATCGTGCATGACTGCGCCGTGCTTTCGGAGAGGTATATTACGGACAGATTTCTGCCCGACAAGGCGATAGACCTGCTCGACGAGGCTTGCGCATACGCTTCGACAAGGAACGCTGCGCTTGAAGAATATGAGCGCAAATCTGTCGAATTCAAGGCTGCTGACGAAAGCGTTAACCTTGCGGAGAACGAAGAGGGCGAACCCGATTACGAGAAGATCGCAGAGCTTAAAATGAACAGAATGAAATTGGAGGACAGACTTGCGGAGCTTAAGCCTGCCGCAGAGTCAGCCGAGGTGACCGAAGCCGACCTTGCGCACGTTATCGAGATATGGACGGGTATTCCTGCAAGCAGGATAGAGGCTTCGGAGTTTGAAAAGATACGCTCGCTGCCCGAAACGCTTTCTAAAAGAGTTATCGGTCAGGAAAATGCGATAAAGGCGGTCTGCGCCGCTGTCCGCCGCAGCAGAGCGCACCTTTCAAAGCGCATAAGACCGGCTTCGTTTATCTTCGTAGGTCCTACAGGCGTGGGAAAGACCGAGCTTGTAAAGGCGCTTGGCGAAACGCTTTTCGACGAGACCGAGCCTATAATAAGAGTCGATATGTCGGAATTTATGGAAAAGCATTCGGTGAGCAAGCTTATCGGCTCGCCTCCGGGATATGTCGGATTTGACGACGCAGGACAGCTTACCGAAAAGGTTCGCCGCAGACCTTATTCCGTCGTGCTTTTTGACGAGATAGAAAAGGCGCACCCCGATGTTATGAATATTCTGCTCCAGATACTTGACGAGGGACAGATACACGATTCGCAGGGCAGGCTCGTTTCGTTCAAGAACACCGTTATCATAATGACCTCCAACGCAGGCTCGACCGACAAGGATTCGGGAGTCGGATTTAACAAGACCGACAGCGAAATTTCAAAGGAAAAGGCGCTTAAAGCGTTAAAGGAATTTCTGCGACCCGAATTTATCGGCAGAATTGACGAGATAGTTGTATTCGATCCGCTCAGCAAGGAGAGCTATGAAAAAATTGCGGCGCTTATGCTCGACGAAATGAAAGAACCGCTCGGCGAACGTGCAATCACCTGCTCCTACACCGACGCGGCGCTTAAAGCGATCGCCGAAAAGTCGTTCGGTCATAAGCTCGGCGGAAGAGATATAAGAAAGGTTATCCGTGAGAATATAGAGGACAAGATCGCAGATATTCTTATTTCGGAAAACGGCTCGGATATCGGAATTATCTGCATTGACGCCGAAAACGGCGAGATAATCGTAAAAGCACAGTAATGTCAATGGGGACGGCTTTTCAGTAGCCGTCCTTTTTGTTATCAAAAATGTTAATTTGCCGCGCTTTTACCGTCTGCAAATAGTTTAAAATTACGAATATTACGCTTTTCGTAAGAATTGACAAACAAACCCCTTGACATATGTGCAGAATTAACATATAATAGTATTAGGAATATTACTTAAACGATTTCGTAATATTACGAAAATAAATGTTTATTAATTGTCTTTTCATAAAAGAAAAATTTGCAGGAAATTACGTTAATCAATTCATGTTTTGTTGATGAAAAAAATCACAAAATGTGGTATGATATATATTGTGATACTTAGCGCATTAAAGACGTTGCTGTGCAGCGTATTAATGCGATGAAGTGAAAGGAAAAGAGTCGCATTATGCGAGAAAGGAATGGTTAAAATGTCAAAAGCAGCTCAGGCTACTAAGTCAAAGACGATCACAAAGGAAGAGCTGAAGGCAAAATTTGTCGACGTTCTCCACAATGATTTCCAGACCACCCCCGACGAGGCTTCCGACCAGCAGGTCTACGAGGCTCTCACAAGAATAGTTGTCGGCATCTTAAAGGCAAAGCGCCGTCACTTCACCGTTAAGAACAGATCGGAAGGAAAGAAGAAGGTTTATTATCTTTCGATGGAATTCTTAATGGGCAGAAGCCTTAAAACAAGCATCTACAATCTCGAAATGGTTGATGAAACAGTCGGAATGCTCAAGGATTTCGGCATCTCTATCAACAGCATCTACGAGATGGAGCCGGACGCAGGTCTCGGAAACGGCGGTCTCGGACGTCTTGCAGCCTGCTATCTCGACGCTCTTGCAGCTGACGGTTATCACGCAACCGGTTATTCTATCCTTTACGAGTACGGAATTTTCAAGCAGAAGCTCGACGAGGGCTGGCAGACGGAGCTTCCCGACAACTGGCTGCCCGGCGGTTCTGCACTTTTAGTTCCCGTTCCGAGCGCAGCTATCGAGGTTCGCTTTGATGGTAATCTCAAGGAATACTGGGACAACAATTTCCACTGCGTTGAGCTTGAAAACTACACCTCTGTAATGGCAGTTCCTTACGATATGTTCGTATCGGGCTACGGCAGCGAGGCTGTTTCAAAGCTTCGTCTGTGGAAGGCAGAAGTTCCCTCCTTCGATATGGTAATGTTCAACAAGGGCGATTATTCAAAGGCTCTCGGAAGAAATATCATGTCGCAGGCTATCACAAAGGTTCTTTATCCTAACGACAATCACGCCGAGGGCAAGTCGCTCCGTCTGCGTCAGCAGTACTTCATGGTAGCGGCTTCGGTAGGCGATATCGTAAACACTCACATGAACGTTTACGGCACGCTCGACAACCTCGCTGACAAGGTAGCTATCCATATCAACGACACTCACCCGACTCTCGCTATTCCGGAGCTTATGAGAATACTTCTTGACGACTGCGGCTACGACTGGGACAAGGCTTGGGATATTGTTACAAAGACCTTCGCTTACACAAACCACACGGTTATGCCCGAGGCTCTCGAAAAGTGGGACTGCAACCTCTTAAAGAGCGTAACACCGAGAATTTATTCGATCATCGTTGAGATCAACGAGAGATACTGCAAGAAGCTGTGGGAAATGTATCACGATCACGCAAAGGTTACACATATGTCGATCATTGAGAACAACATGGTCAAGATGGCAACCCTCTGCGTACACGCTTCCCACCATGTAAACGGCGTTGCAAAGATCCACTCGGAGATCATCAAGAAGGAAACCTTCAACGACGAATACAACTACACTCCCGAAAAGTTCACGAACGTTACAAACGGTATCGCATACAGAAGATGGCTCTATCAGTCGAACGAGGGTCTTACAAAGCTTCTCACAAAGTGCATCGGCGACGGCTTCTTAAAGGACGCAAGCGAGCTTTCAAAGTTCAAGGCGTTCGCTGACGACAGCGCAGTTCTTGAACAGCTCCTTAAGATAAAGACCGAAAACAAGAAGAAGTTCGCAAAGTATGTAAAGAACCAGTACGACGTTGTTCTTAACACGGATTCTATCTTCGACATACAGGTTAAGAGACTTCACGAGTACAAGCGTCAGCAGCTCAATGCGCTCAACATCATCGCTGAGTACAACTACTTAAAGGCTAACCCCGACGCTCCGTTCGTTCCCAAGACCTATATCTTCGCCGCAAAGGCAGCCCCCGGCTACTACATGGCAAAGCAGATAATCAAGCTTATCTGGAACATTTCGCAGGAGCTTAAGAAGGACAAGAAGCTCAACGAAAAGCTCAACGTTATCTTCATGGAGGACTACTGCGTATCGCTTTCGGAGATCCTTATGCCTGCCGCTGATATTTCGGAGCAGATCTCGCTCGCAGGTACTGAGGCTTCGGGTACGGGCAACATGAAGCTTATGATAAACGGCGCAGTTACTCTCGGAACGCTCGACGGCGCAAACGTTGAAATTCACGAGCAGGTCGGCGACGAGAACATTCTCCTCTTCGGTATGACCGTTGACGAGGTAAACGCAGCTAAGCCTAACTACTGCGCAATGAACATTTACAACTCGAACCCTGTTCTTAAGGGCGCAGTTGATATGCTCACAACGGGCATTAACGGCGAGCAGTTCTTCGAGATCGCAAATTCGCTCAAGAACAAGGACACCTATATGGCGTTTGCAGACTTCGCTTCCTATCAGGCAGCTCAGAAGCGTGCAAGCGAATGTTACAGCGACAAGCAGAAGTGGGCAAAGATGAGCCTTGCAAATATCGCAGGCGCAGGCATTTTCTCCGCCGACAGATCGGTTGACGAATACGCAAGATATATCTGGAACCTTACAAAGTAATTTTCGCTTATTAAATTATTACACAAATGCCGTATCCTTTCGGGTGCGGCATTTTTTATTGACAAAACTGCGAATTTGTGATACAATTATTTTCGGCGATAATGTATATCGGCATACCCGATATACCGAAAGGAATGAATCAATTGGCAAGAATGTACCCCATGTTTTCCTCCAGCAAGGGAAACTGTATATATTTCGGAGACCGTGAGGAAGGAATACTCGTCGACTGCGGCGTTTGCTGCAAGCAGATATGCGCAGGTCTTTCGCAAAACGGACTTTCGCCCGAAGCGGTCAAGGGAATTTTTATAACCCACACTCACAGCGACCATGTAAAAGGACTTACTGTTTTTCTGAAAAAATACCGTATACCCGTTTACGCATTGCAGGCTAATCTCGACATTCTTTTCCGTGAGGGCAAGCTGCCCGAGGGCGCTGTCTGTTATGCGGTGGACAATGACAACTGCTGCGCCGGAGGTTTTTCGGTCAGCCACTTCAACACACAGCACGACACTCCGGCAAACTGCGGCTACCGCATTACATATCCCGACGGAAAGGTCGCCGCTCTTTGCACCGACCTCGGAATCGTGACCGACGAGGTGTGGAAGAGCATCTGCGGCGCTGACCTCGTTATGCTCGAATCGAATTACGACCCCGATATGCTCCGCTGCGGCTCTTATCCGTGGCAGCTAAAGGAGAGAATAGCGTCTGATTTCGGGCATCTTTCAAACGACGACTGCGGCAGAACGCTCTGTCGGCTTGTCGACAGCGGCACTGTGAATTTCGTGCTCGGTCATTTAAGCCCCGAAAACAACACGCCCGACACGGCGGAACGCTCGGCTGTAAATTCCCTGCTGCCTAAGGTTCGCAACAAGGATTATCTTCTCTATATCGCTCCCGAAAGGGACGGCAAGGCGGTGGTTTTTTGATAAAAGTCAATATTGTGTGCGTCGGAAAGCTTAAAGAGGCTTACTGGCGAGAGGCGGTAAAGGAGTATTCAAAGCGTCTGTCTGCGTATTGCAGCTTTGAGGTCGTTGAACTTGCCGAAAGCCGTCTGCCCGACAATCCTTCCGAAAAAAATATCGCCGAGGCGCTTGAAAAGGAATACTCGGCGATGATGAAATTTTTGCAGATAAAGGGCGCATACAACATTGCAATGTGCATCGAGGGCAAGACGATAAGCAGCGAAGCGTTGTCGCAAAAGCTCGGCGAAGTTTCCGTCAGCGGTTTTTCGACCGTGAATTTCTTCATCGGCTCGTCGTTCGGGCTGTCGGAAAATGTAAAGCGAAGCTGCGCTATGCGAATGTCAATGTCGCCGATGACCTTTCCGCACCAGCTTGCGAGGGTAATGCTCTGCGAACAGGTCTACCGTGCGTTTTCCATTGCCGCTAATTCAAAATATCATAAATAAAAAAAGGCTGCTGCATTTTCTGCAACAGCCTTTTGATTTTATATTGAAAATTATACAAGCTGAATAATTGCCATTTCAGCAGCGTCGCCGCGGCGGGGTCCGATCTTAACGATCTTGGTGTATCCGCCCTGTCTGCCCTCGTAAGAAGGTGCGATCTCGTCGAAAAGCTTCTTAGCAACCGATTCCTTTGTAACGTAGGAAAGAACCTGACGCTTGGAATGGAGGTCGCCTGCCTTGCCGAGTGTGATCATCTTTTCGGTCATAGCGCTTACTTCTTTAGCTCTTGTTACAGTTGTTTCAATCTTACCGTTTTCAAGAAGATAAGTAACCATTGCTCTGAGCATTGCTTTTCTGTGGTCACTTGCTCTTCCCAGCTTTCTTGTGCCTGGCATAGATATTCACTCCTTACTACTTAATTATCTTCTTCAGAACTGAGGTCGTATCCAAGCGAATGGAGCTTTTCCTTGACCTCATCAAATGATTTCTTACCAAGGTTTCTAACCTTCATCATTTCTTCTGCTGATTTTTCGATCAGATCGTTTACAGTGTTGATACCTGCACGCTTCAGACAGTTGAATGAACGTACAGATAAGTCAAGTTCCTCAATGGTCATCTCAAGGATCTTTTCCTTGCCCTTATCGTCTTTTTCAACCATTATCTCAACAACGCTTGCCTCTTCCGACAGGTCGATGAAGAGATTCAGATGCTCGTTGAGGAGTTTGGCTGCCATTGAAACAGCTTCCTTGGCAGAGATCGTTCCGTCGGTCCAAACCTCTAAAGTAAGCTTGTCATAGTCTGTGATCTGACCTACACGGGTGTTTTCAACCGTGTAATTAACCTTGAGCACGGGCGTGTAAATGCTGTCGACAGCGATAACGCCGATAGGTGCGTTAGGTGTGAGGGACTTATTCTTCTCAGCTGAAACATAGCCTCTGCCGCGATCGATAACGATCTCCATATACAGCTTTGCGCCTGCGCCGAGCGTAGCAATGTGCATATCGGGCACGAGGATATCTACCTCTGAATCAGCCTTGATGTCGCCTGCTGTGACTTCGCATTCGTCCTCAGCTTCAATGTATATGGTCTTAGGGCCTTCGCCGTATAATTTAGCTGTAAGTCCCTTGAGATTCAGGATGATTTCTGTTACATCTTCCTTAACTCCCGGAATTGTCGTAAGCTCGTGGTGAACACCGTCGATCTTTACTGATGTAACGGCAACACCCGGTAACGAGGAGAGCAGCACTCTTCTTAAGCTGTTGCCAAGCGTGTTACCGTAGCCGCGCTCAAGAGGCTCAAGAACAAAACGTCCGTAAGTGCCGTTGCTTTTAAGCTCTTCTGTTTCAATCTCAGGCTTTTCGATTTTTTCAAGCATTTAAAACCCTCCTGTTTTCAAAAACACTATTGGTTTTTCTGACGTTTTCGATTGGATGTTTTGCGAAAATGATGTGCCGTGTAGCCGTAATAAATATCAGCAACTGATTATCTTGAATACAGCTCGACGATGAGGTGCTCCTCAACTTCATAATCAAGGTCGTCCTTAACGGGCGCGCGGAGAACCTTTGCGCTCTGTGCTTCCTTGTTTACATCCAGCCAAGCAGGAGTAAGTCTGTCAGCCGTTCCCTCGGCGATCTGCTTGAACTTCTCGCTCTTCTTGCTCTTCTCGCTGAGTGAGATAACGTCGCCGACCTTTACTCTGTACGAAGGAATGTCAACTCTCTTGCCGTTTACGAGGAAGTGTCCGTGTGAAACGAGCTGTCTTGACTCTCTTCTTGTGAGCGAAAGACCCATTCTGAAGATTACGTTGTCAAGTCTTGACTCGAGACAGGTGATAAGGTTTTCACCCGCCTGACCTTCCATCTTCTGAGCGATCTCATATGTGCGGCGGAACTGCTTTTCAAGCACGCCGTAGATAAATCTGAGCTTCTGCTTTTCCTTGAGCTGCATACCGTACTCAGAAACTTTCTTTCTCTTTCCGGCATTAGGATCGCGCTTTGTTTCCTTGCCAACGCCCATAACCATAGGGCTGATCCCTAACTCTCTGCAAGTCTTAAGGATAGGTTTCTTGTTTACTGCCATAGTAAATTACCTCCGTTTTTTAATGTTGTATCGGACCTTTGAACGTTATTTCGTTCCGCCCGACTTTGAGCAAACTATAACTCAAAATGTTTAATTATACACGTCTTCTCTTAGGAGGACGGCATCCGTTGTGAGGAATAGGAGTTACGTCCTTGATCATACGAACTTCAAGATCCTCCGACTGGAGCGCACGGATAGCAGCTTCTCTTCCTGCTCCCGGTCCCTTTACATAAACCTCAACGATCTTGAGACCGTGTTCCTTTGCAGCTCTTGCAGCTGTTTCAGCAGCAGTCTGAGCAGCAAACGGTGTGCTCTTCTTTGAGCCGCGGAAGCCGAGGCCGCCTGCGGAAGCCCAAGAAATAGCGTTACCCTGCATATCGGTGATGGTTACGATTGTGTTATTGAAGGTGGACTGGATATGAACCTGTCCCTGTTCAATGTTCTTTCTTTCGCGACGACGGCGAATTACCTTCTTAGCCTGAGCCATGTTCTTTTAGTCCCTCCTTACTTCTTCTTGTTAGCGATGGTCTTTACAGGGCCCTTGCGGGTTCTTGCGTTTGTCTTTGTTCTCTGTCCTCTTACAGGAAGACCCTTTCTGTGACGAACGCCTCTGTAACAGCCGATCTCAACAAGTCTCTTGATATTGAGCGCAACTTCTCTTCTGAGGTCGCCCTCTACAGTTAAATTGTGATCGATATATTCACGTAATTTTGCTACGTCATCCTCTGAGAGATCCTTTACTCTGATGTCGGGATTGACGCCTGTTTCTGCAAGAATCTTAGCAGATGTCTTCTGACCGATGCCGTAGATATAAGTAAGTCCGATTTCAACTCTCTTATCCTTGGGCAGGTCGATACCAGCAATTCGAGCCATTATAGCTGCACCTCCAAATTTGGTTTGTTAACCCTGACGCTGCTTGTGCTTGGGGTTCTGGCAGATTACCATAACCTTGCCTTTTCTTTTGATGACTTTGCACTTTTCGCACATAGGCTTAACTGAAGGTCTTACTTTCATTTGAAATACCTCCTTCAAATATTACGCCGAAGTTTTTAAACTTTTTAAAAGTTTAACTTCGCTTGACTTATGACGGAAAGCCTTACTTGGCTCTCCATGTAATTCTTCCCTTTGTAAGATCATAAGGCGACATTTCGACCGTTACCTTATCTCCGGGTACTATACGAATGTAATTCATGCGGAGCTTGCCTGAGATCTGAGCGCGGATAACGTGACCGTTTGCCAGCTCAACATTAAATGTTGCGTTAGGAAGCGCCTCAGTGACCAGTCCTTCAAGTTCAATTACATCTTCTTTTGACATAAATCCACAGTCCTTTCACAGGATAAACATTTTCGGATTTAAACCCGTCATTTAAGCAGACGGTCTGCCGATTCTTCGCTTTGGGTTTTAAACTCCGATATCAGCTTTCGCTTTTTGCTTGTTCCTTCTGCCTTCAAAAAACAGGTGAAATGTGCTTACTTCTAAGCTGTGCGCCTATTCATAAGCCGCCGCCTTGCTCTGCAACGAATAAGCTTTAGCGGACAGTTTTCTGAAAGCTTCCGGTTTTATTATACAACGCTTGTTACAGAGGCTTTGTCAGAATAACGCAGCCGTCATCCGTAACAGCGACAGTATGCTCGAAATGAGCGGAAAGGCTGCCGTCAATCGTTTTCGTTGTCCAGCCGTCTTTCATGACCTTAACTCCGGCCTTGCCTGCGTTTATCATTGGTTCGATAGCGATAACCATTCCCTTTTGCAAGCGTATGCCGTGTCCTGCCTTGCCGAAATTCGGCACCTCAGGCTCTTCGTGAAGATCTCTTCCGACGCCGTGACCGACAAACTCTCTTACGACGCTGAATCCGTTGTCCTCATTATATTTCTGAATAGCCGCTCCGATATCTCCGAGCCTTACGCCCGGCTTTACCATGCTTATCGCAAGATAAAGGCTTTCCTCGGTCGACTTCATAAGCGCCTTCGCCTCGTCGGAAACCTCTCCGACTGCAAAGGTCTTGCAGGAATCTCCGTGAAATCCGTCGATATATGCGCCGAGGTCAACTGAAACTATGTCGCCCTCTTTGATAACCTGCGGACCGGGTATTCCATGAATTACCACGTCGTTTATCGAAATGCAGGCTGATCCGGGAAAACCGCCGTAGCCTAAAAATCCGGGCTTTGCCCCGTGCGACGTGATATATTTGCGGACGATGGTATCAAGCTCCTTGGTAGTCATACCCGGTCTTATAGCCTCGCCCGCCGCAACAAGTGCGCCGGCGGTGATAAGTCCCGCCTTACGCATTTTTGCGATCTCACCGGGTGATTTAATAGAAATCATTTAAATAACTTCTTTCTCTACCTTACACGTCCCGGTCTGTAAAAACCGGAAGTGAACAGTATCAAACTTATGCCTTGAGCGCTTCAAGAGTAAGTCTTGAAGTATCCGCAACCTCTTCCTGACCGATTACGGTGCTGAGCTTGCCCTGCTTTTCGTAATAGTCCTTGAGAGGAGCTGTCTGCTCGTGATAAGTTTTAAGTCTGCTCTTGACTGTTTCAGGCTCGTCGTCCTTGCGGATAACAAGCTCCTTGCCGCAAACGTCGCACACGCCTTCAACCTTGGGAGGCTTGAATTCGGTGTGGAAGGTTGCGCCGCAGTCGAGGCATACTCTTCTGCCGCTCATACGCTGCTGAATCTTCTCATCGGGTACGAAAATCTCGATAACCTTGTCGATGTTAACGCCCATAGCGTCGAGCGCCTCAGCCTGAGGAACTGTTCTCGGGAAACCGTCGAGGATAAAGCCGTTCTGTGCGTCAGGCTCTTTAATTCTGTCCTTTAAGATACCGATAACGATATCGTCCGAAACAAGTGCGCCTGCGTCCATTGCAGCCTTTGCCTTAAGACCGTACTCCGTACCTGCCTTAACAGCTGCTCTGAGCATATTTCCCGTTGAAATTGTGGGGATGCCAAGCTCCTTGCAGATGACCTCTGCCTGTGTGCCCTTGCCGGCGCCGGGAGCTCCTAACAAAATAAGATTCATCAGTGTGTCCTCCTTTTAACTCAGACTGTTTTATTATTCAAGGAAGCCCTTATGATGACGCATCATCATCTGAGATTCCATAGTTCTTGCTGTTTCCAACGCAACGCTTACAACGATAAGTATCGAAGTACCGCCCATTGCTACCTGAAGTCCTGTGAGTGTTCCGAATACGATCGGGAACAGTGCGATAAGACCGAGGAAGAACGCTCCGACGAGCGTGATCTTTGAAAGAACTCTTCTTAAATAGTCAACGGTCGGCTTTCCGGGTCTTATACCGGGTATCGAGCCGTTCGACTGACGAAGGTTATTCGCGATCTCAAGCGGATTGTACTGCATTGAAATATAGAAGTAGTTGAACGCAATTATCAGTATGAAATAGAGAATGCCGTAGAACGGGTTTGTGTACTTAAACAGGTTAAGCACCTTCTCATAGAAGCCTCCTGCCTTGGGTGTGATGAACATCTCAAGGGTCGAGGGAAGCGACATGAACGCCATAGCGAAGATGATAGGAAGAACGCCCGCCATTGAAACCTTAACGGGAAGGTAGGTGTTCTGTCCGCCGTACTGCTTTCTGCCGACCACTCTCTTAGCGTAAGCTATCGGCACGCGTCTTTCGGCATTGTTCATGAATACGATAAGAGCGATCATAAGAACATAGATCACGAGGAGCAGGGGAACAAGTATCTTGTACTTAGTGTCGTCCGTACCCATCATCTTGAAGAGGTACATAACGTCGGTCGGGATCCTTGCAATGATACCTGCGAAGAGGAGCATTGAGATACCATTTCCGATTCCCTTTTCGCTTATCTGATTACCGAGCCAGATCGTAAGGAACGAACCGGCGGTAAAGCAGGTGATGATAACGATCTCCGAGAAAA
Source organism: Oscillospiraceae bacterium (assembly GCA_051882075.1). Lineage (GTDB taxonomy): Bacteria > Bacillota > Clostridia > Oscillospirales > Ruminococcaceae > YE71. The sequence continues at coordinate 26,649 of JBJERC010000025.1, read as the reverse complement.
TCTTGTCGAAGCCCTTGCCTGTGTACATAAGAGCGTGCGCCTGATTTTTCAGAGTCAGGTAATAAGCCCACGCCTGGAAAACTGAAATTCCGAGAGCCGTGTATCTTGTGATCTTGTCGAGTTTCTTTCTGCCTTCCATGCCCTCTTTCGCCAGCTTTTCGAGCGGCGGAAGAGCGTATGTGAGCAGCTGAATGATGATCTGTGCGTTGATATAAGGCGCAACGGAAAGAGCAAATATTGTACCCTTTGAGAAGTTATCTCCCGAGAGCACGTTTAAGTAGCTGAAAATGTTTCCGTCCGCATTATTCTGCTGGAACCAGCTTGCGAGTACGTCGTTATCGAGATACGGAACGGGTATCGCACCGCCGATTCTGTATATAAGGATGATTAATAATGTATACAGCAGCTTTTTTCTAAGCTCAGGTGTCTGCCATACGTTTTTGAACGTCTGTAACACTATTACATCACCTCAGCCTTCCCGCCTGCCTTTTCAATCTTTTCTTTAGCAGCTGCCGAGAACTTAGCAGCCTTAACGGTAAGGTTCTTTGTGAGTTCGCCGTTTCCGAGGATCTTAACGCCGTCAAGCTCCTTCTTTACGAGTCCCGATGCCTTGAGAAGCTCAGTATCAACTACTGTGCCGTCTACAAATCTTTCGAGGTCTGCTACGTTAACAACAGCATATTCTGTTCTGAAAATGTTGTTGAAGCCTCTCTTCGGGATTCTTCTTGCGAGTGTGGTCTGACCGCCTTCAAATCCGGGTCTTACTCCGCCGCCTGAACGAGCGTTCTGACCCTTGTGGCCCTTGCCGGCGGTTTTACCCTGTCCGGAACCATGTCCTCTGCCGATTCTCTTAACGTCTTTAACAGAACCGGGAGCAGGTGATAATTCGTGCAGTTTCATATCTTTGCACCTCCTAACTTACTTACGCTTCTGTTACTTTTATAAGGTGAGAAATAACCTTGATCTTGCCCTGCGTCTGTGCATTGTCGGGCTGAATTGTCTCAGCGCCGATCTTACGAAGACCAAGGGAATGTGCAGTTGCGATCTGCTTTTCTGACTTAGAATTCAGGCTCTTAACGAGCGTGATCTTAAGATTTGCCATTGCCTTGCCCTCCTTAAACTAAAATTTCCTTTACGGTCTTGCCTCTCTTAGCAGCAACCTCCTCAGCGGATTTTACTGATGCAAGTCCGTTAAATGTAGCTCTTACTACGTTTGAAGGATTGTTTGAACGCAGTGATCTTGTTCTGATATCCTTGATTCCGGCTACTTCTACAACGGCTCTTACAGGGCCTCCTGCGATAACGCCGGTACCGGGTGCAGCGGGCATAAGAAGAACTTCGCCTGCGCCGAACTTACCAACGATCTCGTGAGGAATTGTTGTTCCCTTGAGCGAAACCTTGATAAGATTCTTCTTTGCGTCTTCGATACCCTTGCGGATAGCGTCGGGAACTTCGCCCGACTTTCCAAGACCGAAGCCGATCGTTCCGTTTCCGTCGCCTACTACAACAAGCGCCGAGAACTTCATGATACGACCGCCCTTAACGGTTTTGGATACTCTGTTGATAGCAACTACCTTTTCGGTGAGCTCCAATCCTGTAGCATCTATTAAAGCCAAAAGTAAAACCTCCTTTAGAACTTGAGTCCGCCTTCGCGAGCTCCTTCTGCTAACTCCTGAACACGGCCGTGATATACATATCCGCCTCTGTCGAATACAACTTCGGAGATACCCTTATCTGCGGCTGCCTTAGCGATCAGTGCGCCGACCTTGCGTGCGCCTTCCTTGTTGCCGCCGTTTCCTTCAAAGCCTTCGGACTGTGAGGAAGCGCTGCAAAGTGTAACGCCGTTTACGTCGTCGATGATCTGAGCATAGATATGCTTAGAGGAGCGGAATACATTCAGGCGGGGGCATTCAGCGGTTCCGCTAACCTTGTTGCGGACTCTGTAATGTCTTTTTGCTCTTGCCTTTGCTCTGTCAAGCTTTTTAACCATTTGTTATTCTCTCCTTCTTAATTACTTCTTGCTGCCCTTGCCGGCCTTACCTTCCTTGCGGATGATATATTCGCCGACATAGCGGATACCCTTGCCCTTATAAGGCTCAGGAGGACGCTTTTCACGGATCTCGCAGGCAAACTGACCGACTTCCTGCTTATCGATACCCGAAACAACGATCTGGTTAGGCTGAGGAACGTCGAGCTTTATAGTATCTGTTTCAGAAACTACTACGGGGTGTGAGAAACCGAGTGTGAGGTTTACGTTCTTGCCCTGCTTAGCTGCTCTGTAACCAACGCCGACGATCTCAAGAGTCTTTGAATAACCCTCGGTAACGCCTGTTACCATGTTGCTGATGAGTGTTCTTGTAAGTCCGTGGAGGGACTTGTGTTTCTTGTTTTCGCTTGGACGCTCAACTGTGATAACGCCGTCTTCAAGCTTTATTATCATGTCCTTGTCATAGGACTTTGTAAGTGTACCCTTAGGTCCCTTAACCGTTACAACGTTTCCGTCTGCGATCGTAACTTCAACTCCGGCAGGAACTGCGATGGGCTTAATACCAATTCTTGACATATGCCTTAGTCCTCCTTACCAGATAAATGCGAGAACCTCGCCGCCTACGTTTAATTCTCTTGCCTTCTTGTCTGTGATTACGCCCTTTGAAGTGGAAATGATAGCTACGCCAAGTCCCTTCATTACCTTAGGAAGATCCTCACAGCCGGCATAAATACGCAAGCCGGGCTTTGAAACTCTTCTCAGACCCGAGATAACCGAGTTTCTGTTCTCATCGTACTTGAGAGTTACTCTAATAATTCCCTGCTTTCCGTCATCAATAACCTTGTAGTCCTTGATATATCCTTCGTCAAGAAGAATCTGAGTAATGGACTTCTTCATGTTGGAAGCGGGAATGTCAACTGTTGCGTGCTTTGCAGTGCTTGCGTTACGGATTCTTGTAAGCAAATCTGCAATTGTATCAGTAATCTGCATTCTAAATTAACCTCCCTTTTACCAGCTTGCCTTCTTAACTCCGGGAATCTTGCCCTGATGTGCGAGTTCTCTGAAGCAGATACGGCAGATTCCGTATTTTCTCAAATATGCGTGCGGTCTACCGCAGATCTTGCATCTGTTGTAAGCTCGGGTGGAGTACTTAGGTTCAGCCTGCTGCTTGTTGATCATAGCCTTCTTAGCCATTTATAATACCCTCCTCTTACTTTGCGAACGGAGCGCCCAGAAGTGTTAAAAGCTCCTTAGCCTCTTCGTCTGTCTTTGCGGTAGTGATAAAGTTGATGTCCATACCGCGAACCTTATCGATCTTATCGTATTCGATCTCGGGGAAAATAAGCTGCTCCTTGATACCGGTGGAGTAGTTTCCTCTGCCGTCGAACGAGTTTCCGTTGATTCCTCTGAAGTCACGGACTCTGGGGAATGCTACGTTAAAGAGTCTGTCAACAAACTCATACATTCTTTCAGCTCTGAGCGTAACCTTAACGCCGATTACCTGTCCGTCTCTGAGCTTGAAGTTTGCAACCGACTTCTTAGCCTTACATACGATAGGCTTCTGACCTGTGATAGCAGCGAGATCAGCCATGATAGCGTCGATAACCTTCTTGTTATCCTTATCTGCGCCGCATCCTACGTTGATAACTACCTTATCAAGCTTAGGGATCTGCATCACATTTTCATATTTGAATTTCTTCATCAGGGCAGGAGCTACGTCTGAAACATAATATTCTTTTAATCTTGCCATCGTAATATCTCCTCCTTAATTAAAATTCTTCTCCGCAGCCTTCGTTCTTGCAAACTCTGACCTTGGTTCCGTCCTCAAGGATCTTGTGTGCGATCCTTGTCGGCTTTGAGCACTTAGGGCAAACTGCCTGTACCTTTGAAGCGTACATTGCGCCTTCTGCCTCAACGATGCCGCCCTGCTGTCCGGCAGCTCTCGGCTTAACGTGCTTCTTAACCTTGTTTATGCCCTCAACGATTACCTTTCCTTCCTTGGGAGATACAGCGATCACCTTGCCCTGCTGTCCCTTGTTCTTTCCGGAAAGAACTACTACGGTGTCGCCGGTCTTTACATGTACCTTATTCATTTAACGACGCCTCCTAATCAAAGTACTTCGGGAGCGAGCGAAAGGATCTTCATATAGTCCTTCTCACGAAGCTCCTTAGCAACAGGTCCGAAAATACGTGTGCCCTTGGGGTTCTTGTCTTCCTTTATAATTACAGCAGCGTTTTCGTCAAAACGGATATATGTTCCGTCTGCTCTTCTGAGACCGCTTGCTGAACGAACGATTACTGCTTTTACAACATCGCCTTTTTTAACAACTCCGCCTGGTGTTGCTTTCTTAACCGAAGCAACGACTACGTCGCCGATGTTTGCATATCTTCTGCGTGTACCGCCTAATACTCTGATGCACATAAGCTCCTTTGCGCCGGAGTTATCTGCAACCTTGAGATGAGTCTGCATCTGAATCACAGTGCGTTCCTCCTTTCAAAAAATCAAAACGTAAAATTCTTTTGCGGACGCAGCGCCTTTTCTTTGCGAAGTGCGCCGCTTTTTCCGCCGTTGTGTTTTTTTAAGCTTTAATTACTTAGCCTGCTCGAGAACCCTTACAAGTCTCCATCTCTTATCCTTGGAGAGAGGTCTTGTTTCCATAACCTCAACCTTGTCGCCGATCCTGCACTCGTTGTTTTCGTCGTGTGCCTTAAGCTTTACGGTTCTCTTGATGATCTTCTTATAGAGAGGATGAGCAACGTTATCCTCGATAGCAACGACGATCGTCTTGTCCATCTTGTCGGATACTACCATACCTACTCTTGTTTTTCTAAGATTTCTTTCGCTCACAGTAAGTCCTCCCTTCAAACGGTCTCATTCTGACGAATGATGGTCTTTACTCTTGCGATATCCCTCTTTACAGCTTTCATTCTCATGGGATTTTCAAGCTGGTTTACAGCGTGCTGAAAACGAAGGTTAAAAAGCTCCTGCTTGAGTTCTGCAAGCTTCTGCTCGAGCTCAGCTGCTGATAATTCCTTTAATTCACTTGCTTTCATTACTGTTCACCATCCGTTTCTTTCTTAACGAACTTGCACTTGATAGGAAGCTTGTGCATTGCAAGACGCATAGCCTCTCTTGCAACTTCTTCGCTAACGCCTGCAATTTCAAACATTACGCGGCCCGGCTTTACAACAGCTACCCAATATTCGGGAGAGCCTTTTCCTGAACCCATTCGTGTTTCTGCGGGCTTTTCGGTAACAGGTTTGTCGGGGAAGATCTTGATCCAGACCTGACCGCCTCTCTTGATGTATCTTGTCATAGCGATACGGGCAGCTTCGATCTGGTTTGAAGTGATCCATGCGGGCTGAAGCGCCTGAAGACCAAATTCGCCGTTTGTTACCTTGTTTCCTCTGGTAGCCTTGCCCTTAAGTCTACCTCTCTGTACTCTTCTGTACTTTACTCTCTTAGGAAGCAGCATTAGTTGTTACCTCCTTCTGTCTTATTTGCACGGGGAGCTCTTCTTCCGCCGCGTCTGTCGTCGTTTCTTCTTCTGGGCTTTCTGTCGCTCTTCTTGTCAGAAGCTGCAACCTCGCCCTTGAGAACCTCGCCTCTGTAGATCCATACCTTAACGCCGAGCTTGCCGTAGGTTGTGTTTGCCTCAGCGAAGCCGTAGTCGATGTCTGCACGGATAGTCTGAAGAGGAATCGTTCCCTCGTGATAGCTTTCTGCTCTTGCAATTTCAGCGCCGCCGATACGTCCGCTTACTCTTGTCTTGATACCCTTTGCGCCGAGCTTCATTGCGCGTCCGATGGACTGCTTCATTGCTCTTCTGAAGGATACTCTGTCCTCGAGGTCGTGAGCGATCTTCTCAGCAACGAGCTGTGCGTTGATGTCAGGCTGCTTAACCTCGATGATATTTATTGAAACCTTCTTGCCCGTGAGCTTTTCAAGTTCTGCTCTGAGCTTTTCGATCTCAGCACCGCCCTTGCCGATTACAAGACCCGGCTTTGCGCAGTGAACGTGTACTTTAACTTTCTGACCGCCTTCGCTGTCGGCAAATCTCTCGATTTCTACCTTAGGAACACCGGCATAAACGGTCTTGTTTGCAGGATTCTTAGATCTGGTATTGAGCTTCTTTGTGATGAATTTGCGGATGTTGTAATCCTCAACAAGCGTATCACCAAAGGTGCTCTTGTCTGCAAACCAACGGGAATCCCAATCTTTAATTACACCGACTCTAAGTCCGTGCGGATTAACCTTCTGGCCCATAGTTTACCTCCTCTATTACGCTTATTCCTTTTCCTTGAGAACAACCGTTACGTGCGATGTTCTCTTAAGAATTCTATAGGCTCTGCCCTGTGCTCTGGGCATGATTCTCTTCATGATCGGACCGGGGCAAACGTAGCACTCTGCAACATAAAGATTGTTCTTATCCATGTTGTGATTGTTTTCTGCGTTTGCAGCGGCGGACTTCAGAAGCTTCTCAAGATATTCACTGGCAGCCTTGGGTGTGTGCTTTACTGTTGCGAGTGCAACCTCATAATCTTTACCTCTGATAAGATCCAGAACGATCTGAACCTTTCTCGGTGCGATTCTGGCATTTCTTAAAATTGCCTTTGCTTCCATTTGAACTCCTCCTTTCCGCCGTTATCTCTTACCGTTGTTCGATGTCTTTGAACCGGCATGACCTTTAAATGTTCTGGTCGGAGCAAACTCGCCGAGCTTGTGTCCTACCATATCCTCAGTAACATAAACCGGAACGTGCTTGCGTCCATCGTGAACAGCGAATGTATGACCTACGAAGTCAGGGAATATTGTTGAAGCTCGGCTCCATGTCTTAAGAACCTTCTTCTCGCCTGCTTCGTTCATTGCTAAAACCTTTTTCATAAGAGACTCTTCAACGTAAGGTCCCTTCTTTACACTTCTTCCCATGTATCATCTGCCTCCTTTCAGCATTACTTACCGTTTCTGCGCTTTACGATATACTTATCGGAACGATGATGCTTTGCACGGGTCTTGTAACCGAGTGTAGGCTTGCCCCAAGGTGTAACAGGGCCCGGACGTCCAACAGGTGACTTACCTTCACCACCGCCGTGAGGGTGATCGCAGGGGTTCATTACCGAACCTCTTACGGTAGGTCTCCAGCCCATGTGACGCTTTCTTCCTGCCTTACCGATGTTTACGTTCTCGTGGTCGATATTGCCTACCTGACCGATCGTTGCCATGCAGTTAATGGGAAGCTTTCTCATTTCGCCCGAAGGGAGTCTTACGAGTGCGTAGGTCTCTTCCTTACCCATAAGCTGAGCCATGTTACCTGCCGAGCGAACAAGCTGTGCGCCCTTGCCGGGATAAAGCTCAAGGTTGTGGATAAATGTACCTACGGGGATATTTGCAAGTGCGAGAGCGTTGCCCGGCTTGATGTCTGCCGTTTCGCCCGATCTTACAACGTCGCCTACCGAAAGTCCGTTAGGTGCGAGGATATATCTCTTTTCACCGTCTTCGTACTCAACGAGTGCGATGAATGCCGATCTGTTAGGATCGTACTCGATCGTGAGGACCTTTGCGTCCATATCGAGCTTGTTTCTCTTAAAGTCAATAACACGGTATTTTCTTCTAACACCGCCGCCTCTGTGGCGAACTGTGATTCTGCCGTAGCTGTTTCTGCCGCTGTGCTTATCCATCGGCTCTAACAGGCTCTTGCAGGGAGCTACCTTGGAGAGTCCCGAGTAATCGGTAACAGTCATGCCTCTTCTACCGGGGGTAGTAGGCTTATAGCTCTTTATTGCCATTTTAATTCACTCCTTAAATTAGGGTTTTGCAGGCGTTCTCTCACGCCTATACTTATAATTCTTTATCAGAACATTCCGTCGAAGAATTCGATAGTCTTATCGCCTTCAACCGTAACGATCGCCTTTTTCCAGTCTGAGCGATATCCTGAATATCTGCCCATTCTCTTTTCCTTGCCCTTAACGCTTATGGTATTTACCTTAGATACCTTTACGCCGAAAAGAGCTTCAACAGCCTTTGCGATCTCTACCTTGGTTGCGTCCTTTGCAACCTTGAAAGTATATTTGCCGTTCTCAAGACGCTCGATCGAGTCCTCTGTGATGATCGGCTTTACTATGATATCAGAAGCAATCTTTTTCATTATGCATATACCTCCTCGATCTTAGCAACAGCGTCCTTTGCAACGATGAACTTGTCAGCGTTGAGGATATCGTAAACGCAAAGTGTGTTTACGGTTGCTGTCTTAACTCCGGGGATGTTAGCAGCGCTCTTTACAAGCTTAGCGTCAACGCCGTCTGTTACGATAAGAGCCTTCTTTTCAGAGCCGAGAGCCTTGAGCATCTCAACTACTGCCTTGGTCTTATAAGCGTCGAGCTTGATCTCGTCAACAACGATCATATCGCTGTCCTGAACCTTTGTTGAAAGCGCCGACTTCATAGCCAGTCTCTTTTCCTTCTTGTTAAGCGAATAGCTGTAATCTCTCGGCTTAGGTCCGAGCGCTACGCCGCCGTGTACCCACTGAGGAGCTCTTGTCGAACCCTGACGAGCGTGACCTGTGCCCTTCTGTCTCCAGGGCTTTCTTCCGCCGCCGCTTACCTCTGTTCTTGTAAGAGTCGACTGTGTGCCCTGTCTCTGATTTGCAAGATAATTAACAACCATTGCGTGCATTACTGCTGCGTTAGGCTCGATTCCGAAAACTTTATCGTTAAGCTCAAGGTCGGATACTTTGCTGCCCTTCATATCAAATACTGAAATCTGTGACATATTGACTCCTCCTTCCATTAAGCCTTCTTAACGCAATCTACGATAGTGACCGTTCCGTTCTTAGGACCGGGAATAGCGCCTTTGATTGCGATGAGGTTATTCTCTGCGTCTACCTTTACGATCTCAAGGTTCTGAACTGTAACTCTTTCAGCGCCGAGATGTCCGGGCATTCCCTTGCCCTTGTAGATTCTCGAAGGCGATGAGCAAGCGCCCATTGAGCCTGCGTGTCTGTGTACAGGACCTGTACCGTGAGTTTCCTTGAGTCTTGCGTTGTTGTGACGCTTGATCGTACCTGCAAAGCCCTTACCCTTGCTTGTGCCGCAGACATCAACGATGTCGCCTGCTGCAAAGATGTCAGCCTTTACAATATCCTTAACGTTCAGCGAGCTGCAATCCTCAAGTCTGAATTCCTTGAGTGTTCTCTTGAACGCTACGTCAGCCTTCTTGAAGTGACCTGCAAGAGGCTTGTTTACATTCTTTGCTCTTATGTCGCCGAAGCCGAGCTGAACTGCTTCATATCCGTCGTTCTCGACAGTTTTCTTCTGTACGACAACGCAGGGACCTGCTTCTACGACAGTTACAGGAATTACCTTTCCTGTCTCATCGAAAATCTGGGTCATACCGATTTTCTTTCCGATGATACCTTTCTGCATTTTTCTTTCCTCCTAATTGGTTATTGGTTGAAGCTTTCGCTCCAACATGACCTGCGTGTGCATTCGCTCTGAGATCGCCTGCGATCTCTTTTGGAAATTACTTGATCTCCATTACGATGCTTACTCCGGCAGGAAGCTCAAGATTTTCAAGAGTAGATGTTGTTTCCTTTGTAGGTCTGATGACGTCGATAAGTCTCTTGTGAGTTCTCATTTCAAACTGCTCACGGCTGTCCTTATACTTGTGAACGGCACGGAGAATTGTAACGATCTCCTTATCGGTAGGGAGCGGGATAGGACCCGAAACCTTTGCGCCTGAACGCTTTACAACGTCAACGATCTTTGCTGCCGCTGCGTCAACAGTAGCGTGCTCATAACCCTTGATCTTGATTCTGATCTTCTCATTGACTGCCACTTTAAATCGCCTCCTTGTGCGTATAGATAATGTTGTGGGGGCAAATCACTGTTTAACTACCCGTCCGTGTGTTTCGCGGTCTTGCAGATAAAAAATTCCGAAAGCTTTAAAAATCGCTCCCGGACTCAATAAGACACACTGCTCATACCAAAAGCGGCACAAACCGCCCTTCGCAAGAAGTACAAGCACACACAGTGTTTCGTTATTACAGCCGCCCGGTTTAAAATCGGACATACTCAGCGGAAATTACCTGACGCACCGTCAGCAACCTCCCGCTTCATCGCATATCAGGCATCAACATACAAGCTGTAATGCCGGCAAATCACACAATCGCCTAATACATCAGTACATCAGTACCAATGCATTAGCACGCAGTGCTAATGCCAGCATCAACGCTTTAGCGTTGATGCAGTGCAGTCACGCAAGATATATTATACACTACATTCCAAAATAAATCAAGCGTTTCGCAAATATTTTAACATTTATTTCACATTTTTATCCGACGAAGTTTTATAAACATTCTCTTATATTTTTGTGCAATTTAACAACAAGCGTTTTTGCTTATATATTTAAATAGTATACTGCTCTTTTTTCTCTGCAAAATTTACATATATTATGGCGGCGATTTGTTTAATTATACAAACCGTTAGAAAAGCCGTCCCAAAACCCTGTTTATTAACAAAATAACCGTTGAAATATGGATTTTTTTGTGGTATTATAGAATAAGTATATTCTTTTTTATGTAAATTGCGAGTAAAATATTTTTCAATATCCTTATGGAGCAAAAAGGACTGGTAATTATGAATAATTTTGATGTAATTATTGCAGGCGCAGGCGCAGCGGGACTTTACGCCGCATATAATTTATCACGGGATCTTAAGGTTCTGGTTATTGCGAAGAGAGAGCTTACGCTTTGCAACTCCGCTCTTGCACAGGGCGGTATTGCCGGGGTCTACAATTCACCCACCGATTCGCCCGAGGCTCACAAGCACGATACCTTTGTCGCAGGCGGCTATGAAAACGACCCCGAGGCTACCGACGTTCTTGTTAACGAGGCAAGGCTTGACATCGGCAGGCTTATCGAGCTTGGAGCGGATTTCGACAAGACGGCGGACGGCGATTACCACCGCACGCTTGAGGGCGGACACAGCAATCACCGCATTTTCCACCATGCCGACGCTACCGGCTTTGAGATAGAGTCCACGCTTATCGAAACGGTAAAACAGCTCGAAAACGTCACGATATGGGAAAATTCGCTCGTCTGCGATATTGCAAAGACAAAGACGGGATTTTCTTTCCTCGTTGAAAAGGACAGCGGCTTTGTGACCTGCGCTTGTCACTTTGCGATACTTGCGACAGGCGGTATCGGAAGAATTTATGAATACACGACAAACTCCGCTATCGCAACGGGCGACGGCATAGCTATGGCTTACCGTCTTGGTGCCCAGATAAAAAATTTAAGCTATATCCAGTTCCACCCGACAGCATTCAACAATCACCACACAAGAGAATGTTTCCTTATCTCCGAAGCGGTAAGGGGCGAGGGCGCATATCTTAAAAACTGCCACGGCGAACGCTTTATGCACCGCTATGACAAGCGTTTGGAGCTTGCTCCCCGTGACGTCGTTTCGCACTCGATAGTTTTTGAGGCGAACAGAACGGGCAGCGAGGATTTTTACCTCGACATTTCGCACAAAGACCCCGACTTTATCCGCCGCCGCTTCCCGATGATATACGAAAAGCTGCTCGAACAGGGCTACGACATGACAAAGGATATGATACCGATATATCCCTGCCAGCATTACCTTATGGGCGGAATCAAGGTCGACACCTACGCGCGCACGAACATTGAAAATCTTTACGCCTGCGGAGAATGTTCCTGCACGGGCGTTCATGGAAACAACCGCCTTGCAAGCAATTCGCTGCTCGAAGCGCACGTTTTCTCACGCCGTGCGGCAGGCGACATAAACGAAAAGGCAGCGGCAGCTCCGGGCGGCTTTGAGGAATATGTATTCGATATTCCGGAAAATGCGCCCGAGATACCTCACGGTATGAGAACGAGGATACGCAGGATATTGCAGGAAAACTACTTCGTTATCCCGAATGTGAAGAACATAAAAAGCGGTCTTGCCGAGGTCGCCGAAATATACGAAATGTTCGACAGCGGCAAATATCATATCGACCGTGACTATGTCGAAGCAAGAAGCCTTGCGGCGTGTGCGTTCATTATCCTCACCGAAGCCGACAGGATATGCTCCGACAGCGAGGAGATACCCAATATGCCGAAGTTTGAAAAACCCGACTGATTAAAAGGAGATATTACATATGAGATTAATGCAGTTTCAGATAGACGATATGATAAAAACGGCGCTTGCCGAGGATATAAATTACATCGACGTTACGACCGACTATCTCGTTGACGAGGATAAGATAAACACGGCTTATTACGTTGCAAAGGCGGAGGGCGTGCTTTGCGGTATAGATATTGCGCTGAGAGTTTTCACGCTGCTTGACCCGACGGCAAAGTTTGAGATACTTATTCACGACGGCGGGCAGGTGAACAAGGGCGACGTTATCGCAAGGATAACCGCTCACACCCGTGCGCTTTTAAAGGGCGAGCGTACTGCGCTCAACATTTTACAGCATATGTCGGGAATTGCGACCGCCACGAACAAGTGCGTAAAGCTTGTCGAGGGTACGAACGCAAGCGTTGCGGACACGAGAAAGACTCTCCCCGGTCTGCGCATTTTCCAGAAATACGCAGTTACTGTCGGCGGAGGAAAAAACCACCGCTACAACCTTTCCGACTGCGCAATGCTCAAAGACACGCACCTTGACGCTTACGGTTCGATAACGGGTGCGGTAAATGCGCTGCGTGAAAAAATGGGGCATACCGTCAAGATAGAGGTCGAGGTTGCGACGCTTGACGAGCTTAAAGAGGCTCTTGAAGTCGGCTGCGAGATAATCATGCTTGACAACATGAGCTGCGAGGACATGACAAAGGCGGTCGAGATCACGGCAGGCAGAGCGAAACTTGAGGCTTCGGGCAACGTTACCGAGGAAACTATCGCCGACATTGCGAAAACGGGCGTTGATATTATTTCGCTCGGTGCGCTCACGCACTCGGTAAAGGCTTTTGATATTTCTATGAAGATGCAGAAGGACTGATACTTACATAGCATAAAAAACACTTCCGACCTGAAAAATCGGAAGTGTTTTCAGTTTGTAGTAAACACTTAATTTTGTGTAGTATAAGGGGAAGCCCTCTATCGCAGGGCTTCCCCTCTTTCAAAACAGTCCACCGGACTGTTTTGAAATTCACCCTTTTCGGAGCTCCCATACGGCTGGGGTGTTTCGCTCGCTGCGGCGAGCGCCGATGGGGCGCCGCCCCCTCGACCCCTGCAATCCCTTTAAAAAGGTCTTGACCCCAAATTTTTGTCTTTGGCAGGGTTTTATACTGTGTGAGGGTTACAGCAGCGGCTCCAACAGCTTAAGCAGCGCCGAAACCATTCGCTTGCCCCTCGGTCTGTTTTTGCAGTCCTCGGCAGTGACCTCCTTACACTTGTTTTCCGTCATGTAAAGAATATCGTCCCTTACTGACTTGACGGCGGCGGTCTTGTACATAAAACAGCCGTTTTCAAAGTGAAGATAAAGGCTTCTGTAATCGAGATTTATCGTTCCGACAACCGCTTTTTCGTCGTCCGAAACAAACATCTTTGCGTGTATAAATCCGTCGTATTCGTATATCCTTACGCCTGCTTCGATAAGCTCGTCGTAATAGGAAACGCCCATCGCCTTGACATACCATTTATCAGGTATTCCCGGAACGATTATCCTTACGTCGATACCCTTTTTCGCCGCAAAACAGAGCGCCGCCGAAAATTCCTCGCTTAAAATAAGATACGGGGTCGTTATATAACAGTAATCCTTTGCGTTGTGAAGAATGTTAAGATATGTAAGCTCGCCCACGTCTTCATGGTCGAGCGGAGAGTCGCCGTAGGGAAGAACATAGCCGTCCGACTCAAAATCACTCTCGCAGTGCCGACAGGGTCTGTAAAGCTCGTAATCGGCAGGCTTTTCGTTAAAGCTTATGACCTCCCACATCTGCAAAAACATCATGGTGAGATTCCACACAGCCTCGCCTTTGAGCATTACCGCCGTATCCTTCCAGTAGCCGAAACGCTCGATTCGGTTTACATATTCGTCGGCAATGTTGTCGCCGCCTGTAAATCCCGTGTGACCGTCGATAACGATTATCTTTCTGTGGTCACGGTTGTTCTGGAGCGACGAAAGCAGCGCAACGAACGGGATATAAACCTTTGTCTTTATTCCCGTTTCGGTGAGCTTTTTGTCGTAATTATAGGGCAGAAGATGCTGCGAACCCATTCCGTCGTAAATAAGCCTTACCTCGACGCCCTCTTTTACCTTTTGCAGAAGTATCTCAAGCAGCTCGTCAAGCACCGAACCCTGATCGACGATAAACATTTCGATAAAGATATAATGCTTCGCCTTTTTAAGCTCCTCTTTGAGCGCCTCGAACTTCTCCTCGCCCGAGGAAAAATAGGTTGCGTTTGTGTTGCTGTGTATCGGGTATCCTGCAAAATCCTTCATGTAACAAGCGTAGCGGTAGACCTCCTCGCTTTCGGCTTTGAGCGAAAGGAGGGTCTGCTCGTCCTGCAAAAGCTGCCGCTTTGTGTCCTCGCACTTTTGCGCATAAGCCTTTCTCATCACCCTTGTGCCGTACTGATTTGAAAGGATAAAATATATTGCGACCGTGAACACGGGGAATGCGACAAGCGGAACGAGCCAGCCTATCTTAAATTCCGATTTTGACCGCTTGTTGATTATATAAAACGCAGTTATCGAGGCGCACGCCTGAAAGATAATCTGCATCTTCGCCGAATATCTTTCAAGTCCGAAGAACATAAAGCCGATAAGCACAAACTGTGCGGCAAGTAGCAGGATAACGACAGTCCGCTGTGAGCCGATATATAAAAGCAGGTGCTTTAGCTTTTTTATAAGTCCCTTTTTCTTTCTGTTGTCATGTTCTGCGGCGTTCTTTCTGCCGCTGTTATCGCTGTTTCTTTTCATTTTCTTCTACCCTTTTTGCCGTCAGATAAACATTCCCATTATCTTAGTTTCGATTGCCTTGCCCTTATAGTCCTTTCCGTCGACCGTTATCTCTTTTACGCTGACCTTAACGCCTGCGCCGAACACTATCTCGTATTCCTCGTTATGTATGCTCTCGCCCTTAAACGTAACGGTTGCGTTAAACGGGTTTACCGTCCAGCTGCCGCCGTCGAAATAGCCCTCTATCGCCTGACCGTAATTCTTTTTCGACATAGTCATCTGACTCTGAAAATCATAATCGGCGGTCTTTACACGAAATACCGAAACTGCGGACAAAACGACATAAACCGCCGCAATTACCACCGCCGCCGTCGCAAGCCTGAAAAAGAGCTGAACACGCTTTTTCCTCCTGCCCGCCTTTTCCGCTCTCTCGGCACGCTTCTGCTCACGCGAAGGCTTTATCGGCTCGGCAGGAACAGGCTCGGGACGGGTCTGCCTTACAGGTCTTGGCTGTACCGGTCTTTGCACTGTACGTTGTACTTGTCTTTGTGCAGTCGGTCTTTGTTGTACCGTCCGCTGAGGCTGTACCGGTCTTTGCGGAGTCGGTTTTTTATTTGCCGTACCCTTAGCCTGCGTAAGCTTGCCGCAGTTCGGGCATATTTTCATATCAGACCGCAGAGGCGTTCCGCAGCCCGTGCAAAAATTATTCTTCATTTTGTTTCTTCCTTTTCTATACTTTCATCTTTATCTATTAGCATAAATTTTTTTATGCATTACATATATCTCACGACAGCTACTACTCTTCCTAAAATTGCAGCGTTATCCGTGTAGATAGGTTCCATCGTATCGTTTTCGGGCTGAAGACGATAGCCGCCGTTTTCCTTATAAAAACGCTTTACCGTAGCCGAGTCGCCGTCTACCAGAACGACGGCTATCTCGCCGTTTTCGACATAAGAGGTCTTTTCTGCAACGACGATATCGCCGTCGAGGATCGCTGCGTTTATCATCGAGTCGCCCCTTACTTTAAGCGCAAAAAGCTCGCTGTCGTAGCTTTTTTGCGGATTAAAGTCGATATAATCGGTTATCTGCTCGATAGCCGTTATCGGCTGACCTGCCGTTACCGTTCCGACAAGCGGCACTTTTACAGCCGCCTGACCCGAAAGCCTTATCGCTCTGTTAAGATTATCCTGCTTTTCAAGATAGCCCTTTTCTCTTAAGCTGTTTATCGCCCTGTGCGCCGTCGAGGTCGACTTGAAGCCGCAGCAGGCGCATATCTCACGAACTGTCGGAGGATAACCTTCCTGTATACGCTGTTTTATAAACTCATAGGTCTTGCGCTCGTTTTCAGTTATCTTGCCGTTCATAGATAAAACACGTCCTTTCAAATGCCGTATATTAAATTTCCGGATATTTCTCCTCAAGCTTTTTCACAAGCAGCTTTGCCGCCTTATAAACGTCGCCGCAGCCCATTGTTATAACGAGATCTCCCTCGCCTGCGTTCTGTAAAATAAAGTCCGTCACCTGTCCGAAGTTAAATTCCTTCTGCTCTGCGGTCTGTTGGTCGACGACCTCGTGAGGAGCGTCGAACCAGACTGCGCCGTTTATTTTTTCGCCGAGCTGTTCGGTATATATTCCGTGAACGTTCTTTTCACGGCTTCCCATAATATCCGTAAGAACGACCCTGTCGGCTATCGAGAGCGCCGAAACGAAATCGTCCATAAGTATCTCCGTTCTCGAATAGGTAAACGGCTGGAAAACCGCCCACACACGCTTAAATCCGAGCGTTTTTGCCGCTTTTAAGGTCATCGCTATCTCTGCCGGGTGGTGCGCATAATCGTCAACGACCGTAACGCCTCCGACCTCGCCTATCTTCTCAAAACGTCTTACCGCTCCTCTGAAAACAGAAAGTCCCTTTGCTATCCCCTCAAACGACACGCCGAGGCTTCTTGCCGCCGCCGCCGCCGCAAGCGCATTTAAAACGTTGTGTCTGCCGGGGACGAAAATTTCAAAATCCCCTGCCTTTTCGCCCTTTTCAAAAATCTCAAAACTCGTCCTCAGACCGTTTATTTCGGTTATCTGCGCCGAATAGTCGTTTTTGCGGTCAAAGCCGAAGGTTATTATCTCCTTGTCAAGCCCCGAGACCGCCTTCATCGTGTTCTCGTCGTCGCCGTTTGCGATAACGGTGCGTGTGGTCATTTCTGCGAATTTTCTGAATGATGCGATTATGTTTTCAAGCGTTCCGAAATAGTCGAGGTGGTCTGCGTCGACGTTAAGTATTACCGACACGTCGGGCGAAAGCTTTAAAAAGTGGTCGAGAAACTCACACGCCTCGCACACCATTATATCGCTCTTGCCGAACCTGCCCGAACCGCCGATAGAATGAAGCTTTCCGCCGATAACGCAGGAAAGGTCGACGCCCTCTTCAAGAAAAACTTGCGTGAGCATTGAAGAACAGGTCGTTTTTCCGTGAGTTCCCGAAACGCACACTGCGCTGTCAAAAAGCCTTGTTATAAGTCCGAGCATTTCGCTTCTTTCAACGACCTCCGCTCCGCTTTCTTTTGCGGCGATAAGCTCGGGGTTATCAGCCATTACAGCCGCCGTATAAACGATAAGGTCGGCGTTTTTGATATTCTCCGCACGCTGTCCCAAAAACACTTCGATACCCATATTTCGCACCGCCTGAAGCGTTTCGGTCTCGTTGTTGTCAGAACCGGTGATATAATAGCCCTGCGAATGAAGTATCTGCGCTATGGGGTACATACCCGAACCGCCGATACCGATAAAATGCAGGTGTTTTTTCTTTTTAAGCTCATCTAATGTAAGCATGACAAATTATCTCCTATACAAATTTATTCCCGACACATAAAAAAGGGTATGCCGAGTCCATTATAATACTATTATAATACATTATCGAAAAAAAATAAACCCCTTTTGAATAATTTTTTTCTTTCGGGCAAAATTTTTTATATAAAATTATAAGCCGGAGTTTAAAGCATAATGAAAGGACGTGTTTTTATGAACATTTCAGAGATCAAGGTAAGAAAGCTTATCCCCGACGGAAAGCTAAGAGGTATAGTCAGCATCACGCTCGACGACGTGCTTGCGGTACACGATATAAAGGTCGTTCAGGGCGAGGAGCGGCTTTTTGTTGCGATGCCGAGCCGCCGTGACGAAAACGGGCTTTTTCGTGACATAGTCCACCCGATAAATTCTTCCGCACGGCATGAGATCGAGCAGGAGATACTAAAAGCGTATCAGCTTGAATTAGACAGGCAGGCGGCGGAGGAAGAAAATGGGTAAGCCGCATTATAAACAGATCCCCCGAACCTTTTTGGAACGGGGGATATATATTTTCTATATGATCTTACTTTGTTTTGCAGGTCTTAGCGGCGCTTGCCTCGCTCCAGTAATTGACGTTGTTCACCTTGCGGTAAGCCTTTACCTTGTACTGATAAGAGGTCTTTGCCTTTCGTCCGGTATCACGGTAGGTATTTGCCGAACCGTCCCTTATCGTTGAGATAAGTTCATACTTTTTCGTCTTTGCGTCATAGCGGTATACTCGGTATCCCGTCGCACCTGTTACGGGAGTCCACATAATACGGACAGCGTTGCTTGTTGCGCCGTAGGACGATTTTATCACCGGCTTTGCAGGCTTAGTCGTGGTCGTCATAGTGCTTGACGATTCGCCCCAGTAGGTATTGCCGTTCGATTTTGCGTATGCTTTTACTTTGTACTTGTATGTCGTGCCGGGTTTTAAGCCGCTCTGTCTGTAAGTAAGCGTACTGCCGCCGTAAAGGGTCGCAACATTGTTCCATTTTTTCGTCGAGGTGTTGTAGCGGTAAACTTTATAGCCCGAAGCGCCGCTGACTTTTTTCCAGGTTATTCTTATAGCGGTGTCGGTGCAGGAGAATTTAGTGGTGACTGCTTTGCCGACCTCATTGGTTTCACTGTTATAATAGTGAATCGCAGCATTGCGCAGTTCGTCATTATTACTACCAATGTATATACTATTCCACTCGTTTTTCGAACCGCTGTAATATACATCAGTAAGGCTTGTACAGCCATTAAACACAAAAGATTTAATGTGTGTAATGCTATTGGGAATCGTTATGCTTTTAAGACTTGTGCAATTATTAAACGTATTACTTTCAATACTTGTAATGCGGTCGGGGATATTTATGCTGTTAAGACTTGTGCAGTCGCTAAACGCATAAGCTCCAATGCTTTTAACGCTGTCGGGTATCGTTACGCTTGCAAGACTTGTGCAACCCGTAAACAAATAATCTTCTATGTTTGTAACGCTGTCGGGAATTATTACACTTGTAAGGCTTGTGCAATTTTCAAATGCAAAACCGCCAATTCTTGTAACTCTGTCGGGAATTATTACACTTGTAAGGCTTGTGCAATCTATAAACGCCCCTTCTCCAATGCTTGAAACGCTGTCAGGAATTGTGTATGTTGTTTGTGAATTTCCGATCGGATATCGAATCAGTTCATATTTATTCTTATTAAACAAAACTCCATTTTCTGATGAATAGTATTTGTTATTTGAATCAACAGTAATGTTTGAAAGGCTTGTGCAGCAACCAAACGTCCCTTCTCCTATGCTTATAACGCTGTCGGGGATCGTTATGCTTGTAAGGCTTGTGCAGTCGGTGAACGCCCAATCTCCAATGCTTGTAACGCTGTCAGGGATAGTTACGCTTGTAAGGCTTGTGCAATCACTAAACGCACAATCTCCAATGCTTATAACGCTGTCAGGGATCGTTATGCTTGTAAGGCTTGTGCATTCCCGAAACGCACAATCTCCAATGCTTATAACGCTGTCGGGGATCGTTACGCTTTTAATGCTTGTGCATTGATAAAACGCCCATTCTCCAATTCTTGTAACGCTGTCGGGGATCGTTACGCTTGTAAGCCTATTGCAAAAACTAAAAGCATATTCTCCTATGCTCGTAACCTTCTTCCCTTTTACCTCCGAAGGAATAGTAACGCTTGTGCCACTGCCGGTATATTTTGTTATCTCCACCGTCCCGTCGTCAAGCGCCGAATACTCAAAATCTCCATAAGTTTCCGCACTCGCCGAAATAGCCGAACCGAAGCCTGCTTTTTCGCACACCTCCGCAGGAAGTGCAAGACCGCCGAAAACCATTGTCAGCGCAAGCAAGCCCGATAGAATTCTGTTCGCTTTCATATATTCTCCTCCAAAATGCAAATTTTTACCTTTAAAAGATATATTATCTAAATTATACATCTTTTTACCGTATTTTTCAATAGTAATATCAAATAAATCCGACTTAGTTTTTTTAGTAATGAAGTATAATGCCGCATTTGTATAAAATACCGCCAACATTAATATTTCCGATTGACAATTCGCCCGAACTCGTGTTATAATAATATTGCTAAATTTGTTACGAAAGGACGTATAAAAATGAGCAAAAGATTTAAAAACACACCCGACGTAAAGCTTGCCGTTTGCGCTGTTTCGCGCGACTGCTTTCCCATGTCGCTTTCCGAAAGCCGCAGAAAAGCGGTAGTTTCGCAGTACACCGAGAAATACGGCGAAATTTACGAATGTCAGACGATCATCGAGAATGAAAAGGATATGCGAAAGGCGCTTGCCGAGATAAATGCGGCAGGCTGTAACGCTCTTGTCGTTTATCTCGGAAACTTCGGCCCCGAAACGCCCGAGGTAATGCTCGCAAAGTATTTCGACGGCCCTGCAATGTTCGTTGCGGCGGCTGAGGACGACTGCGGCAATTCCCTTTCCGACAACAGAGGCGACGCTTACTGCGGAATGTTAAACGCAAGCTATAACCTACAGCTCAGAGGCGTTAAGGCTTACATACCCGAATACCCCGTCGGCACAGCGCCCGAGGTTGCGGATATGATAAACGAATTTATCCCGATAGCACGCACGATGATCGGTCTTAAAAATTTAAAAATAATAACCTTCGGCCCTCGTCCGCAGGACTTCCTCGCCTGCAATGCGCCGATAGCAAGGCTTTACGACCTCGGCGTTGAGATAGAGGAAAATTCCGAGCTTGACCTGTTCGCCGCTTACAACGAACACAAGGACGACCCGAGAATTGCTGACGTTGTCGAGGATATGGCGAAAGAGCTTGGCGCAGGAAATAAAATGTCGGGCATTCTTCCAAGACTTGCGCAGTATGAAATTACGCTTCTCGACTGGATGGAGGAGCATAAGGGCGAGCGTGAATTTGTCGTTTTCGCAAATAAATGCTGGCCGTCATTCCAGACCCAGTTCGGCTTTGTTCCCTGTTATGTAAACGGCAGACTTGCGGCGAGGGGTATCCCCGTTTCCTGCGAGGTCGACATTTACGGCGCACTCAGCGAATATATCGGAACCTGCGTTTCGGACGAGATAGTAACTCTTCTCGACATCAACAACACCGTTCCCTCGAACATCTACAACGAGGATATAAAGGGCAAATTCGACTATGTTCAGCGTGATACATTCATGGGATTCCACTGCGGAAACGGCTCGTCCTGTATACTCGAAAGCCCCGTTATGAAGTATCAGAAGATAATGCACAGAGGTCTTGAACCCGACAAGGAGCCTGACATCACAAGAGGAACTCTCGAGGGCAACATCAAGCCGGGCGAAATTACATTCTTCCGTCTTCAGTCGACCGCCGACGCAAAGCTTAGGGCTTATGCGGCGCAGGGCGAAATTCTCCCCGTCGACACACGCTCGTTCGGAACTATCGGAATTTTTGCGATAAAGGAAATGGCACGTTTTTACAGATATGTGCTTATCGAAAAGGCTTACCCCCACCACGGCGCAGTTATTTTCGGTCATCACGGAAAGCTGCTGTTCGAGGTGCTTAAATACTTAGGCGTTGAGGACATAGCCTTCAACCGCCCGGCAGGAATGCTTTACGACAAGGAAAATCCGTATAAGTAAAGCTGTCCGCTAACCGTAAAACAATTCTCCGCCGATTTTGTTTCTGACCGACTTTTCGGCGGAGATTTTTTCATTGACCTGTAATATGCCCTTATGAATTTACGTCATTATATATGGATCGGAACACGAACAAAAGATGACATAAATTCTCTTAAACGTGAGAGGAGGTCGGGGCTGTGGAGATCACAACATCGGGCGTTCCTGTAGTGCTTGAGGACGAAGAGATAATTAAGCTTTACTTTGAACGCGCTCAGTCGGCAATTTCCGAAACAGATAAAAAATACGGAGCCTTCTGTAAGAGCATTTCGATTCGTCTTGTCGGCGACGACAGGGACGCTGAGGAATGTGTCAACGATACATATTTGAAGCTGTGGGTAACGATCCCTCCGCAGCGGCCGAACTCGCTTTGCGCTTTTATCGGAAAGATAGTACGAAATCTTTCGCTTGACTGTCTTCGCAGGAAAAACGCCGCAAAGCGCAGGGAAAACGACGCTTTGCCGTTTGAGGAGCTTTCGGAGTGCATACCCGACAACTCTTCGCAGAACGAATGGGAGGAAAGGCGCAGAGCCGAGATTTCCGACTGCATAAACGGCTTTTTAAGCTCGCTTCCGCAGGATCAGAGGGTGTATTTCATGCGCAGATACTGGTACGGCGAACCGCTTGCGGACATTGCCGAAAGATACGGGATTCCTGCGAACAATCTCGGCGTTATCATGCACCGGCTGCGCAAAAAGCTGAAAAAATGCCTTGAAAAAAGCGGCTTTCGTGGCGGTCAATGAAAGGGGCGGCAAACGATGAAAACAGATAATTTTGAGCTTTTTAGGGCGATAGGAAACGCCGACGACAGATTCATTGACGAAATGCTCGACGGCAGGACCGAAAGCCTGATAAAAGAAAAAAATAAAAGACGATACGTCAAGGGCAGGCTCGCCGTTCGGTCGATAGCGGCGGCAGCTGCGGCTGCGGCGGTCGTGTTTGCGGCTGCGGATCTTGGAATTTTAGGCGGCTCTGAGGACGGCGGACTTCACGCCGAAAGGGCGGAGCAAAACGCTGTTGTTTTAGATACTCAGACGGAAACGGAAGACGCTGAAATAACGGAGGAAAATGCCGAAACTGCCGATAAGTCGGACGAGATGACCGAAGCGGCGGAGGAAAAAGAGATAAAAGAAGAATTCAGCACGGCGGTCGACGGTTTGCCCGAAGAAAACGAAACGCAGGAGAAGGACATTTCAGAAAACAATACTGACAGTCTGATGACCGGAACTGTCACAACGGCGACGAGTAATTCCTCCGATACCGACGAGGATTATCCCGACACGGACGGAATAACCGAGGCAGACATAGCCTCTGCGGATAATCTTGTGCAGGCGGCAAAATATTACGGTCTGGACTGCGAAAGCGTTGTTTACAGCGGCGGTGAAAGGTCGTTTACCGAGGAGGATTTTGAGCTTTTATTCGGCGGCGACGGGGCGAAAAGCAGATCTGTTTCTCCTGAGGGAAGTGCGCTTGAAACGCTCACGACCGAGGAGTTTATACTGCTTGAATGTACGCTTGACAGAGAGGACGCGCCCGATGAATTTACCATGAAGATATACAGCACGGGTTTGGTGTGCACCTATTTTGACGGCGAGGAATTTTACTTTATGTTTTCTCCGTACGGCGGAAAAAGGGTGTATGATATTTTGCTCGGAGAATAGTGAGAATAGAATATAGAAAGAATTAACCTCTTTTGTACCTTTCGATGCAAAAGAGGTTTTCTTCATTATTATTCGTCTATCGTATACCCAAATCCAAGCACAGCGAAATACTTGTCCTCGTCGCCCTCTGCCATTGAAATTTCTATCTCGTATTCGGTGTTAGCCGCCGCCATTGCGATACACTGCGTCTGACAGTTGCCCCAGCCCGACGGTGCATTCGGGTCGAATATCATATCGTCGTAAAGCTCGCCGTCCTGATAGATCACGATATGCGCCTTGCCAAGCCCCTGCTTTGCCTCCTGATAAAGCAGATAAACGAATTTGCCCGTAAACTTGAACTTTATCGGCTCGTTGTCAGTACCCTGAACGGGGTGATCCCAGCCCTTTGTAAAGCGTGCAATATCCGTGTCTGTGTTCCAGCTTCCCATGCTTTCGGGAGTGAGCGTGTCGCTTTCATAAAGCCTTGAACCGTAGCAGCGTATCTCGGTGAGCGGCTCGGTCGGGTAAACATATTCCTCGGCAGGCTGATCCATTACCTTATCAAACAGGTTGTTCACCATCTCGGCAACAAGCGTGTGACCGTATTCGTTGGGGTGCGACTGGTCGTCCGAAAAATCCTGCCATGTCATTTTGCCGTTGTCGAACATATAAACGAGAGCGTCGCTGTAAGACACCATCGGCAGCTGATAATATTCGCCCTGACGCTGCATATATTCCTGACAGGTGTGACCGTTTTCAGTTCTTGCGAACACAAGCACCACCGCAGCGTCATGCTCGATAAGCGTTCTGATTATCGACTCGTAAGCGCTCTGATAATCGCCGTCGCTGCCGTCGTTTACCGCATATTCCACAAAGCATATATCGGGTTCGTAAGCGAGAACGTCACGGTCGAGCCTTATAACGCCGAGCTTCGAGGGCGTTCCGCTCAGACCTGCGTTGTTGTATTTGACATTATCCCCCGTGCCGAACTTCTCTGCGATATGGTCGTAGGTAAGCTTCGCCCAGCAGGTGTCGGGAGTTGCGCCCACGCCCTCGGTTATCGAGCCGCCGAGATAGGAAATATTTATCTCCTCGCCCGACTGCGCCGCTTTCAGCTTTTCCTGCAATTTCGACAGGTTGCCGTAAGAGGTCAGCGACTTGTCTATCATCGCCTGATGCCACTCCTCCTCCGTTTCGGGCGGCTTTTGTTCGTCGGGGCTTTCAAGCATCTCGCTTTCAGCAGACGTCTGCCCCTTTGAGCCGGACTCAGCTTTTTTGCCGCAGCCTGCAAAGCAGGAGCAGACCATCACAAATGCGGTAGATACCGCAAGCAGTTTTTTTAGATTCATTGTCTGAAATTCCTTTCGTTGTATTGATTTTGATAGCTCGGGTAATTTGTAAAATTTGCCATAATAACCCTTTGCGGTCTTGTCCTTATGACAAGGAAAATTATAAGCTCGATTATCCATATTTTGTTGACGTAAAGAAGAAACACTATGTCCGAAAGTGTAAGCCCGTCGGAGCCGAGGTCGAACACGGGCAGTATTTCAAGGATAAGGTAATTTGCCGTGAACAGAAAATTTCCTGCGCTTAAAAAACAGAAGGCAATAACAAACCCGACGCTTTTATGATTTTTTCCCGAGCGGTAAGCGGCGAACATTATTACAAGAAAAGGTATCATAAGGATATTCAAAACGCAAAACAGTAAGTAGAACCATAGCAGATAGCTGTCGGGCGACCTCCCGTTCGTTTTTGTATAGCGCAGTCCGTCGGGGGTAAGGGTGTTGCTTTCATAGCTGTATTCAAGCCCCGTGTACACCGCCCTTTTGCCCTTCGGGGTCATGTCCGCAATGCCCGAGACCTTGCACACTCTTCCGTCGCCGTCCATGACCGCAATGCGCAGTTCGGGATAAGCCGTCACAAAATCCTGCTCGTCGGAAAAGCGTGCGGGAAAATAAAGCTTTCCCTTCATCGTTTCGCAGTCCGTGAAATAATCCGCACTCCGCCAGCCGTCCTCGTTGTAAATATACAAATGCTCCTCGCCGACTTCGTTTACACGTTCAAGAAATATCCCGTATACCTCCTCGGCGGTAAGCTCGCTGTACGAAACGCAGCTTTCGGTTTCCGAGCCGTCCGCCGAATCAAGACTTGTCACCGCTTCGTCAACATACATACGAGGATAATTCTTCGGCTTATCCTCAAAATCCTCGCCGCTCTCGTCAATACGGACAAGCGCCTTAAGCGACATTCCCTCAGGAAGATCGGTACAGCTTATGTTAATATTTGGTCTTGCCATACACGAACAGAAAAGCAGCCCGACCGCAAAGACAGCCAAAAGCAGAACGGTCTTTATGTACTTTTTCATTCACTTTCTCCGTATGCAAAAAATCCCTTCCCCTCCAAAAACGAGGGAAAGGGATCTGATAAACATTATTAATGCTATGTTGAAAACCAGTTTAAAAACTGTTTTTTCATAAAGATCAGTTTACAACTGTCTTTTCAGTCTCCTTATCGAAGATATGGATTCTGTTAGGATCAAGAGCAACCTGGATATCGTCCTGAGGTCTTGCTGTCGATCTGGGCGAAACTCTTGCGGTAAGCTGAATGCCTTCGCAGTTGAGGTAGAGGTATGTTTCAGCGCCCATCATTTCGGTTACTTCAACCTGTGCGTTGATAACGCCTGTCTTTGCAGCCGAGAGGAACATTTCTTCGTCGTGGATGCACTCCGGACGGATTCCGAGGATAACCTCGTGATCTACCAGCGGCTCGAGAGCTTCGGGATCAGCCTTAGCTTCGGGAACTTCAACAGTATACTTAACGCCTCTTGAGGTCTTTGTATCCTCAGAACCGAACTCAACAAGATACTTGCCGTTCTGCTTGAGAAGCTTAGCGTCGATGAAGTTCATCTGCGGCGAGCCGATGAAGCCTGCAACGAACTGGTTAACAGGATAGTGATAGAGGTTTGTAGGAGTATCGATCTGCTGGATGTAACCGTCCTTCATAACTACGATACGGTCGCCCATCGTCATAGCCTCTGTCTGGTCATGCGTTACGTAGATAAATGTAGTACCGAGTCTCTTGTGAAGCTTCGAGATCTCAGTTCTCATCTGTGCACGGAGCTTAGCGTCGAGGTTTGAGAGAGGCTCGTCGAGAA
>JBJERC010000024.1:0-14685 GCA_051882075.1 Oscillospiraceae bacterium | reverse complement strand
GTGACTTTACCATATCCATAACGTCTGTACGAAAGCCCATTTCGTCAGCTGTTTCGTGAGAGGGTTCATAAATACCGCCGTAAACAGCTCTTCCCAGATGCTCTATAAACGAACCGTAAATTCGGTTATCTATCCTGCTGATAATGTTGTTTTTTGATATAGTGAGCTCTGCTTTCATATTAATACATATCCTTTCCTATAAAGGCGGTTTGCCTTGATTTTTTGCTTACCTAAATTATATACAATGCGCTCTTTTTTTTCAATATATTATCCTGCTAAAAGACTGACTTATCCTGCTATTGAGATTTTTTATCGGCAAAAATCTCGGGAAATTTTGTGATTTTGCGGCTTGACTGACTTATCTTGTCAAAATACTGACATATTCTGCTGCCTTTCCAAAGAAAAGCAGAATATGTCAGCAATAATGCAGAATAAATCATTGTAAAGTGATTTCAAATTGATTATGATTAAATCAGAAGGTTTGAACCGAAAATAAACCGCAAATAAATTACGAGGTGATTTTTTATGAAAAAGGACATTACCAAAAAAGCTGCTTTCATATCCGCCATCGCACTTATGACATCATTGGCAACAGGCTGCGGCGGCCGAAGCAAAACAGCAGATACGACTACTACTGCAGCAACAACTACCGCAGCAACCACTACCGCAACCATGAACGAGGAGCAGGCTCAGGTGGTTGAGCAGGTCGAGATCGACGCCGAAAAGCTTGAAAACCCGACTCTGAAATTCCTTTCATTCTGGGATATAAATCCCACAGAGGGCAAGCCCGTTCCCGTTGCGCTCCAGCTTTTCCGGACTAAGTACGGCGGAAAGGTCGAATGGCTGCCTACCACATGGGAAACAAGATATACGGACCTTGCAAATATGGTTCTGGGCGGAGATTCGCCCGATATGTTCTCCGCAACCGACCTTGACCTTTTCCCCGGCAAGGCTGCCGCAGGTATGATCGAGCCGATGGACGATTATCTTGATTACAGTTCCCCGGATTGGCCCGATGGTTCAAGGCAGATCAATGAAATGCACTCCGTTGGCGGAAAGCACTACATTGCCTGCACATCTACCAGCACGGGTATGATAATGATCTATAACAAGCGTACCATTGAGGAAAACGGTCTGGACGATCCCGCCGAGCTTGCATACAACAATGAGTGGACATGGAAGAAATTCAAGGAAATGTGCTATGACTACGCAAACAAGGAAGAAGGTAAGTTTGCAGTCGGCGGCTGGTGGTATGAGCCGGGAATGCTTCTGTCCACAGGCGTGCCTGTTATCGGAATGGAGAACGGCGTTATACAGAACAATCTGATGAACAGCGACCTTGCCCGAGTTCAGGAGCTGTTCCTTGAAATGAAACGAAACGATGTAATGTATCCCTATGCAGAATATGACTGGACAGTTAAGCCCGAGTGGATAAGTGAGGGCAAAACGCTGTTCTATCCTATCGGAAGATGGGCACTTCTTGAACCCGACCTTTCCGCATACGGCGAGCAGGACGAGATAATGTTTGTTCCCACTCCCCGTGACGAAGAAGCAGACGCATGGTATCTTACCGCTCACGGCGGCGTTGACGCTTATGCACTTTGCAAGGGTTCGAAAAATCCCGAAGCTGTTGCCGCATACATCAAGTGCCTTCTGGTTCAGGTCAACGATGAAAGCGTTCAGGAAGTAAATGAAGCACAGCTGCGTGAAGAATATCACTGGACCGATGAAATGATCGAGATGGACAGATATATCACCGAGCTTACAAACGCACACCCCGTAATTGATTTCTACGCTTCCGTTAATCAGGACGTTACCGATATGCTTTCCAACAGCATTAAGGACGCAAGCTATAACGGCACAGATTGGTATTCCACCCGTGAATCCCTTAACGAAGCCGTTCAGGTCAACGTTGATAAAATGAACGAAACGCTTAAAACAATGGGTTGATTTCCAATCAAAAATATCGTATAATAAATACATAGCTTATCGGGAGGTGTGAAAATTGCACATTAACAATATCGGTTATAATCACTGCCACGACGCCGATTTTCAGATACAGCGTCCCACAGGTTCGGGAGATAATCTTATGCTTCTCCTGAAAACCCCCGCAATTTTCACGCTGAACGGTGAGGATATAATTACAGAGCCCGATTCGTTTATATTGTTTCGTGAAGGCACACCTCAGTTTTACCGTGCATACGGCGCACAGTTTTCAAACGATTGGTTTCATTTTAGTTTCTCAGATGATGAAATGTGCTTTTTTAAGGCTTTGGATATTCCCTTTGACAAGGTAATGCAGATCGGTAATTTAAACGGCTTGTCCCTTATCGTCAAGAATATGTGCTATGAGAATTATTCGTCCAATCTGTATAAGACGGATTCTGTAGAACTGTATATGAAGCTGTTTTTCATCAAGCTCAGCGAGAAGATACATTCTGTGGGCAATGAAAGTTCAAGCTCATATTATGATAAGATGTCCATACTTCGCTCACGAATTTACAATATGCCCTATCACGATTGGAACATTGAGGGGCTTGCCCATCAGCTTACAATGAGCAAATCCTATTTCCAGCATTTATACAAAGAAATTTTCGGCATCAGCGTTATGAACGATGTTATCCAGAGCCGCATTGAGCATTCAAAGTATCTGCTTTCCACAACGGATCTGCCTATCACTCAGATAGCCCAGATGTGCGGATACAAATGCGAGCTGCACTTTATGCGGCAGTTCAAAACGCGAATGAATATGACCCCGTCCGAGTACCGCAAGCATATTGCGGACGAGGAAAAATAATTTATTAATTTAGCGAGTTTCTTGAATTTTTCATATTTCTCCAATTTAAAGCCGTTCGGTGAAATTTTCACAGAGCGGCTTTAAAACTATAATTTTTTATGAAAGGAATTTTTTGTATGAGCTTCAGAAAAGACTTTATATGGGGAGCAGCCACAGCCGCCTACCAGATCGAAGGCGCATTTGACGAGGACGGCAGGGGCAGAAGCATCTGGGACGAATTTACCCATACCGAGGGCAAGATTTACGACAACAGCACGGGCGATATTGCCTGCGACCACTATCACCGCTACAAGGAAGATATAAGACTTATGGCGGAGCTTGGGATAAAGGCATACCGCTTTTCGATCTCGTGGAGCAGAATACTTCCCGACGGTACGGGTGCGGTAAATAAGAAGGGTATTGACTTTTACAATGACCTTATAAACGAGCTTCTGAAATACGGAATAGAACCTTATGTCACGCTTTATCACTGGGATCTGCCCTATGCCCTTCATCTTAAAGGCGGGTGGTTAAGCGATGATATTTCCGACTGCTTTGAGTTGTACACAACAATAGTCGCAGAAAGCTTCGGAGACAGAGTAAAAAATTTCATCACCTTTAATGAGCCGCAGGTTTTCACAGGCTGCGGATATTCTGAGGGAAGCCACGCTCCGGGATATAGCCTTTCCGACAAGGAGCTTCTGCGTATCTGCCATAATGTACATAAGGCTCACGGAAAAGCTGTGCGAGCACTCAGAAAGAATATCGGTGATGTGAAAATCGGCTTTACAATGGGTACGTCGCCGTCCGTTCCAATGTCTGATAAGGATATTGAAACTGCAAGAAATTCATATTTCAGCTGCGGCAAAGGTCATTTTCTGTTTTCCGAAAGCTTCTGGATAGACCCTATCGTTTTCGGAAAATATCCCGATGCTCTTATGAACGCATACGGGGATATCCTCCCCGAAATATCGGACAAAGATATGAAGCTTATCTCCGCTCACATTGATTTTATCGGACTGAATATTTATACGGGAAATCTGATAAAAACAGGCGAAAACGGCTTTGCGGAAAGAGTTCCCTGTCCTGCGGGACACCCTCGGACTGCTATCGGCTGGGATATAATTCCTTTGTCAATTTATTGGGGAACAAAATTCTATTATGACAGGTACAAGCTGCCTATTTATATTACCGAGAACGGTATGTCCGCCCACGACTGCATCTCCCTTGACGGAAAGGTACACGACCCCAACCGCATTGATTATCTTAACCGCTATCTCCTTGAGTTGAAAAAATCTGCGGAAAGCGGTGCGGATATTGCTGGATATTTCCAGTGGTCGCTGCTTGATAACTTTGAATGGTCAAAGGGCTACAGCGAACGCTTCGGACTGATCTATACGGATTATCCCACTCAGAAACGCATTGTAAAGGATTCGGGTTATTGGTACAAAAATGTGATTGAGAATAACGGCGAAAAACTGTGATAATACAAACGGGAAGCGTAATATTTCTGCGCTTCCCGTTTTATTATTTTGCAAAAATCTGAAAATAGTGCAAGAGTGTCTTAATAAGGATAAAGACAGCGGACATTTGGAGGTGATATAATATAGACAGTAAGAAAAACAAACGCAAAGAGGTGTTAATATGAAGCATTACTTGGGAATAGACCTGGGCGGTACAAATATTGCCGTAGGAATTACCGATGAAAACGGCAGCATTACCCGGAAATATTCCGCAAAAACCAATGCGGCTCAGCCCTTTGAGGGACTTGTGAGGGACATTGCAGAGACAGCGAAAAAGGCGGTGGAGATTGCAGGTTTGGAGCTAAGTGACATAGCCGCTGTGGGACTTGGAACTCCCAGCTGTATCAATCCCCGTACAAATCTGCTTGTAAATGCAAACAACCTTAACTGGCAGAACGTTCCTCTTTATGACGAGCTGAAAAAGTATTTCGAGGTGCCTGTTTTCATTCAGAACGATGCCGCCTGTGCGGCGCTTGGGGAAGCGGTATGCGGCGCTGCTTCAGAGTATGAGAATGCAGTAATGGTAACGCTGGGCACAGGGGTCGGCAGCGGAATTATTATGAACAAGCGGATATTTAACGGTTGCGATGATATGGGCGCAGAGATAGGTCATACAAAGCTTGTATATGACGGACTTCCCTGCACCTGCGGACAGAAGGGCTGCTTTGAAGCATATGCTTCGGCTACTGCGCTGATAAATCAGGCGAGAAATGCGGCAAATCAAAATCCCGAAAGCGCAATGAATGAAATGTGCGGCGGCGATATGTCAAAAATGAATGCAAAGATACCCTTTGACGCCGCAAAGGCAGGCGATATAACAGCTAAAGCGGTTATAGAAAAATATATTGATTATCTTGCGGCAGGCTTGTCCTCGGCAATTGCTCTGTTTCGTCCGCAAGCGATCATAATCGGCGGCGGAGTAAGCGCAGAGGGTGATTATCTTATAAGTCCCTTAAAGAAAAAATTATTCGACTGCACATTTTCCGCAGAGCAGATAGACATTCCCGAAATAGTGACCGCAAGGCTCGGGAATGACGCAGGTATAATCGGCGCAGCAATGCTGTGCAGAGCATAATTAACGGGAGGTAGTATTATGAATTTAAATAAGCTTATGGCAATTATTTCAGCCTGCATACTCAATTTTACAGGACTTTGCGGCTGTTCGGCAGATACGGGCAATACAGTCACAGCAACCGAAACTTCCGCAGAGGAGGTGCAGGAAGAGGTGCAGATAGACAAAGGCACAATGAACGGCTATACCGCCGAGGAGCTTATCTCGCAGATGAAAACAGGCTGGAATTTAGGAAATTCCCTTGAATCCCTTGGGGGCGGAGAAACGGCATGGGGCAATCCCGAAACAACCCAGCAGATGATAGATATGATACACGACGGCGGATTTGATATTATCCGTATCCCCGTCACATGGGGACATCATATGAGCGGTGCGCCCGATTATACGGTGGACGCCGATTTTATGGACAGAGTAAACGAGGTCGTTGATTATGCCGTTGCGGACGGAATGTATGTAATACTTGAGATACATCACGAGCCTGATTCATGGCTTATTCCCGACAGCGAGCATATGGCGGAGGTTGAGCCGCAGTTTACTGCCCTCTGGCAGCAGATCTCCGAGCGCTTCAAGGATTACGGTGACAAGCTTGTTTTCGAGTCCATGAACGAGCCCAGAGTAAAGGGCAAGCCCCACGAATGGTCAGGCGGAAACGAGGACGAGCGTAACTGTGTAAACCGTCTTAATAAGATATTCGTTGACACCGTAAGAGCTTCGGGCGGAAACAACTCGGAACGTGTTCTGCTGATCGCAACTCATGCACAGGCTGTTACCGAGCCTGCTCTTAAAGGGCTGGAGCTTATAGATGACAAATATGTGGGCGTGGCGCTTCACGCATATATCCCTTACAGCTTCTGCTATCATTCGGGTGAAAGCTATGAGACCTTTGAGTGGGACGGCAAGGAAAACGGTACAGTTGATTACGTCTTTGACCTTATCGACAAATACATCACAAGCAAGGGCGTTCCCGTTATGATAACCGAATGCGGTGCAGAATTCAAACTGGTCGACGGCAAATACAATACGGGCGAGGTCGCAAAGTGGGCTACATATTTTTACGGAAAAGCCAAGGAGCAGAACATTCCCTGCGTTATCTGGGACAACAACGAAAGAACATCAACTCTGATACCCTTCGGTCTTTATAACCGTGATGAATACAAATGGCACGCCGAGGATATTCTTGAAGCTATTATGAAAGTTTATGAAGAGGAGTAATGTACCATGAAAAAATTTGCAAAAAATGAAATACTTGAAATGCTTAAAGGAGGACTTATCGTATCCTGTCAGGTGCAGCACGATGACCCCTGCTATTCGGAGGATTTTGTGCTTAAAATGGCGCAGTCTGCACAGTGGGCAGGAGCGGTTGGAATAAGAGCCAATTCCCCCGAGCAGATAAAGCTTATCAAGGAAAATGTTGACCTGCCCATGATAGGACTTTACAAGATATGGCACGATGATACCGATGTTTTTATCACGCCTACCCTTGAAGCTGCAAAGCAGGTTTGGAAAGCAGGCGCGGAAATAATCGCTCTTGACTGCACAGCACAGCTCACTCACGAGGGACGTCCCGCATATGAGCTTCTGCCCATTGTCAAAAAGGAGATACCCGACGCACTTATCTTTGCCGATGTTTCAAATTATGAGGAAGCGGCAAGGGCTGTTGAAATGGGAGCAGATATTGTAGGTCCCACACTTTACGGCTATACTGAGGAAACAAAGCACATCACATCACCCGATTTAAGAGAATTTGCAAGAATGTGCCGTGATTTCAAAGATAAGGCATTTATGATAATGGAGGGTCACATTTACACTCCCGAGGACGCTGTGAAATGCCTCTATTTAGGTGCAGATGCGGTAGTTGTGGGAAGTGCAATAACACGTCCTCACCTTATCGCAAAAAGATTTGTAGACCTTATTTCGGGACTTCAGGACGATTGGAGAATCGCCGAAAAAGCTAAGCATTAACGGAGGTGCTTTTATGGTAAAATTCGATGTTGAGGGCGGTCAGAACGTTGAGGTTAGCAAGAAAATTAAGTGTGAAAAGCCTCTTGTCCGTCAGCTTGAAATTATGGAGGAGTACACCGAAACACACAAAAAATATGCGTCCGCTTCAAAGGAAAGACGTGAGGTTGAGTGTCTTAAAGTGATATACCCCCAGATGTTCCGTTCCATTGAGGACAGCGACCTTATTGCAGGCAGGCTTGATTTTCTCCCTATCGGCTTCGGAACGGTAACCTCCGTAGGCGGCGTGGGTCACTACTGTGTATTTGCAAAGCTGAGAGCTTTTCAGAAAGAAATTGACGAGCTTGGCGCAGATTATCATGAGCGTATTGAAGCGCTGTACAAATACTGGCTCGATAACGATCTGAAAACGGAATACTGCCGCAGAACACTTACCGAAACAACTGTGGGAAGATTTATTGACGTAAATTATCCTCTTATCGCAACAGCAAGATTATCGGGGATGATGCTGGATTACCCCAAGCTGCTTGACAATGGTATTTCGGGGCTGAAAAAGCTCATTTCCGACAAAATGGCGGCAGACCCTCAAAACGAATTTTACATAACAAGCCTTGAATGTCTTGATATTTGTACGGCAAGCGCAGACTATCTGCGTGAGCAGGCTGAAAAGCAGCTTGCAGAGCTTCCCGAAAATGCAGAAAAGCGGAGAAAAGAGCTTCGCCGCATGGCAGACGTTCTGGGAAAGATACGCACCGACAAGCCCGAAACCTTTCACGAAGCATTGCAGCTTTTCTGGCTTTATGCACTGCTTGCAGGCGTTATAAATTACGGCAGGCTTGATGATTTTCTCGGTCCATATCTTGCGGCAGACTTAGACAGCGGCAGAATTACCGAAGAAGAAGCATATGACTATATCCGCTCTCTCTGGACGATGATAGAAAACCGCCGCACCACCGTAAACGGCAGAATAATTGTAGGCGGAAAGGGCAGACAGCACCCCAAGGAAGCCGATATTTTCATGCGTATTGCGCTTAAAGTTTGCAAGGACTGTCGCTATGTTGAGCCCCAGTTCACCCTCCGCATTGATAACAACACCACCGAGGAAACATGGCAGGCGGCGCTTGACGCTATCGGCGCAGGAGCCACATATCCCACCCTTTATAATGACGAGGTGAATGTTCCTGCGGTTTCTTACGGCATGAGAGTTGATGAAGAAACAGCAAAAAGATATGTGCCCTTTGGCTGCACAGAATTTGTTCTGTGGGGTCAGAGTACGGGTACGCCGAATATCTGTATAAATCTGCTGAAACTTCTGACTATCTATATGAATGACGGCATCGACCCCGTTGACGGACAGAATAAAACAGGCGATATCAAACCTCGGAAAATGAGCGAAATAAAGACCTTTAAGGAATTTTACGAGGGCTACAAGGAACTGCTTGATTATTATATGGATCTGTCTGCGGACGCTCAGTACAGTTCATACGAAATAATGAACGAGCAGGTAAAATTCCTGTTCACAAGTATCCTCATGGACGACTGCATTGAGAGGGGAAAAGCGCTGCTTGACGGCGGTGTGAAATACCTGGGCGGCACCTGCGAGACTTACGGAAATATAAATTCCTCCGATTCACTTTATGCCGTAAAGAAGCTGGTTTTTGAGGATAAAAAGGTCACACTTACAGAGCTTTGTGCCGCTGTAAAGGCGAATTTTGAGGGATATGAGGATATCAGAAAAATGTGCCTTGACTGCGACAAATACGGCAACGATCTTGACACCGCAGACAGTATGGCGAATGACTTGTACGAGTTCGTTTCCAAGGGTATCAGAAACCGAGGAATAGAAAAGGGAATGCAGTATTTCCTTATCGTTATCAGCAACAATTCGCTGAATACCGAGTGGGGAATAAAAACCGGCGCAAGCCCCGACGGAAGGCTCTCGGGAATGTATATGAATCCCGCAAACAATCCCCAGGGCGGAGCGGATAAAAGCGGTCCCACCGCAATGCTCAATTCCCTTTGCAGATTTGATGCGAAATATCACGCAGGCTCTGTGCAGAATATCAAATTCTCCGCAGGAATGTTCAAGAAAAATCGCAGCATTATCGAAGCCCTTTTCAAGACCTATTTCAAAAAGGGCGGCTGTCATTTGATGGTCACTGTGGTTGACAGCGGCGTTCTGGAGGACGCAGTTCTGAAACCTGAAAAATATCCCGATCTTATTGTAAGAGTAGCAGGATATTCGGCGGTGTTTGTAAACCTTGACCCCACAGTCCAGCGTGAAATCCTGAGCCGTACTTTGTATGACGAGAGGAACTCTTTAAAATGAGCGAGCTTGATATTTTTGAGATAGAACGCTTTGCAATACACGATGGTCCCGGGATACGCACAACGGTGTTTTTTCAGGGCTGTCCGCTGAGGTGCAGGTGGTGCGCAAATCCCGAATCGCATACTGTTGGAAAGCATATTATGTTCTTTTCAAGGAAATGTGTCGGCTGCGGAAAATGCTCAGAGTTATGCAGGCAAAATGCAGCTCACATTGAGAACGGAAAATCCGTTATTGACAGAAGCAGCTGCATTTCCTGCGGAAGCTGCGGGGAAAAATGTCCCTGTGGTGCGCTGAAAATATCGGGGCAGAAGATAACAAATGATGAGCTTTTTGACATAGTTTCACGTGATAAGGACTATTACGAAACCAGCGGCGGCGGCGTTACGATATCGGGCGGAGAAGCACTATTGCAGATAGAAAAAATGCTGCCATTTCTCCGGAAATGTCAAAGCGAGCATATAAATATAGCTGTTGAGACCTGCGGCTATGTGCCTGTTTCAAATGTAAAAATCGCCCTTGAATATGCGGATCTGTTCCTGTTTGATATAAAAACTCTTGACGGCAAAATGTTCGGTGAATATACAGGCGGAAATATCGAAACGGTGTTTTCTGCGTTTGAATATCTCTGCAAAAATGCGCCCGAAAGGGTCATTGCGAGAGTTCCCGTTATTCCCGAGTTTAACGATAATGAAATTTCGGCTATCATGGAATATGCCGCAGCTCACTGTGTTAAGGAGCTTCATCTGCTGCCATACCACACTCTCGGGGTATCAAAATACGAACAGCTCGGACGGGAATATCCTTATCATATTCGTGAAAGTCTTGACCCCGACACGCTCACGCCGTATAATGAAAAGGGAGCAGAGCTGGGACTTACCATAAAAATCGGAGGATAAAATGATAAAAAACATTATTCTTGACATAGGCGATGTTCTGGCAAAATCAAATTATCACGAGTTTTTTCTTAACAAGGGATATGATGAGGAAACTGTAACTCTTCTTGAAAAAGCAACCTTTTTCAGTCCCGTATGGAAAGAGCTTGACAGGGGTGTCTGGGATTTTTCTCAGATACTTGACGGCTTTGTGAAAAACGCCCCCGAATTGGAAAGTCAGCTCAGAACCGTTTTTAACAATATGAGCGGATTTATTAAAGCTTTTCCTTATGCTGTTGATTGGGTGTGCAGTTTGAAAGAAAGCGGATTAAAGGTTTTCTGTCTTTCAAATATTTCGGGTAAGATCTGTGATGACTGCGCAGAGGAGCTTGAATTTCTAAAGTGTGTTGACGGAAAAATCCTGTCCTATGAAGAGCGGCTAATCAAGCCCGATCCCGAGATATTCAAGCATCTGCTTGACAGATACGGTTTATTCGCAGATGAATGTATTTTCATTGATGATATTGAGCAAAACGTCATTGCCGCAAATGAACTTGGCATACACGGTATAGTGTTCAAAGACCACCGTCAGGCAATGAGCGGGATCGCAGAAAAAAGGAGAGCGTTAAAATGAATAATATAGGTAAATGGAGCAGCGACAGAGCAGGCTTGCCCTGCTTTGAATACACGGGAAATATTCCCTACTTTGCAAAACTTGACAACGGCACGGACGTAAAGCTCCCCGAGGATCCGTGGTTCCTTTTGGGCAACTACCGCTTTACACTTTTCACACATATCAGTGGTGAATATGAGCTGATAAGCGGGCAGCGTTCCTGGGCAAGAGTAAATCAAGGCAAAAAGCGCAACAGCGGCGTCAATTTATCCGAAATTACCGTTGACGGAGAAAAATATGCTCTTACGGGCATGGATTCTCTTGCAGCTGATACCGAAAAATGCAGAAGAATTTTCGGCTGCGGCTTTGCAAATTATTCCTATAAAATCGACGGCGTTTCGGTGAACAGAAATCTTTCCGTAAAGCCGTCAACAGAGGTCGATAACGGTGCATCGGCGTTTCTGCTTACTGTTACGATAAAAAACAACAGCGGCAAGAGCGTGAACTGCACATACAGCGAGTATGTTGGTGCGAATTTTGAAGGAATACAGTTTCAGACTGCGCCGAAGGAATGGCTGCCTTTGAAATATACAAACGAGTATTCCGAGAATGTTTCCGACAATTCTGCAAGGGTCACTATTACGGCTCACAGCGATGATCCTTTGCTTGTCCCCGACAGAGAGTCCATATCCAAGCACGATGCATTTCCGCCGCTTTTATTTATGAAATCGCTGTCCGAAAATACTGTTTTTACGGGCGACAGCAGCGGTATCAATGCAGATGTCTCATTCACTCTTGCACCCGATGAAGAAAAG
The DNA here is from genome assembly GCA_051882075.1 of Oscillospiraceae bacterium. GTDB lineage: Bacteria > Bacillota > Clostridia > Oscillospirales > Ruminococcaceae > YE71. Next base: position 2,726 of record JBJERC010000024.1, on the reverse strand, counting down.
ACAATTCGCATTATAATCGGTTATTCCTTTGAGTACGGCGCATCTATGCAGGATAATTTCTGCACAGAGCTTTCCGCAGGAAAAATCGTGTCCGAACCTGTCTGTGCATTTGCCGATGAATGGCTGAAAATCATTCCCGATTTTGGGGGTGAAAAGGACGAAACACTCCGTCGTGAGCTTAGATGGCACGTTTATAACCTTGAAGCAATGGCAACGTACAGCGAATATTATAACGAGACAAAGATACCCCAAGGAACCATTTACGATTATGACTGGGGCTGTCACGCAAGTGCCCGTGATAACTTCCAGCACGCACTTCCCCTTGTTTATTACAATCCTAAGCTTGCAAAAAGCGTACTCCGATATATGCTGAAACGCACCACGCCTTTCGGTGAGATACGCCTTATTGAATCGGGCAACGGTTATGCGGAAAATGAGCGTTATTTCACCAGCGATCAGCAACTTTATTTCTTCCTGCTTTTGTCCGAGTATCTTCGTGTGACGAAAGACTATGCATTTATGGGCGAAAAGGTACAGCCCTATCCTGCGAAAAATCAGGCAGAAATGACTGTTGCGGAGTTTACCGAAAAATGCTTCATTTTCCTGCGTGATACTATTGGCACGGGCGCTCACGGTCTTGTGAAGCTCCTCAATTCCGACTGGAATGACGCTGTTTACTATATTGAAAAGGTACCGTACAATATTATTTTCCTAACAGGCGAATCCCATATGAATTCCGCCATGGCAATAAGCATTTTCCAGACCCTGATACCTGAACTTAAAGAAGCCGCAAAGTACTCAGGACAGCTTGACAGGCTTTGCGAGAGTATGACTTATTATCGGGATAATATGCTCCGGGCATATCTTGCTGATATGGGCGAGAGAAGCTTTCCCAGAAGAATGTATTTCAATAACAAGCCTTACGGCGATGACAATATGTTCCTTGAACCCCAGGGCTTTACACTACAGATAAACGAGCTTTCCGAGGAGAGAAAACGCCTGCTTTATGAGGAAATGAAAAAGCGTGTTTACAGCGGAGAAAAGCTTGGGGCGAGAGAGCAGGAAGCACCCGAATTTGAGGACGAGGGCTTTGACAAGGGTTCCCGTGAAAATGGCGGCTTCTGGTATGCGCTGAACGGTCCCGTAATAATCGGAGTATCGCAGTTTGACAAGGAAGAGGCGGAAAGACTTCTGAAAAATATGACCTTGCAACATTTATCTGAGGAATTTCCGCAGTATTGGTCATCGTACTGGTCTGCTGCGGATAATATCGAATCGTCCCTTATTCCCGAGGAGGGGCTGCCCGATCAGTCGCTGACATATGCAAATATCCCTGTTTACTGCGCTCACCCTCACGCATGGATACTTTACTGCTATTACAGAATTAACGAATAATACAAAAGCTGCCTGTTCATGACGAGCGGGCAGCTTTTGTTATGTGTTAGCAGAATTTCTGTATTCGCCCGGAGTCATTCCAATATGCTTTTTAAATGTACGGTTAAAGTAGGGAACATTTTCAAATCCCGAAGCGGAGGCAATCTCTATGATACTGTCCTCCGTAGTTGCAAGCAGCAGACAGGCATGTTTGAGCCGCCTGCGTATAATGTATGTTGATACCGAACAATTCATAACATTTTTGAAATAGGTCGAGAAATAATTCTGATTCATATGGACCATTTCCGCAAGCTCTTTTAGTGTAACAGGTTCCTTGAAATTTCGGTCGATGTAATTTATAGCGTCAATTATGCGGATATATTCATTCTGAAAACGCATAATTTTTTCGGAATATTTGCTTGTTTCCTCAAACCGTCTGTACAGCAGGGCAAGCAGCTTTAAAAGCAGCGATTTTATTACAAGCTGATAGCCTGTGGCTTTTTCGTTCCATTCACGTTCCATCTCGAAAATGATATCGGAAATATCCGATGAAACAGCATCTCCCGGAAGTCGGTGCTTGAAGCCGTCCTTCCACTCGTAAAACGCCTTGATATAGAGATAGTCCATTTCTTCGTTCTGCCACACAAGCTCGGGGTCGAAAATGATGACCATAAGCTCCATATCGTCCGAAAAATTGGCGGCGTAATGGTATTCATAATTATTGATAACAAAAATATCGCTTTTATTTATCGGATATGAACTGTCACCGATAAAATATGTTCCGCCCGATGACAGAGCAAGATTTATTTCAAGGCAGTAGTGGTTGTGCATATAAACTTTACCGCTTTTTACGGCTTCGGCAGAAAAGCCCTTGCCCTTAAAAACGGTAAAGGGAAACTTTTTATCAAGCTTGAAAACCTCGGTTATGTACTCCATTTTTATTTCACCTCACAGATATTTCTTGAAAAAACACAGTCAGTTTAGTATAATTTGATCTTAATAAAGATTATATCATATCATTTTATTTTTTGCAACTGTTCAAATTGTCTTATGCGTAGAAAAATGTAATCAACCTCAATATTATCGGCAAAAATTCTATAATCCTGTTAATTTGATTACTAAAAAACATCTTCTATAATTAATTGACAGGAATAAAATATTATTGGATTTTGTTCCCACAAAATCAATGCTTGCTAAAACCTACCCTCATTCTCCCAAGTTGAAAGCCCATGCAATTCTCTCCGGTTGAAAAAATATTCTCACAAGTTGAAAACCACGCAAATACGTCATTACAACCGAATATCCGCAAAAAACGAAGCTCTGAAGGCTGTTGCAGCCTTTGGAGCTTCGTT
>JBJERC010000023.1:15302-64236 GCA_051882075.1 Oscillospiraceae bacterium | reverse complement strand
TATAAAGCCGTGCAAAGACCTTATTTTCGGGGGTTTATGGGGGTTTTTTGCGGGGAGGGGTGATAAAGTCGGGGGAGCGTTTTTCATGTGGGACGCTTCTTTTTTATGCCTATTCTGATTGATTTTTTAAACCGGATATGGTATAATGAGGATAGAATATGTTTGAATTAAGCCAAACGGCAAACATCAACAGGCTTATCGAAAAACGGAACAAAAGGCAAAATATCAATGTTAAAGCATTAATACGAAGGTGAGAAAATGAGTAAAAAGAACACAAGAATCGAATATACGCAGGTTATCTGGGAGATAACTTCATTGCTCCAGAAAGCAGAATCGCTCGAAGAAGCGCTGCGTACCAGCCTTGGAGAAGTGGTAAAGGCGGTCGGCGCTGAGGCAGGCACGATCTGGTTTTACAACGTATCGGGGGATAAAAGAATATATCCCTCCTTTACTATCGGCGGAGCAGATCTGACAGGTCTTAGCCTTGCGCTTGGAGAAGGAATTGCAGGTACGGTCGTTAAAGAGGGAAAGTCTACGGTAGTCAAGGATTGTCAGAAGGATAAACGCTGGGCAGGACGGTTTGACGAGGCTACCGGCTTTGTTACAAAAAGTATGATATGCGTACCTCTTGTGAACAGATACGAGGTCATCGGCTGTATTCAGATAATCAATAAAAAAGACGGCTCGCTGTTTAATGACGAGGATATAAACCTGTGCGAAAACCTTGCTATGCTTACTGCTATCGCAGTTGACGGCAGGGGGCTTAATTTCGGCTTTTCGGAGGAAAAGAAGTCGATAATTTCCTTGAAGAACGTAACAAAGACTTTCGGTTCGGGAGAAACCAAGCTGCAGGTGTTAAAAGGCGTCAATCTTGATATAAGAGAGGGCGAGTTCCTTGTGATACTCGGAGAATCGGGCTGCGGTAAATCGACTATGCTTAATATAATCGGCGGCATGGATCAGCTTACCACGGGAACGTTTCTTTTCGATGGCAAGGACTATTCAAAGGCGGACGAAAAGACATTGACGGAGTACCGCAGACATTCTGTTGGATTTATTTTCCAGGCTTACAACCTTATGCCTACTCTTACCGCAGAGGAAAATCTTGATTTTATCGGGGAATTGTGCGATAATTCGATGGACGCTGCCGAGGCGCTTGAACTTGTTGGGCTTTCGCAGAGAAAGGATAACTATCCTGCACAGATGTCGGGCGGTCAGCAGCAGCGAGTATCTATAGCAAGAGCGCTCGTTAAAAAGCCGAGGATTATTTTAGCCGACGAACCCACCGCCGCACTTGACTATGAAACAAGCATAGAGGTGCTGACCGTTCTTGAAGAGGTCATAAAATCGGGTACGACTCTTTTAATGGTCACGCATAATGAAGAGATCGCAAAAATGGCAAACCGTGTTATACGCATGAAAGGCGGAGTTGTTGCGGAGGTCATCGTAAACAGACACCCTGCAAGCGCAAAGGAGTTAGTATGGTAAAAAGGAAGGCAAGGACGAAGCATCTTTTAAGAACGATAAAGAAAAACGGCGTTCCTTTTTTTGCCGTTGCTTTTATCGCAGCGACAAGTATCGCAATTTTTCTCGGACTGCAATCCTCCGCAGCTGCGATACTTAAAGAAACCGACCGTTATTTTGCCGCAAATCGTCTGGAGTCTCTTGAGATAAGCTGTGCAAACGGCATTACAGAGGAGGATATCGAGGCTATATCAGGCTGGGACGAAGTGGACGCCGCAGAGGGCGGATATTCCGCTATGGCGCTGATGAACAGCGAGGACGAAAAAATTACGATACAGGCGCTTTCGCTGTGCAGTGAGATGAACGACCCTGTTATCATCGAGGGCGAACTTCCGACAGCACCGAACGAAGCGGCGATAGAGCAGAAATTTGCCGACGAACATGGACTAAAGCCGGGCGACGAAATTACGCTTGAACACGACGGTATGTTTTTTTCTGATACATTCAGCGTGACGGCGGTAATTAACGAACCGTTTTTTTGCTGTGCAACCGTTCGTGACGCAAGAGGAAAAAGCACGGAGGGACTGGGTTCTGCTTCTTATTACATAATGCTTTCAAAGGACGCTTTCGATCCCTCTTATTACAGCGGCTGCTATACGACCGCTTTTATACGGAATAACGAGCTTGATAATTACTATTATTTTTCCGATGAATATAAAACGCAGGAGGAAGCGTTCAAGGATAAGATAGATACGCTCGCACAGGAACGTGCAAATCTGCGTTACGAATCCCTGACAGCCGACGCACAAGCCGAAATAGAGGACGCAAAGCTTAAAATTTCCGACAGCGAAAATGAACTGTCCGAAGCGGAAAGCAGTATTGCGGAGAACAAGGAAAATCTGGATAATGCTCTTAAAGAGATAGAAACAAACCTTACCGCTATGGGACTTGATACCGACCTTGATACTGCGCTGACTCAGCTTGAAAGCCTCGGCGAAGCGGCTGCTCCGTTAAAAAATTCTATACTTGACTATAAAGACGGTATTTCTCAGATCGAACAAGCCGAATCCGAGGTCGAGGCTTCCCGTGAAGAGCTTGAAAACGCAAAGACGGAGCTTGCCGACGCAGAGGAGAAAGCGGCGGACATTCAGCAAAAGGACTGGATAATTTCTGTCAGAAATGATGTGGGAGATATTCGTGGCGTGAAAACTATCGTCGACGGAATTTACGGTCTTAGCTATTCTATGTCAATTATCTTCCTGCTTGTAGCGGTCGTTGTCTGTCATGCGGCGATCTCACGAATGATAGACGAGCAGAGAACGCTTATCGGCGCACAAAAGGCTCTTGGATTTTCCTCTAAAGAAATTCTCAACCACTATATGCTTTACAACGTGCTTTGCGCTATTCTCGGTATTCTTATCGGTTGGCTTGCAAGCGTTGTTATCGTTGAGATATTAGTTATCCATATTTTCAAGCCAAACTTCCTGCTTGAGAACGTTCCGCTTACCTTTGCTGTAAAAGAAGCCGTTATCACAGCGGTCATCTGCTTAGCCGTTTTCACGGTATCGACCTACGCCGCCTGCGCAAAACTTGTCCGTATGCCTGCGACAGAATTACTGCGAGGCGAAGTTCCCGTGCGCGGAAAGGGATTTTTCTTCGAGAAATGGAAGAGCTATAAAAAGCTGAACCTTTATTCCCGAACGATGATAAAGAATGTACTGAGCGACAAAGGCCGTATGATGACGACCATAATGGGTGTTGTCGGCTGTATTGCGCTTCTTGTAATATGCTTTTCTTTGAAGCTTGCAATTGAAAATTCCTCGGTAATGCAGTTTGATAAATATTTCCTGTATGAAAACCGATTGGTCATAGACAGCAGTATTGGTGAAAAAGAGGATTTTGAAAATGTGCTGAAGGAGGAAGATATAAGCTATACGGTCATTCAGGATAAACTTAAAAATTTCAGAGTAAACGGCGGAAGCTGGGATAATGCGCATATCGTTGCGGCTTCTGATTTTGAAAAGCTTGGGGAATTCATGGTCGTATGGGATATAAACACAAAGAGCAATGCCGACATTCCAAAGAACGGTGTGCTTGTTTCACGCAAGTGTGCAGAGCTTAATGACATTTCCGAGGGCGGCACGGTAGAATTCATGGATTCGGAAGGAAACCCCAAGGAGTTCAAGGTCGTGGGAATTATCGAGCATTATCTTCCCTATCATCTGTTTGTCACGACCGACAGCTATTATGAATCTGCAATGGGAGAGGAAACGGACGAGAGCGTATTTTTGCTGAGCGGCGATATAAGCGGACTGTACGAAAAGGTACGGGACATGGACGGATTTTTATCGCTTAAAGACAACAGCGAATATAAAAGGAGCGCTGACGGCGTTAATCTTGTTATCCTGATATGCCTTGCGCTGTCGGCTGTTATGGCGCTGCTGGTGCTTCTCAATCAGATAACAATGCATATCAACAGAAAGGCGAGAGAGCTTGCGGTAATGCGTATAAACGGTTACACCATGAGCGAGACAAAGGCATATGTCTATAAGGATAATATTATCCTCACCCTGCTGGGACTTATTTTAGGCAGCGGTTTTGGCATTGTGCTTTCTTATATAGTAGTGCGGATAATCGAGACGGGAGCTAACCGCTATGTGCGCACACCGAACATTCCCGCCTGTCTTTACGCCTGTGCGGTCGGCGCTTTGTTTGCGCTTATCGTAAATCTTATCGCATTACGGAAGATAAAGCGGCTGAATCTTACAAATGTAGGCGGTAATTAAAATAATAAAAGAGCGTTACTGTTCATATCGAACGGTAACGCTCAGTCTGTCTAAAAAACTTAATTTTGTGCAAAATAAGGGGACGCCCTCTATCTCAGGGCGTCCCCTCTCCCAAAACAGTCCACCGGACTGTTTTAATAGCATAAAGAAATACGAAGTATTTATTTATGCGGCACTCAACTTGCGGAACTCCCTTCGGGCAAGGGGATTTCGCTCACTGCGGTGAGCGACGATGGGTCTTTGCCCCCTCGACCCCCACAATCCCTTTAAAAAGGTCTTGACCCTAAATTTTTGTTTTTGACAGGTTTTTCAACAAGCAGAGCGTTACCATTCAACACGAACGGTAACGCTTTTTCAATGCCGATCATTTCAGCGGCTTTTCGATTTTTTCTTTTTGCCGGTTTTCTTCACCGAAAGCTCGGTATTGAACCACACCGCCGCACACAGCGCAAGGACCGTCGCCGCCTGCGCTCTGTATGTGAAAAACTCGTGGAGGTATGAATGATTGCTGAGTACCAAAAAACGCAGATAGGGAACGGCTCCCAGTATAAGACAGACGGCGGCTATCGGTTTGTTGGCGGTGCGTCTTATCAGAAGCCCGTATGTACCTCCGAAAATCACAAGCGCTAAAAACAGACCGATAACTATCTTTGCGCCGTCCACACGGCTTTCTCCGCCGAACATGGTGGAAAGGTTCGCAAGCGGCGCAAAAAACAGCTGCTTTATAAAAGGCATTTCCTCCGTTTCGCTTGACAGACCTGCACGCATTCCGGCATATTCAATTGCAGTTTTGAATTTGTTTTCTCCGGTAACAGCCGTGGCAAGCGTCCATTTGAGAATGAAAGTCATCGCATATGAAACACCCCAGCAGGCAATGCACTTTACGATAAGGATAATGTTTTCTTTGAGCTTTCCGAGCCTGTTTTCCTGTTCTCTTATTATCATGACAAGCAGCAGAGGCAGAAGAATTGAAAGCGTTTCCGCCGTAAGAAAATCAAAAAAAGCCGCCGCCGCACCGAATATGACCGAAAGCAGAGTAAGGCTTAAATCGCCCTTTTTTTCAAGGCAGATAAAGCATAAACAAGCCGTAAGGGCGACTAAAAAAATCGGTATGTATTCAAGCGCAAGCCGCACATTATACACCTGAACGCACAACAGCGAAAGCGAAAATGCCGCCGCCGCAAAATACTGTCTGCGCTTTACAAGAACGGCGCAGACCGCAAGTGCAAGAATTATCACCGCACAAAAGCCGACCGTCTTCACGCCGCTTACATCGGTAAAAAGCATAAGCGGACGGATAAATATTACAGAACCGTGCCAGTAACGTGTATAATCCGTGTTGGGCTTTTCGCCGTTTCTTACAGTTGTGTAAAGTCCCCAGTTTTCGCCAAGCTGCTCGCCGTTGTAATATTTGGTATCAAGAGATGACCTTACAGGTTCGTCGCTGTCGATATTCCACATGATATTAAGCAGGATAGTATCGGCATAGTTATCCGCTGCGGCGTTGAATTTATCGCCGTTTTCAAAGGAAAAGGCGTCAACTCCGGCATAGCTTTCGGCGCTTTTTAGCATATTGTCATAAATCTTTTCGTTGGGGATAAGAGAGGTCAGTATCAACGCTCCCCACATGACTGCGGCCACCGCAATGAACGCAGCTATATGAATAAAAATTTTCTTTTGCATGATATACCCTTTCTGTATATAAAAATTGTCAAGGCGCTTTTTTGAGAACCTTGACAATTTTTTATTTTACATTATCTATTATCCGCTACCCGCTGTCGGGGTCTGTTTTATCTGCCAAAGCGGCGTAGATATTCGTATCCATATATACTGTGGTGTTTTCGTCAAAGGTATTTCCATAGTCGTCAAGGAACTCTGAATATTCAGTACCTAACAGCGACGAAAGGTAAGCAGCATCGCAATCCGCAACACATTCTCCTGACAGCACATAGAACTTTCCGCCCTCGGTATAGCTTCCGTCATCGTTCATGTAATAGTAAGTCACGACTTTTTTCTGATATGCGATTACTGAATATGAAGTGTCGATATCTTTTGTGACCTTCATTGTATCATCGGCTCTTATCTGTCCGCTGAGGGTAGAACCCCATGCATATCCGTATGTTGTCCAGACGTAAGGATCGGACAGATCAGAACTTACGTTTTCAAGCTTGAGGCTTTCAAGAACCGAAAGCAGTCCAGAATTATAATCCGCCATTATAGTATTTACCGTGTAGGACTTATCATAATAGGATACGGTAAACTGCTTTATCGTATAAACGGCGGTTATGGTCATGTTGCCGTCAATGGTAACGGTGTCAGTTATCGCAGTTTTGCCGTCGATCAGCCATTCTCCGTCATAACCGGTCTTTTCGGGAACTTCCGGGAGCTCGGGCAGAACAGCCGACAGAAGTGTTCCGTAATCTGCTGTAATATCCGCAGGAACGCTTGTAGGATCGTCAGCATCGGGTGCGGTAAATGTTACGGTGTAGCTGTTTATCGTATAAACTGCGGTAACTGTAATATCAGCAGTCACCTTGGTACTTGAAGTTATATCGTCTGTACCGTCAATCTTCCACTCTCCGCTGTAACCCGTCTTTGCAGGAACTTCGGGGAGAATGTCAGCGAGTAATGTTCCGTAATCAGCAGTTTTATCCGCAGGAACACTTGTAGGGTCATCAGCTTCGGGTGCGATAAATGTTACGGTATAGGTGTTGATCGTATAAACGGCGGTCACAGTAACATCAGCCGTAACCGTGGTAGTTGCCGAAATATTTTCCTTACCGTCAATCTTCCAAACTCCGCTGTAGCCGGTCTTGGTTGGAACTTCGGGGAGAATGTCAGCGAGTAATGTTCCGTAATCGGCAGATTTATCCGCAGGAACGCTCGTTGGATCGTCAGCATCGGGTGCTGTGAATGTCACGGTATAGGTGTTGATCGTATAAACGGCGGTCACAGTAACATCAGCTGTAACCTTGGTGCTTGCCGTTATCTCGTCCGTTCCGCCTATTTTCCACTCTCCGCTGTAACCCGTCTTTGCAGGAACTTCGGGGAGAATGTCGGCGAGTAATGTTCCGTAATCGGCAGATTTATCCGCAGGAACATCGTTCTGATTATCTGCATCGGGAGCGGTGAATGTCACTGTGTAGCTGTTTATCGTATAAACGGCGGTCACTATAATGTCAGCAGTCACCTTGGTGCTTGAAGTTATCTCGTCCGTTCCGCCTATTTTCCACTCTCCGCTGTAACCCGTCTTGGTCGGTACTTCGGGGAGAATCTCTTTCAGCAGTGTTCCGTAATCGGCTGTAATATCCGCAGGAACGCTCGTCGGATCGTCAGCATCGGGAGCGATAAATGTCACGGTATAGCTGTTTATCGTGTAAACTGCGGTAACTGTAACATCAGCCGTAATCTTCGTGCTTGCCGTTATCTCGTCCGTTCCGTTTATCTTCCACTCTCCGCTGTAGCCGGTCTTAGTCGGAACTTCGGGGAGAATATCAGCGAGTAATGTTCCATAATCGGCAGTTTTATCCGCAGGAACGCTCGTCGGATCGTCAGCATCGGGTGCGGTAAACGTTACTGTGTAGCTGTTTATCGTGTAAACTGCGGTAACAGTAACATCAGCCGTAATCTTCGTGCTTGCCGTTATTTCGTCCGTACCGTTGACTTTCCATTCTCCGCTGTAACCCGTCTTTGCAGGAACTTCGGGGAGAATGTCGGCGAGTAATGTTCCGTAATCGGCAGTTTTATCCGCAGGAACACTTGTAGGATCGTCAGCATCGGGCGCGGTAAATGTTACGGTATAGGTGTTTATCGTATAAACTGCGGTAACGGTCATGTCGCTTGAAATTATCGTGGACGAGGTGAATTTCTTATTCGTGCCGTCAATTATCCATGCGCCCGTGTAACCCGTTCTGGCAGGGATTTCCGGAACGTTGCCGAGCGTCTTTCCGCTTTCTACATCGTATGTGTAAAGCACCTCGCCGTCATCAGATACAAAGTCAACCGTATATTTCGTAACTGTCGGTTCGCTGTCGTCCGTTTCCGACGAGTCGGATCGACTATCATCAGACCGGCTTTCAGATGACGAGCTTGAATCGCTTGAACTGCTCGGACTGCTTGGTCTGTTGTCCCTCTGCGAAGAGCTGCTTGCACTACTGTTTCTCGAGTCAGAAGCCGAACTGCTGCTTGACGCTTTTGAATCGTCAGCTTTACTGTCTGTCCTGTGAGAATCGTCTTCGGAAGAGTCGTCCGTTTCATCCGAATCCTCCGAATCGTCTGAACTGTCTGAGCTGTCCGGATCGTCAGAACTGCTTTCCTCAGAAGAGCTTTCCGAATCTGCGGGAGCTTCCTCAATTCCGAGTATTTTGTCGATTATTTCCTGTGAAATATTGAGCGTACCGTCTGAATCTGAGCTTACGACTCTTAAAAGAATATTCTTTGAAACATATTTATAAATCGACGGATAAACGGGGTTTTCTCCCTCGCCGACCTTTTCAAAGCTGTTTTCATCATCAGCGCTGCGCTTTACAAAATAGGAATATCCGTCGACCGTAGGATCGTTTTCGCTGTTCTTGTTCGGTTCGGTTATAATTGTAACGCAGTTACCCTCGGTGACAAGTACAACCTCTCCTTTTTTATTTCCGTTTTCGTCGATAAGCTGTACTGCTACAGTACCGTGAAATACGTTAATGTCAGTAATGAATTTGTCTCCGACCTTTTTTACAGAAACGCTGAAACTTGTTCCTCTTACCGCCATAGTCGCCTTTGGCGTGTTGACCTCATAAGATGAATTTTCCGAAAGCGGGGACGTTATCTCATTTAAAACAGAGCCTTTTTTAAGGTCTATAGTCGTGCGGCTGTCCTTTTTAGAGCCTGTTGCTTTAAGCTCGATCAGCGAATCTGAATCGAGCAGTATATATTTATCTCCGTCAAGAGAAAGCCTCATCTGGCTGTCCGAGCCGACCTTTACCTTATCTCCGCTTTCAAGGTTCATGCCTTCATATGCGTCAAGATCGCCTGTTTTCTCTCTCGTTACCGTTGCTGAACCGATCAGCTCAAAAACCTTGAGTACACGGTATGCGTCCTTTTTTGTGAGCAGAATTCCGACCGTGACGGCAGCTGCAACGACTGCGACCGCTGTTACGGCAATTATTATTTTTGTCTTTAAGGACATCATAACTCTTCCGGCTCTCATGATAAGTCACCTCGAATAATTAGAATAGCTGTCTGTAATAACAAAAAAAGAGTACTCAGACAGACTGCACAACGGAAAAACCATACAAATGCAGCCCGACCGCCGTACTCCCACTTAAATTTTAGCTTAGGCTCGTGCTTTGCGCCGCCGACTTTCATCGGTTTTGCCCTTTAATTTGATTTTTAAAAATTATAACACGGTTTTGTATTTTTTTCAATAGTTTTTTAAAAGTTTGTATAAAAATACAAAAAAAGACCTGTTATTTATATATATTTATGCACACTTTCCTCTATAGTATCCCAAGTTTTCCGAGAAATTCCGCCGAGCACCGCTGATTATTCAGACCGTTCACTTCGATAAGTATAGTCTTATCTACAAAATATTCAAAGTAGTATTCCTTAAAATTATTCCAGTCGATTTTTCCGTCGCCGACTGCAAGGTGGAGATCGTATTTCAGATCGTTGTCGTTAATGTGAAGATGCTTTATATATGGTGCAAGCGCAGTTACCCATTTTCCGATATCATTTCCTCCGAATACTGTTGCATGGGCATAGTCAAAACACACTCCGAAACGAGAACAGCTTTTCATCTCTTTTGCAAGGCTTGCAAGCATATCAGGCGAGCTGTCGCACATATTTTCGATATAAATATTTATTCCGGGATATTCCTCGATCATTCTGCTCCACAGAGAAACGTTAGTGTTTATCCAGTTATTAACATATGCGCTTGACACAAAGAACGGGTTGTGATTAGTATGAAAAACGACAGCCTTTGCGCCAATGCCGAGGGCGGCTTCGATACTCTGTCTTACTCTCATTTCCGAAATCTCTTTTATCAGTCTGTCCTCGCTGAAAACCGAAACGTCAAAAAAATCTCCGTGACAGGTGCAGTATTCCGGCAGACAGTGCGCTTTATATTCTGCGGTTATCTGTTCAATACGTTCTTTATTGTCCAGAACCGACGGGTGAAAAAAATCGTTGAATTCAAATCCGAAGCCGTATTCTTTAGCAAGCGACAGACTTTCTTCAATGCTGTCAATTTTCGGGATAATAAGAAAATTACTCATTTTTGCCTCTCCTCTTCCGCTTTTTTCTCGCATATCTCACCGGTTATTCCCGTAAGTGAATAAACGAATACCCCTTTTGATTTTCCTTTGAGAGGTATCTCGCCGATAGGTTCGACCGTTATCCTGTCGCTTACGGCGTCGTACACGTCCTGACTGATAAGCACCTGACCTCTTTTTGCGTTTGATTCAAGTCTTGCGGCGGTATTTACCGTGTCGCCTATCGCAGTGTAGTCCATTCTGAAATCACAGCCGATATTTCCGACTACGGCGTTTCCGCAGTTTACGCCTACGCCGAAGCTTACGGATTTTCCGTACTTTTCAAGGAACTGACTTTCAATAGCGTTTCCGCCGCTTACAATATCCCATGCCGTTTTTACAGCTCGGAAAATATAGTCGTCAAGCTCGAAAGGCGCATTGAACACCGCCATTGTTGCGTCGCCTATAAACTTATCGAGAGTACCGCCGTTTGCAAAAATTGAATTTGTGGTAAGGTTTAAATAGCTGTTGAGAATATCTACCACCTGTTCAGGCTCAAGGCTTTCAGACATGGGCGTAAAGCCTCTTATATCCACGAAAAGCACCGCAATATGCCTGTTTTCGCCGCCAAGCTTTATATGATAACCGCCCGACTTTGCGATCTCGTCAACGACCTGCGGAGCGACATATTTTTTGAAGGCGGCGGATATTTTCCTTTTTTCAATAGCCTCTTCGGCATATTTTCTCGCCAGATTTACAAGGAAGGCAATAAACATAAACAGCGGAGCGTACAGAATGGGAATTGCCGTTCCTGCGCTGTTGAGAGCCATACCGCCTGCCGCATAGCCTGCGATCATTACGAATACGATAGGTGCGCATATCTTAAATTTAAGCTGTCTTGTTATAAAATATGCCAAAAGTACGGCAAACGACGCTGTAAGAGAAGACAGCAGACGGTTTGCAGGAACGGGACATTTTCCGTCAAGAAGTCCCTGAACAATATTTGCGTGTATCTCGACTCCGAACATCTGGTCTGCGCTGTTGGGAACGGAAAACTGGTCCTGCAATCCCGACGCATATGCGCCCATAAGCACGATACAATCGGTAAAGATCTTAGGGTCAACGCTTCCGTCAAGAATTTTACAGAGCGGAATGTATTCATAATCGTATGGTCTGCCTGCGTAGCTTATCCACATTCGTCCGTTTTTGTCAAGCGACGGTTTATTCTCTTGCGTACCCGTATTCTTACAGTAAAGCGAATATATCTCCGAGGCGAAGCTGTTAAAAACCTTATCGCCGTAAAGCTCGGGTGCGCTTTCGGTAAGAAAAGCCGAGCGGACAATTCCGTCCTCGTCGGGAGAAGCGTTTACAAATCCTGTAATACAGCAATCCTCGATAATCGGCTGTTCTATATTATCTACATTAAAATGGTCTATGTAGGGCTTTCCGTCCTCGTCGGTTTTGTAAGCGCTGCTGTAATTAATATACGAGCCTGCCACTACCCTTCCGCTGTCAAGGCAAGCCTGCTTGAGCGCCTCGTCGCCCTCTTTGTCCATTTCTCCGAAAACCATTATATCCATACCGATAACGGCAGGATGATCGCCAAGAGTATTTATAACGTCTGCGTATACGCTCCTTGACCATGTTCCGAAAGCGCCGACGCTGCTTAGAGTTTCATCATCTATCGCAATTATCTTGATCTTATTGTTTATACCCCTCGGCGTCTGATAGAGCTTATCCCTCAGCAGACAGTCAAAGGAATAGAAAACGTCATAAAAGGACGTAAGAAATACTACTAAAAATACTATCGCCGCCTCAATGCAGACAATGCGCCTTGAATTTTTCTTTTTCATATTCAAACATTTCTCCCCTTGTGATTTTATTTTTGTATCCTGCAAGAGCTTAATATCATTATAACATATTATTATTCATTTGTCACTACTTTTTTATGCAGATTTCCAAATATTCATTATTATATTTACATTAAGTCAATATTGTGTTATAATTTATACAAGAATACAGGCAAAAGCTATAACAGAAAGGATAAGTGAGCTTTATGAACAACGCACCCGAAAAAACAGGATCAGACGCTTTGCTTGAGAGTATCTTTACGATCACGCAGGAGCTGTACAAGGAAATGTCTGCCCCCGATGATGATTCATTAAACAGCCATATTTCAATTTTTAATCTGCTTACAGACCTTGGCAGAACTTTAGTAAATGCCGACAGAGCAAGCTTCTGGAAATGGGACAAGCGTTCGCACGAGCTTTGGACGACGGCGGCGGTCGGCACGGGAAGGATAACGATTCCCGAAGGAACCGGACTTGTCGGAAAGGCTTTAGCTCAAAAGAGAACGATCGTCACAAACGATCCCTATAACGACCCCGATTTCAACTCCGACGTTGATAAAAAGACGGGATATGTCACAAAGTCAATTCTTGTCATGCCTATCTGCGACTGCAAGGGCGAATTTATCGGCGCATATCAGGCTATAAACAAGCTTGACAACGACGGCAAGTTTGACTGCGAGGAGGACACGAAACGGCTTTCGCTCGCCGCTTTCATCTGCGGAATCACGCTTGAATCGGAAAGCTTCCTTGACGATTCTATGCACGACAAACTTACCGAGCTGAAAAACAGAATGGGATTCTACAACGATTACAGCAACAATTACAGCAAGCTGCTGTGCGATACGGACAAGAATGTTTCGCTGTTTATCTGCGATATCGACTTTTTCAAAAAGGTCAACGACACCTACGGTCACAACGCAGGCGACGCCGTACTCAGGCACGTTGCAAAGAACATAAGAAGAAATATAAGGATATGCGACGGCGTTTACCGCTGGGGCGGCGAAGAATTTATCGTAGTTCTGCCCGACACGACAATGAGCGAAGCGGCAGCCGAGGCAGAGAAAATAAGAAACATTATCATGCAGTCGGTATGCCTTTTTGAAGACCTTCAGATAAAGGTCACAATGAGCTTTGGCGTAACGCAGCTTGACTCTGAAAAATCTATCGAGGACAACATAAAGGACGCTGACGAAAAGCTTTATAAGGCAAAGGAAAGCGGAAGAAATATCGTTATTATTTGATATTGATCGACTTCCGGGGTATTTGAAGATGAAAAACAGAAGAAATCGCAAAGCGGCGGCTATACTGCTTTCTCTGTTTCTGTTAATGACGCTGATTTTTCCCTGCGGCGCAGTTATCTGTCAAGCGGAAGAACCGAGTGGTGAAAGCAGGATAAATATTTCGGACAGCGGCAAGGTATTATCCTCTGCGGTACTTGACGCCGATAATATTGAAAGAAAGATAAGAGAGCTTATTGAAGAAAATGCGGATATAACGCCTTCGGTTTCTATACGGGTATTCGGTCAGAATGATGATATCTGCTCTGTAACATACGGCATGGCAGACAGGGAGAACAATGTTGCTGCGGACGAAGAAACTGTCTACGAGTGGGGCTCTGTAAGCAAGATGCTTGTCTGGGTAAGCGTTATGCAGCTTTATGAAGAAGGAAGTTTAGAGCTTGACAGGGATATAAGGGAGTATCTTCCGCAAGGCTTTTTAAAAAAGCTTTCATCTGACGAACCGATCACCATGCTTAATCTTATGAGCCATAACGCAGGCTTTCAGGAGCCGTACAAGGAACTTGAGACTAACGACCCCGAGGCTCTTATGCCGCTTGATAAGGCGCTTTCCGAAACCGAGCCTGCGCAGATCTATGCCCCTGGAGAAGTGACCGGGTATTCCAACTGGGGAGCGGCTCTGGCGGCTTATGTGGTGGAAAATGTAAGCGGAATGGATTATGCGGATTATGTAAAAAAGAATATATTTGAAAGGCTTGGAATGGAGCATACTTCAATAAAGCCCGACCTTTCAGACAATCCGTGGGCAGCAGACGCAAGAAAGAAAACTCACTGCTACAGCATTTCGGGCGGAGAACTTAACGCTATGGGAGAATGCAGAGCCTACATACACGTCTATCCGGCAGGCGCCGCAGCGGGTACAGCGGACGATCTGAAAAAATTCGCTCAGGCATTTCTCTGTGACAGCGCAGACACGCCGCTTTTTACTAAATCCGATACGCTTGACATTATGCTTTCGCCCACGCTGTATTATGCCGACGGTAAGACCCCAAGATTCTGTCACGGTCTTGAAGCTGATATTTACGGCAGTATTCTTCTGGGGCATGGAGGAAATACGACCGGATTTACTTCGCTTCTGCAATTCGACAGGGAAAGCAGGACGGGGTTTGTTATGATGATAAACGTTCGGGGAGATACGACCTATCGTGCCGAGCTTCCAAAGCTTATTTACGGAGAAACAGATTACTCTCAGTTTAAAGAAGAAAACTTTGATAAAGCAGATCTTTCCGGTCATTATATAATGAGCGGAGGAAGTTTTGAAAAGGGCTGCGTTTCTCCTGCAAGTCTTATAAGCGATCGTTTTCATATTAAAAATGAGAACGGGTGCTATGTCGGCAACAGGGGAATTTCATCAATAACGCAGATCTCCGATAATGCGGTTATAATAAAGCTTATCACGGGGAAAGAAAATCTATATTTCATCAGTACGGACGAAAACGGCAATATCATCAGACTTGAAAATTCTTCTATTGATTTTATCAAATACAGCGATCTCAGGTATTTTATAGAGATAGCTTTGATCATAGCCCCAATTCTGTCTATAGCGACAATGGCGGTTTTTCTTGTGATACATATTATCAGATTCAGGAAATTTAAGGAAGCGGAAGAAAAAATATTTAAGCTATGTGAGATAATTCTCGGCATAACGGTGACAGCGCTTGCGGCGGCATTGATCCTTATCGGCGTCTACGGTGTTTATAATATGACCCTGCGCACTGTTTTCTGTACAGCAGCTTCGATCTTCCTTGTGCTTATGCTTATACTGCTTGTTGTATGCTTCATACGCAGGCAGAAGGGAGCTGCAAACAAGGTACTGATACTTGAATGTGTATGCTGCTTCTTTATAACCGCCGGCTTTATTTACTGGAGGATATATCAGTTCTGGGGGTTCTGATTTAATTGTAAGGTTTTGTTCTCCGATAAAATTCCGATTATTGAGCAAATTATTCATCACAGCGCTCTTAACGGGTGCTGTGATTTTTCATTAGTCCGGCTTGATCTCATACATTAGTTTTGGTTCTTTCTTTTTTATGGTTGATTTTCTTAGGGGGATATGATATAATGGTTTTGAAACCAAGTCGGGATAAGCTGCTTGACAAATCGGGATTTGAGGAGTATAAAACTATGAATGCATTAATAATGAATTGTAGTCCGGTAAAAAATGGAGCAACTGCTGAAATTGTAAATATTGTTTCTGATTGTTTGAAGGAAAAGTATGATGTTAGAAATATTTGTATTGATGATTATAGTTTTAACTTTTGTAAAGGGTGTCGGTCATGTCATAATACAGCAAAATGTATCCAACATGATGATGTTGATAAAATAATTGAACAGTATGAATGGGCAGATATAATAATATCAGTAGCGCCATCCTATTGGGCTGATATTCCCGGACAATTCAAAGCATTTATTGATAGATGTACGCCTTGGTGTAATACACATGAACCACACGCAGCTATAAGTAGTGGAAAAAAAGGTTATTCCATTGCTTTAAGAACAGGTCCAAGTATGAAAGAATGTGATCGCATCATTGAAACCATTGAACATTTTTATGGACATATTGAGATTGAGTGCTGTGACAGATTAGGTTTGTGTTCAATAGAGTATAAGGAAGCAGTTGAACTAAGAAAGTCTGAAATAATAGAATTTTGTAATAGGATATAAAAAAATTCAAATTTATATAGCAGATAACTCATCACAGCAACTCTAAACGGGTGCTGTGATATAATTACAGAAAACATTACTCAAATTTTCAGGTGCCTCTATGAAAGAAAAAATGACAAAAACCCGATTGCAAAGGGCGAATGGTATTATTTTGATTCTTCATATCATTTTCCCGATATGGCTTATTGCTCTTATGTACACCTATGCAATTTCAAAGTATTGGTTTTTGATCGCACTAATTGCAGCGCTGTTGCTTGGCGTAATATATAAAATTGTTATCAAACTGCAAAAAGGGAAAAAACTATTATACACCGCAAGAGTTATAACTATCATTATCGTACTTTCATTTTATGTTCCGGTGATCCTGCTGATAAATTTTTCACATACGAAAGCACTGTACGAAATAAAAAGATTTGATTATGCCTATGGTGTGTATGGAAAAAATTCAGAGTTTTACAAGCGATTACTTCCCGATAAACTTCCTGCGGTATGTGACGATTATTCCTTTCGCACACAAGGAAGTATGATCGGTCAGGACTATCACGCTTCATCATATTTAATGTTTCATACCGATTCAGACTCGATCGACTCTTATTCTGAATACTATAAAAATTTAGATCGTGAAGTAAGGGTAAGGGTAAATAATGATGAATCCGATGATGTAAAAGATGATATTGATTGGTTTTGTGTACAAACGAGATTGCGGGAATCATTTCAGGATAATTTAGACAATGCGGAAATTTACCTGTTTGACGATTATTATCCCAAAGCGGTTCTTTTAAACCGTGAAACAGGGTTGGTTGCTATTCTGACATAAAAGCCTTACACATGATATATTCTCCCCATTCAATACAGACTATATTCTGCATAACAAAAACGACCAAGATTACTCTCGGTCGTTTTTTTTATAAGTTATCTTTTGATTATTTGTCTGACTATTTTAATTCATTATAGTTTATTCTGCCGGGCGTAAATTTCAAATCCAAATGCAGCTCTGATGCCCGATTTTACAGCCTTCCTTTAGTCCAAACTCTTCATCGTCGGGAACAACAGCACATCCCTTATCGCGGGCGAATTGGTAAGCAGCATAACAAGCCTGTCGATGCCGTAGCCGATGCCGCCTGTGGGGGGCATACCGATCTCGAGCGCGCGCAGGAAATCCTCGTCCGTGTGGTTGGCTTCCTCGTCGCCCTGCTTTAACGCCTCTTCCTGTGCGGCAAAACGCTCACGCTGGTCGATGGGGTCGTTAAGCTCCGAATATGCGTTGCACATTTCTCTGCCCGTGATGAAAAGCTCAAAACGCTCAACATAGTCGGGGTCGTCAGGCTTTTTCTTAGTCAGCGGCGAGATCTCGATCGGGTGATCCATGATAAAGGTCGGCTGGATAAGATGCTCCTCAACATACTCCTCGAAGAAAAGGTTGAGAATGTCGCCCTTCTTGTGCCTGTCCTCAAATTCAATGTGATGCTCCTTCGCAAGCGCTTTAGCCTGCTCCGTGTCCTTGACCTTTGCAAAATCAACGCCCGAATACTTCTTTACAGCCTCGATCATCGTCATTCTCTCAAACGGCTTTCCAAGGTCTATCATGTGCTCGCCGTACGGAATACAGGTCGTCTTGCAGACCTCGTTCGCAACGTGACGGAACATATTCTCCGTTAAGTCCATCATGCCGTGATAGTCGGTGTATGCCTGATAAAGCTCCATCAGCGTAAACTCGGGATTGTGCCTTGCGTCAACACCCTCGTTTCTGAAAACTCTGCCTATCTCGTAAACACGCTCAAGACCGCCGACAATAAGCCTCTTTAAATAAAGCTCAAGCGAAATTCTCAGCTTTACGTCCTCGTTGAGCGCATTGTAGTGCGTTTCAAAAGGTCTTGCCGCAGCGCCGCCTGCGTTTGAAACGAGCATAGGAGTTTCAACCTCCATAAAGCCCTGACTGTCAAGATATCTTCTTATCGACGAAATTATCTGCGAACGCTTGATAAATGTGTCCTTTACCTCGGGATTGCAGATAAGGTCAATGTACCTCTGACGGTACCTCGTGTCCTGATCTTTAAGACCGTGCCACTTTTCGGGAAGCGGAAGCAGCGACTTTGTGAGAAGAGTAAGGCTCTTGGCGTGAATTGAGATCTCGCCCATTTTCGTTCTGAAAACAAAGCCCGTTATTCCTACTATGTCGCCGATATCGCCCTTTTTGTACTGCTCGTAGGCTTCTTTGCCTATCTCGTTCATTCTAAGATAAACCTGAACCTTGTCAGATTTGTCACGAAGGTCGAAAAAGCTCGCCTTGCCCATAAGACGTCTTGACATAACTCTGCCTGCAACGCTTACTATCGTTCTTCTTTCCTCAAGAAGCGCCTTCAGCTTTTCCTCGTCGCCATCTGCTTCGGCAATGCACTGCGCCTCGACAGCCTCGTACTGCGCCTTTGCGTCGGCAGCGTGAGCCGTTACGTCATATTTTGTGATCTCGAACGGATCGCAGCCCGAAGCCTTCATTTCTTCAAGCTTTTCCATTCTTACCTTCTTCAGTATATTTACGTCCTGCTCCAAAAGCTCTTCTTCGTTAACGGCAGGATTTGTATTTACTTCGCTCATTTGAATGTCCTTTCTTTAATAATCGCTTTGAGATTAATATCATTTTGAGATTTCAAGGACCTCGAATTTAAGAACGCCAACAGGTGCGTCGACCTCAAAAATATCTCCGACCTTCTTCTTGAGCGCAGCCTTTCCGATAGGCGAATCGTCGGAAATTTTGCCGTTTTCGGGATCCGACTCGGTCGAGCCTACGATCTGAAGAGTTTCTACCTCGTCAAATTCAAGATCTCTTACCTTCATGATAGAGCCTACGCCGATCTCGTCGACAGATATATCGTCGTCGTCAACAACGACCGAATTATCGATAATGTTCTGAAGCTCAACGATCCTTGATTCGAGAATAGCCTGCTCGTTTTTAGCCTCGTCGTACTCTGCGTTTTCCGAAAGGTCTCCGAAAGAACGTGCTTCTTTGAGCTTGTTTGCGACCTCGACTCTTCTGACGGTAATAAGGTAATCAAGATCAGCCTCAAGCTTTGCCTTACCTGCTTTTGAAACGGTATTTGCCATAATAGATACTCTCCTTTATTATAATTGTTGATTTTTCACGGTACAATATACCTCGGCGTCAAACCGATACATACTATTATTATAAATCTTTTGAGCGGTTTTGTCAACACATATTTTATATTTTTCTGACAACGCATGAATTTCTCCGAATACAAAACGCCGCCCGAACTCACGTCCGTGCGGCGCCTTGCATGAAGTAAAAGAATATGAAAAAATATAAGAAGAAAACTTGATTTTTGCGGACTTACGGTATCGTCCGCATTTTATTACCAGTTTCCGTAGAAATCATTGTAGAAGTCCTGAAAATCGTCATAAGAGCCACGATTGTTCGGAGTGTTCTGATTATTCTGATTGTTCTGCTGATTTTGCTGAGAATAATCGGTGTTTGCAGCCTCATCAAGCGTTACGCTAAGGTCGACGATATTATCGTTTCTGTAAACCGAAACGGTTATCTCGTCTCCTGCCTTGTGCTTGCTCTTTATTTCGTTGAACTCCTCTATCGAGCTGATAAGCTCGCCCTCGATGCCGACAACTATATCGTTTTCCGCAATACCTGCCTTTTCAGCAGCGCTTCCCTGCTCGACGCTTCTTACAATGAAGCCCTGAGGCACGCCGTAATACTGCGCATAGAAGGAGCTGATGTTTTCACCGCTTATTCCGAGCGAAGGTCTGCCCTTTACATAGCCGTACTGAACAAGGTCGTTAACGATATCGAGAGCCTCGTCTATCGGGATAGCAAATCCGAGTCCCTCGCCGTAGGTCGAAGAAACCTTTGCCGAGGTAACGCCGATGACCTGTCCGTAAGCGTTGATAAGCGGTCCGCCTGAGTTGCCCGAGTTGATAGACGCGTCGGTCTGGATAAGGTTCATCGTTCTGTCCTCAATCGTGAGCGTTCTGTCCGTCGCAGAGATTATTCCTGCCGTAACGGTGTTCGCAAGGTCGAAGCCGAGCGGATTTCCGATAACTATCGAAACCTCGCCGACCTTTATTTCGCTCGATTTGCCGAACTCAGCCGGGGTAAGTCCCGTGCGGTCGATTTTCAGAACCGCAAGGTCTGTCTGAACGTCTATTCCGACAAGCTCCGCCTCGATCGTGTTTTCATCGGTATTTGTTTCGTTCTGCTTTTCAAGTATCTTTTCAGCGACCGACTTCGAGGAAGAATCGCCTGTTTCCTGAGCCGTCGTCTTATCCGTCGTTACGACCGAGATAGCCGAAGCGCCGTCGACAACGTGGGCGTTCGTGATAATATAACCGTCCTCGCTCATTATAATTCCCGTGCCCGAGACCTGACTTCCGCTCGTTATGCATGAAATTCCCACAACAGACGGCGAAAGCTTAGTTACAATATCGGGTATCTTCATTGCGTCGTCGGGAGTTGCAAGCTGAACTATCGTCGGGAGATTTGTCCTGTCAACTCCTGATTCACTGCTGTCGGTCGAGGTATGACTGTTCTCCTGCTGTTCGCCGCTGTCCGAAACCGACTGATTTATCGGAAGTTTTTCCTTTAAAAGCGAATAGCCGACTATTGAGCTTGTTCCGATAGCGCACACGCAAAGCACGGCAAGGACTGCGCTAAGTACCTTTTTGCCCTTTTTCTTAGGCTTCTGGGGCTGATATGAATACTCTCCCGCATTATTTGCGGCAGCGCCGTTTGCGGAATATCCGTAATTATAGTTGTAATTCGGATTCTGATTATACATTCCGCCCTGCATATTCTGCCTGTCGGAATAACCCATCGGGTTTGCCTCCGCCCTTCTTTTCTGCTCGTTGTTCGAGCCGTTTGTTCCGTACTCGTTCATATAACTCATCCTCCCTGAGCTTCTTTCCTTTTTAAAAGAACCGTACCTTGATTTTTTCTTTTTTCTTTTTCGTTTTGCTTTCTCATTACTCTTGTTCTTTTTTTCTTTCTGTATATAATTATAACCTTTTATGTGATAACAAAATGATAATTTTTTATATTCATTCTGAAAAAGAAAGAAAAATTACTTCATTTTCCATTACATATTTTTCACAAAAAAACGCAGACCCGTTTTAAAAGGTCTGCGCCGATTATTTTCTATGCTGTTTTTATGTATTAGCAATATCCTTCTCAAGCTTCAGCTTTTTAAGATAGTCCTTCGTTTCCTTTGAAATAACTCCCGAAAGCGCCGCAAGTGCGATAACGTTCGGTATCGCCATAAGTCCGTTGAATATATCGGCAATTCCCCATACGGCGGAAACCGTGAGGTACGGTCCGATAAACACGGCTGCGATATAGACCCATCTGTAAACCTTTGTGACGATCTCGTTCGAGCCGGTAAGATATGCAAGGCATCTTTCGGAATAATAGCTCCAGCCGAGGATAGTCGTGAACGCAAAGAACACAAGGCATATCATAAGAATGAACGACGCAAACCTATCAGGTCCGGGAAGTCCGTACCGGAAAGCCGCAGTCGTTATCTCAACTCCCTCAAGCTCCGGATCTGCCCATGCGCCCGAAATTACTATCGAAAGACCCGTCATCGTGCAGATGCAGATAGTGTCGATAAATGTTCCCGTCATCGTTACAAGACCCTGCCTTACAGGCTCCTTTGTCTGAGCCGCAGCCGCAGCGATAGGCGCAGAACCGAGACCTGCCTCGTTTGAGAAAATACCTCTCGCAACGCCCTTCTGGAGCGCCATAAGGAACGTTCCGAGCGCACCGCCTGCCATAGCCTTGATGCCGAACGCACCCTGTACTATTTCAACGACCGCCGAGGGTATCTCTTTGACATGGAGGATCATTATTACAAGAGCGCAGAGGACATAAGCCACCGCCATAAACGGAACGATAAATTCAGAGACCTTCGTTATGTTTTTAAGTCCGCCGATTATAACGAGCGCAACGCAGACAGTAACGATAAGTCCGGTTATTATCGTAACATATGAATACTCGCTGCCGAAAAGAGTGATGGTGTTTTTAGCCGCACCGGTGAAGAAATTATTCGCCGCCGAGGTGATACCGTTTATCTGCGTAATCGTGCCGATACCGAGCAGACCTGCGCCGACTCCGAATACCGCAAAGCATTTGCCGAGCCATTTCCACTTTTTGCCCATACCTCTTTCAATATAATAGAACGGGCCTCCGAGAACCTTGCCGTTGCTGTCGATAGTTCTGTACTTTATCGCAAGCAGACCCTCGGCATATTTTGTCGCCATGCCGAAAAGCGCAGCGACCTCCATCCAGAAAAGCGCACCCGGGCCGCCCGCTGCGATAGCTGTCGCAACTCCGACGATATTTCCCGTACCGATAGTCGCCGAAAGCGCCGTACAGAGCGCACCGAAGCTTGTTACCTCGCCCTCGCCGTTTTCCTCGTTCTTTACCATGTACTTTAGGGCAAGTCCTAACTTTCTGAACTGAACGCCCCGAAGTCTTGTCGTAAGCAGGATACCGCAGCCGATTATAAGAATAATAAGCGGCGGGCCCCACAGCCAGCCGTCAAAGGCGTTAACATAATCCGTGAAGGTTTTTGCCATCAGCATAAAATTTTCCTCTCCCGTTCTCAAGTCGAAATTAAAAAATACATTAATATTATAACATAAAACAGGTAACTTGTCAAACAAAAAATCCTGAACTTTCCTGTATTACAAACCCCCTGAAACACACGACCCACCTTGGGACATTTCTGCCTTCGGTGGGTCGCGTGCTATAATTTATAAGTGGGATGGGGTAAGCTAAATTAAACTAATTTAATTTTTTAAATTATTTATTCAGCGTCGTCCTGAAGTGCGCTGTATCCCTCTTCGCCTGTTCTTACCTTGATAACGTTGTCGATAGGATATACAAAGATCTTACCGTCGCCGATATGTCCGGTGTAAAGTGCGCTCTTTGCGGTTTCAACTACCTTGCGAGCAGGAACCTTGCATACGACTACCTCGACCTTTACCTTAGGCAGCAGGTTTGCTTCTACCTCTGTACCACGGTAATACTCGGTCTTGCCCTTTTGCATACCGCAGCCGAGAACGTTTGTAACTGTAAGTCCCGTTACCTCGATAGCCTCGAGAGCTTCCATGAGAGCGTTAAGCTTCTGCTGCTTGCAGATGATAACGATCTTTGAGATCTTGGGCGAACCGTCGGCATTGGGAGCGTCTGTTGTGTAAGACTCAACGTCGATAGCCTTTTCAACAGGAACGACAGGAGCAGGGTTTTCGACCTTCTTAACGCTCTTTGCGTCGTCCTTTGTGTATGAGAGAGCTGCCTGAGCCATTGAAGGAGCAAAGTCAGCGTAAGAGGAAACAAGTCCGTGTTCGGTAACGTCAAGACCGATGATCTCTTCCTGTTCGGAAGCTCTGAGTCCGATAGTCTTCTTGATAACAAGGAATACGATAGTCATGCAGACAGCCGTCCATGCGCCAACTGTTACAACGCCCGTTGCCTGCTTGCCGAGCAGCTCAAAGCCGCCGCCGTAGAACAGACCCTTGAACGAATCGTTGCCGGGAACGGAGGTCGTTGCGAAAAGACCTACTGCAAGAGTACCCCAGATACCGTTCATCATGTGAACTGCAACTGCGCCCACAGGATCGTCTATCTTGAGCTTGTAATCTAAGAACCATACGCCGAAGCATACGAGAAGTCCCGAAACAACGCCGATAGCTGTTGCGCCTGCTGCGTCGACAACGTCGCAGGGAGCGGTTACGCCTACAAGACCTGCAAGCGATGCGTTAAGACACATTGAAACGTCAGGCTTGCCGTATTTTACCCATGTGAATATCATACATACTACCGTTGCAACTGCAGGAGCGATAGTTGTCGCTACGAAGATAGAGCCGAGCTGGGGAACCGAAACTGCGGCAGCGCCGTTAAAGCCGTACCATCCGAACCAGAGAATGAAGCAGCCGAGAGCGCCTATTGTAAGGTTGTGTCCGGGAATAGCCTTAGGCTTTCCGTTTTTGTCGAACTTTCCGATACGGGGTCCTAAGATCTTTGCGCCTACGAGAGCTGCGATACCGCCGACCATGTGGATTGCGCAGGAGCCTGCGAAATCGTGGAAGCCCCAGTTTACGAGCCAGCCGTCGCCCCAGATCCAGTGAGCCTCGATCGGATAAACGGCAAGCGAGATAACTGCCGAATAAATACAGTATGAAATGAACTTTGTTCTTTCTGCCATTGCGCCCGAAACGATGGTTGCGGTCGTTGCGCAGAATACCATGTTGAATACGAATGCAGACCAGTTAAAATTTGCGTAGTCTGTGAAAATTGCCAGTGAAGGCTTGCCTAAAAAGCCAAGTCCGCCGACGTCCTCGCCGAGAAGCAGCGAATAGCCGAGAAGTACGAATACGACCGTACCGATACAGAAATCCATCAGGTTTTTCATGATGATATTTCCTGCGTTCTTTGCACGGGTAAAGCCCGTTTCAACCATTGCGAAGCCTGCCTGCATAAAGAATACAAGGGCAGCTCCGATCAGAAACCAGATACCGAAGCCGGTACTTGTAGCAGCCTCCTGAACCGCTTGTAAAATCTCTTCTGTCATATTAATTCCTCCAAAAAATAAGAGCGCACGGCAAAGGAGGATATGTAGCCTTGTACTTCCTTTGCAGTGCACTCCGTTGTGCTTATTTAATTTTTAAAGTCTTTGAGCCAAAGACATTATTTAACGTAGAACAGAAGCTGAGAATATGTAGGATACGGCCAGTACTTTTCGCCGCACATAGCCTCCATCTGATCCGCAGGCGCTCTTAACTCGCCCATCTTAACGAGGATAACGTCGTGATAATATCTTGCAAGCTCTTCTGTCGACGAAATGTCGGCAGCTGCCGCCTCTGCGTCCTCAAGCTCACCGAGAGCCTTGTAGGTCGAAGCTGCGAGCGAGGAGATCTTTGTAACAAGCTCCTTTTCAACAGTAAGGTCTGCGCCGATAGCGCCTGCTGCCGCAGCCGTTTCGCTGAGATCCTTTACATAAGACATTGCAGCCGGGAGAATATCCTTCTTTGCCATGTCGATCATTGTCTTTGCTTCGATATTTACGTTCTTTACATAATCGTCAAGCAGTATCTCAACTCTCGATTCAAGCTCGACCTTTGAATAAACGCCGTGCTTTGAAAGAACCTCAACGTTCTTGTCATACAGATAAACAGGGATAGCGTCGGGAGTAGACTTTAAGTTGAGAAGTCCTCTCTTTTCAGCCTCAAGCGGCCACTCGTCCGAATAACCGTTTCCGTTGAAGATTATGTTCTTGTTTTCTGCGATAGTTTCCTTGATAAGCGAATCGAGAGCCGACTGGAAATCGCTTGCTGCCGAAAGCTTGTCGTAGAACTGATCGAGCACCTCTGCAACGATCGTGTTGAGTATTGTCATAGGACCTGCGCAGGAAAGCTTCGAACCGGGCATTCTGAACTCAAACTTGTTGCCCGTGAAAGCGAACGGCGAGGTTCTGTTTCTGTCGGTAGTATCCTTGGGGAAGGTCGGAAGAACGTCTACGCCGATCTCCATCTGTGCCTTTGCCGTTCCCTCATACTTGTGACCCTCTGAAATGGAGTCGAGGATAGCCGTAAGCTCGTCGCCAAGGAAGATAGAAATGATAGCCGGAGGAGCTTCGTTTGCGCCGAGTCTGTGGTCGTTTCCTGCGGAAGCGACAGACGCTCTGAGAAGATCCTGATAATCATTTACAGCCTTGATAACTGCTACAAGGAAGGTGAGGAACTGTGCGTTCTCAGCAGGAGTCTTTCCGGGGTCGAGAAGGTTTACGCCTGTGTTTGTCGAGATCGACCAGTTGTTGTGCTTGCCCGAACCGTTAACGCCTGCGAAAGGCTTTTCGTGAAGCAGGCACTTAAAGCCGTGCTTTCTTGCAGTTCTCTTCATGATCTCCATTGTGAGCTGGTTATGGTCGGTAGCGAGGTTTGTCGTGCCGAAGATAGGAGCAAGCTCGTGCTGAGCCGGAGCAACCTCGTTGTGCTTTGTCTTAGCGCAGATTCCGAGTCTCCACAGCTGCTCGTCGAGATCCTCCATATATGCGTTAACTCTTGTCTTTATCGTACCGAAGTAGTGATCCTCAAGCTCCTGTCCCTTGGGTGCAGGTGCGCCGAAAAGCGTTCTGCCCGTAAGGATAAGGTCCTTTCTCTTTGAATACATTTCTCTGTCAACGAGGAAGTATTCCTGCTCGGGTCCTACGTTTGCGGTAACTCTTGTAACGTCCTCTGCGCCGAACAGCTTGAGAAGTCTTACAGCCGACTTATCGAGCGCTTCCATTGAACGAAGAAGCGGTGTTTTCTTGTCGAGCGCCTCGCCCGTGTAGGAGCAGAAAGCGGTCGGGATACAAAGCGTATGTCCTTTTATAAATGCGTAAGAGGTCGGATCCCAAGCGGTATAGCCTCTTGCTTCAAATGTAGCTCTCAGACCTCCCGAAGGGAACGAGGAAGCGTCAGGCTCGCCCTTAACAAGCTCCTTGCCCGAAAATTCCATAATAACCTTGCCGTCGCCGATAGGCGAGATAAAGCTGTCGTGCTTTTCGGCGGTGATGCCCGTCATAGGCTGGAACCAGTGTGTATAGTGCGTGCAGCCCTTTTCAACCGCCCAGTCCTTCATTGCGGTAGCAACAACGTTCGCTACGTCGATATCAAGGTGAGCGCCTGTCTGGATAGTCTTTTTAAGCGACTTGTAAACAGACTTGGGAAGTCTCTGCTGCATTACTTCTTCATTGAATACATCAGCAGCGAAAATCTCCGGGATATTCATGTTAAATTCCTCCTAAAACTTTCTTTTAATAATAAAAAAAGACACTGCGGACATGAAGTTCATCGTCCACAGCGCCTTTGCTGTTCACAATACATATTATAGCCTACCAAAGCCGATTTGTCAAGTGATTTTTTGCATTTTTATTTTTTTCGGCATTTTAGACAATCGTATTTGAACATAAAAGAATATTTTGGTGAAGTTTCAAAAGCGGCTGCAAACAAATCAGTCTGCGTCGACGTCGACAGCGTTCGCCTTGTCCTCGGCGTAGGTATCTCTGTTGTCCTTCATCTTGCCTTTTTTGTACTTGATATCCTCGCTTACCTGTTTTAAATATTTTGCGGTCGATAATCCGCTGATAAAGCTTATGATTCCTGCCGCCGCAAGAATAAAGCCTGCAAATCTCATAAAATTGCCCGAAACGGTGGTGGGGGCGATTATTATCACAATGCCGAGAACCGTTGAGGCAAGAGAGGTTATAAGCGGAAGCAGCCACCTGTCGGGCGAGCTTTTCTTTATCTTAAACGCCGTAAAGACCTTCGGAAGACCGGTAAACAGAAGATAAAATCCGAGCGCTAACATTACGATCTTTTCGAGAAGGTCGGTGTTTACAAACACGAAAATTCCGGCGGCGAGTATGATAAGGTTTGAAAATAGCGAAAAAATGCTGAGCTTCTCTTTTCTGTCGGAGGTTCTCGAGATAAGGAAATTCACAAGCCCGAAAGCCGCCCATGCGATAAGGATAACGCCGACAGCGGTGTTTAAAACGTCCGTTATGATATGCGGATTGATGATAAGCGCGATTCCCATTACCATGCAGGCGAGCGCGCCGAGCGAATAATTTTTCATAAACTGCTTCATAATACACTTCTCCTATAATTTTTTAAAAAGTTCTTATATATTTATTTTACACTATAAATAAATATATTGCAATAGCACAAAAGGATTTTTCACCTATTTTTCGCATTTGGGGTATTTTTTCGTTTTAAAAAAGTAGATAAAAAACCGACTTTTCCTTTATGAAAATCTATGCAGTTTTCGACGGCTTCACGCTTGACATCGGCGGCTAAAAGTGATATACTTGTGTATATACCGCAAACACACTTGTACGTTGGAGGTGGACTGGATTGAAGCCCGAAGCGCAAAACGGGGCGAATGTCCCGACAGAGAATGTTCCTTTAAAGAATGAAAAGAATTCTTTGGTAGTCGTAAGCGAAGCCGTGCTTCCCGAGGTCATTGTAAAGGTTTTGCGTGCAAAGGAATTAAAGGCGGCGTCGGAATCGCTTTCCTCTTCGGAAGCCTGCCGTATCGTCGGGCTGTCAAGAAGCGCATACTATAAATACAAGGACTGCGTTTTCAGATACGAGGAGCAGTCGAGCGAGAATATTTTTTCGCTGAGTCTGCTGTTAAAGGATCGTCAGGGCGTTCTTTCGGCTGTTATCTCTCAGCTTTACGAGCTTTCGCTCAACATTATAAAAATCAATCAGGAGCCTCCGCTCGACGCTGTGGCGCAGGTTTCTATCTCGGTGCGCTGCGACTCTGACAGCCGCACGGTGCGTTCGGAACTCCCGAAAAAGCTCGAAAAAATTGACGGCGTTATCGGAGTAAAGCTTACTTCGGGTTATTGAGCAGATAATATTTGTATGGATATTAATATAAAAATTAAGGAAGGTAAAAACTTATGAAAAATGTAGCTGTTATCGGATATGGAGTAGTAGGCTCGGGAACGGTCGAGCTTTTTGAGAAAAACCGTGAATCGATAAGCGCAAAGGTCGGAAGAGACTGCGATATAAAGTATATCGTAGATCTCAGAGATTTCCCCGACAGCCCCTTTGCCGACAGAATGGTTAAGGACTTCAACGTTGTTTTAGAGGACGACGAGATCGAGGTCGTTGCCGAGGTGATTGGCGGAATAAATCCTGCTTATACCTTTACAAAGCAGGCTCTTGAAAAGGGAAAGAGCGTTGTTACCTCGAACAAGGAACTTGTTGCGAACAAGGGCGCAGAGCTTTTAAAGATCGCTCACGAGCATAACTGCAACTATCTTTTTGAAGCAAGCGTAGGCGGCGGAATCCCGATAATCCGTCCGCTCAACAAGTGCCTTGCAGGAAACTCTATCGAACAGATAAGCGGTATCTTAAACGGTACTACAAACTTTATCCTCACAAAGATGATAAGAGAACAGATGGATTTTGAAAGCGCTCTTAAAATGGCTCAGGAGCTTGGCTATGCGGAAAAGAACCCGACGGCTGACGTAGAGGGTCACGACGCTTGCAGAAAGATCTGTATTTTAGGCTCGCTCGCTTACGGCAAGCACATTTATCCCGAAAACGTTCACTGCTCGGGAATTTCGCACATCACGCTCGACGACGTTGCATATGCCGAAAACGCAGGCTATGCGATAAAGCTTATCGGCTCGGTAAAGCCGGCTGAGGACGGAAAGGTTTCGGCTATCGTCTGCCCGAGACTTGTTTCAAAGAGCAATCTTCTTGCGACCGTCGACGGCGTTTACAACGCTATCTCGGTAACGGGCGACGGAGTCGGCGACGTTCTCTTCTACGGTCAGGGCGCAGGAAAGCTTCCCACCGCTTCGGCTGTTGTCGGAGACATTATCGACTGCTTAAAGCATAAGGACAGATCGGTAATGATCTCGTGGGAGGACTGCCGCGAGGAAGGCTATGTCGTAAGCTACAAGTCGGTCGAGACCGCAATGTATGTGCGTATTCAGGCGGAAAACGCCGACGAGCTAAAGTCCTCTATCTCGGAAATGTTCGGCAAGCTGACATATATCGAAAGAGAAAACAGACCCGAAAACGAGCTTGCGTTCATCACCCCGACAATGATCGAGGCGGATATCGACGCAAATCTTGCGGCGCTTTCACATTCGGCTGAAATTAAGAGCAAGATAAGACTTCTTTGATAAATTCACAGCGAGGGCGCACTGAAAATATGTGCGCCCTGCGTTTTTTCGACAGGAGGGACAAGTTTTCATGCAGGGCTACAACTGTATTGCCGTTTTTGACAAAGCCGCCGAACGCTGGCTTATGTGCCTGCGGCTTAAAGAGCCGTACAAAGGTCTTTTAAACCTTGTCGGCGGAAAGATCGAGGAAAATGAAGACCACCTGTCCGCCGCATACCGTGAGCTGTTTGAGGAAACAGGCATTACAAAGAACGATATTACGCTTAAAAAGCTTATGGATTTTACATATCCCCTTGATAACTGCTATGTCGAGGTGTATGTCGGCAGGCTCAACAAGGCGGTCAATGTAAGCGGCGACGAAAACGAGCTTGTGTGGACTTCGCTCGACCTTGATTTTTTCGATATGAATAAATTCGCAGGCGAGGGAAATATCGGGCATATGCTCGAGCACATAAAGCTCCACCGCAGCGAGCTTATCGGAGAATAAAAACGAAAGGAAAATAGTATGATAGATATAAGAATACCTGCAACGAGCGCAAATTTAGGCGCAGGCTTTGACGCCCTCGGACTTGCGCTTACCTACTACAATCATGTGCAGATGGAGGAGTCGGACGCTGTTGAAATTTCCTCCGCCGACGGTATCGAAGTTCCGACCGACGAGAAAAATCTTATCTACGTTTCGGCGAAGGATCTTTTTGAGGTCTGCGGAAAAAAGCTTCACGGATTAAGACTTGTCCAGACGAACAATATCCCTATGGCGAGAGGCTTGGGGTCTTCCTCGGCTTGCATTGTCGCAGGACTTTACGGAGCAAATCATCTGCTCGGAAATCCGCTTACGACCGACGACCTTGTTGACCTTGCGGCGCAGATAGAGGGTCACCCCGACAACACCGCTCCGGCTCTGCTCGGCGGTATCGTCACGGCGGTTTTTGACGGAAGAAAGGTTCACTGGGTAAAGCAGGAGGTCTTTACAAAGCTGAAATTTACAGCGATAATCCCCGACTTCGAGCTTAAAACCGAAAAGGCTCGCGCCTGTCTGCCGAAAGAGGTTTCGCACAAGGACGCAGTTTATAATCTGTCGAGGGCTGCGCTTTTCTCCGCCTCGCTGCTTACGGGCAAGTTTGAAAATCTGCGCACCGCCGTTCACGACAGGCTTCACCAGCCCTACCGAATGGAGCTTATCCCCCACTGCCGTGAGGTTTTCGACATTGCATACAATCACGGCGCATACGGCGTTTACATAAGCGGCGCAGGTCCGACGATAATGGCTATCTGCGACGAGGAGAACCGCTTTTTCGCAGGAAAAATGCGCTTTTCGCTTGAAAACGCAGGGCTTAGCGGCTGGCAGGTCGAAGAACTGCGGATAGACAACGAGGGGACGAAGATCATATAAACAGATACAAAAAAGCACTTTCATTTCCCGAAAGTGCTTTTTTGATGCTATTATTCGCTTACTCGTCGTCACGATACCTTTCAAGTATCTCCATAGGCTCTTTAAGCAGGTCGAGCGCTTCTTTCAGCGTCTGACCAATCTGCTCGCCGTCGTAGCTTTCCATTATCTGCTTTGCCTGACCGATAGCCTCTTTTCCTATCTCTGCCTGATACTGATAGATGCTGTCGAGCTGCTGGAGCGCCTTGACTTCAAGATCCTGATAGACCGTCTTTATGTCGTTTACGATATTTCCTCTTATGTCGTCGAAGTTTTCAAGCGCAATGTCTATAATGTCCGTCTGCTTTTTCCTGCCGAGCATTTTGCTGAACGCTGTCATCGTCGCAGGCGGAAAGGTTTCAGACGTGCCGAACATCTTTACGCCCATTACCTGTCTTGTAACGTTCTTTCCGAGCGAACGCATTATCCTGTCGACCGACGTGACCTGCGTTACCTGCGAGAGATCTTCAAGTCCCAGCTTTTTCGCAAGCTGACGGCTCAGCTTGTCGACCGTTTCGTTCATTCTGTCACGGTGATACTCGATGCAGGTCCTGTAAGCCTCGCCCACCTTTTCCATAAGATAAGCGTAAAAATACTTTTCAATATCGTCGGGCGAATATATGTCCTCGCCGTTTGCGTCCTTCGTTCTGCATTCGAGAATGCTCTTTCTCAGCTTCGCAAAGAATTCGTACATCCACCTTTCGGCTTCCTGCTTCATCTCCGTCATGCTAAGGTGCAGAACAGGCTTGCACTCCTCGAGCGCCGCCGAAAGCTTCGAACATTCCTCGTCAAAATCACGTTCCTTGTCGGCGAGCTTTTTAGAATCCATCTCGACCATTTCCGCATACATATGAAGCTTTGCGCTCGTTTCGCTCACCATGTCTTCAAGCATCGTGAGAACTCTTCTCGTGCGGATAATGTCCTTTTTGAGTATTATATCTCTTTGCAGCGACATTTCAAACTGCATGAACTGCGTTTCGTAAAAGTCCTTTGTGCCCTTGTCGGGAAGTCTCGGCTGACCGAGCTTTCTTCTCAGCTCGTCCGCTCCGCTTATGCCGTAAACGATAGAATTAGGAACGACCTTTTCGCTCAGTATCCTGAACCGGCGCATTATCTTATCAACGTCGGTCTGCGAATTTAGTGCGTCGACCATGTTTACAAGCACGTAAAGCATACCGAATTTTCTCGGCTGAACGTGCGCTGCAAGATAGACCTGCTCCGACTCGGAAAAGGGCAGCAGACTAGAAGCCGCATACATTATAGCGTCGGCGTTTACAAGATACTGCGTAACCTGTCTGTCGAGGTCGTCAAGGTCTGAAAGACCCGGCGTGTCGACTATCCTTATTTCTTTAAGAATCGGCGCATTGTCCTTTATGTCGAGATATTCTATCTTTGCAGGGAACATTTTCATTAAAACTTCAAGCCTGTCACGGGTAATGTCGCTCATTTGCAGCGCAACTCTCTGACCGTTTTCAAGAACAGCCTCAACGCTGCGTTCCTCGCCGTAGGATATTTCGTTTATCGTATAGGTTTCGGGCGAAACGTTCGAGGGAGCTATCTCTCTTCCGAGCAGCGCATTGATTATCGTGCTTTTGCCCCTCTTGAAATCCCCGAGAATGACGAGCGTAAAAGGCTCGGAGCTTCTTTTTTCGATAAGCGCCTTCCAGTCCTTTATCCCGTCAGTGAAATCATGTCCGAGAATTTTCGCAAGCTCCTTATTATCGCTGAGCTGATCTATTACTCCCCTTATTTTTTCAATGTCACGGTTCGCAGCGCCGTTTAAGTATTCTGCCATGTCACTGTCCCCCCGTTAAAATTATGTTGCTGCGAACGTCGCATATCTGGGTTGTGCAGCAGTGCGCCTCGGCAGCCTCGATATCCTTTCGCCATCCGAACAGCGACTCGCAGTTTAAGAATTCCGAAGCCGCAAGTATCTTTCTCTCGATCTCTTTAAGCGTCGGGTCGGGCTTTAAGGCTCTTGCCGCAACGGTGTGGTTAGCAGCCGCCTTCTGCTGAAGCATTTCGGGGTCAATAGACTCCTGCGACCTGCCGTAAAAATCGGTATAGCCCTTTCTGAGAAGTCCGCAGGCTATCTCGATATATCTTCCGGGATTGTTCATGCAGATCATTGCGGCTCTTGCCGCTGTAATGTCGGCGTATCTTATCCAGTCGACAAGCGCTCCGACCACCTGACTGTTGACTGCGCCCTTATACGACCTTTCCGAAGGCAGATATGCCTGACGGTTGTAATTAAGATAAGTAAACGCCCAGTTATAAACGCTGTGGTTGTTCTGTATCCTGCCGCACTCCGAGCCGATAAGAAGCTCAAGCTCCTCGGTGCTGCACATATCCACAAGCGATTTTGTGATAACGATGCTCGGCTCGATAAGGTCGCTCGCTATCGAATAGATAAGCGGCTTGTCGTAATCCTTTCTGACTAAGATTATCGGCAGATTAAGCTCAAGCCTTTCGCAGCATCGCTTTAATATGTCGTATATTTCGGGGTATTTCAAAGCGCCCGCCTGCTCGCATTTCAAAAAGAGATGCTTGGCTTCGGCTGAAATATCCGCTCCGTTTATCGCCTTTGCAAGCTTGCCCCAGCCCGACAGACCGTTTATCTTCTGTCTGACTGCAAAGTCTGAATCGAAGGCATAGTCAAGCTGACCGTCAATAATGTGATTCTGAAAAGATCTCGTATATGCGTTCAGATAGCTGCGGAAGGCTGTATCGATGGACAAAAGCGGATTTACCGTTGAAACGGTATCACTCATGTTCGGTTTCCTCCTTGGTGAATTGTAATACTAAATTTTTTTGCGGATCAATCCATAGAATCTGAAATGACCTTTCTGACCGCATATGCGTCCGAAACGATTGCGCTCGCCTTTTCTGCAACAGCGTGCAGACGATCCATTTCACGCTCCGAAACGTTGTTTTTCTCATTTTTAAGCTCATTGAGATTATCGAGCGTTTCCTGAGTATCTCTCAGAATTATCTCGGTTTCCTGCTCGATCTTCGCTTTAAGACCTTCAAACGCCGAATATACCTGACGGCGGACGGTCTCGGTGAAGTCGTTGTTAAGACGCATTTCGTGGAACTGCTTTTTCACCTGCGTCTTGAAATTTGTCTTATACTTATCTATTCTCTCGTTAACGAGCAGCTTGTCGATAGCGAAGCCTGCGGTAAATGTTCCGGCAAGTCCTGCGACCGCCATAAGGCAGAGTGCGACAGGCCATGCAGGCGTAAGCGCAAGCACGGTCGTGAAGAATATCGACGAGAAGCTTACAAGTCCCGTAAAGCCGCCGAGAAGCGCACCCTTAACGCCTGCCTCACGGAAGCCTAAGAACGCTGCGCCGACGCCGAACGAGCCGAGAGCCGCACCTATTCCTCTGTCGGCTGCCGTGCCGTTCTTTGAAACCTTGTCGGGCATCGAGAACATTTCCTGAATTTTTGCGACCGACTGGAAGAACTCGTCCTCAAAGCCCTGAATTCTTTCAGCCTCGCTGCTTACCGCAACGTTGATGTTGTTCTGTATCTGCTCGCAGATTATCTGCGCTCTGTCCTCGATACTTTCCTTTATCTTTTCGGTAAGCTTGCCCGTAACTATCTTCAGCTTGTCACGCTTGAAGTCGTCAGAGCCCATCGAATAGTTGTCGATAACCTGCATTGCCGCTTCTTCGATATTTGTCCAGTAATTGTCAAGCACAGGCTGTAAATCGGAGAACACCTGATTTGCCGCCTTGTTTATCTTTACAAACTCCATACGCTTCTTATTGCGTATATCGTCTATCTCGCCGATAGCCGCTTCATAGCGCTCCATAAACTCGTCGTTCGCCATCATAAGCGCATTTTCCTGCATAACGACCGAACGGAGAATTTCAGTACCCGAATTTGTTATCTTGTTTGCAAGTATCTGGAGAGTGATAGCTCCTCTTTCCTTTGTAAGCATCGTTTCAAGCGCGCGCTCGAACTCGGGGAAATTTGAATCCTCGAGCAGACCGGGGTCCTCTATCTTCTTTGCGGTAAGCGCTCTCTTTGCGTAAACGCCGATTACCCTCGGTGTGCCTATTTTCCTCTTATAAACGGCGAACTCTCTCGAATCCTCGCCCATTACGACCTTCGCCTTGTCCATAACGTACTTCGTAATTCTCGTTCTTACCGTTTCGACGATCTTGTTTTCGTCCTCGGGCGAGAATGTTCCGAAGCAGTTTACAACGAAAATAATTCTTCCGACGTCCGAAGTAAGCATCTTCTTTTCAAGGAAGTCCTTTTCAAACTGCGAAAAGGGCGAATTTGCGCTGATAACGAAAACAGCGGCGTCGATCTTCGGCAGTATCGAAAGGGTAACGTTCGTCATCTGCTCGTCGTCGTTAAGACCGGGAGTGTCGATAATATCGACGTTGTTGCGGCAGAAATCGGTGTCGTAATAAACGGTCGCCTCCTTGACCGTTTCGGCGATCTCCTCAGACTCCATAGTAAGCTTTGTAACATAGTTTTCGAGCTGGTCTATGTCGACTCTTTCGCTTCTTCCGTCCTTATATTCGACCTGAACGTAAGGCTCCTCGCTGTATGTAACTCTGTTGAGAGTTGCGGTTGCGGGAAGAACGTCAGAGGGAAGAACGTCCTCGCCGAGCATGGCGTTGATAAGGGTAGACTTTCCCCTCTTGAACTCTCCGACGATTGCGACCTCGAAGTGATCGTCAGTTGATTTTTCGATAGTTTCACGGATTGAATCCGCAGTATGACTGAGCGAAATTTCCTCGCTCAGCTTCAGCAGTTCCTGAAGATTGTTTTTAAGATCAGCTACCGTGTCCTTATAGGACGAATAGGTAGAATAATCTATCAGTTTTTCTTTCTGACTCATCAGCGACCTCCATTATATTTTGCCGACAGAACAAGGCGGCAATTAATTTTCCGACAAATTCTAAAAGGCGGTCTTTCTCTTTTTTTACAAGACTCTGCCCTTTTGTTTTACCGAATGAAATCGCTTCTATCCTCTTTTCCTGCCGAAGCTTACACATTCTCCGACAGTACTCCAACATAAATTATAACACAATTTTGGTGTATCCGTCAATAGTTTGATAACAATTTATACAAAAAACCGCCCCTTTGCACAAAGGAGCGGCTTCTATTTTTGTTATTATGTCATTATATCGGTTCAAAACCCGTCACTCCGACCATATTCCGCCGCCCATTGACGAAATATACGCCGTAAGCTCCTCAGCCATTTCATACTGCTCGGTAATTCTCGGGTGACCGGGAGTCGCCTTTCCCGTTCTTGTGAACTTAAAGTGCGAGATCTTCTCATCATGAAGCTCGGCAACTATCTCGTCAAGCACGTTATCCCAGTCGGGCGAGTGCATAAGCACGGTGAGCAAAAGTACGAAAACGGCGTTCGGATATTTTGAGCGAAGATCTGAAATTATCTTCTTATAACCGTTTTTCCACTTTTCTCTGAACACGGGATCGTTAATATCGTTGTCGGGGTTTCCCTCGTTGTGAGGGTCGTTCTGACCTACGGCGAAAATAACAAGATCGGGGGTGTATTTTGAAAAATCCCAGTTTGTCATTCCGCCCTCGGCCTCCGGAAAATAGCAAACCTTGTCGTAAGCCGTTTCCATTCCGATAAAGTTCGGCGCATGGTAATATCCCGTGTTGTCGAATATTGCAATTCCGCCCTGCGCTATGTTGTTAAGCTGTGCGCCTAAATTTCTTGCTGTTATCATCGGATATGAAAGCCATGCGTCGTCGTAAATTCCGTCGTGACCTTCGGGGTCGGTAGATGCCGTATAGTCGACAGCCAAAACGACCTCTCCTGCCGAAACCGAATCGCCGTAGCACTCGATCTTTCTCTTAGGAAGCGGCTTTGCAGCAAGAAGCTCTGCGCCCTCGCTCAGAATAAAGCCCTTGAACTCAAAGTAATGCGAACCTGCGTGCTTTTTATAAAGCGTAAGCTCATGCTCGGTATCCTCAAGACCCTCGCAAAGAGTAATTACAATGTCCTCCTCCTTATGCTCAAACTCCGCCTTTTCACGTCTGCCGTCGATAACGAAACCAAGCTCCGACACGTTGTAAAATCTGTGATTTCTGATAACGCATTTTGCGCCCGTACCCTTAAACCTTACGGTAACGCTCGTTCCTGCGAAAACAAATCTCGGAAAACCGTTATAATTTTCAGTTCTTCCGATATAAGTAAGCGCGCTGCTGTCAGCCGCCGCAATTATTTCTGCCATAAAAGTCTGACTCCTTTGCATTAATTTATTAATGTATTAATGTATTATTCTCCGACCACTTTCGTCGGGTCGATAATGTAAAATGTAATGTCGAAATGCCTAAACGCTCCGCTTAAATACTTCGCAAAGCTTTCCTCGTTTACCGACGGCGGCGGAAGAAGCTCCTCCTCGTCAAGCCTTACCGAACCCGTCACCACGTCGGCTGTGAGCGCACATTTTCCGTACTGCGAAAACTCTCCGCTTTCGTCCTTTTCAAATTCGGCGGTTATAAAACAGGCTCTCGTCTTGTCGCCCGTGTCCTCAAGCCCGAACCGAAGCGCAGAATTGATAACCGGCATTATCTCGCCGTCAATCACCGCCGTGCCGGGCATATAGCTCGGAAATCCCGGCGCAGGGGTGATTACGCTGCCCGAAACAGGCTCAATTCTTACTATTTTTTCAAAATCGCAGGCAAGCATTATTCCGCCCGATCTGAATGTAAGAAAATTTCTCATGCTCATAGGCTTACCACTCCTCCGTTTTTTTCTTTATCCTTGCGGCAATATTTTCAAGAGCGCACTGCTCGCACACCGCTCCCATTTCATAAGCCGCCTTCGGCATTCCGTAAACGAGCGAGCTTTCTTCGTCCTGACCGATCGTGTACGCGCCTGCCTGCCGCAGCTTTAAAAGACCTTTTGCGCCGTCGCTGCCCATTCCCGTGAGCAAAACGGCTATCATCTTTTTCGTATCAAGCTCGGCGGCGGACGAAAACAAAGCGTCGACCGACGGACAGTGACCTGAAATTTTATCGCTTCCGCCGACGCTTGCGTAAAATCCGTTGTCGCCCGAATAAACTCTAAGATGCTTTGAACCCCTCGCAACAGTCGCCGTTCCCTTTTTAAGCTTAGCGGCATTCTGCGCCTCGCAGACGCTTATCGAAAGCTCGGCGTCAAGCCTTTGCGCAAATATCTTCGTATACCCCTCGGGCATATGAAGCGTGACTGCGGCAGGCGGCATATCGGGGGTAAAGCTTTTTAACAGCTTGGGTAGCGCTTCTGTACTTCCCGCCGAACCGCCTATAAGAATAAGTCCGCCGCTGTAAGGCTTTTTGTCCGCCGCACGGCGCAGCTTGTAAACAACGCCGCCGCAGTTTACCTCTCTTATATTCGCCGCATTTTTGAGCGCCGAGGTAACAGCCGCCGTTAATTTTTCAAAAACGCCGCTTCCCTCAGGCTTAACGACAAAATCCGCCGCACCTGCCGAAAGCGCCTTCTTGGCAAGCGAGCTGTGAGAGGTGCAGACGATTATCGGTACGGCATACTGCGGTATAAGCTTTTTTAAGAACTGTATTCCGTTCATTCCCTGCATTTCAACGTCGAGAATTATCATGTCGGGCTTTTCCTTTTCGATAAGCGCGGTCGCCTGATAAACGTCCCGTGCGTCGCAAAGGGTAGTAAAGCCGTCGGTCGAATCGACTATCTTTGCAAGAAGTTTTGCAAAAAGCAGGGAATCGTCGACGATAAGAACTCTCTTATCCATTAAGATCCCCTCCTGTTCTTTCAGCCGGAAGCTTTCTGTAAACGGCGGTCTGTTCTCTTACATACGGGCAGTCGTCGGGCATAGCCTCGGCGTGACCGATATATAAATAGCCGCCGTCGTTCGTGACCTCGTAAAAGCGTTTAATAAGCTCCGACTTTGTTTTTGAATCGAAATATATCATAACATTGCGGCAGATGATAAGGTCGAATTTTTTCTTGAAGCTTATCGGCTCCATAAGATTATGATATTTAAACACAACGTTCGACCTTATCTTTTCGCTTATAGTATATATCCCGTGCTTTTCGGTAAAATAACGCTCTCTTATCTCGGGCGAAAAGTGGCTTACCGCAGCCTCGGCGAACATTCCCCTTTTTGCGGCGATAAGAGCGTTCTGTGAAATATCGGTCGCAAGTATACGCTTGTCCCAGCCGTTGTGCTTGTCCTTGAAATACTCCTCCATACACACCGCAAAGCTGTAAGCCTCGTTGCCGAAGGAACAGCCTGCGCTCCATATGCAAAGCTCGTCCGTTTTCAGCGTTTTCTCCATAAGCGGCAGAAACTTTTCCGTAAAGTGATCGTAATGCTCCTGCTCCCTCATGAAATAGGTGTAGTTTGTCGTAAGCCTGTTTATTATATTCGCCATTTCCGCAGGGTTGTCTGCGTCATATACCGTTTGAAGATAATCCGAAAAGCCCGTAAAGCCCCGGTCGATGATATAGTGTGAAAGCCTGCTCTCGACCATCGACTTCTTTCCCTCAAGATTAAGTCCGTATTTTTTCTTTATGTAATAGGAAAGCCTTAAAAACTCGTCGTCGCTCATTCCGTCAAGCTCTCTGCTGAGAAAAACAGGCGAGGGCGAGCCGGTTTTGCTTTTATCCAAAAAATCCAGTTCCTTCATTTATGTTATCCTTTTTCTCAGCGGTTCAGTTCGCTAACAGCTCGGCAGCGTCAAGCAGCGAAACTCTCCTGCCGTCCGCATCGGTTATATATCCCGTAACAATGCTTTTTCCGTCGGGCAGCGCAATGTAATTACTCTCGTCATATTTAAGCGAGGTCATAACACGGTCAACTCTTACCGCCGTAACAATGTCGCCGTCCTTGATTATGAAAAGACAGCTTCTGTCGGTATATTCCCCCTCCTCAAACCCGAGCTTTCGGCGCAGGTCGATAACGGGAATAACGTCGCCCATTAAGTTTATCACACCGATTATGTAGTCGGGCAGCTTCGGAACAAAGGTAAATTCGCTTTTTGTAAGTATCTCAAGAATACTGCTTATATCGAAGGCGAACAGCTCCGGACCGCATTCAAATTCAACAGCCTCGCCGCTGCATTTCTGCTCATTCATTCCTATGACCGCCTTTCATTATCTCGTTTACGTCAAGCACGAGAAGGATACTGCCGTCGCCTAAAACGCTCGTTCCTGCAAAGCCCGAGCTTTTAAGACCGAACCTTGAAAGATACGCCGAAAACGGCTTTATAACTATCTGCATATCGTCGTTTATGCTGTCGGCAAACAGCGCCGCCTCGCCCTGAGGCGTTCTGCAAAGTATCATGATACCCTCTGAAAGCTCGTCAACGTCGCCCTTAACGCCGAAATGCTCCGCAAGTCTTATTACGTTAAAAAGCTTTCCGCTCGTTGTGTGAAGCACCGTTTCCCTGCCCTCGGGGGTAACGATTATCTGCTCGGGTCTTGCTCTGAAAACCTCATTGATATCCATTATCGGCACGGCGTATTCCTGTCCGCCGATAACAACGCCCATACAGGTGCTTATCGAAAGCGACATAGGAACTCTTATCGTGAAGGTCGAACCGCTTCCGAGCTTTGAGTCAACAGTAAGCGTTCCGCCGACCTTTTCGAGATTTTTCTTTACAACGTCCATTCCGACGCCTCTTCCCGAATATTCCGTTACCGATTCGTTTGTCGAAAAGCCTGCCTGCATTATAAGCGCAAAACATTCCTGCTCGGTGTATTCATTTTCGGGCTTTTTGAGAATACCCTTAGAGCGTGCCTTTTCAAGCAGCTTTTTGGCGTTCATACCCGCTCCGTTGTCGGAAACCGTTATGATAACGTCATTTGATTCGTAATATGCGCCGAGTGTAACGGTCGGCTTTTCCGTTTTTCCCGAAGCCGCTCTCTCCTCGGGAGTTTCAATTCCGTGGTCAACGGCGTTTCTGACAAGGTGCATAAGCGGATCGCCTAACATATCCGCAACCGACTTGTCGATCTCCGT
Source organism: Oscillospiraceae bacterium (assembly GCA_051882075.1). GTDB lineage: Bacteria > Bacillota > Clostridia > Oscillospirales > Ruminococcaceae > YE71. The sequence continues at coordinate 22,817 of JBJERC010000023.1, read as the reverse complement.
TTCCTCGCCGACAAATACAAGCTCAACGTTCTTTTTAAGCTTCGAGTTCATATCCCTTACGACTCTGTTCATCTTTGAAAAAGCCGTGCTTACGGGCACCATTCTTACCGACGTTACCATATCCTGAAGCTCGTCTGTAAGCTTTTTAAGCTCTCTTGCCGACTTGTCGAAATTCGGAAGCGACTTTTTATACGGCGCAAGATCCTTGCTGTGAAGAACGCCCGACTGAGCAATCACTATCTCCTGCGCAAGCTTCATCAGCCTGTCGAGCTTTTCAAGCTTTACGGAGATCATTGCGCCTGCCTTGTCCTCGCTCTTTTTTGTCGGCGCAGACTTCGGCGGCTGGGGTTTCGGCGCTTCTGCCGGCTTAGCCTGCTCTTGCGTCGGCTTTGGCGGTTCGGGCGCTTTTTTCACCGGTCTTTCGAGCCTTTGAGCCGATTTAACGTTGATACCCGACTTTAAAAGCTCAAGCACCTCGTCCGCTTCGGCTGTTTTCACCTTTACGACAAGACCGTTCGACTTTATAATATCCCCTGCGTCGTCTGCGTCAAGGTCGGGAGGGATCGTCGTTATATCCTTAGCCTTAGACTTTATTCTCCGAAGCAGAGCCATCGCCCTTATTTCCGGCATCATACAGCTGTCGTCGTAAAAAAGTCTGAAAGCCGCAACGTCCTCGCCGTCTGAATCGAGGAAAACTCCGTCCGCCTGCGCCGCCGCAGAGCTTTCCTGCACGGCTGCCGCAGCAGGCGCACCCTTCATAACGTCGGCAAACGCACGGTTTTTCGCTATCGCCTCGGTAAAATCTGTAAGCGGAACGCTTTCGTCGGAGATATTTTCTATCTCGTATTTAATGCTGTCCGAGCCTGCGTAAAGCAGTTCGTAAAGCGCAGGCTTGTCGTAAGTCACCGAGGGGTCTTCTCTTATAATGAAGAAAAGATCCTCGAGCGAATGTGCAAGCTTTGATACGTCCGTAAGACCCATCATCGCCGCCGAACCCTTTACCGTGTGCATTATTCTGAATATTTCGCCTATATCGTCGGGAGTAAGCTCATCACGCTCCGTACGCATCAGTATCTCGTCAAGCTTTTCCATAAGCTCCGAGGTCTCGAACACGAACATATCGAGCATAGCTTCCATTCCGGCTTCAAACTTTGCCATCGCCTGCACCCCTTTTATTCAAACATTACAAAGCCCTCACGGAGACAAAGCGTTTTTATCTCCTCATAGGGCATACTTTTCACCTTATGATATTTCTGCTTTTCGCCGCAGGTGTATATCCACAGCGTGCAGGTCTTGCTTATCATCTGCATCGGATTTCTTGTTATCCTTATCTTGCTTATATTCTTCTTCGGCAAAAACAGCCGATGAAACTGATAGAATCTGCAATAGCTTACCGAACAGCCTTCGCCGCTGAAGCCGACGTAGGTGTTAAACGCCGCCGCAGCCTTTACCGCAACAAGCCACACGAGCGGTATAAGCATTATTGCCGTTATCGAATTTATCTCGTCCGACCTGTCGGGGATAAAATATCTTGCGCCGAAAGCAAGAAGAGGCGGTATGCAGGAAAGCATAAGCGGTATCGTTATGAACCGCATTATATCCCTTTTGCCCGTTCTAATCTCGGGCTTTGGTCTCGGAAGATCGGGTACGAGCATTTTAAGCGAGGCGTTCATCTGCTGATAAGTCGTTATCGGGATAAGCGCCGAGATCTCTCTCCTTGATTTTCCGTAGCCTGCGCAGTCGAGAGTTACCGAGCATATACGGAATATTTTCATAAGAAGCGTCTGCGTAAGGTCGTAATAATTGATCTTCTGCTGATTTATTATATGCCGTCTTTTAATAAGCACTCCGCTTTGTATATGAAACTGATCCTGCGTTCTTGAGACCGTAAACGACCAGTGCCTTGCGAGCGTCGTGATAAAGGAGATAAGCCAGCTTATAAGTATCAATCCGCCGAACAGCAGAACGATTCGGGGGATCGTTTCCGAAAGCCTTAAAAACCGCCCGTCGATCTTTGTAAACTCGCCGTTTACACGCCTTATTACCTCCTGCTCCATTTCAAGACCTACTATTTTATAAGCCTCAAAAAGCAGCGTGCCGTAAAGTATCATTCCCGACACCGCCGATGAAAACAGCAGCGAAAAAATAAGCAGATGCGCCTTTTCGGGCGAATAGGTCGCCTTTGCGGTATCGCCGCCTGCGCTCTTTGCAAACTCTGAAATAAGGTCGGCGTTTCGTTTTGACACGACAAGCCTTATATCCTCCTTTGAATATGTTCTTGCGTTCGTGTCGATAAAAACCGTGTGCGCCTTGAACGGTCGGCTGTACCACTTCTGACAGAATGACACAGAGGTTATCTCGTTAAAATAAACCTTTGTCCGTATCATTCCGAAAAGCCCCGTGCGTGCCGAAATACCGTCACGCTCGATATTGAAGCTTACGAATATCCATCTTAATACCGCTATCGAGAAAATACCGGATATTGCAAGTATATCGACCCAGTTTGTCCTTATCCAGTTTTCAAAGTCAAACCTTGAAGCGATAAGATACTTCGATAAGGGGATAAGAAGCAGCCAGAGGTTTCTTGACGTATAATCGAGCATTTTTATCGGGTGCTGTCTGTGTCTGAAAAAACGCAGCACCGCATTTGTCGATCTGTTTACTTCAGACATTCGATTTCGCACGCTCCTTTTTATGCTTTTCGTCTTTCATCTCTGTCACGCTGCTTTATCATGTCGTTTATTCTTTTTGACATATCCATGACGTCGCTTTTCTTATAAAAGCTCAGAAGCATTCTCGCTCCGAGTGCGTTTATCAGAACAAAATTAAATCCCGTTATGCACCCCAGCGGAGTAAGCACGACCGAAACGGATTTTATCGAGCTTATCGGCATATAGTCGTTTGTGTAGGTCACAAATCCGCCTGCGGACGCAACCTCGTTATTTGTTATAACGACCTTTGAATGAATGAAATAATGCGGAATAACGACAAGCGCAATTAAAAGTATCACCGCCCAGACCGCCGCCGCAATTATCCGAAGCAGCTCCTCGGGCAGCATGGTGATATATCTGTAAATTATATAATCGAACGCCGCACCGACTGCCGCAAGCAGCAGATAAAAGGTGAGCATCGCTCTTTTCGCAGGCAGATATTTTTTCAATTCGCCCTCTCCTTATTTAAGTTTCAGCAGACGATCCCGCCGCCGATAATAACCATTTTCGGCTCGCTCATGACCTCGAACGGCATATCCGAAAATACCGCAAGGTCTGCTCTCTTTCCGACCTCGACCGAGCCTAAAATATCGTCAATTCCTGCTATCTCTGCGGCATTAACGGTAACTGCCTCGAGCGCCGCTTCAAAGCCAAGACCGTTTTTTATAGCAATACCCACAGTTATCGGAAGATATTCTATCGGCGTTTCGCTGTGGTCGGTGCATATCGCAGTTTTCACTCCGTGAGCCGCAAGCACCCCTGCGTTTTTCGGGGTAATATTCGCAAGCTCGGGCTTGCAGGGGTCGCAGATTATAGGTCCTACTATCGCCGAAGCGCCCTCGTCGGCAAGTTCATCTGCGATAAGATGACCGTCGGTGCAGTGAACGAGCGTGTAATCAAGGTCAAATTCTCGGCATATCCTTATCGCCGTAAAAATATCGTCGGCTCTGTGGCAGTGAAAATGCGCCTTTATTTCCTTTCGCAGAAGCGGCAGCAAAGCCTCGCACTTCATGTCAAGCTCGGGAGGATCGTCGCCGTTTTCGGCGGCAGTTTCAATATCCTGCATATACCGCCTCGCCTTGCAAAGAGCCTCTCTTATTATCGCCGCCGTCGCCATTCGTGTGCAGGGCGTTTCGTCACGGTTCATATAGGTCATTTTCGGGTTTTCGCCGAGCGCAAATTTCATTCCGACCTGACGAATCAGCATTTTGTCTATCCTTTTTCCGTTTGTCGAAACTGCGGCAACTCCGCCCGAAACGGGGTTCATCGAGCCGGGCGAAATAACTACCGCAGTAACGCCCGCTTTCCTCGCCTTTTCAAAGCTTGTGTCGAACGGATTTATAGCGTCCGTTACCATAAGCTGCGGCGAACACGGCTCAGACTCCTCGTTGAAATCCTCGCTTTCGACCCCCACTCCGTTCGTGGTAAGTCCAAGGTGGGTGTGAGCGTCGATAAAGCCGGGATAAACGCACGCTCCGCCGACATCGATATCGCCGCCGCATACGCTCTTAGGCTCGCCCTCGCAAACAGCCGTAATAATTCCGTTTTCCGTTTCTATATAGCCGCTTTCGATTATCCTGCGGCTTTTGTCCATTGTGTAAATCTTTGCGTTATATATCTTCATGTAATAATTTTCCTTATTATATTATCTGTCGGTGCTGCCAAAGCCGCCCTCTCCCCTTGCGGTGTCCGAAAGCTCGCCGCACTCGCATATTTCGGGGAACACGACCGGCGTTACAACAAGCTGCGCTATCCTCTCGCCGTCCGTAACAGTATATGCGCTGTCCGACGAATTGTGAAGGGGAATAAAAATCTCCCCACGGTAGTCCATGTCGATAACTCCGACGCAGTTTGCAGGCGCAAGACCGTGCTTTGTTGCAAGCGACGACCTCGCATAAGTCAGCAGAACATAATTTCCGCCGCTTTCAAGCTCCGCCGCAATTCCCGTCGGCAGCTTTACAGTTTCGCCCGGCTTGATTTCAACTGCCATATCAAGACACGCCGAAAGGTCATAGCCTGCGCTCTGTGCGGTCATTCTCTTCGGCAAGACCGCATTTTCCCTCAGTTTCTTTATTTTGAGTCTCATATCTTAATTCTCCAAATATTCTGCGGTCAGTTTTTCACACAGCCTCTGTAATAAAGTCCCCGTGTGATATTACCGCCTAAAGCGTATGCCGCCTTGTCTTCAAACAGCTTAACGATCTCGGCTGTCCTTTCGGGCGATTCGTCAAAAAGCTCTATCTGCATGAAGTCGACCGCCCCGAAATCGTCCGTTTTGTCCGAAATGCAGGTTATATCTGCGTTTAAAAGCTCGGTGTAGCCAAAACGCTTCGAGCATTTTATCGAAAAGGCTCTGCCCGTTCGGTCAAACACCCTTCCCGTGCAGTTTTTACAGCCGACCGATGCGGAAATCGGACAGTTTGCTGTCAGCATGAGCGGAAGTCTGCCGTAGGCGAAAACTCCCATAGGTATGCCGCCGCCGAGCGAATTTATCTGACTTGCCTTCATTTCGGGCGAAGCGACAAAATCGACCGCTCCGAGCTGTTCAAGCTTTTCTACGGCAAGCGTGTTCGCCGTGTTAAGTCCCATTCCTGCGTGGATAACAAGCGAAAGCTCCTTTGCCGTCTGTATGTGTGCAAAATTCGTGCAGAGAATGTGCTTTATGCCGAGCGAAGCCGCCTCTTTCAGCAGAGCGGTATCGCTGCTTTCGTTAAACGTAAACCTCGGCATTGCGACGCCGATTTTCTGCGCCCCGAACATTCCGACAGCCTGACGAAGTTCTTTTATATCGAGCGGCAGAAAGGCAATGTCGAAGCTGTCGGGCGAAAGCCTTTCAAGCTGCTTTGCCCTGACTGCGTTTATTCTTATACTATAATTATATCTTAATTTTCTTCTTTCATTATCTGCCGAAAATGTCGAAAATGTCGAAAATGCTGAAAGTTCACAGCTTTCAAAGTGTACTTTTCTTGAAAAATACTCCTCCCTCTGCTGCGATATGCTTTCGCAGATAATTCTTCTTGCGCTGTTGAATTCCGACGCCGAAACCGCAAGACCCTCGTCAATATCGCAGGTCACGCTGTCGGCTTCAAAAAACGTTTCGCCAAGCTTTGACAGCTGTTTTTTCGCAAACTCGCTGTCGCACGGACGGTTTTTCGCCGTATCGGGAACGCCGCCGACATATTCTGCATAAAGACCGTTTTCGTCGACCGCCGAAACTTTAAGCGGCTCGCCCTCCTTTACCGTAACGAAAAAGGAAAGCTGCGAGCGTTTTTTCTCACGCCTGTAAAGCTCGTGTATCTTCGGATAAGCCTCGCCTGCATTTTTTGCGTCCTCGCCCGTTCTTCTTCCGAACATTTCCGCTCCGAGCCTGCCTTTAAGATAGCCGTCGGTAAAACCGCCTCTTGAAAAAACGTCCTTTAGCAAAACTTTATCGTAAGGCTCGCCGTTTAACGCTTTTTCAGCGCAGTAAGCGGAAAGTGCGGCGTATTCGGGACGCTTCATTCTGCCCTCTATCTTCATCGAATCGACTCCGCAGGCTTCAAGCCTTTGCAGATCGTCGAGCAGGCTCATATCTTTGAGCGAAAGCGCATATTCCTCCCTGCCCTTTTTTACCGAACAGGGCAGACGGCAGGGCTGTGCGCACATACCTCTGTTTGCGCTTCTTCCGCCGACCGCCGAGCTGAAAAGACACTGTCCCGAAACGGACATACAAAGCGCTCCGTGTACGAAAACTTCGGTCTCCATCTTGCCGCCCGAAAGCGAAGATATTATCTCAAACGGCAGCTCTCTTGAAAGCACGGTTCTTGTAAATCCGAGAGAAGCCGCAAATTCACAGCCTTTTTTCGTGTGAAGCGTCATCTGCGTAGAAGCGTGAAGTTCAAGCTGCGGACAGCATTTTTCCGCAATGCTCACAACGCACATATCCTGCGATATAACGCCGTCGACTCCGACCTCGCACAGCAGCCGCAGAACGTCCCTGCACTGTTCAAGCTCGCTGTCGAACATCATCGTATTCACCGCCGCATAGACCTTTACGGCACGGCGGTGACAGAAGGACACGATCTCTTTAAGCTGCCGCTCGTCGAAATTAACTGCGCTGTTTCGCGCGCTGAACTGTTTAAGCCCGAGATAAACTGCGTCTGCGCCGCAAAGCACGGCAGCCTTCGCCTGTTCGGGACCGCCCGCGGGAGAAAGTATCTCCGCCATTATTTATTTCCCGTATTCTTCGGTAAATTACCCAAGCCCTGACCCGAAATAGCCTTGTTTATACTGCGGTTAATTATCTGCTCGGCAGAACCGCTCTCGTCCGCCGCAAACTGATGACGCAGCTTTATCTCGCTTTCAAGCTGACGAATTCTCTCTTTAAGAGCGTCTATCTCCTTATTGAGCTTTTCTACCTCGGCTCTTGACTCGCTTGCGTCCTCGGCATATGCGCTTATCTGAGTGCGGATATTCTGCTCGGTCTGCTTGTTCTTGATAAGCTCGTCAAGACATTCGAGCGATATGATAGCCGCAGCGTCCTGAACCGAAAGCGATTTCTTTGCGTCCTTTAAAGCCTTATAACGCTGATTGAGCGTTTCGGCGAGCTTTTCGGTATATTCGGGCGGCTCGTCGGTCATCATGGGATAGCTTCTTCCGTAAATGTTAACTACGACACTGTTTTTCATATCTGTTTCCTCCTGATCTTTCGGAATAAAATCGTATGGTTAATCTTATTATACAACATTTTATCTCAAATGTAAAGAGTTATATTATATTTTCACAAAATATCGGGGTTGCAATTATTATAAACCTGTGCTATAAT
>JBJERC010000023.1:0-15202 GCA_051882075.1 Oscillospiraceae bacterium | reverse complement strand
GTATAATTGCTACCCCGAAAGGAGCAGAGGATAAATGAACAAGCAATTTCTTGAAATAGGAAAAATAACCTCGATATTCGGCATAAAGGGCGAGGTCAAGGTACAGCCGTGGTGCGACAGTCCCGAGCTGCTTTGCGAATTTGACACGCTTTACTGGAAAAGCAAAACGCCTGTTGAGATAGAGTATTCAAGGGTACAGAAGAATATGGCGATACTGAAAATAAAAGGCGTCGACGACGCAGATTCGGCGCAGAAGCTTAGAAATCATGTGCTTTACATGAACCGTGACGACGTCGAGCTTGAAGAGGGCAGCTATTTTATAGCAGACCTTATCGGGCTTACCGTTTCAGACAGCGCAACGGGCGAGGTATACGGGACGCTTTGCGACGTGACCGAAACGGGTGCAAACGACGTTTACCACATCACATCCGAAAGCGGAAGGCTTCTGCTTATACCGGCAATTCCCGAAGTTATCGACGAAATAGACCTTGAAAACGGCAGTATGAAAATAACGCCGCTCAAAGGTCTGTTCGATATATAAAGGCGGCGCAGATATGAGGTTTGATATTGCAACGCTTTTCCCCGATTTTATGGAAAATGCGCTTAACGAAAGCGTTATCGGTCGGGCGAGGAAAAAAGGACTTTTCGAGGCTTACTGCCACAATATAAGAGATTACACCAAGGACAAGCACCGCCGTGTCGACGATACGCCTTACAGCGAGCGTCAGGGTATGCTTATGCAGGCGCAGCCGATCTACGACTGCTACAAGGCGGTTTGCGGCGAGAGAAAGCCGCACGTTATATATATGTCGCCGCAGGGAAAAACGCTTACTCAGAAGCGTTCGCTCGAGCTTGCGCAGATGAGCGATATTTTTATCCTCTGCGGTCATTACGAGGGTGTCGACCAGCGGCTTCTCGATAAAATTGTCGACGAGGAGATCTCTATCGGCGATTACGTCGTTTCGGGCGGCGAATTGCCTGCGCTCGTGCTTGTCGACTCGATAGTAAGAACGCTTGACGGCGTGCTTTCGCAGCCCGACTGCTTTCAGGACGAGAGTCATTTCAACGGTCTGCTCGAATATCCGCAGTACACCCGTCCCGAGATCTGGGAGGGCGAGGCTGTTCCGCCCGTGCTGCTGTCGGGGCATCATGCCAATATAATGAAATGGAGACACGAGCAATCGCTCGTCAATACGGCGAAAAAACGACCCGAAATGCTTAAAAGTTACGATCTGACGCAAGAGGATTTGTGCATATTGAATAATGTTCTCGGCGATAATCTGAAAGAAAATGTATAAAAAATAGTTACTTTTGACTAAATGTGAACCTGCTTTGTACACATTCACATAAATGTAAAAAATCTTTAAGCACTCTGCACAAGTTGATTATCCGCTTTAAGTTTCAGTTTTGTTAAAACAACAGAATTTTTATCAAACGGACAGCTTTGTTGAATTTTCGTGTTGACGAAATGAAAAGTCTGGGGTATAATATTAGTATAAATTTGAAGTCAGGTTCATTTCCGTCGAGCTGACGGGGTGAACGGCGCATTCAGGGGCTTTCCCCGTACAGTCTGCGCTAACCCTTATGAATTATGAATGGAGAGGTTATTATGTACGTTAAAGATGTAGTAGTACAGAATCAGGTTGGTCTTCATGCACGTCCCGCAACTTTCTTTATCCAGAAGGCAAACGAGTTCAAGTCGTCGATCTGGATCGAAAAGGAAGACAGAAGAGTAAACGCTAAGAGCTTACTCGGTATCCTTTCGCTCGGTATCGTTGGCGGCACATCTATCAGAATTATCGCTGACGGCGCTGACGAGCAGGCTGCAGTTGAGGGTCTTGTTGATCTCGTTGACAGCGGTTTTGCAGAGGACGCAAGATAATCGGGACTATTTCGCATAAATAAAAAAGCATTCAGGATTCGTTCTGAATGCTTATTTTTTTGCTATTTTTTATCACGGCTTATAAGCAGCTTTATTGCGTTTATCGCACATTTTATCGCCCTTGAGGAGTCGTCCGTTATGTTGTCGGGCAGACCCTTATTGCTCCTCTCGACATTCCACAGCGCAGTAAGCACCGCACCGCAGCGCGCTCCCCTTACGATACCCACCGAAAAAACGGCGGCACATTCCATTTCCGATGTAAGACAGCCGCAAGCCTTATAGCCCTCCCAGTTCGAGATTATCTTTCCCGAAACCGCAGAGCCGAGCGGCTCGACCTCGCCGTAAAAGCTGTCCTTTGAATGAACGACCCCGACATGATATGAATTTCCGAAGCTTCCGTCACAAAGCTCCTTCGCCGAATCGCAAAGCGCGCTTACTACCTCGAAATCGGCGGCGGCAGGATAACCGTCGGGAAGATATTCAAAAGACGTTCCCTCGGCTCTTACGGCGGCGGAGGCTATGCAGAGATCTCCGCCCGTTACTTCAAGCTTTATCCCTCCGCTCGTGCCGACTCTAATAAACGTGTCGGCGCCGCATTTTATAAGCTCCTCGACCGCTATCGCCGCAGACGGACCGCCTATTCCCGTCGAGCAGACCGACACCTTCTCGCCGTCAAGCGTTCCGGTATACAGGTTATACTCACGGTTCTGCGCTATCTGTACCGCTCCGTCAAGCAAAGCCGCAATCTTCGGCACTCTTCCCGGGTCGCCCGGCAGAATAACATATCTTCCGACCTCGCCCGTTTTTGCCTTTATATGAAACTGTCGTTCTCCGTCCATAAGTGAAGCCATAGGAAAACCCTCCGTACTTTTGTGCGTTTTAATTAGTGTGATTTATTTTTGAATTGTTCGATTGTGCCGATTGTGCCGAAAATGCTGATAGTTCATAAAAATACAAATCAGATATAAAGAAAGGCTAATTAGTTAAAAATATTAATCAATAAGTAGTACTTACAGCTATGTTTTATACAGCTTTTCAGATAGTATTACAATAATCTATGTAAATACAAATTCATGAACTATCGACATTATCGACATTTTCCGAATTCTGCTAATTCTCCTCAGCGCCTGTACTTTCCGCACTTTCAGCACTTTCTGAAATTTCCGATCCGTCAGCGGCAGCTTTCTGTTCATTAAGCGAACGCTGCCATTCTTCAAAGCTCTGACCGAGAATGTTGCTGTCGACCGACACTCTTTCGGGCGGCTTTTTAAACGTTCTTGCAACAGCAATTATTATAAGTATTACCGAAATAAGACAAAGCACTCCGCAGATAATAAGCGAAGCGTAATAATGCCTTTGCGCCGTGTGGTCGTCACGGAGAATTACCTCGGTCGGATCTTCGGGATTGTAAAGCACCGCAATCGGTTCGTTCTTTTTCCAGCTCGTATTGAGATTTACGGTATTTACGACCTTCGTTCTGAAATTCGCCGACGATTCGTAGCTGTAAATTTCAACGGCAGGACCGTAATAGAAAACTCCCTCCTGCTTCTGCGCACCGTTTTCAGTTACCGAAGCGGTAGTCGCCGAGGTACACTTTGCCTCAAGCTTCTTATACTCCCTCAGCGGCAGAAACGACGTCGTAAAAAGCGCCGCAGATATCATTACCGCAAACATGAAAATAAGCATACTCGTTTTTACCGTGAGAAACGGCGAGCCTTGATTATCCATGATAATATCCTCCTACTATTTTCAAATTTCAAATACTTCTGTCAGTTTAATGATAACATATTAATTACAAATTGTCAATAGAAAATAAACAGCTTTGTAAAAAACATTTTTACACTGCGTTTATTGAAATCTGAGTAAAACTATGTTATAATAAACACAGCCAACAGACACATATGAAAGGACGTATTATTATGATAAACAGAAGTATTGACAAGCTTATATCCTACGGTCTTGAAAAGGGTCTTATCGAGCCGCTCGACAAGGTCTACTGTACAAACCGTCTGCTCGAAGCGCTGGGGCTTGACGATTATCAGCCGACGGGCGAGGTTTTTTCCGACGTCGATATTGAGCAAACTCTCGGCGAGCTGCTTGACTTTGCCGTTAAAAACGGTCTTTGCGAGGACGGCGTTGTTTACCGCGATCTTTTCGACACAAAGCTTATGGGGCTTATCACGCCGCCGCCGAGCGTCGTAAATTCACGCTTTGCGGCTGATTATGCGGTTTCTCCCGAAAAGGCTACCGATAACTTCTACAAATTCAGCTGCGATACCGACTATATAAGAAGGTACAGGATCGCAAAAGACAAGCGCTGGAAGGCGCAGACGGAATACGGACTTTTAGATATTACGATAAATCTTTCAAAGCCCGAAAAAGACCCGAAGGCTATCGCTGCGGCGAAAAACGCAAAGCAGTCGGGTTATCCAAAGTGTATGCTCTGCCGTGAGTGCGAGGGTTATGCAGGACGGGTAAATTACCCGGCAAGACAGAACCATAGAATTGCGGCAATTGAAATAAACGGCGAGCCGTGGGGATTTCAGTATTCGCCCTATGTTTACTATAACGAGCATTGCATCGTGTTCAACAAAAAGCACACGCCTATGGTTATAGACAAGGGTGCGTTTGAAAAGCTTTTTGAATTTGTCGGAAAGTTCCCTCACTACTTTGTCGGCTCGAACGCCGATCTGCCTATCGTCGGCGGCTCGATACTTGCGCACGAGCATTTTCAGGGCGGAAGATACACCTTCGCAATGGAGACAGCCGAAGTCGAAAAAGAGCTTGTTTTCAAGGGATTTGAGGATATTTCGGCAGGCATCGTAAAGTGGCCTATGTCGGTTATAAGAATAAGCGGCGAAGACCCCGAAAGGCTTGCTCTGCTTGCGGATAAGATACTTAACTGCTGGAGAGGATATACCGACGAGGAGGCTTTCATTTTTGCAGAAACGAACGGCGAACCGCACAACACTATCACGCCTATCGCAAGAATGAGAGACGGTAAGTACGAGATGGATCTCGTTTTAAGAAACAACATCACCACCGAGGAGCATCCGCTCGGGGTTTATCACCCTCACGCTGAGCTTCACCATATAAAGAAGGAAAACATCGGACTTATCGAGGTAATGGGTCTTGCCGTTCTCCCGAGCAGATTAAAGGGAGAAATGGAGGCTCTTGCGAAAGCTATGGTAAACGGCGATGACTTAACCGCTGACCCCTTGCTTGAAAAGCACGCCGAATGGGCGCAGGATATTTTAAGCCGAAGAACCGTTACCGCCGAAAATATAGACAAGACGCTCGAAGAGGAGATAGGCGTCGTTTTCACAAAGGTGCTCGAGCACGCAGGCGTTTACAAGCGTGACGAAAAGGGCAGAAATGCGTTCTTAAAATTTATCGAAATTGTGAACAACGACTGATTTTGAATTTTATTAACCTTTGCTTTTGATTAGGTTATTTAATTTATACAGGTGCAGTTTGTTTATTATCACCAAATTTTTTAGCTTAAACGATTAACATTTCGACAACTACTTGAAAAATATTAAATTATGTGATATAATTAATATCGGAAAGTTTTTTATTAGTTAAAAGATTAAATGTTAGGGGTGAAGCGGCGTGAATAAAAAAGTTACTACAATACAACACGGTAGATATTGCGCTGATTTCGATAATAACGGAAAAATATCTAAATATAACGACAGCTTCTGCAAGATGACAGGCTATACTCCGCAGCAGTTTGACAGCGGAGAAATAACCTTTTTCAGCCTGATACCGCCCGAGGATTATGACGAATATATGGAAAAGGTTGCCGAGTCTCAGAAAAACGGCGGCGGAACTTTAGAACACCGTGTGCTTTGCGCTGACGGCTCGAGGATAAATGTCATTTGTATCGGAAACGATTACATAAGCGACGAGGGGCATAAGTGCGTTTCGATAGCATTAAGCAATATAACCGACAGGGTCCAGCTTGAAAAAAGCTACAACAGAACAAAGAACGAGGTCGACGCTCTTATCGAGAATATGATAGGCGGAATTTTCGTTATCAAGCTAAAAGCAGGTCAATGGGAAATAGTAAAAGCAAGCAAGGATTATTATAAGATAATCGGTGCTGAAAACAGCGATATAAAGTCGCTGAAAGAGCTTTTAATGCCTTCGGACAAAGAGACTGTCTGGAGCGTTATGTCAGAATGTGCTAAAGATCATAAGCCTTTTGAAGTTACCGTCAAGCTGATGCCGAAAAATAACAAGCGCAGGTGGATAAAGCTAAGCGGAAGATATTTTGATATCGACACGGACGGCTGCGATATGCTCTACTGTTCGATAATCGACGTCACCGAAAGAAAAAAGGCGGAGAAAAAGCTTGAAAAGCAGAGCCTTTGCTTTAAAATGTTCTCAGAAAATTCAGAGCAGCTTTTCTTCGACTACGACGTTGAGGACGATGAGTTTTCGATAATTGCAGACAAGACGCATTTTGATACCGAGGGAAACGTTATAAGCAATTTCCTCGCAGGAAACTATGCCGAAAAGACCATTCATCCCGACGATATTGAAATATTCAGAAAGGTGTGGAACGACGCTCTTTCTTCGCCGTCAAACGGCACAGCCGATTACAGAACCAACGCATTTGACGACAGCTACCGCTGGTATCGCATAAACTATGTAAGCACCGGCGACGAAAGCGGAATAAAAAGCGTTTACGGAATGATGACCTGCATAGATCACATGAAAGTCATGAAATCCCGTATCGCACAGGATAAAAAGGTCATCGAAAAGCTTTCGACGACCGACCCCGTTACGCTGCTTTACAACAGGGCTGCGTTTATCACCTTCTGTACGCAGGTGCTGAAGGATATGTATAATCCTGACGAGTGCTTTGCGATAGTTTATTCCGACATAAACGATTTTTCATATGTAAACGAAAACTTCGGCTATGAAGCAGGCAACAAAATGCTCTTCGACTTCGCCGAGGTCATAAGAAACTGTTCGATAAGCATTATCGGGTGCAGGATCTATTCCGACTACTTCGTTTCGCTCTACCACGCTCCCGACCGTGAAGCACTTATAAAGAGCATTGCCGAGAGAAACAAGACGTTTACCGATATGCAGAAGGAAAAATATCCATCGAGCGACATTAAGATATCGGCAGGCATTTACTTTATCCATTCCGCAGACGAGGATATCACGATCGCTATCGACAACGCAAACCTTGCAAGAAGAAGCGTCAAGGGCAGCACGGACGTTCCGAGCGGAATTTATACCGACAGAATGAGATTAAAGAGAAGCCACGACCAGACTATCGCAAGCGAGATCTGGAATGCGATAAACACGGGCGCTATCGAGCTTTTCTTACAGCCGAAATTCGATATGGAAACGCGCAAGATAATCGGCGCAGAGGCGCTTTCACGCTGGAGAAATCCCGACGGAAGCTATAAGATGCCTTACGAATTTATCGACGTGCTTGAAAATATCGGACACATCACACACCTTGATTTTTATATGTACGAGCAGGTGCTGAAATACCTTGCGAAATGGAAGTCGGAGGGCAAGCCGCTCTTCCCTATTTCCATAAATTTCTCAAGAAAGCACAACAACAACCCCGATTTTGTCGACAGAATAAACCGTCTTGCAGAGCATTACGGCGTTGACAAGAGCCTTATCGAAGTCGAGATAACCGAAAGCAGCTTTACGCAGGACGTTAAAAACCTCTTTGCGAACATGAAAAGGCTTCGTGACTATGGCTTTAAGGTGGATATCGACGATTTCGGAACGGGATATTCCTCGCTCAGCGTTCTTATGAATGCGCCTGTCGACATTGTAAAGGTCGACAAGGTGTTTATCGACGACATTGTTGAAAACGAGCTTGCAAGAGATTATGTAAACCACATTTGCAGCCTTATCAAGTCGACAAAGAAGGACATTATATTTGAGGGCGTTGAAAACGAACAGCAGGCGGAAATTTTAACCAACGGCGGCAACAAAATGGCGCAGGGCTGGCTTTTCGACAAGGCAATTCCCGTGGAAGAATTTGAGAAGAAATATCTTTAAGCGAAATTACGGCGGTCGGCAAAATCGACCGCTGTTTTTTATGCAAAAAAATCTCTGCGGCGTATTGCTATTTTTTTAATTGTGTGTTATAATTGAAGAAAACAACTGAAAGGAACGTTTTAAATATGTCAAATAAAAATATGCCAAAGAAAAGCGCTTCGGATAAGCCGCTGTTTTTAAGAATAGTTATGCTCGCTGTCGCCGCTGCAATGGTGCTTGGTCTTGTTATCGGCACGGTTGCGGAAGCAATGAGCCAGATGTAAGATCATGGTACATATCGGAAACAGCTGGGATGAGGTCTTAAAGGACGAATTTCATTCCGCCCATTATATGCAGCTGAGGAAATTTTTAAAGCAGGAATATGCCTCGCACACGGTCTACCCTTCAATGTACGATATTTTTAACGCCCTGAGATATACCCCTTTTGAAAACGTCAAAGCGGTAATTATCGGTCAGGACCCCTATCACGGCGAGGGTCAGGCGCACGGGCTTTGCTTTTCGGTGAAAAAGGGTGTTGCACCTCCGCCTTCGCTGCAAAATATTTTCAAGGAGCTTAAAAACGACCTTGGAATCGAGCCGCCGCCGCACGGAGAGCTTACTCAATGGGCGAAACAGGGCGTGCTTTTGCTAAACAGCGTGCTTACGGTAAGGGCAGGTCAGCCGAATTCGCACAAGGGAAAGGGCTGGGAGGAGATAACCGACGCAGTTATCAGAAAGCTTAACGACCGCAGTCAGCCGACCGCTTTTATCCTCTGGGGCGGCAACGCAAAGGCGAAAGCGCCGCTTATCACTAATCAGGCGCACGCCGTGTTCAAGGCTGCCCACCCGTCGCCGCTTTCCGCCTACAACGGATTTTTCGGCTGCCGTCATTTCAGCGCAGTAAACGGTTTTCTTGAAACAAACGGAATTTTGCCTATCGACTGGGAGATAAAGCCGTAAGAGCAATTATTGCTCCGACGCTTTGGCTTGCCGAATTTGAAAAATACGCTAAATGAAATGGACTGATTATATTATGGATTTTGAAACCGCTCAGAGCGTCTGCCGAAATATTACAGCAGGCTGGAACCTCGGAAACGCCCTCGACAGCTTCGGCAGGATAAAGGGGGAGTATTCCGTAGAAAAATACGAGACACTCTGGCACTCTCCGACGATAACGAAGGAGCTTATCGCCGCCGTAAGCGCCGCAGGCTTTAACGCCGTAAGACTGCCTGTGACGTGGAACGACCACTTTGATGTGAACGGCGAGATCAGGAAGGACTGGCTTGACAGAGTTGAGCAGGTCGCTAAAATGATACTTGACGAGGGTATGTACTGTATTCTGAACGTTCATCACGACAGCGGTGCGGCAGGCTGGCTGTTCGCAGACGAGGAGAATTTCAGGCAGTCTGCTCCGAAATTTGAGAAGATATGGAAAACTGTTGCCGAGAGATTTAATAATTATGGCGAAAAGCTGCTTTTTGAGGGCTTTAACGAAATGCTCGACATTAACAGAAGCTGGACAGAGCCGCTTTCCGACGAGGCTTACAAGGTCGCAAACCGCTATAATCAGCTTTTTGTCGATACCGTGAGGGCTTCGGGCGGTAACAACGAGATGCGAAATCTTGTGGTTCAGACCTATTCGGGCGGCGAGAGCAGGCGCACGCTTGACAGCTTTGAGCTGCCGCAGGATACGCAGGAAAACCGTCTTATCGCCGAGGTTCATAATTACGATCCGCAGGGATTTTGCTGGCTTAAAGCGAAGGATCAGGTCATGCGCAGCGAATGGGGCAGCGGCGAGGACAAGGCGCAGCTTGACGATCTTGTTAAAAGGCTGAGCGAATTTTCCGTGCGGCTCGGCGTTCCCGTTATCATCGGCGAATACGGCACAGAGGATAAGGGCAACGAGCCTTTCCGTGCGGCGCACGCCCGGTATCTTACGGAAAACTGCGCTAAAGCAGGAATAAAGTGCTTCTGGTGGGACACTTCGGGCGCATTTTCGCTGTTCGACAGAAAAACGGCTGCGGTTAAGTTTAACGATATTGTCAATGCGGTATGCTTTAAATGATATGCATTAAAAAAGACCTCTTTTGCGAGGTCTTTTTATTATTATGAAATTCTTTTACAGGTAAACCCGTCTTTTTCAAGAAGAGCTATTATTCCCTCATCACCTACAAAATGCGAAAGCCCTACAAGAAAGAAGGTCTTTTTTCCGCTTGAAAGCATCTCCTCCGCTTTTTCGGTCATCAGTTTGTTTCTGCCCAAGATAAACTTCTGATAATACTCTTCCATAAGCTTGTTTTCCTCTTCGGTATTACTACTGTCGTAATAAAACGTAAGCTGCTCTATTGCTTCAAGATCTCCGGTCTTCCATGCCTCATATTGCTTTTCGATCAGCTTTTCTCGGTCATCACTCGTCTGCTCGATGAACCTCATTATCAGAAGATCGCATAGCTCATCAGAATATCCGCTCTTTATCTCACGCTTCATTTCATACGATTCGACTTCAACAAGCTCCTTTTCAGAAATGTTCGTCATTATCTGCAAAACCCTGTCTATTCCGAGCGTTGCCGAAAATCCGCCTTTTTTATTCGTCGGGCTGTCAAGCTGCTGATAAACATAGCTTGGCGTATATTTTTCATAATCTGCTATATCCTTCCCGAGCGACTTAAAATATTCTGTCAGCGCCGAATAGGTCTCTTCCGAAAGGTGATTTTTAAGGCTGTCGCCCTCGCCGCAAAGGTTTCCGTCGTCTGAATTTGAAAACAATCTTGCATCGACCGAATTATTCTCAAAAGCGACCGCCTCAGCCTGTTCAAAAGCGGCTTTAACGCTTTCGGGCAGCGGATAACATTCTTCTTTTAGAGTGTGCATCGTTCCCATCATGTAGATCAAGTTCCCGTTTTCATCGCTTACCTCCCACATTGCAGGAGTTATATCGGAAGACGGGTTTTTTTCATCGGGAAAAACGATTATCCCCTCGGGCAGCGTGGTGTTTTTCTTAAAAACGTAAATCGAATCGTTTCCGCCGCTGTCCTCGCTTTTTCCCAAGCTGTTAAGAACAATAGCGACCGCTGCAGCGGCGGCAAGAGCTGCCGCAAAAATAAACAAATATTTTTTCATCATTTTACCAAAAAAATAAGCCCTGCAAATGCAAGGCTTATTTCAATTGTTAGCTTAAAAATTACCGATTAGGAAGCTGATGCATACTTGTAAGTAGCAGTTTCAATTGTAGGCTTGGTATCAAGATCCTTCCAGTCATCCCATGTGATAGCGTCCGGATATTCGCCAACCATTTCGTCAGAAGTGGTCTTTGCCCAGAATACTACATAAGAATCCTGTTCGTTGATTTCAGCTTCCGATACCTTGAAGCATCCAGCCTCGTCGCCGTTTTCAGCAAGAAGGTCAGCTATCTTCTTAGCGCCGCCGGTAAGGCTTTCAGCGTCCTTAGCCTCATAAACTGTGTCAGGAGAAATAGCCCACTTTGCAGCGCCGTCATCATCAGTAAGAACTGCGCTGAGTGCGTAGCCGTTGGTTTCAGCGTCTGCGAAATTCTCTGCTACTGCGTTGTAAGCGGTCTTTGCGTTTGAGTTTGCGGTCTTAAGTCTGGACTTCTTAACATAGTTAAGCATTGAAGGAACAAGAATAGCTGCTAAAACGCCGATAATAGCAATAACTACTACAAGTTCAACCAGAGTAAAACCTTTCTGTGACTTCTTCATAGAAAAATCCCTCCATAAAAAATGTTAATATAATTTTTTTCAGCCGGGGCGTTATCCCCTTGCTGTATCTATATTATATACCACCAAACTCGTTTTGTCAATAACTTTTTACATGAATTTTAACTTTTGTACACTTAAACAAAAACACTTTATTCATTTTTGACATTTTGAACAATTTATTAAAAATGTTTCCCGAGAGCATATGAATATGTATATAAAAGTCATTTTTACGATAACGTTTTCGCTTTAAAACAGCGTTTTTTACGTTTTGTTATTTTTTCAAGCAAATTCATTTTCGCCCCTTTTAACTGTCCGAAAATAAGCGGCTCCGCCTTAAACGACAGAGCCGCATATGAACTATTTTTTAATAATCAGAGCTTTGCAAGCTTCTGGCACTGCGCCTTTACCGCAGGATAGATCTCCCTGTAAAGCTGATAATAGCTTTCGTAAACGGGAACGTTTTCCGGGTCGGGCTGCTGTATCTTATCGGTCGAAACTACAGCCGAGCAAGCCTCGGGAACGGAGGAATAAACTCCCGCACCCGTAAGCGCAAGCAGAGCGACGCCAAGCGCCGGACCTTCCTTTGAAGCTACCGTCTTAACGGGGCAGTTATAAAGGTCGGCAAGCATCGATCTCCAGAGCGGTGAGCTTCCGCCGCCGCCGCACGCCATCATGTCCGAAACGTTTATATTCATTTCTCTGAATACCTCAACGCAGTCACGGAGCGAATAGGAAACGCCCTCAAGCACCGCACGGAGCATATGCTTTTTCGTGTGCATTGCCGAAAGTCCGAAGAACATTCCTCTTGCGTTCGGGTCGAGATGCGGCGTTCTTTCGCCCATAAGATAAGGCAGATAAAGAAGTCTGTCAGCGCCGACAGGAACGGTCATAGCTTCCTTGTCCATCAGATAATATTCGTCAACGCCCATATATTTTGCGGTTTCCTTTTCAGCCTCGCAGAAATTATCTCTGAACCACTTGAGCGAAAGTCCTGCGCCCTGAGTAACGCCCATAACGTGCCATGTGTTCGGAACGGCAGCGCAGCAGGTATGTACTCTGCCCTTGGGGTCGATAGCAATTTCGGAGGTATGTGCAAACACAACGCCCGAAGTTCCGATAGTCGTGAAAGCCTTTCCGTCAGCCGCAACACCCGTGCCGACAGCCGCAGCCGCATTATCGCCTGCGCCGCCCACAACGATAGTTCCCTCTTTAAGTCCCGTAAGCTCGGCAGCCTTAGCGGTGAGCTGTCCCGTTACCTCGCAGGATTCATAAACCTTTGCGAGCATAGACATATCAATCCCGAGAGCGCCGCAGACCTCGCTGCTCCAGCAGCGGTTGGGAACGTCTAACAGCTGCATACCCGAAGCGTCGGAAACCTCGGTCGCAAACTCGCCCGTGAGTATGTATCTTAAATAGTCCTTAGGCAAAAGGATATGACGGCACTTTTCGTAAATTTCAGGCTCGTTGTTCTTCACCCAGAGTATCTTTGCAGCCGTCCAGCCTGTAAGCGCAGGGTTAGCGGTTATCTCGATAAGCTTTTCTCTTCCGAGGATATTGTTCATCTGCTCGACCTCCGCCTCGGTTCTCTGGTCGCACCAGATTATCGAACGGCGAAGAACCTTTCCGTCCTTGTCGAGCATTACAAGACCGTGCATCTGTCCCGAAATGCCGACGCCGACAACGTCTTCCTTTGAAACTCCGCTTTTTGCCATTACAGCCTTGATAGTTTCGAGCATTGCGTTCGCCCAGTCAGCAGGCTCCTGCTCCGCATAGCCGTTTTTCGGCTGATACATGGGATATTCGATAGTCTTTGAAGCGATGACCTTTCCCGTCTCGTCAAAAAGCACGGTCTTGGTACCGCTCGTTCCGCAGTCAACGCCTATTACATAAGCCATAGATAGTTTACTCCTTTTATCCATATTTTTAACGTCTTTTCCGTTTCCCTGTATAAGAAAACGTTTCCGCAATTTTTATTATACTATATTATACAAATAATTGCAAGCGGTTTTTAAAATTTTTAAACGCTTTTTGTAAAAAAGATTTTTTACGCAAAATTATTTCCGTATCACACCGGTTTAATATCTTAACACAAAAAAGCCGGAGCAAATACACCCCCGTGCATTTCTCCGGCATTAATTGTTTTTCGTCAGTCATTTCCGCTGTCGTCAACGTCTGTAAAGCCTGCTTCGATTATCTCCTCGTCCGCGCGCTTTTTCGGGGCGGGCGAGACCGACTCCGCCGCTTCAAACCAGAAGGTCGAGCCTTTTCCCTCCTCCGACATGACGCCGAACGCAAATTCATGAAGCTTTAAGATCTCCTTGCAGATGGAAAGTCCGAGACCCGTGCCGACAGTTTCACGCTTTACCTTTCCGCCTCGATAATATCTGTCGAACACCTCCGAAAGCTTGTCCTTCGGGATTCCCATTCCGTTATCCGAGACCTCGATCCTTACAACGCCCGGCTTGTTTATCTGCTTTATCCTTATTACCTTTTGCTCGCCGCTGTAATTTATCGCATTGTTGATGAAATTATAAAGCACCTGCGCCATTTTTTCACAGTCGGCGTTTATCATTCTGTCCTCGTCGGGAATAAAGGCAATGTCATACCCGTTTTCCTCGATAAGCAGAGTATAGCGTTTTAAGACCTCCTCAACCTGCTTATGCACAGAATAATCAGAACGAGAAAGTTCAAGGTTCGAGCTTTCGAGCTTTGAAAGCTCCAGTATCGAATTTACAAGATTTGAAAGCCTGTCCGCCTCGTCTATTATTATCTGACAATGCTTTTCACGCTTAACGGGATCGTCGCCCGAAAGATCCCTTATCATCTCGCCGTAAGCCTTTACCATAGTAAGCGGCGTGCGCAGGTCGTGGGAGATATTTGCGATAAGATCCTTTTTAAGATCCGAGACCTTCTTTACTTCGTTTCTCGCCTCGTCAAGCACGACCGAAAGCTCCTCGATCTCTCTGTAGCCCTCCGTCTTGAAGTCAACCTCGTAATCGCCCTCGCCGAACTTCTGCGCCGTTTCGGTAAGCTGTTCGATAGGACGTGAAATCCGCCTTGAAATAAGAACGGTCACGATAAACGCAAGCTCAAAGAGGATTATCGTGATATAAACAAGCTGTTCTCTTATAATGCTTATTGTCGAATCAAAGGGTGCGACGGGCGCTTCGATAAACATATAAAGCTCCTCGCCGTCTGTTTCAAATCTTCGGCAATAGAATATCTCCTCGCTGCCGAACTCGTCGCTTGTTATCAGCCTTGTTACATAGTCGCCCTCCTGCTCGTCGATAAGCTTTCTGAACCGATAGAGCGTTTTTCCGTAATTGCTTTTTTTATCCTCGCTGAAAAAGGATGAATTTCCCATGTTGTTTTCAAGGATAACGTCGTTGCCGTTTTCGTCGGTTACGAGGATATACATATTGTTGTTGAACGCAACACGCCGAACATATCTGCTTATGTCGTCCCTCGAATAATTCCCGATAATATCGTCCGCCGCCGCAACAACGTCCCTTATCTTCGCCGAGCGGTAATATCTCGGCAGAAAGAAATACTGGAACACCCAGAGCAGCACAAGAATGAA
>JBJERC010000022.1:0-17073 GCA_051882075.1 Oscillospiraceae bacterium | reverse complement strand
TTTTTGTTTACCGATATTTTTGAAAAGAAAATCACAGCACCCGTTATGAGTGCTGTGATATGTGAATTGCTTGATAAATTGGAAATTAATAAGCATGTATATATGCTATAATCAATATAGTTTCAAATATTATTCCCATAATACTCATTATGACTGCCATTGCTATATCGCTGAATACGATAACAATCGTATCGGGATCAATAGTACTCACTTTTATTTTTATTTTATCTCCGATCTTCCATTTCTTAATACTGAATGATGAATGGATTTCTTTAATATGGGGATTATTATCAGCATCATTGTATTTTACAATGTAAACTTCATATCTCCCATTGCCTACTTGTTTATATCGAATATCCTGAATAGTAAAAACTGTATCATAAAAATTATGCTTGTTTATCGCCACATCTATCAGTAGTTTGATCACTCGATTAAAACATAAGTAAGCAGCTGAAATCATAGAAATGATCAGCACAATTTTGAGAGAGATTATATTTATTTTATAATTTTCCGATATTCTATACAAAATTGCCGATATACAGAGAAAAAACATACTGAATAATTCATCTTTACCAAAATCTTTATACACAAAACCACCCTACTATATTGCCCCTATAAATTCCGATTTGTCGTGCAGTTTATCTCCCCGATATATTCCATTATACCCCAAATTATAAATATAGTCAAGAGAATATTAAACAGATTTATAATAACAAATACGCTCCTTTCGAAAAAGCCGAATGAAAACAATCTGACTGTGGTTTTGTATATTATGGAAAGGCAGAGTATTTTATAGCTGATGAGTGATTTTGAGAGTAATGTGAAGTACTGATATTGTACGTTTAAAACAGCGTCAGTCCTGATTTTCGCAGAATTCTATCGTCTGATTTTTAAACTGCATTATCTCGTTATACTCTCGTTTTATCTGCGGACGTTCAAGCAGAAAAGAACCTGCGGCTTCCCAAAGAGAAAACGAGCCGAGTACAGAGAAAAGCTCTACCGCGATCTGATTTTTCAAAAATACAGACAGATAAAAATATATTGCAAGCATAGCTACACCAAAGATAAACATAGCTATCAGCTTTTTTGTGTTTAAAGCTTTGTCCCATTGCTTGTCAAACGCTGCAACGGCATAATGCCGTTTTATTATTTCACGGATATTATTCTGTTCGTCATCGGAAAAGCTTCTCCCGTGAAACCGTATTTTCAGAGGAATATTTGATGGGATAAGATTGGATTGTTCCTCGATATAATCATAAATATCGCTGTTAAGTTCCAGGTCGCAGTTGACAGATAAAGGATTATACAGCTCAAAATCATTGTTCAGGTTAATATCTATACCGACCCTTCCGTCTTCTTCTCTTTGACTGCGAAGATAAGCTCCGGCTTTTTTTATGTATTTGATTCGTGACATATACTACCTCCGAATTTTGTATTGCATAAATTATATCACACCAAACCCGAAAAACCAACTTGCGAAAGAAGTTTTTATGCTAATTATATTGATAGCTTAAAGTATTTAAGATGCCGTCCCGATAAGCTGACCTCGCAAATATATGAAAGGTTTAACGAGAAAACGAAAAGCGTTTACTTTTGATGACGGGCTTGAGGAAGGGGACGAGATCTACTTTGAAACTGATCCTTTGAATCCCGATAGCGACGGCAACTGCATTTCCGACGGCGATGAAAAGCGGTTCCAGACATTCATTCATAAAGTCGAGAACGAGGACTGTGCAGTTACCGAGGTCCGTGTATCTATGGAAGGAACGGGGAATCTTCAAAAGACAACAACAGTTGAGAGCATTATGAATAAGGATATACTCTGCTCTGATGTTGTCGGTCTTGTGGGCGAGCCTTTCTCAATAGAAACAACATCTCAGTTTGATAAGGCTACGCTTACTTATGTGATCGACAAGTCAAAGCTTGGAGATACCAAATTTGACAATCTACTGTTTTTGTGGTATGATGAAGAAAATGACAATTTTGTTGAGCAGGATACTGTACTTGATGAAGAGAATTTTACTGTAAGCGTTGAAACAAATGCAAGAGCGGCTTTTGATATTGCTTTCAGTCAAATTGAAACTGTTGAGCATTGGTATTCAAGACACGTTATCTTGCTTTCTGACGGCGATGTAAATGTTACAGCCAATCAGATACTTCAAGCCAAAATAGCCGGAATCAAAATACACACTATCGGCTTAGGTTCAGGAGCAAATAACCAGAAGTTGCATAATTGTGCCAGAGATACAGGCGGACAATTCTTTGCAGCGAAAACTGCGGAAGAACTTGACGCTATTTACAGAGATTTGTCTAAGGACAACCATTTTGATTTAGAGGGATTGCCCGACGAAGACGGAGACGGTTTGCCGGATGAATTTGAAATTGACAATAATGACAGGGAAATATATGTGAAATAAAGATAAAGATAAAGATACTGAAGAAATATATAGGTATACTGCTATCCCATTCTGAAGTATTTACATGGAAGAATGAATATGAAATTAGTTGGATTGGAGGTTAAATAGGCAGGCTGTTTAACTTTCGGCTAATCAGCCTGTTATATTTCATTAATATGGTGCTTTTATAAAATTAGAGGCTTGAGGATTATATTATGAAAAAAAAGATTATAAAAAATTATATTGTGATTCCACTCATGATCATAATCGCCGCTTTGTTGGTTTTATCACACTTATTTATAATTAAAATGGATATTGACATCCATATTAAAGATAATTATTCTCATACTTGTCAGGTCAATGATTTAATTGTTTATCTTGATTCAGATGGAATTTATTGTAGCAATTCAAACGGGGATACAGATAAAATATATAATATTAATATCACAAAAACTTCTACTGTAACAGCCGATCATGAATTTGTGTTTTTTTCTTCGTCAGTTGA
This sequence comes from Oscillospiraceae bacterium, assembly GCA_051882075.1. Taxonomy (GTDB): domain Bacteria; phylum Bacillota; class Clostridia; order Oscillospirales; family Ruminococcaceae; genus YE71. The sequence goes on along the minus strand of JBJERC010000022.1, from coordinate 14,172 downwards.
TTCCAAAAAAATAGTTCAAATTGACTATTCGGGCAATGTTTTAAAAACATATAATATATCACATGATATTCACGATATGTATTTCGTTGATGACATACTATATGTTCTTTATTATTCCGATGCTGATATGCGTTACGACATAAAAGCATATAGCAGCGTTGACGATATGAAAATAATTGATTTAGATAACCACCGGTACGATTATAATATAAATCTAGAAAAGGATAATTATGCTGCAAATTTTCAGATTATTAATAATTGCAATCATTATTATTTGAAAGCAACTGATAAAAATGGGAAAACCATTTTTTGTAATGTATATAATAAAGAGAATGCAAAACAGATATTTTTATCTGTAACTAATATAGCAGTATCTTTATATGAAAATAAGTTGGTACTGTTACCATTAAAAGCAGGAAAATTAAACCACAGTTATATAATTAATATAGATGATGGTAAGATCATAGAGGCAGACACAGCATTTAATATTGATTATTCCTATCAGCCTATCAAACAATTTGATGAATATATAATTATAGCAACACAGTATCCGCATCTAGCAAAAGGGTTTTCAGATAATATTTCCGAACAAGTTGAAGGTGATAATATCATAATTTGGGATTATAAATCATTACAACCTGAGGAGAAGAAAACTAAAAATCATGAGAGAATTATTTATTTTGACGAAAAAGTTATAATAACATATTGTGATAAAAAATTTATAACATATCGCTTGACACTTGGGAAGTGTTAAAAGAAGTACGAGCTGTTGAAATCGCAAATGGTGGATCATACACGTATGAAACTTGCGGCGATCATATCTTTGTTTTCGATGATAACTCCGGCGAATTGCTGAATACTATCAATGTTGCTTAATTTGATCCACTGCGTCACACCGCAATACATTGAAGATAACAAGCTAAATATCTTATTTAATACAAACGAAAGAATATTTAAGATACACTCAAATCGGAACGAATCTGATTTAGCAAATCAAGTCGTAAAGATTCTAAAACATTACTGTCTAACCCAGTTATAATAAGGCCTGCATTTTGATATGCAACAATAAATCTGTACCAACTGTTCTTAACCTTTAGACTTGCGTATATATCAAATTTATTTTTATTTACAGAAAGTTCGAATTCATGCAATTTATTGCTAAAATCAGTTAATTGGTCACAATATTTTGTCATTTGCTTAATACCATATTTTATGTTATTAATTTTTGACTCTATTTCTTTACAATTTTTATCATCAACATAAAAATGATAACAGTCTGTGTGACCTGTCTCTAAATACATTTTTAAACTTTCTTGATAAAGCTTTTGATGAAAACGCAAATTGTGTAAAAAGTCGTCAGAATCAAATCCTCCAATTTCCAAATAATATAGCTCTATTGGGGAAAAATCAATTTTTGATGGGATGATAGTTAGTAAGTAATTATATATTTCCTTTCTGTCTTCGAAATTATTATCCGGTTTGTTACAATAAGGCAATTTGAAAACGCCACTTATTAATTCAGAAATGTCCAATGTTATTTTAACCATAATAATTCCTCCGTTTTTATTTTTATTATACTATATTATTTAATATTTTTCAATAGTAAGATGGAAAATTGAATGAAAAACAAAAGCATTTTCCAAGAACTGTATCGCTTTGAATGACATTCGCATACCAGCTCTCGCCTTCGACGTAATTATCCTTTATTTTATAGTATAACACACATTCGTCAATTTCGCAAGCACTTTCATAAGAGATTTCCACACATTTTCCACCATCTGCTAACACGAGTACAAACATTTTTCTTTCGCCCCCTTTCAAAACTGTATTTTGTGGAATCTGTTCCTGTAATGTATATCTCCTGATAATCAGTCATTTTTAGTCGGCAATAGAGAAAAGACGGAGATATTCCAATTAAGACCTGCCAAAAATATGTTTGCTGTTTTATGCATATTTACAAAAATGGTGTTATTATCCGAAAAGATATTGACTTTTTTTAAGATAGGTGGTAAAATATTATTAGAAAATGAAAAATATTCCGTCAATTATATGTAGTTTATTTTAGAACAGGAGTCAAAAATGGAAACAACAAAAAAATCCAAAAAATTTCTTATCATTTTCATTATAATTGCTATAATTCTAATACTGACGGCAGTTTTGTATTTTACAATATTAAAAAAAGACAAACCCGAAAGTCAAACGCCTGAGGTCTTGTATAACATAAGTTATGATTTCGACGCCGATTTCACTTCTATGTCCTCGATTTCAAGGTCAAATGACTTTATATATATGTGTCCGATGACTGGCGGACTATTTGAATATGATATTGTAAAAGAGAAGGTCGTTGAGCTGCCGGAAATTTCCCAGCAAAACGGCGATTTTTATACCCCGATGATCACAAATCCGCAGCTTTATGACGGAAAGGTTTTTGTTACATCATGGTATATGTCAAATGCCGCCGGCGGCGAATGTCCGACAAATTTCATGCTTGTTGACGCAAACTCAGGAAGTGTCGAGGAGATTTATTCGGTGCCCGAAAAACACGGAGCGCAATGCGGCGTTATTTCAGATGAAGGAGATCTTTTCTATATGTCAAATTTGTTCGGTGATAACAATGTCAGAAACGCACCGCAGCATCTTGACGATAACGGTTACAAAATAGCATATTCGCTTGTGAGATATAATATCAACAGCAAGGAGGAAACGGTTCTTGTAAACGGAGTTAATAACTATCGGATAACGGGCGACAGGATATATTTTGACAGAGTAAAGTACTCCGATAACTCGGTACGGCTTTATTATATAACCTTCGATGACGCCGAAAAGGGAAATCCGCCGACCGATACGGGTGTAGACGTCGCTAAGAATTATTTAGGATATATGTGGACTGTTAAAGACGGTATAGTTTACTACGCCGACGACACCGGTTCTCTTAGGTCATATGATCCCGAAAGTAAAAAAACTGAGGAGATCTTCAGCTCAGAATACGGTGTCCGCACCTTTAAATTCTGGAACGACAAGATCGTATTCTTTTCAAGGTTTCCCGACAAATACGAAGTTTATCGTTCTCAGATAAGTATTTATGACACAAAAACAAAAACCGAAAAAATGGTTTGCAGTGAAAAGCTAAAGGACGACCCCGGATTTGACCCGATAAACAGTGAGATCCCTTTTTCATTCGTTGCCTATGATGATATGGATTACTTTATAATGGAAACGCATCAGAAATCAAGCTGCGGTTCAAGATATTACAAGGTTTTCGCCGACGGAACAAAAGAGCAGTTTTATGAATCGGGCTGGGATTACAGCCCTCAAGAAGACGAGGTGACATAATGTCGGTACTGAGAATAGAAGAGCTGTCGAAATTTTACGGCAAAAAACAAGCCCTTAAAGGCATAACCTGCGAATTTACCACGGGGATAAACGCACTGTTAGGTCCTAACGGCGCAGGAAAAACAACTATTATGAACTGCATTTCGGGGGTAATTCCGAAGTCGGGCGGCAAAGTTACATACGACGGAGAGGACGTTTTCCGCATGGGAGAGAGGTATCGCCAAAAGCTCAGCTTCCAGTTTCAGTCGCAGCCCTTTTATCCGAGCTATACGGCGCGCGATTTTCTTAAATTCTCGGCGCTGTTAAAGGGCATGGACGAGGAACTTATCGAGAACGAAATAAAGCGAGTGCTTGAACTTGTAAACCTCTCGGAAAACATAAACGACAAGATAAAGTCCTTTTCGGGCGGCATGAAGCAGCGGCTTGCAATTGCACAGACTATTTTAAACTCGCCCGAGATACTGATATTCGACGAACCGTCGGCAGGACTTGATCCTTTTGAGCGTGAACAGTTCAAGCGCATAATGATGAAGATGAAGGAAAAAAGCGTTATCATAATATCGACCCATATCGTTTCGGATATTGACACCATCTGCGACAGCCTTATCATTCTGAATAAAGGCTCGGTCATCGCAAACGCCGCCCCCGAAATACTCTGCGACAGGATAAGGGGCATGGTGTGGGATATTCCGAAATCTGATTTGCAGCAGATACCGATAGAGAAGATCTACTATGAGGACACAAAGTCAAAAACGATCTCAAAAACCAAGCCTACGGAAAACGCAGTTTCGAGCGAGCCGACGCTCAACGACCTGTATTTCTGCGGTCAGATAGACAAATCGGTTTTTGAGGGTTTGTCGGGAGCGGATATATGAACGTATTCAGATTTATGCTTAAAAAGGATATGCGGCTGTGGCTTGTCTGTACGGCTGCTGTCCTTTTGCTTTCGGGCGTTATACAGGCGCTTAAATACCGAGAGGCTTATGCCAACGAGTCGTATTACTCGCAGGCGTTTGAAAAACTCTCGGAGTCGGAAAACATCTATGAAAAAGCAAGCGCCGAATATGCCGCAGTCAGAGGTAAAACTAATGAGGCATACAGCCAAATCTTTGCGATAATGTATGGTGCGGACGTAGACTTCTCTCAGCCGCCTCCGGTTATTCCGAGCGAGCTTATGGAGCAGCTTTTTATTCCCGATAAGAGTAAAGGGAAGTACGCTCCGACCGTTCATGAGGACGAAGAACTTTTAAGTAAGCTCACGGTTGAGAGCTATTCTCAGTCTGTTTACAGAGATAAGATAAACGAGCAGCTTGAAAATTATGACAGAAACGTCAGACGAGGAGTGAAGGACGAGTATATTCTTTCGCTTGCTAAAAAGCTCGGAGAAGATTACACAAGCGTGCTTGACAGGGAGCTTGAGAACCCTGTCGATACCCGTGGGGCAAACGTTCTTTTAAAATTTATGAGAGAAGACCTTATCTGTTTTTTAGGGATATTCATTTTAATGTTCCACATTTTTTCCTCTGAGATACAAAGCGGCAGATACGCTCAGTTTTCCGTGACGAAGTTCGGCGCTGCAAGGTTTGCAAGAGCAAAGATGGTAAGCGGCTTTGTTCAGTCGGCGCTGTTCTGCGTTGTCTATTCCGCCGCAGGTCTTTTGATAAACTTTATCTTTTCAAAAGACGCAAATACGCTTTTCGCACCCGTTCAGGTTCTTGATGGCTATGAGCTTTGCACCGAAAATATCACGGTGCTTACGTTTTTTCTTGCGGCAATGGGTCTTAAATCCCTTTACTGCATAGCTCTTTCCGCCGGGATAATGCTTATCTCCTACCTTTGCAAAAGAACCGCTGCGGCTGCCGGCTGCGGAATTATCCTTACGGCAGTTCCGTTAATAACCGCAAAAACCTACGATATTTTCAATTGTGATTTGCAGGAAAGCAAGCTTAAGATAATTCTTTCCTGCGACCTGCACAATATGTTCAGCGGAATAAATTATGTCAATATCGCCGGGCAGCCGATAAAGCTTTATCTGCTCTATATCGGCTTCATGGTTTTGCTGACCGTTCTGCTGTATGCCGTTATCTCAGCCGTCAGTGCAAAGCGAGGTGCTGTAAATGTATAATTATCAGATGAAACGACTATTTGTAAAGCTGTGGTATTTTTTAGCTGCTGCTGTTATACTTATTGCGGCTTCAAAAGCGTTTACGGTAAAATTTGCATATCCTCAGTCTGGCTGTGATGAAAAGTCGCTTGCAAAGCTTGACGAGCTGTGCGCCGAAACAGCGGATATGGAGCCTGACAGCAGGCTCAGATACGTTGTAAACTGGAGAAGAGAATATACCGAGGAATATATGAAGCATGGCGAAGCCGACAAGAAGCTCAGAGCCGAGTTTGAGATAAACGAGGGTGCAAGAACCGTTTATGAAAATCAGCTTAGAAACTGCACTTATACTCTTGAGGGAATAAAGAATTACATCGCAAAGGGCGAGGGCTTTGTTTCTGCCGGGTATCCGAGAGATCTTGCACAAAATCCCGAAGCTTACAGATACCTTTCAACGCCCGATTCTATCAACGAAATATATTTTCTCAGGTTTCTTGCCCTGCAAAGCTTTAACATATGTCCTTTTATCGTTCTTTTGTTAGTGGGTATCTTTGTTGCCGACAGCTATGAAAAGCGGATAGATCTCCAGATCGCGATCTCGGCGAAAAGCCGAAGTTTTTATAAATCAAGAGAGACCACCCTATGCATTTTTATCCTTGCGCTTGAGCTGATAAACCTCATAACCGACCTTGCGGTTTCGGGAATGTTGTCCCACCCGGAATATTTCGGCGCACCGATACAGAGCGTTTCAAACTATGTTTTCTTTCCTGCAAATCTGACGCTTGGCGGTGCGGCAACGCTGATTTTTGCCTTTGAGCTGCTGGGAGGGTTTGTAGGATACAATATTTTCATTCTTGCGGCGCAGCATATCCGCTCGATAAGAAATTACATTATCATCACATCGGCAATTGCGGCGGTATTCACTGTTGTTCCGAAGTTTTTTCCCTCCGCAGCGATTTACTGCTTTATGGGAATGAACAGCAAGACCTCGGTTTTGATAAGTGTAAAATATATTTCCGCTATCGGCGCAACACAGATCTTTCCTGCGCTGATGATACTTGTTATTTCGCTGACAGGAATATGCACATGGAGATTTTTCGGATATAAAGAATAACGGGCAGACAAAGAACATATGCGGTATCAGTGCTATTATTGCTCCTCTGTCGGAAAAAGATATTTTGCCGGGCAATTATTCCGTCAGCAACATTTCAGAATTTTAAAATTATAATACGGAGGGCAGCGTTATGATAAAAACTATTCCATATGATCCTGAAGAAAACAAATTTGAAACATTAGGAGAATTTAAATTTTATATTTCCCGCGGTTGGAATGTCGGCTTTGAGTGGCATGGAGTTGAGTACGGAATAGAGGGTCATAATAACAGCTTCGATATTTGGATATATAATAAAGGAGATATTGCAAATGATCTTACGTTAAATCAGCTGATGGATCATGAGCTTGACGGAGTAAAAATCAAAGACTTGATATTAACCGCAGAAATCATTGAAAGAATGTGCACTTGATATATTGAAACAAAGAGCCGGAAATTCGGCTCTTTTTTCTTTGCAAAAACAAAGTAAAAAATCTGAATAGGTGTATTAAAGAAGATTATTCGCAGAAGTATAAGTCTTTCGTACCGACAGTAGACAGCAAGCTTAGGAAGGTAATATTGATAAAGAAACAGAATTTGGGCATCAAAAATAGTTCATCTGATATGGAGCAAAAGAATATGTAAATCAATATCAACAGATTATTGTTACTCATTTTCTTTTTGAAAATAGTGCTCCAATGCCTTGAATTTTTTGCTGTCTGATTTATTCCAACAACAGTAGAAAGTCACCTTTGCTTCGCTGTCTTTTATGGGAATAGCCACTCGGTTTGAATTTCTAAGTTCTTCCTGGCGCATTTTCAGCGTAACGTTTGAAACAAATGATGGCAAAGCGGACGCCTTTACCAGTTCGGTCATAGTTTCGTATTCGCTTTGGAGAATGTATTTCGTGTTGGGAGTTTTGGTTTTGTGCATATCATGCCAGAATCCAATATCGGAGTAGAGCAGCATTGTCTCGCCCTCAAGGTCGCTCAAAGATATTTCCGGGTAAGCCGCAAGCGGATGAGCAGGCGGAACGGACAACAGCAGCTTCTCCTCAAAAAATCTGAAGCATTTCACATCGGGGGCGTCGAGCGGATAAGGCGTTATCAGCAGCTGACATTTGCCGCTTAAAAGCTCCTCTTCAAAATTTTCGTGATACCTCATTTGCGTAGATACCTTCATATTGGGATAAAGCTCGGAAAGGATAGGCACAATAAGCCATATTGGCGCAGGAGCGCATGAAGTGACGGAAATAGTTCGTCTGCTTTCATCAAAGGTACGAACCTGATTTATCATATCCTCAGAATCCTTTATTACCTTTCGTGCGTATTCTACGGCGAGCCTGCCGTTCTCGTTAAGCTCTATTTTATTCTTGCTGCGGTCAAAAAGCCTGACCTGCATAATATCCTCAAGCTTGTTTATCGTCCTGCTGAGAGCAGGCTGCGAGAGGTGCAGCTGCTCTGCGGCTTTTGACATCGTTCCGTTGTCGGCTATGGCAATCAGCTGGGTAAGCATATAAATTTCGATCATAAAAACACCGCCTTTATATTATATATGATACCATGCTTACGATGTATTGTCAATATACAGTATAAGTAGAATTTATAGCGCTGTGAGCCATTTTCTTAAATTTGTGATTTTTCGGTTTATTGCGTTTTTCGGATTTGTGCGGCAAGCAATATAGAATAAAAAATCAGTTCGACAAATTGGAATTTGGAAGTAGATATATTTAGCCGATAATTACAGAAAAACACCCATTATTATTGGGACGATCAGAAAAATCAATGCAGCAATTACAACGATAATGCTTATTCTTAACGGCACATATTTCTTTTTCAGGTTATCATTATCACAATTGTTTTTCTTTTGTTTAATGTATCTGATTATAAGAACAATTAGAGAAATTATTACAGCAAAGATTATTGCAGAATATATATAAAAGAAAATTATAACATCGGCAAATAGCTTGCCCAGATTTTTGAATTCTTCCATAAACTGTTTTCTCCTCGTATAATTCCGATTTGTCGGACAGATACACCCGACATATTGTTGAATACATTATACTATATTCGCTTAAAAAAGTCAAATGCAAATAGATAAATATATTAAGATTAGTTATATTTCACGATTATGCAAAAGAATAAATCAAATGATGAAATTCTGACCGGTATAAGTATCAGTTATAGCACTATAATAAAGAAATATTGTACATTCAATGTATATCGTGATATAATTAAATAAAGACAGCGCCGATAGAGTTTAAAACCTTTAAAACAGAGCGGCGCTTAAAATTGGAGGTTTTAATATGGAATTTGTAACGCTTAACAACGGAGTAAAAATGCCCTTGGAGGGCTTTGGGGTTTTTCAGATGCCCAATTCGGATGTATGCAAACAGGCTGTAGAAGACGCTATCAAATGCGGATACAGACTTATCGATACAGCCGCAGCTTACATGAACGAAGAGGCTGTAGGAGCAGCAATAAAAGAAGCTGTTGATAACGGCACAGTAAAAAGAGATGAGCTTTTCATCACCACAAAGCTCTGGGTGCAGGATACTTCATATGAAGGAGCAAAAAGGGCTTTTGAAATGTCTCTCAGAAAGCTGGGTCTTGATTATCTCGACTTGTATCTTATTCATCAGCCTATGAACGACTATTACGGCGCTTGGAGAGCTATGGAGGAGCTGTATAAAGAGGGCAGAGTAAAGGCTATCGGAGTATCAAATTTCTATCCCGACAGACTTGCCGACCTCTGCATAAATTGCAGCGTTGTTCCTGCCGTTGATCAGGTGGAGCTTCACCCGTTCTTTCAGCAGCAAAAGGCTCTTGAAACAATGAAAGAATTCGGCGTTCAGCCGCAGGCGTGGGGACCTTTCGCAGAGGGGAATCACGGGATTTTCACTCACCCCGTTCTCAGCGAGATAGGCGGCAAATACGGAAAGTCGGCGGCACAGGTCGCTTTGAGATGGAATGTAAACAGGGGAGTTGTGGTTATTCCAAAGTCGATTCATAAGGACAGGATAGAGCAGAACTTTGACATATGGGATTTCACTCTGGACAGCGGCGACATGGAAAAGATCGCTGCGCTTGATATCGGACACAGCGAGATAGTAGACCATTGGGATCCTGCATTTATCAAGATGATAAACGGAATGAAGATACACGATTGAAAGGAAGTGATCAAAGTGAGCATTAAAGAAATGAGCGTTTTCCCCACAGGCGAACCAAACGACGCTTTTGCCCGATATTTCAAGGGACAAAGCTATCTGAATATGATATCCACGGAACAAGTCCCTATAGGAAATGTGACCTTTGAGCCTTCCTGCCGAAACAACTGGCATATTCATCACGCCGATAAGGGCGGCGGACAGATGCTGCTTGTAACGGCAGGCGAGGGCTGGTATCAGGAATGGGGCAAGCCTGGAAGAAAGCTGAAACCCGGCGATGTGGTGCATATCCCAGCAAACGTAAAGCATTGGCACGGAGCATCGGCAGATTCATGGTTTCAGCATCTCGCAATAGAAGTACCCGGCGAAAACTGCAGGACAGAATGGTGCGAGCCGGTTTCCGACGAGGAGTATAATGATCTGTAAAACTATATTATCAAAAGGTTTGATAAACTTAACGCAAAAAATCAGCCGCCTTTGTAACGGGCGGCTGAAATTATATAAGACTGATCATTTGGTGATTTTAATCATTGAAGGTGCCGTTAATGACCTTATCTGCCCACTCCTTGCGTTCGCTGTCGCACAGATCGGTAGAACCGGTTTCAATAGCGTGCTTGTAGAAATCGCATTTGAAGTTGATGGCGTCAAGCATTCTCTGTAACTGAGCCATCTAATCTTCAAGGACCTTTTTCTGATTCTTTACCAGCTCGTATCTCTGCGGAACGGTTTCTTTTCCTTCAACGCACCAGTCAACATACTGCTTAATATCTTTTAAGGACATTCCCGTTGCTTTAAGACATTCGATAGTACTCAGAAGAATAATATCTCTGTCGCTGAATATCCGTCTGCCGCTTTCGGTGCGCTCAACAAACGGCAGAAGTCCTTCTTTGTCGTAATATCTGAGAGTGTGGATAGTAAGATCCATTTTTTCTGCAACTTCACCTATAGTATATGTCATTTCTGTTTTCCTCCAATAATTAATTTTTTGTAAACAGTTAAATACACTCTTGACCTCGAGTTAGCTTTATGTTTTATACTAATTATATAATACAATATGGTTTTTGTCAAGGAGGATCTTTATGAACAATTTTACATTTTCATATCCCACAAAAGTGTATTTCGGAAAAGGCATAGCTGCTGAAAATCTGAAAGATTTGCTTGCGAAATACGGAAATACCGTTATGCTTGCCTACGGCGGAGGTTCAATAAAGAAAAACGGCGTTTACGGCGAAATGAAAGAAATACTCGCAGCCGCAGGAAAAACAGTAGTCGAATTCAGCGGCATTATGCCCAATCCTACTTATAAAAAAGTGCAGGAGGGTGCAAAACTTGCAAGGGAAAAAGATGTGAATTTTATTCTTGCAGTTGGCGGCGGCTCGGTCATCGACTGCTGTAAAATAATCTCCGCTCAGGCAAAACTGCAAGAGGATATCTGGACAATGGAAAATGAAAAGAAAAGATATCCCACCGAGTTTATTCCCATGGGCGCAGTTGTAACGGCAAGCGGAACAGGTTCGGAAATGAACGCCGGAGCGGTCATCACACACGAAGAAAAAAAGATAAAAGGTGCGCTTTTCGGGGCTTATGCTGATTTTGCAATACTTGACCCCACCTACACAATGTCCGTTCCGATGAAACAGGTCATTTCCGGAGCGTTCGATACATTCAGCCACGCTATGGAAACATATTTCGGAAAGCCAGATGAAAACAATCTTTCCGACGATATAAACGAGGCGGTGATGAGAAGCGTTGTCAGAAATATCCGTATCCTGCTGAAAGAACCGCAGAACTATAACGCTCGTTCTGAGCTTATGTGGGCTTCGGCAATGGCTGAAAACGGCATACTCAAAATCGGCAAGATAACCGATTTTCAGGCGCATATGATAGAGCATCAGCTGGGCGCATATACCGACTGCAACCACGGTCAGGGACTGGCGGTGATACACCCCGTTCTTTATCGTCACATTTACAAAAACAATGCGGACAGATTTGCACGGTTTGCAAAAAATGTATGGGGAATATCCGATATGGAAACGTCAGAAAAAACCGCTCTTGCAGGGGTTGAAGCCCTTGCGGATTTCATAAAAGAGATAGGTCTTCCTACCACTTTTTCGGAAATGGGGATAGGGGAAGATACCGATTTTAAAGCGATTGCAGACACGGCAGTTCTCACCGCAGGCTGCTGCAAAAAGCTTAACCGTGATGAGATACTTGATATTTTAAACGAATGTATATAGGAGGACAGCTATGAAAAATAATCTGATTTTAACAGCTTTATTGACATCGGTATTAACACTTTCAGCTTGTGGAAATGCTGCGGAAAATTCAACTTCCGATGATACCAAATCAAAGAAAACAACTTCGGTTTCGTCCGAAAAAGCTGAAAACAGCAATGTTGAATCTACGGATACCGATGAAGCTCAGAGCAATCCTGCAAATGATACAAACAGCAGAATACTTGTTGCGTATTTTACTATGCCCGAGGACGGTTCGGACGCTGACGCAGGCGCAAGCCGTGTGGTTACGGCAGACGGAAAAGTTCAGGGCAATGTGGAGTATTTTGCGAATATAATCGCCGATGAAACGGGCGCAGATATGTTCCGTATCGAAACGGCAGAGCAGTATCCCGGAGATCACGATCCTCTTGTGAATCAGGCAGCGGAAGAACGTGACAGCGGAGCACGTCCCGAGCTTGCTTCACATATTGAAAATCTTGATGATTATGATATAATATTCATAGGCTATCCTATCTGGTGGTACGATATGCCTATGGCTATGAATACATTTTTTGAGGAATATGACTTTGGCGGAAAAACTATCGTGCCTTTCAGTTCCCACGGCGGCAGCGGTTTTTCAAGCACTATTGAGCAAATTACGGAGTATGAACCAAACGCAAAGCTTCTGGACGGGTTTACAGTAAGCAGGGAAGATGTTCCCAATTCGGGTGACGAATTAAAGGCTTGGCTTTCGGGGCTTGATTTGTAAGGTTTGGTGATCGATATGACGAAAAAGAAACTGCCTGTAATTATTTCAGGCGTTTTGCTTGGAATAAGTATATTGCTGTTTGCGGCGGTTGTTATATATCTTCACGCTGTAAATTCAGATAAAACTCTTATCGTGTATTTCACAAGAGTAGGGAATACGGATTTCAGCGAAAATGTAGACGCAGTATCCTCCGCTTCGCTGAGAAGAAATTTAAGCGGAGAGCTTGAGGGGAACTGCGAGGTCATGGCGAACACGCTGAAAAAAGCAACAGGTGCAGACACTTTTGCTATCACGGTCGAAGACAAGTACCCCGAAAGCTATGAGGAAACCGTAAGCCGTGCCAGCGAGGAACAGTCGGACGATGCACGACCGGTTTTGTCAGCAGCGGTTGAAAATATGGATAAGTATGAGAAAATAATTCTTATCTATCCTGTGTGGTGGAGCACAATGCCAATGCCTGTATTCACATTCCTTGAAAGCTGCGACCTTTCGGGCAAGGAAATTTACCCAATATCAACTCACAAGGGAAGCTTTTTGGGTTCAAGCGATAAGGATATTAAAGAACTTTGCCCCGATTCTGAGGTAAACGCAGGAATCCCGATCGCTGGAGGCAGCGTTGACTGGATAGGCATTATTCCAATAGCGGTTATCGTTTCGCTGGCGTTTATATTTGCAGGCTTTTGCTTAAGGGATAAATGCGAGGTCAAAACCAAAGGAGCGTATCTTGGTGCGGTATTGACGGTTATCGGCATTATAGCCTTCTTTGCTTGTCTGATAAGGGTAATGATTTAAAAGTTTTTGGAGGTAATTTTATGAGTAAAAAAGTTTTGATATTGTCGGGAAGTCCGAGAAAAGGCGGAAATTCAGATCTGCTTTGCGACGAGTTTATGAAAGGCGCTCTTGAAAGCGGCAACGAGGTCGAAAAAATCAGAGTAGCCGAAAAAAAGATAGGCTATTGCAGAGCCTGCTATTATTGCCGTGACAACGGTGGAAAATGCGTCATAAAGGACGACATGGCTGAAATTATTGAAAAAATGATAGCGGCAGACGTTCTTGTGCTTGCTAGCCCCGTATATTTCTATTCCATAGACGCACAGCTTAAAGCGCTTATCGACCGTACCGTTGCACGTTGGACGGAGGTAAAAAACAAGGAGTTTTATTACATAGCCACTGCTGCTGACAGCGAAGATGAATCTCTTGAGCGTACTATTGAATGTATGAGAGGCTATGCGGACTGCGTTGAGGGAGCAGTTGAAAAAGGCGTTATCTACGGCGGCGGATTTTACGAGGCAGGAGAGGTCGGAAATTCGGATGTTATGATTAAGGCTTATGAAATGGGAAAATCAGTCTGAGATATGAACGCCAAAACCTTTTTTAAAATCGCTGTCGACATACTGATGCTTATTGCAATGCCGCTGCTTATGGGATATATGCTTGTTGGAGCAGAGCTGCACGAATGTATAGGCGCAGGCGTTTTCCTGCTTTTTATCCTGC
>JBJERC010000021.1:0-66058 GCA_051882075.1 Oscillospiraceae bacterium | reverse complement strand
TCAGAACAAAAATCACAGGCAGAACAATCGGAAAGACATCAAGGAGGGCGATAACTGAATGGCAGAAAAGAAAATCACTAAGATTTGCAAAAGAGAATATGACCTTGATAAGCCGTTATGCAAGGACGATCCCGAAGTGCAGTCGGCTGAGTATACCGACCACTACATTGACGGCGTGACATACAGAGTGTGGTCGGCATTTGAGGGCAGGACTGACCCGGCGGAAAGTCTCGGCGGACTGATGCTCAGAAAGCTTGAATCGGGAGAGGAAGTCGGCGAGGTGGTTGACGAATTTGAAGAAGAAACAGAGCGTATTCTGAATGACTCCATGACGATGTAAAAATTCACAATTAAGTCTTATTAAAGTTCAACAAAATTTATTACAGACAGCGGATTTTACTGGCTTTTCTAAAACAAATATGATAAAATATCAGTGCGGAAGATACCGCAAAAGCTTATGAGATCCGCTGCCAGAAAGGAGTTATTATGAAAAAACAGCAGCGATACAACGCAGCGCTCTATTGCAGATTATCTGTTGACGATGGCAACTTCGGCGGAAGCGTATCAATCGAAACACAGAAGATTCTGCTTGAACAGTACTGCAAAGACCATTCGATTGCAAACTATACTTTTTACTGTGACGACGGCTGCAGCGGAACTAACTTTAACAGACCGTCCTTCAAGAGAATGATTGATGACATAGGCGATGGGAAAATCAATCTTGTCATCGTAAAAGACCTTTCAAGATTCGGAAGAAATTATGTTGAAACGGGTATGTATGTTCAGCAGTTTACAGAACGCAATGTGAGGTTTATTGCGGCGGACGATAACTATGATTCGCTTACAAACGGCGATGATCTACTGTTTCCCATAAAGAATGTAGTGAATGAAATGTATGCCCGTGACGTTTCCAAAAAGACAAAGGCGGCAAAGAAAGCCAAGGCAAGAGCAGGACAGTTTATTGGTTCAAAGGCGCCGTTCGGTTACAAGACAGACCCTGACGACCGTCACCATCTGATTGTTGACGAGCCTGCCGCAGCGGTAGTCCGCAGAATTTTCAGGCTTGCTTCGGAAGGTATCGGCTACAACAAAATGGCTAAGATTTTTCGGGAAGAAAAGGTTTTGACGCCTATTGCATATTTTAATCTCAACAATCCCGACTACTTCAAGTCGGACTACTGGCGCAAGGAATTTGACTGGCACGTTACTTCGATAAGGGCGATACTTGACAACGAGGTGTATCTCGGAAAGCTTGTTTACGGAAAGCAGCGCAACAAGTCAATGAAAAGCAAGGAGAAGGTACGCAACCCAAAAGAGGACTGGATAGTGGTTGAGAACTGTCACGAACCTATTATTTCACAAGAGCTATGGGATACGGTTCACAAGATCCTGAACGCCAAGCATCGTCCGGCAAAGACAGGAGAGGTTCAGATGTTTGCAGGGCTTCTCTACTGTGCAGACTGCGGTCATGCGCTCACCTACTCACAGAAACAGCGTAAAGACGGCAGCTATCACGGAGCATACTCCTGCTGGATGTACAAGACTCACGGAAAAGAATACTGCGCGTCCCACTACATTACCTTTGACACGATATACAATCTTGTGCTTATTGATATTCAGCGGAATTTGTTCAGTTACAGGAATAACAAAAAGCAATTCAGAGATCTGCTCAGCAATAAATATATGGCGGTTTCGAAAAAAGAGGCGGAAAATATACAGGCTGAATACGATAAAAAAGTCAAGCGCTGTGAAGAACTTGACAAGATAATATGCAAGCTTTATGAGGACAATGTACTTGGAAAAATCAGCGACGGCAGGTATGAGGCTATGTCGAGGGGTTATGAAGAAGAGCAGGAGGAGATAAGAAAGGCATTACCTCAGCTAAAATCAAGGCTTGAGGAGCTTGAACGTCAGACCGACTCGGCGGACAAGTTCATAAATGTGATACGCAAGTACACGATAATCGACAAGCTTGACGCAGCGATTTTAAACGAGCTTATCGACAAGATTGTTGTGCATCACAAGGAGAAAACTGCTGACGGTCATGTATTTCAGCAGATCGAGATTTTCTACAGGTTCGTAGGCAGGATCGATTCGGGCAAGGCAGGCACAAAAGCGGCTTGATAAAAAATATTATATTGTCGCTTTAATGACAGCCCATGGTCGTCGGTTCGAGTCCGACTATCAGCTCCAATGGGAAACCCCGTAAACCGCATGAATAAGTTCATGCTGATGTTTACGGGGTGTTTTTTGTGATAAAAAAGCGGAAACAAGAGTTCACTTTTTCTTGACATAATTCAGTATGTAATGATATAATAAACACATAACACCTTGCTACCGCAAAGTGAGGGGCTGTCGCCCTGGTTTATATGACGGCTTCGCAAAAATGCCCTTGCAAGCAAGCATTTTTGCTTTATGGTATAATAAATGTAATGTTAATGTAATAAAACTCATGTATTGCTGTAATGTTCGGGTGCTATTATATAGCTACAGCAGAAAAATGATGCTGAAAAATCATTACAGTATATGGAGGAAATAAAAATGATCAAGAACGAAGAAATTATTGCAAGGTACAGCGACGCTGAGGAAATCTGGACGCTTATGCGCAGTAAAAAGCTGACCGCCAAAGAGCATATTCTCGATACGGCTGTCGCATTGCTTTCGCCGCTGCCCGGAATTGTCAATGAGGCTGACGCTTTTGCCGATATGGGCACATATATTCTCGTTGTGAAACAGGACGCTCAGCTTCTTGTCCGCATTGAAAAGGGAGAGTTTGAAGAACAGGACGTCACGGGACAGTGCGAGGGTAAAAAATTCACTGTGGGACAGAATAAATTTTTGAAGGTGAAAAATATAAATGGCTAAGGATTTTAATGTGCTTATCGCAGATGATGAAAAGGAAATAATCTCGGTGCTGCGGCTTTTTCTGGAAAAGGAGAATATCAACGTATATGAAGCCTACGACGGCGAAATGGCATATATGGTAATGCAGCATTACGACATTGACCTTGCTGTTATCGACATTATGATGCCCAGAATGAACGGCTATGAGCTGTTAAAAAAGCTGTACCGTGAATATGAGATACCCGTAATGATACTTTCCGCAAAGGTTCAGCTTGACGACAAGGTATTAGGGCTTGAGCTCGGCGCAGATGATTACATAACAAAGCCCTTCGAGCCTCTGGAGGTCACTGCGAGAGTAAAAGCACATCTTCGCCGTGAAAGCAAAAAACAGTTTGATGAAAGTGCGTCGGAGCAGAATATCATTCGTCATAAGGATCTGATTCTTGACGTAGATAAGTGCCGGCTTACCGCCCACGAAACGGAAATCGACCTTACAAAAACCGAGCTTGCTCTTATGAAGATGTTTATGGATAGCTCCGGAAGAGTTTTTACAAGAGAGCAGATATTTGAATGTGGCTGGGGAGATACCATAATCGTTGACGACAACACCATCAGAGTCACAATAAGCCGTCTGCGTGATAAAATAGGAAACGACCGCATTAAAACTATCAGGGGTTTAGGATACCGATTGGAAGTTTAATATGAATGATCTGAAAAAGAAGATAATCTACTACTATATTATTATCACAATAGCCCTGCTTATCGCCGAATGGTATCTGTTCTGCCTTTTTGACTCCCATATCCCCGTTCTGAGCAGACTGCTTGGAATATCATCAGTGTTGCTTAAGGGTATCGGGTGGATGCTGATCGATGAACTGCTGAACTTCATCAATAAAAACGGCGTCAGCGGAACGGATATTTTCGCAGAGTTATGTGCAATGCCGGATAAGATCCCGTTTTATGAGAAATTCGGATTTGCTGCGATTGAGGCGCAGAGGCTAAGAAAAATGTATCGTGTGCTATAAATTGCTTCAAACAATACTGAAAGGAGAACACACCATGAATATGCAATGGGCTTATCCCCTCCCCATATCTCGGCAGAATCATCCCCATCAATACGAATCCCCGATGCTGATACAGGACGATATGCTTTTCTATATTGCTGTGACGGATTCTGCACCATCCCTGCATAAAATCAGCACAGCGGACGGAAGCAGTACAGTGACGCCCTTGCCTGTACAGACTCCTGCCCTCAGCAGTACTTGTTTCTTTGTACCAATGGATGACGGATTCTTTTTATATGCCGGAAATTCATTTATTTACCGAAACAATTTGCTGCAGCAAATCAAAGAACTTGAACAGTGCGGAAAAGTGATGTCGCATCTGGTATGCGGAGATCTGCTACTGCTAACATATCAGAAAAAGAACAGTATACTGATTTGTTTCGATTTGAGAGCCTCTTCCATTTGCTGGAAAATGGATATTTCCAATACCAAGCCATATTTTTCCGGTGAATTATCGATATTTCATGATCTGGTGACTTGCTTCGGAAATGATCAGCTTCTTTTCCTCCAACCGTATACCGGAGAAATTACCGATTCCATTAAAATTTCACGAATTGATAAGCTGTTCTGTCCGATTCCTCTGGATGACAACCGGATGCTGATCGGATACACCAACTGGACAAATGCAGGCATTCTTTGTTATGAGCGCCAGAGCGGGAAGGTACTCTGGCGGAATAAACGCCGCTTTGAAGGTCCGCAGCTCCGTTGCAGAATATGGATGCACTGCGGCAAGGCATTCTGGGTAAAAAATGACACCGAACTGATTGCCATTGACTGCAATGACGGCAGTGAATGCTATCATTTACGGACGGAGCAGTGGCTTTATACGGATCTGTATTTTGCGGATGACCGTATTCTGTATGGAACATCCGGTGCGGATGGACAATTATGCAGTATCAGGGAAACGGATGGCATGTTGGCGTGGTCTGTATTCATGAAAAATGGCTGCGCATATCTCGATTTTCACGGAGATTCCGTCATTGCCGGAGATTATGACAGGCGACTAATGCAGATTGCATTATCTGATGGCAGGATCATGCAGAAGATGCTTCTGGATGGAGAGATCATCGGAAGAATCAAGGTACATCAAAATGCTGCATACACTGTTATCTGGCAGAATGAAGAAGAGCCGGCCAAAATTATAAAAATGAAAATATGATACCACTGAAAAGACGGTACAAAAACAGGAATATTTCTCATTATTCATCAGACCGTATTTCAGCTTGGAACAATGATAATGCTGTTTTTGACAGCTATGTTTCTGCCGTCGTGCTTTTTGGGGTTGTTTGGTATCAGCCTGACCGACAGTGCGTTGATGTATATAGCCTCAGATTTGATGCAGCTTGTTGCAGGTATTATGTTTCTTGTTTTCTACCTTGTTAACCGCAAAAAGATGAACGAAGTGCCTATGAAGAAAAGCTCCTGCACCGTAAAGAAGCTTTTTAAATGTCTTTTGATTGTTTTGGCGGTAAATATGGCAGTATCGGCTATAGATTATATTCTGCAGCTTACCCTTAATGTTCGCCTTGCAGGAGACAGCGAACCGCTGGATTCAAGCCCCATAATAATGCTGTTTTTTATCGGAGTATTCCCTGCTGTTTTTGAAGAGCTGATTTATCGCGGTGTGCTGTACCGATATTTAAGGAGACACGGAGAAGTTTTTGCGGCAATAGTATCATCGCTGTTTTTCGGACTTGTACATATGAACTTTGTCCAGCTTGTGTTTGCGGCTTCAATGGGATTTGTACTTTGCAGACTGTACGAAGCAACGGGAAAACTGCGGTACGGAATGCTTATACACTTTCTGAACAATTCGATTATGGTCATATCATATTATTTGCCTGTCAGCGAAACAATGAACATTATGATACAAATTGTACTTGGCGTTATAGCTATAATCGGACTGAGCATATTTGTTTTCAGAAAAAGAAAAGCTGCCTGCCTTGAGACCATATCTTCATGCAAGAGCTTTTTTGTTGCCGTTCCTATGATATTACTGACAGTCATATGCCTGGGATTCTGCGTAATGATGGTGAACAGTTAAGCCGATCTCATTGAAGGCGCAATTCAGTTGGCAACATTATATAAGTTATTTCATCTGTTTTATGAAGGCAACACAATGGGGAACCCCGTAAATCGCATGATTATTTTCATGCAGTTTACGGGGTGTTTTTTGTATCAGTGTGTTAGTCTGACCCCTTGGGGTGTACAGGAGATGGGGGGATTTCGGATAATATAAAGTATTAAAGACTAAGATAATACCGTCCCTGCATCCCCATTCATAGAGTCAACAAAAATGAATTTTCTTCCTATCAGCCGTCGCCAAATATGTCGTTAAAAATCTCCGTATATACGGGATCGGGAGCGCATTTGAAATTTTTGATATCATCAAGCAGCTCTTTTTCATTTTCAAAAATCTTTTCTGCGACATAGAGCCTGTTAGTTATAAGGCTGTCACGGAGTTCGATCTGTTTCGGGAAACCCAAACAATAGTACGTTATGATGTTGTTAATATAATAAAAAGTCAACGTGGGCGAAAACTCACGCTGACTTTTTTCTTCGTGAACGCTTTTTGATCTTTGCAAAAAATCTTACAGAACAAAAAATGTATCTATCGCCATTTATTTGTCAAGTATCGCATTAAACTCCTCATAAAGCTGAGCCGCCTTTTCTTCGGTTGAAGCCTTGCCATAAAGCACCGCATTGCAGGCTTCCCGGAATGCGTCGAGCATATCGGTGTCCTCCATAAACGGATCAATTATTGACATTGAATCAATATTTTCACTCATGAGCGCAAATGCGTCGTAGTGAAGACCTTTTAGCATATCGTGGCGGTCAAGATAATCTCTGGAAGAACGGCTCAGCGGAATTCCCTTTTCAATGCCCTGAAGCTCGGATATTTCGTCGCTGTTAAGAAGAAAATCAAGAAGAAGAGCAGATTCCTCGGGATGTTCGGTATTTGCACTTACCGCATAAAGCGTCGCAGGCTTTGTATACCAGCCTGCAACACCGTCGGTACAGCCTGTGTAGCTGCCTACGACTATCTCATTTCCGTCCTCTCGTGCCGGCCCCATATAGTTTTCTGCGTCGCTGAGCCACGCCGCCGCTCCGGCATAATTGCCGTTTCTGATATCGTTCTTGTCAAAATATTCTACCTGCGGCATAACGTGACCGTTTATAAGCTCGACATAAAAATCGAGCATGATCCCTAACTCCTCTTCGCCAAATTCCAGCTTTCCGTCCTCAGACATAAAATGCTTTCCGCTTTGCTGTTCGGTATATGCAGTTATGAAAAACAATGCAGATTTTGCAGGCATTGCAATGGGGTAAACCTCCTCCCCCATCACCTCTGCGGCGCTGAAAAGATCCTCCCATGTTTCAGGAAGCTGAAGTCCGTAACGGTCGTATAAAGTTTTGTTGTAATATAAAGTCTGAGTGTTCAGTGCGATAGGAATGGCATTGAGCTTTCCGTTTCTTATACCGAAGCTCAGCTCGCTTTCCGAAAACTGAGAGAGGTCAACATACTCGCTAAGATCGTAAATGTTGTAATATCCGTTTCCGTCGGCGGAATATTTGTCGAGCCAAGGAAAGTTTATGAGCATGACGTCAGACTCCGTGTCAGACATCATCTGAATGTTGTATCTAGTCTGATAGCCCGACCATTCCGAATAGCTGCACTTTACACGGATATCGGGATGAAGCTCTTCAAATTTCTTTACCGCCGCAAGAGTATATTCGGTTCTCGTGTCGTTTCCCCACCAGGAAAGCGAGATCTCTGTGTATTCTTCCTGATTAATTACAACAGGCTCGGAGGCGCACGAAGTGAGCAAAAAAAGCGTCGCCGCAGAAAGGGAAATGAGCTTTGTCTTAATCCTTCTCATCATTCTCCTCCTTTATCTCACTGTAAATGGTGAACGTGTCCTTACCCTTGTTTTTAGAGGAATAAAGAGCTGTATCGGCGCATCTGTAAAGCTCGGCAAACGACTTTCCGTCATCGGGAAATACTGTTGCTCCGATACTAACGGATATTTTGTGTTCGCTGCCGTCAGGATAATTGTTATGGAAAGCGTCGCAGAGCGCACGGCATTTTTCATTTATAAAATTAATATGGTCGGTCTGCCTGTTTTCGGGAATGTTAAGCAGAACGCCGAATTCGTCTCCGCCTATTCTTCCAAGACAGTCTGAATCATCGAAAGTCAGCCTTAGAATGCTGCCGATATCAGCAAGTACCTTGTCGCCGTAGGCATGACCCAGATTATCATTTACGCCCTTGAAGTTATCCACATCAAAAAGTATAACGGCATGGCGCTCGCCCTCCCCGGCATTATTTAGCATATATTCGGCGTTCTCCTCAAAGGACAGCTTGTTGTAAATACCTGTGAGCCTGTCAATGCTTGCCTGTGTGTTGAGCTTTGAAACGATACGATTAACTGGTCTGGTAACGTAAATTGAAAGAAGCGTACCGAGGATCATTGCGATAACGGAGGAAACGGCAGTGATAATGATAGTATACCTGATAACGATATTCCGCTCGGCGAGAATTATCTGTGTGGGTGCGGAACAGATCACATACCAGTTGTCTGCGCAGGTATTGACAGTGATAAGGTAATCATCGTCAATAAACGACGCAGAGGTGCTGCCGTCTATTCTGTCAAGTATCTCGGCAGGAAGCTTTGAACCTGTTTCCTCGTTTTCGCTGGAATACATAATATAATGGTCTTCATTAACAAGTCTTACCGTAGTATCACGCATATCGTCGGGGCGGACAAAAACGTTTTGCAGTTCGGACGTATAGAAGGATACGACAAGCAAGGCATTGTCATTCACACGCTTTACATAATAGATGCGGCGGAAATCACCATTGTAGCCTGTTGACCAGCCGTCGTTGGAACGGTTTCTTGTAACGGTCTGAGCCAGGTCATTGTAAAGGTCGTCGCCGTAAAGATTAGTCGTTCCGTTTGACACCTTTCCTACTGTGTGGTCATCGCTGTAAACTATGAAGAAATCAACATAGTTTTCCATTATACACAGATCGTATAGCTTGTCAGAAATATTTTTTTCCGTGTTGAGCGCCTCATACTGATCGGGATTTTCGGCAGATGAATAGTAATCAACTATCTCTTCCGTACCAAAAACGAGCGTAGAGATCGACTCCAGCTTTGAAAGATATGTATTGATATTAAGCTTCATCTGAACGTTAAGGGAATATGTAAGATTGCTGACCTTTGATTTAAGTACAGTATCATTTTTTCTTATAGTGAAGTATGCGATAAATATTGCCGAAATAATAACTATCAGCGCAAAACCGAATATCATTATCAGTTTAACATGATTTATCTTGTCGTTATTTTCATTTCTGCGCTTGTCCATTATCCTGCTCCTTTCTTACGATTGCTTTATTAATATAGTAACATATTTTGTTATAAATTTCAATACATTTTTAAAATTTTCTGTTCAATTAAATCCGAAAAACCCACCGCCAATGTCGAGTTAATAAATGACCTCGTTGAAGAATTAGCTGATGTTCTTTTGAATTGTCTTGAGTGCTTTTTTCTTCATTAACAAAACAGCTTAAAAAGTACATACAAAAAGAGTATAATACTATTAAAGATATACTTTGATATTACTGTGAAGTATCGCAAATACACTGTTTTATATTCCTTTGAGGTTTTCAATTCAGATTTTCATATCATGCCTCTTGACTCTACAACCGTTGCAGGGTTTATAATAAGAAAAAAGTCAAGGAGAGCAAGTATGGAAAAATACCTCACGATCTGCTTCGTCGGAATACCTTTCATCACCGCCTACAATGTCATAAGTGCCATTTTCCGAGGTATGGGCGATTCAAAAAGCCCGATGTATTTTATTGCCGTTGCCTGTGCCGCCAATATCGGTCTGGACTTTCTCTTTATGGGCGCGTTACATATGGGCGCTGCCGGGGCTGCACTCGGTACTACCCTTTCACAGGCGTTCAGCGTTGCTGTTTCGCTGTTCGTGATCATAAAACGGAAAACCGACGTGCGCATAACCAGATCCGATTTCAGACCTCGGCGCCCAGTAATGAGAAAAATACTCGGCATCGGCGTTCCCATTGCATTTCAGGACGGTCTGATACAGGTGTCGTTTATTGTGATAACCATAATCGCCAATAACCGTGGTCTGAATAATTCGGCGGCTGTAGGAATTGTCGAGAAAATAATGAGCTTTCTGTTCCTGATACCATCTTCAATGCTGTCAACAGTTTCAGCACTGGGGGCACAGAATATCGGTGCAAGAAAGACCGACCGTGCAATAAAAACACTTCGCTATGCGGTGATCATCTCGGTGGGATTTGGCGTGATCGCAGCAGGGATAATGCAGCTTGCGGCAGAGTCGGCGGTTGCACTGTTTACCGATGTTTCAAAGCCTGAGGGTACAGATGTTATCAGGCTTGGCGGGCAGTATCTGCGAGGTTATGTCTGGGACTGCGTTTTTGCCGGAGTGCATTTTTGTTTCAGCGGATATTTCTGTGCGATCGGGAAATCAGGAATATCGTTTCTGCACAATATCACCGCAATCGTTCTGGCAAGAGTTCCGGGAGCGTTCCTGACCTCTGCGATGTTCCCCGATACGCTTCTGCCGATGGGACTTGCAACGGCTTCGGGGTCGGTCGTTTCAATAATCATCTGTGTGATCGCATTCAGGTTCATTTCCGAGAGGAAAACTAATGGAGGATAAATGAATACATCAGAATTATTTTCGATAGGCGAAGTAGCACGGCTGTTTCATCTTAGCGTGAGCAGCCTGCGGCATTATGAGAATATCGGTCTGCTAAAGCCCGAATTCACCGACCCTCAGACTTCTTACCGCTATTATTCCGTGCGGCAGTTTGAGGTGCTTAATACTATACGTTATCTGCGTGTGCTGGATATGCCGCTTTCTGAGATAGCAGATTTTCTTTCAGGGAAAGATGTCGGTTTGATAGAGGAAAAATTACACCGTCAGAAAGCTCAGGTCATAGCAAAGCAGCAGGAATTAAAACGCATAGAACGCAAGATCGACAACCGTCTGCGTCAGCTTTCGGATGCGCAGCGCTCTGAATTTGACATTGTGAAGCTGGTAAAAAAGCC
Source organism: Oscillospiraceae bacterium (assembly GCA_051882075.1). Taxonomy (GTDB): domain Bacteria; phylum Bacillota; class Clostridia; order Oscillospirales; family Ruminococcaceae; genus YE71. Next base: position 55,041 of record JBJERC010000021.1, on the reverse strand, counting down.
GTCCTGCCGTATGGTGTGGATAATGGAAAAGTTATGTATTAGCAGTTCTCTTGACATGGAGGCTCCCATGCGGAGGCTGGAAAGCTCACAGGCAGAGCCGCTTGTGTTTCTCGGCAAAGTCGGACTTGGAATCTCGCAGGAACATCTTACTGCGGGGGAATTCGGGCAGTATGACGGGATGTTTCTGATTCTTGACGAGGAGGATAATTTCAACGGAGATACGGTGCTTATTCCTGATCAATTGTATGCGGCAGTGAGATTTCACGGCAGCCACTCAGAAGCATCTGAGCAGTACAACAAAGTAATGCATTTTATCAGGGAAAATCGGCTTGATGTGGGCGGTATTTCACAGGAAGTCACCATGATCGACTACGGAATTACAAATGACTCCGAAAAATTTGTGACTGAAATTGCGGTTCCGGTTGTGAAGAAACAGTAAATAACTGCGTTGCATCGGGCATTTCTGCAAGAGTTATATAGAGTTCCGAGTTCACACAAGGGTTTTCCGAATTTGAGGAAAAATCAGCCGTTTACGCTGAAAAAATTAGAAAATAACACAGTCTATCGTTTTTTGCAGTTAGCCGCATACTTTGTCGGGTAACTGCTTAAAAAATTTTTTAATAAACAGTATAAAACACTTGACAACAGTTATAAACTGTGTTATACTGTTTATTGAACAGGAGGTTAAAAAATGCAGCTGATTATAAATAATGCATCAATGGTACCGATATATGAGCAGCTGGTCGACCAGCTCAAAAATCAGATCATTTCCGGAAAATTACAGGAAATGGAGGCGCTGCCCTCTGTGAGAGCGCTGTCGGGCACGCTTAAAATAAGCGCTCTTACCGTGAAAAAGGCGTATGACAAGCTTGAGGAAGACGGTTTTGTTGTGACGGTTCACGGAAAAGGCACTTATGTTGCGCCGACAAACCGTGCGCTTGCTGTGGAGGCAAGAAGAAAGGCGGTCGAGGATGATTTCGCCAAGGCTCTGGAAAAAGCTAAGGCGGTGGGTATGAGTGCCGACGAAATTCGGGAGATTGTTGATATTTTATTGGAGGAGTAAACATGGTATCAGTACAGAACCTTACAAAACGTTTCGGAGATTTTTCTCTGAATGTCACAATGGACATTCCGGAAGGGCGTATCACAGGACTTGTCGGAAAAAACGGAGCAGGAAAAAGCACCGTGATAAAATCTATTCTCGGGCTTATGACCCCCGACGGCGGAAGCGTAACGGTATTCGGAAAAGACGCCTTAAAGCTATCGCCTGCGGATAAACAGCAGATAGGAGCGGCTCTTTCCGATTCGGGCTTCAGCAGTTATCTGACGCCGGGCGACTGCGGAAAAATCCTTAACAAAATGTACGATAATTTTGACAGGCAGGCATTTTCCGAATTATGCCGCAAATACGGCTTGCCTGAAAACAAACAGATCCGCAAGTTTTCCACCGGTATGAAAGCAAAGATGCGGGTGCTTACGGCGCTGAGTCATAACGCAAGGCTTATTATTATGGACGAGCCGACTGCGGGAATGGACGTTGAAGCGAGAAACGAGATACTCGATATCCTGCGAAGCTACCTTGAAAAGCGTGAGGACAGCTCTGTTCTGATAACCTCTCATATCGCCTCTGATCTTGAGGGATTATGCGACGACATTTACCTTATTCATGAGGGAAAAATACTGCTCCACGAGGATACCGACGTGATACTTTCCGATTACGGCGTTATCAAGGCGGACGAGCAAACCTTTCAGACGCTTGACAGAGAGGCAGTATTGTGCTTCAAAAAGGAGGCTTACGGCTATCTCTGTCTTACCGATCAGAAAAAATTTTATCTTGAAAACTATCCCGGAACGGTAATTGAAAACTGCGGAATAGACGATCTTATACTTTTAATGACAGGAGGCAAATAATATGAGCGGATTAATGCAAAAAGATATGTGTCTTTTATTACAGAGAAGCCGTGTACTTGTCATGCTGATAGGTATCAGCGCAATAATGGGATTTTCGACCGACGGCTCTTTTGTCATCGGATTTCTGACAATGACCTGTGCGATTCTTACTGTCGGAACTATTTCCTACGATGAGTTTGACAACGGGTATCCTTTCCTGTTTACTCTTCCCATCACCAAAAAAACATACGTTACCGGCAAATATGTCTTTTGTATGCTTGGCGGACTGATAGGCTTTGGTGTTTCCGTTGTGGTTTTTATCTGCTGTACATTTATTAAGGAAAGCGCTTTTTCCGTTTCAGCTCTTTCGGACACCGCCGCTTTCATTCCCGTTTTAGGTCTGATAGTTGCGCTTATGCTCCCTATACAGCTGAAATTCGGCACGGAAAAAGGACGCATTGCTATTCTTGTTATCGGCGGCAGCTTTTGGGCGGTCGGGGCTTTGCTGATGAAGCATCTGCCCGACAAGTTTCAGCCCTCGGCATTGCTCTCGCAATTTACTGAACGAACGCTGACTGCATTTATCATTATATTCTGTCTTGCGGCGCTTGTTGTTTCCTATCTTATCAGTTTGCATATTATGAAGAAGAAAGAGTATTAACAGAAAACAAAAAAGGGGCTGCTGCACATAAGCAACAGTCCCTATTTTTTATTTTTAAGTTTTCAAACAATTACTCGGCTGATTAAACCTGCACAAAAGGGCGAATACCAAGGCTGATAGTTAAGACCTGCGGCTACGGTTTAAAAATGCTTTACAGCAGATATTAATTATGTTATAATAAAAAATGGGATAACAGAATATGGAGGCAGAATGCATGACGGATAAATCGGATAATTTCAGAAAAGAATACATTGAAATACTAAATGAAGCATTAAGGTAAGAAAAATCAATTGATAGGTCTGCAAAAGGAGAGATATTATGAGCAAATTGACAATACTATTTCCGTCGAGCTATTACAGCATACATAAAGTCGATGAGGACTTGCAGGCGGAATATAACGCTGTGCTGGACACCGGGCTATTTGATGTTGCGTTGTTTTCTTATGATAAGTGGTTTAGTGAGGGAAAGCTGGTACTTGAAAAAGAACCCGATGACTTTGTTCGTGCAGTTTATCGCGGTTGGATGATGCAGCCGAAATCATATGCAGAGTTCTATAAAAAGCTCGAAGATAAAAGAATAAGGCTCGTTAATTCGCCGCAGGAGTACGAACGGTTCCACATCTTTCCGAACATCTATCCCTGCTTTGGTGATGATACTGCAAAAATGCTTGTGTATCCCAACGGAAAGGTCGAACTTGATGAGGTAAAGCGTACTTTTAAACGCTTTATGATCAAGGATTATGTTAAGTCGGTAAAGGGTACAGATTTCCCAAAGTATTTCGAGAACAATGTTACACAAGAGGAATTTGATAAGCAAATGGAGATTTTCTACAAGTACCGCAGCGGACTGCTGACGGGCGGTATCTGTGTAAAGGAATATCTTGATCTTAAACGATATGGAGAAAAAACAAATGAATATCGTGTATTTTACATAGCAAACGAGATAGCCACAGTCAGCAGAAATTCAGGGCAAGCTGATTATGTATCGCTGCCGCCGAATGAAATGCTCCAAAAGTATAAGACTTTAGAAAGTCCGTTTTATACAATTGACTTTGCCGAGCTTACGGATGGCAGCTGGCGTGTTATTGAGGCGGGTGACGGTCAGGTTTCGGGACTTTCGGATCATCAGGACTATAGTGCTTTTTTCAGAGCAGTTAATTTCGGATTGGTACGCTGATTATTTATGATATGAAAGTGATATTTGACAATTCAACATTAATTAATGACAGTATTGAAAGGGTGGTATCATGAGAATAATCAGCCTCGGCAAACTAATGCGTAAACTCACAATCCCCGCTACCATCTCCGTTTCGGAATATAAAGACTTTTAGAGGCAAAACAAAAACAGAGCGGCTCAGAAATACCGAAAAACCCCGTAAACTGCATGAACTTATTCATGCTGACATTTACGGGGTTTTTGTAGTTTAAGTTTTCAAACAATTGCTCGGCTGATTAATACCTGCCGAAAAAGGCAGATCCAATCGTACACAAAGAATATCAAAAAGCAGTATGCTATTTTTTGACTTTTGCATAGACCTTGGTACCGGCTGCGCCCAAGCCTATGATAAGCAGAAACGCTCCGCAGAGCAGCAAGTCTGCGCTGTCGCCTGTATTCGGACTTCCCGAATTGTCGGCGGTATTATCCCTGCCCGAAGCCGAACTCGCCGTGCTGTCCGCCGCATTATTTCCGGCGTTGGAATTCTCCGACGAAGAATTATCCGCCGCTGAATTTCCTGCCGCTTCAATACGAGCGGTAACTTCCGTACCCTGATCGGCATACGCCGAAACAGCAGCCGAAAAGGATATAGAAAGTATCGAACATACTGTTATAAGCGTACGGCGCAAGCGCCTTTTTGTTCCGATCTTTTTCATTTTATAAAATCAATTACCGGTATTAAATATCAACAAGTGCGCTGTGGAAATTGATAGTTCCGCTGTAATCGCCTGCTATGTCAAAAAGATTCTTCCCGTACAGAGCGTTCTGATTCAGCGCAAGAGTGGCATTCTTTGTTGTTCCCTCTTCTGCCCAAGTGAAATTGCAAAGATTATAGCCGAATGTTTCGGGATTTCCGTTATTTATAGGGCTATTACTGCCGATAGTAGCATCGTCAACCTCAGTATCATAAACATCATAAGCGATCTTGAACGGATCTTCCGCATCCTTCTGTGAAATATAGAACTGACCATCTGTAGACTCGCTGTCCTTGAGCCAAATGTAAACTGCTGTATCGCTTTTTATATTGAGTTCCGTAGCCTCGACCTCGATCGCAGCATAAGTATAGTGTGCGGTTTCATCACTATCAGGCTGGGTAAGCTCTCCGAAATCAACAGTTGCGGGAATCGTAAAAGTGTAGCTTAAATATCCGGGTTCTGCGATATTAGCCGTTACTTCTGTAGTATTATTCGGAGTTACATCATCTAATGCCGACGCCGATACTGTTGCCGCACAAGCTACTGTTGCTGCGAGCATTGCTGCAAAAATTCTTTTCGTTTTCATAAAAAACATCCTTTCATAAAATAAATTTATTGATAAGAAAACCGTTAAGGCTTTCTAAATCACTTTACAATAAGCTTAAATTCCGAGTCTGCGGAATTTAAGGGTGTTTCGTCCTCATCAAGAGTAACGCATTTGTAATGTACCATAGCGGTGTATTCGCCTTTTTTGAGCGTCTGCGAAAGCGGCAATTCGGTAAGCCCATAGCCGGGTTTAAGCAGCTCCGACTCATAAAGCACCGTTCCGTCCTCAAGAACGAGCGAAGCGTAAAATCCGCACTCGTTATCCTTCGGATTGCCGACGCTCAGCTTTAAGCTCATATCGCCTTCATTCATTTCAGCGGTCGCATAGCCGGGAATCTGAATACCCTTTCCCTTTGGCTTGCTTTCGTCTTCAAGCCCCGTATCCCAGCCGTCAGACACCCTTCCGACAACGCCGTTAGACGTCTCGGGCTTTTTGTCCGACATATACTTATAGACAGCAAAACCGCCTGCCAAAGCCACAATGAAAAGTATTATGATGAAAATTATTATCAAACGTTTTTTCTTTGAATTATCTTTTGCTTTTTCCAAAATTATCCCTCTTAAAAATATTTTACAAACGTCCGCCCGTTAATAAACAAACGAACCTTTATACATCTATTATAAATATTAAAAAATTGTTTGTCAATAGACTTGCCGTGAAAAGACATTTAAACGGCATGAAACGACATCGACAAAAAATTTAACCGCTGTCAGTATCCACTTATTGCACATTCTTACTTAAAATGCACAATGAAAACGGAACCGACAGCGGTGTTCTTATTTTTATGTATTAGCGTTCAGCCGTCAATTTTTTGCGAATTACCCAAAAAGAGCGCAAGAGCTTTGTCGGCGTCGCTGCTGTTTTTTGTAAATTTTATCTGCGAAATATCGAACAGTATACAGCCGCAGTGACCCTTGAAGGTCGGGAAGCATATTACTTTTAAGTATGTGTCTATCTCGGGGCTGTAATCTATCATCTCCAAAATCTCGCCGTAAAGCGCCGCACGCTCATAGCTTCGCAGCCATTTTGAATGCATATTGACGAACAGACTTCCGAACGAACTTCCGATAAGCCTTTCGAGCGGCATTTTTTCAAGTCTTGCAAGCGCAGCGTTGCCGTATCTGAAGATCCAGTCGACAGCGTGCTTTTCCTCGTTGAATACCATCTCGATATCGGTAAACGCAAACGGCATATCGTCAAAGCTGCTGTAATGCTCACGGTAAGCCTCCTCGGTCGTGGGGATACCTTCGCCTGCAAAGCTGCTTATAACGTTTCGCTGCTTTGTGTGCAGCTGACTTATTATCTCATTTTTCTTGCGTTTAGTAAATTCAAGCGACTCGCCGTTGCTGAGATTTATCCTGTCGGTTATATCGTGAACTGCCATTGCCGACACGATACAGCCACGATGAACCTTAATAAAGTCGTCGCCCAGACTTTTCTCAAGCTCTGTAAGAGTCATTCTCGTTTCGTAGGTCTTCCCTCCCGAAACGTGTATCTCAAGATTTTTCTCTGCCGCAATAACGTAAAGCACCGTGCTGACGCCCAGCACTATCTTCTTTCTGTTTGAAATGACGGTTATATATTTTCCTTCCTGCAAATCAGTCACCTTTTCCCTTTTGTTCCGGCAAATGATTTCGGCTGTACGCCGTATGCCGTATATACGAAAAAAAACAAGCGCAATCATGTAATATTATACACTATTTATCGGGGTTTGTCAAATCAAGGCGAAAACACAGCGCAACGCAGGAACTATGCGAAAACGTTCTGCTTTACCATACAGATTTTACATTAATTTGATTTTTCTTTTTACAAAAGTATATTATAATTAGTAAAGCTGAAATAATCGTTTTTGGGGGTAATGATATGCTGTTCGGAGAAAGACTTCACAGAGCACGGGGCAGAGAAATATCTAACCAAGAGAAAAGGAGCTATTATAAAAGAGAGGCTATCCAGTCGGAGGGCAGTGAAATATGCGGCGCTTTAGAGGTGATGACAGAGCGTGTCAGACCGCTTGTATGCGATGAAAGCTTTTACTATATGCTTGAAAAAACCTATACCGATCACCGCAGAAAAACAAGACGAAACCGGTCATCAATACTGTTTGCGGTCTTATTATGCGGATTTGCGTTAATTCATACGATGAAAAGATTCTTAGATCCTATCCGGACGGAATCTACAAACGGTATGCTGCTTCTTTCCATTGCCGTGATTTTCCTTATATTCACGATGTTCCGCAGGATAAGATATGCGGCAAGATTAAACAGGGTCGGAGAATGTATAAGGCAAAGAGCGAACATAACCGCCTATCCGATACGCATTGACGAGCTTGTTTGGCACGACAATTCCGACAGCGAAAGCACGGAATATGTTCCGTATCTTCGGGGCGAAAACATTCTTTTTTGCGTTACAAACGAAGTATTCAACAACGCCTGTCCGGGCGAATATTTCACCGCCGTTATAGTAAACACAGGCAGGGAGAAAATGTTCTTTTTATTATAACAGAAATATCAAAATATTAAAATATGAACAAAAAAGGAGTCATACCATGATAGAACTACTGACCATTTCTCACGCTCTCAGATTTTCATTTGTAACCGTTGTTCCGCTGTTTGTTATGTGGAACGTTATTATTCTGCTGATACTGATTTTTGCGACGATAAGGCTCAGGCGCAAGGAAAAATTCTGCGAGAGATCAAAGCGGACGACAGCAAGGGTAAGCAAGCTTATAAAAATCGACAGTTCGGACGATCCGCCGTCGTTTTATTCCTCTTATATATTTCACGACGAAAACGGCGAAGCGTTTACCGGAAGCTTTTCGATAGAAAGCGAGGAGGATCACTGCGAGGGGCAGTCTGTAACGGTATTCTATGACTCAAATAATCCGATGAACCATGTTTGTGTGAAACAGCTTGCCTCCGACCGAAGAATGATCCGCAAGATACCGAAGATGGTTTTTTCGGGCGATCTGTTTTTCATGGTACTTATACTGATCGTGTTTATAAGTCAGGCGATTTTCTAAAGCGGAAGTTATATTATTGCTCCTTTGTTTTATATTCGCAAATTATTTACAAAATCCAACACATTTTCTCTTGACAAGCAAACAGAAATATGATATAATAGCAATATCAAGTAATTGATCGCAGAACGCCTCTGACTGCGTAAAAATGCAAGTGGCTAAGTCACATATTGTCGGTATCTGCGAAAACGACTAATAAATGCAGATAGCACCCCGCTTCACAGTGGGGTGTTTTTTTGCAGTAAAGTATATATGGTGCGGCGACATAGAATGGGTGTGTCGGTGTAGCAGATATTTCTTCGCCGTTTACTACGATATGAACAAGCTCATCGGTTTCGTTGACATAAGTTTCAGTTACAGTTTTAACAGCTACTTCTCCCGTCAACTCGTTCTCAGAAAGAACCTTATCCCCGACTTCAATCTCTTCAATCGGCTTTTGTCCGTCCTCAGTAGTTACAAGCGTACCCGCAATAAAGCAATACGAAGTGCCGACAGCATTTTTCATTCCTTTTATCGAACTCTTAAATCCGAACACACTCAATCCAAAGTTCAATCCATCGCTGAACGAGATTCCTTCCCCGTTCGATACGGAATCCCTCATATTCATGAATGAATTCTCCATATTGAATGCCGACAGTATGCCACTTCCTGCATTTCCACCTATATGCAGTCCTTTTTGTATTTTACATGCTATTTTTCCGCCTTTTCCGAATACGCCGATCGCATCGCCGATTCCCGGTAATGCCGATACCATACTGCATATTGCCATGAATTTGTTTTCTTTTCCGCCCTCGTTCCAGTACCATATCGCATTTGCGGTATCAAATACAAATCCTATTACAGGCAACATTCCCAGTACATCTAAGAATTCATGACCATTATTTTTCCAACTCAGGAACGGACTCAATCCGAACGGGTCGTTAAGGCTTTAATCCCTTAACCATTTGTCGTCGCCCATTAATCTATCTATAACATGGCTTAATTCCCAAACAGCACATACCTCCAAATCCTTGCACTCTTCATAAGTTGAGGGAACAATTTCACCATTTGGATAATAAATTGAATATTCACCAGATATACAATCTCTTATGTATGTCGGTGGAGCAGTTACCTCACTTTCACTCACAAATGGTCTTTTTTCAACATACTTCATTTGAGAAACAGAACTATTATAAACCCCCACAATAAAAGCATAGTCTTCTTTTTCTGGCAAGTCATTTTCGTTTTTGCCAAAGTGACTGTAAAACGCAACATCCGCATACTTAAATATTCTCCCAAAAGCATATTTACCATTAGGTAATTTAAATGCACCAACATTACCAACTATTCTCCTCATGTTAACTCACCAAACTCATCTGTAGCAGATTTCATGTATCGATCTTTATTTTTATTGTTTAAACCAATACCTCTAATTGCATTTCCAGATGTTCCTCCTTGAGATTTAGCTCTACCATTAGAGTCTATCAACTGTTGCTCTCGACCACGAATGGCATCTTTATTTGTACTTGATTTATCAAGTACCGCTGGTCCAAATCCTTTTTCATTCATATGATGATTTTTATCTCGCTTTGCAACATTTTCTTTAGGTGTCCCATATCCACTTGTCCTTCCAGAGTATACCTCGCCAGTTTTAGGATTTGTTTTAGTGTATGTTTGATATGTCTTTTTATCTTTACAACCTTGATTATGAACCCAAACTCCACTTTCACCAATAAAATAAGTATGGAAGTCCTGAACCTCAAGATTGTAAACATTGACAGCCTCTTCAAGTATCTCATGCTGTACCCATTCAACTACAACAAGTTCACCATTAGAAAGAACAAGAACATCGCCTGCTCTGAGGTTTGCTGCTTGTATCCAACCATGCTGATATACGTAGAATGGATGAGTAGGTGTACAAACAAATTCTTCACCATTAACACCTACATGAGTTAATTTTGTTGTTTGATTAATATAGGTCTTAGTAACAGTTTTGTTTTCTACTTCACCGGTCAACTCATTCTCAGAAAGAACCTTATCGCCGACTTCAATCTCTTCAATAGGCTTAAATCCGTCCTCAGTAGTTACAAGCGTACCCGCAACAAAGCAATATGAAGTGCCGAAGTCCTTTGCCGAACCAAACATTGACACGCCTGTCATTGCTACTTCATACAGGTCGCCCTTTATTTCGTCCCAAGTAAAGCTTGCGTCGCCGCTTATGTACTTCTTCGCTATTTTTCCGAATGAGTATGTGCCGGCTCCTATGTTTCCTATCGAGCCTGCTTTATGGAACGCTGTTATTATCTTGCAAGACTTTTCTGCCTTCGCAAATGATCCTATTGCGTCGCCTAATCCGGGCAGCATTGATACAAAGCTGCATACTGCATTGTACCAGTCGCCCTCGGCAGCATACCATGCCCCATTGATTCCGTCGAACACAAAACCAACGCCCGGTATCATTCCTGCAACATCAAGCAGAGCATGACCCAGCTTATCCCAATTCAGCATCGGACTTAGTCCGAACGGGTCATTCAGGCTAATAGAATCGTCTTATATCCTCTATTTTACCATGCCAAACAAATTTTGTAAATCTTTTTCCTTACCGAACCTTAAAAGATTCGGTAAGGAAATATACTTCATCGGATTAAATGCCAGTAGTACTTTTCACTGTGAATAAAAATTACAATAAAATTCAACTATTCAAAATAGATAGTATTCCAATATCATTCTTTAATAGGCTACTTAATGAATTAGAAATATATTTCATTTCTTCAATCTCTAAATCGTTAAAAGCAACAAGATATAAACCAAAACCACAACTCCCAAATGCATAAATAAAAGCATTACCATCACCGTCATCACCTATTGCTAATGATGATGGAATCCATTTTTGAATCATGTATGCTAAATTCATTTCAATACAACCTTTTGCACCCCAAATTCTAATATATTTCTGTTCACAAAGAAATAATTCTATTTCAGTAGCTTCTTTAATTAATTGAATATAATCTTTAGGAATTTCTATTGTTGAAAAATTATCAAGCGACTTTATATCTATATCGCTTGATGGCGATTTTTTTGCAACAATTCTATACGAACTACTTAATTCAAACATAATTAAAATACAATCCTTTCATAAGGAACTTTAAGCTTATCAAGCATTCTATATTGTTGTTCCAGTACTTTACTAATTGTTTCTTGTGAAAAACCTGCACCTTTAAAATCATCAACAATATATTGTAATTCATCCTGCAAACTCGAGCTCCACTTACCTTTACCACTAGCTATTCTTGCGTCTCTCCTAGCATTCTGTGCTGTACTAATATAGGTATGCGGCATATTTACTCCTGTCTCAATTGTTACAGTTGGTGCTAATTTCGGATCGTATCCATACTTTGCCAAATTTTCCTGTGCCCATTGGCTTTGCAAGCCATGATGTGATTGTAATCTACCACCATTAGGACCAGTCCCTCTTGGAGATGGTGAAGCGTTTTTATGCTTTTTATTAAATACAACGTAATTATTTTCACAATCATTATGTACCAGCACCCCACACTCACCAACAAAGTAAGTATGGAACTCCTCAACCTCAAAGTTATAAACCTTGATAGGTGATTCAAGAATCTCGTGCTGTACGAACTCAACTGTTACAAGCTCACCATTGCTGAGTACAAGTACATCTCCAGCTCTGAGACTTCTTGCAAGTGTCCAGCCAAGCTTGTCAACATAGAATGGGTGACTTGGTGTAGCCGAAATTGTTTCGCCGTTTACTCCGATATGAACAAGCTCGTCAGTTTCGTTGACATAGGTTTCGGTAACCTTTTTTACAGCTACTTCACCCGTCAACTCATTCTCTGAAAGAACCCTATCCCCGACTTCAATCTCTTCAATCGGCTTTTGTCCGTCAACTGAAAACTATTTGCCCAACCATTTGCCAACTATTCTGTTCTTTTTGTCTAAAAATACAACCTCATTATTATTCTGCCAAAATAGCTTTCCGAGAAAAGGATCATAGTCCCATTCATCTGGCTTTGTAGCTACAAGTTCCTTATTATAAATTGTCACTTTATTTTTATCCACTATTTTCATCCCTATGATAACTCTCTCGACATCATGATCTACATACACACTGGCGTTGTATTTTTTATTCTTATTCCATTTGCTACTCCATGTCCATATATTTTTATAATCATATGATATTATCATTGATTCAATGCTTTTAAAAGGAATAGTATCTAATGAAAATTCATTTGCTGCCACGTATAGTCCGTTCATTATAATCTGCAAAGCATCATGTTTTTTTTGAATAGCGTCTTTATATTTAAAGTTATTGTAATCATATAATACCCTTATTTCAGCTATACCATCAACGTTGATTATCTTGCCGGAATTGCGTTTGTCTTTGCAGCAGCTAATGATAAGCTTGCTAAATGGATATTGATCATTACTATAGTTTTCAAAAAGCAGCCTACTGAAAAAAGAAGCAATATTTCTTGTATTCATAATGAATTGTTTTTTAATTGGGAAAAGCATTTCATGAAAAAACTTTCGGCAGTCACTCAAATACGCTTCTTCAGAAGTGTATTTGTTTTTTTCTATACCATAAATATATGGTTCATAGTAAATACCTAGTGATATCTCTTTAAATTTCATTTAATCCTCCCATGGTCTAGGTCGCTTATGCATAGGTAAATCATATCCTTCATTATGTAATCTCATTGCATTATTGCGTTCCCATTCAAGTGCTGTTCTTCTGTCTGGCATATTAGTTTCCTTAACCACGGCGTAATATCTATTAGAACCTTCCGCTTTATTCAATTTATTTACTTGTCGATTTGCTCTTTTTGATGTTCCATCCTTGTTCAATACACTTCCACTTATGCCGGTTTTAACTGGTTCGTTTGTTACCGAATCGTATATTTCATATCCATGCTGAGTTTTTTTACTATCCTTTGAATTTCCGTGTGGCTCTTTAGCAATTTCATCTTCACACCCATTATGAACAAAAACCCCGTTTTCGCCCACAAAATAAGTATGGAACTCCTCAACCTCAAAGTTATAAACCTTGATAGGTGATTCAAGAATCTCATGCTGAACGAACTCAACTGTTACAAGCTCACCATTGCTGAGAACAAGTACATCTCCGGCTCTGAGACTTCTTGCAAGTGTCCAGCCAAGCTTGTCAACATAGAAGGGGTGTGTCGGTGTAGCAGATATTTCTTCGCCATTCACATGAATATGTATAAGCTCATTAGTCTCATTAACAAAAGTCTTAGTAACCTTTTTAACAGCTACTTCACCCGTAAATTCGTTTTCAGAAAGAACCTTATCGCCGACTTCAATCTCTTCAATTGGTTTCTGCCCGTCCTCAGTAGTTACAAGCGTACCCGCAATAAAGCAATATGAAGTTATTTATTACAAAATCATTTAATCACAATTAGTTGTGACATCATAGTACTAATCTTGAAATTTATTAATGCACCACCTTAATGTTTTTTTTAGTTCATCAATGTTTTTGCATATTTCAATAGTACAAACATTATAATTCTTAGTAATATACACTTTAAATAAACCGTTTTTCGAAAATTCAGGATACCATCCCACATCTATCACGTATCCATTTTTATATTGAACTTGAATAAGATCTTCTTTTAATATATCAATTTGATCTAATAATGCTTTGCTTTCATCATAATCAAAGTCAATATAAAGATTCAATATATTTTCTCCGTAATCAAACTTTCTAAACATATTGCTACCTTGTTAATTTTTTAAATTCATTTTTTGAAATCGGATGTCCATGAATTGTATTTGAAGTCATTTCCACTCTAATATATCTTGTTGCTTTACCCTCACTTGCACCAATGACATCATCAAACTCCATAACCTTCCACGTTTTTCCGTTAGTAACTGCCGTTCCTTTATTCCATGCATACCTTTCTATTGTTTCGATATCAACATCTGGCATATATTTTGCAGGACCTGACTTAGTCGATTTTACTATATCTTTTACATCTGCATTTTTAGGAGGAAAATGTTTATGACCATGATTACTCCACTTAACATCTGTTGCAATATCTTTTTCATCAACTGTCAATGTTGATGTACATTGTCTACCATTATGAACAAGAATACCACTCTTACCAACGAAATATGTATGGAAATCTTCTACTTCAAAGTTATATACATATATCGGTGATTCAAGAATTTCATGGTCTATCCATTCAACTGTTACTAATTCTCCGTTTGAGAGAACCAATACATCTCCGGCTCTTAAAGCTCTTGCAGTTGTCCAGCCAAATTTGTAAACATAGAATGGGTGTGTACCTGTAGCTACTATCTCCTCTCCATTTACATGGATATGATAGAATTCGTCGGTTTCACTTACCGAAGTAGCATATACTTCCTTAATTGCTACTTCGCCTGTCAACTCGTTCTCAGAAAGAACCTTGTCCCCGACTTCAATCTCTTCAATCGGCTCTTGTCCTTGCTCGGTAGTTACAAGCGTACCCGCAACAAAGCAGTATGAAGTTCCGAAGTCAAAAAAGTAACAACGATTTTTACAAGCCTAATATTAGCTTCCTTAATTTTAAAAATAACAAGGGCAATAAAGCAACAACCATCTTGCCCTTGTTGTAAATTAATAGATCAGCATATTTCCATGAGGAAATTTACCTCTCCAGCCACAAGGAAAAAAACCATTTTGATATATTTTTAGAATTTCAGAATAAAAAGTCGGTTCTAAACAATCCTCAAAAGTATAAGCCATTACTATTTCTAAAATGTCCCAATGAACATAATTTATAACCAAAGTAGATAAATTACCAAAGACCTCATTTATTTTTGCTAACAATAATCTATCAAAATTTTTTAAGTGTTTATCTTTAAATTCAACAACCAAAGTGTTCCATTTGTTTTGATATAAATCAGAATAATTATGAAATAAATATTCTGTTAACTTATTAACCTCCTCAAGTTCTATATTCTGCCATTTCACACCTAACAACGACTGCTCTAGCTTCTTAATAGAAACAAACTCGTAACCATAACGAATATTAAGCACTGCATTTTGTGTGCAATTCTCAAACCAATTAATATTCATAAGATGATCAATTATCATTTTGTTCAGATTCATAATTATCTCCTATTATATTCCCCGAATTTTTTGAGGTATTCGTGGAACCATGGACTTATTAGTTAAACCATATGATACTTGCTGTTCATATGCACTTCTAACAATAGATGCTGCTTCTCTTTTTGATACGCCAGCACTTACTAGCGAATCATAACTTGCTCTATTATATTGTCCTACCGTAGGTGTTTGACCAAATTTTTGACCACCAGGTCTATATTCATCCCAAAATCCCTCTAATGTTTTGTGAGCATTGTAATGAGCGCTGCCAGTATCCGTGAAAATATTTCCTTCAAGTTTTACTGATAAACCTTCATTTCTTGGTATAACACTACCAAAAGCTGCATCCTGACTTACATGATGTCTTTGACCTGAACTATTATCATTTTTCAAATCTTTATAAGATCCAACTATACAATCGTTATGTACCAGTACCGAAGATTCGCCCACAAAATAAGTATGGAAATCCTCAACCTTAAAGTTATAAACCTTGATAGGTGATTCAAGAATCTCATGCTGTACCCATTCAACAGTTACGAGCTAATTATCCCACAGTTACATGGTTAATTATAGCATAAATTCGTCAGTATGTCAATATCTCTTTTTATAGTATTCACGATAATCCTGTTACAATTTGCTCAAAAAAACTCATTTGCGCTTAATGAATATAAACCCTGCTGCCCCGAGCGCTAAAATGATCGTCGTGACAACGCTCTCTTCAATGCCGTATGAGCCGCCGTTTAAGACGCTTTCTCCGACAGACCTCAGGTCAAAAACTGCGTTTGCGGTCTTGCCGCTGCCGCTCAGATCAAGTCCGAAAATGCAGAATAAAAACCAATTCCAGAATGTGTGCAGTCCGCACGCCGCCCATAGACTTTTAAACCGCACGACCGCAAGCGAGAAAATAATTGAAATCAATATAAGGTTTATTATTCCGATAACCGCAAATTTAAAACCCTGCTCCACAATCCCCGACAGGTGCGGAATAATAAATACGATCGTGCTGACCATTACCGCAGCCCATAACGGCAGCTTCTCTTTAAGCGTGTGAAGAACTATCCCCCGACAGAGTATTTCCTCGATAGCGCCCTGAACGACAAAGCCGCCAAATAACAGCAGTATCATCTTGTAGTTTATATCGTCAAATACTCCGCAGAATTTAATGCCGCCTGTCAGCATTACCGCAAAAACAGATACGATAAGCAAAATAACGCCTGTTACTGCGCCGATAAAGTAGCTTCCAAAACGCTTGTTAAGCCCCATTTCACTCAACGGCTTTTTCATTATCAGCTTCCAGTATAAAAGCGCAATTCCTATGCAGATGATATATCCGTAATATGTTATCAGCATTATCGTCTGCGGCTCAAACATTTCGCCCTCTAATACATTTTTGCCGCACGCAAAATGTATAAGGATAACCACGCCCTCCGCAACTATCTCGCCGACAAACTTGCATAGCCAGAATGCAAGAAATGTCTTTATTACAAACAGCGCACGGGGCATTTCCGTTCGGTTGTTAAACGGCAGAATGTTTTTAAAAAATTCCTTTACTGCTGCATTCATTTTTCATTCTCCCATTGCTCCCCTTGAAGCTCACAAATTCCGTTTATGATCGTTTTTACCGCAAAATCAAACGTTTCGTCTAAAGACGTCGGATTTCCGTATCCGCCGTGCGATTCGATCAATGAAAATCCCTGTAAAAAACCTCTCAGCATACGCACGATATGCACCTTCTGCTTTTCGGTCAAGCCATAAGCCTCAAGCACCTCAAACAGAATGTCGACCGTTCCCTGCGAAGCCTTTAAATGCTCGTTCGACTGATACATATTGTACCACTGCATCGCCTCAAACAAACCCTTATGCTCGTTTGCAAATCGCCTGAACACCCTGCATACCGCCATTATTGCGTTGTCCTTTTCCTTTCCTATCGCCGCTGTCGTGATGTCAGCGTCTAAACAGCGGTAGCCGTAAAGCATAAGCTCCTTGTACAGCTCGTCAAGTCCGCCGCTTATGTGCTTGTACAATGACGGCGGCTTTATCTTTAGTTTCTCCGCCAGCGATTTTAACGTCACACTCGCAAGACCTTTCTCGTCCGCCATCTCTGCCGCCGCCTCGATTATCTTCTCTCTGTCTAATCCTGCTCTCATAAAGCTACTCCTTTCGATAATTTAGCTAATTACATTAGCTATTATAACATAATGCATTTAAACTGTCAAGCGCTGTTTCAAAAAAATCACATTACTCCTGCAATTTCAGACCTGACCATTGACAACCCCGACAAGTTGTGATAAACTATACACGAAAAATCTTTTAAAGGAGAAAACGCTATGAAAAAAATCGACCTCAACAGCGGCTGGACGCTTAAATATGACGGTAAGGACTACCCTGCCTCCCTGCCCTGCTCGCTTTACGACACGCTTATAAATAACGGGGTCATCGACGATCCCTATTATCGTGAGAACGAGTATATCTCGACGCCGCTTTGCGACAAGGACTGCGCCCTCGAACTGCGGTTTCCTGCCGAAACACCTGCCGAGTGCAAAAAGGCATTTCTGCGCCTTGAACGGCTCGACACCCTTGCGGATATTTACTTAAACGAGGTGCATATCGGAAACGCCGACAACTTCCACAGGACTTGGGAATTTGACGTTACGGAAACGCTCAGACCGGGCGAAAATATTCTTCGTGTTGAAATTCATTCGCCGACTAAATTTATAGCAAAAAAGAACGCAGAATATGCGCTTACGGGCGTTGAACACTGCATGGAGGGCTATCAGTATATCCGCAAGCCGCACTATATGTTCGGCTGGGACTGGGGTACAAAGCTTCCCGATATGGGTATTGCAGGAAGCGTGTCGCTTGAATTTTACGAAGCCGCACGCATAAACAACGTCTACTATGAGCAGGAGCATAACAACGATTCGGTAAAGCTCACCTGCCGCGTCAAATGTGATATTTTTGACGAGGAGCAAGCAAAAGAGCTTAACATATCTTCAACAATAACCGCTCCCAACGGTAAGGAAAATGGTATAGATATGTTTTGCGGCAAGGGCGTAACGGTGATAAAAAATCCCATGCTCTGGTGGGTAAGAGGGCTTGGCGATCAGCCGCTTTACGAATGTAAAGTGAAGCTTATGCTCGGCGAAAAGGTCATTGACAGCTACACAAAGCGCATAGGTCTTAGGACGCTCACTATCTCGCAGGAGGAGGACAAATACGGCAAGGAGTTCTGTTTTGTCAACAACGGCGTCAAGGTCTTTGCAATGGGCGGAAATCTTATCCCCGAGGATCAGATACTTCCCCGCTGTACGCATGAACGCACCAAAAAACTGCTTGACGACTGCGCCAAGGCGAACTTCAACTTTATTCGTGTCTGGGGCGGCGGACTTTATCCCGACAGCTATTTTTATGAGCTGTGCGACGAAATGGGATTTATCGTTTGGCAGGATTTTATGTTCGCCTGCTCGGAATATCTGCTGACCAATGAGTTTGAACAGACCGTGCGTGAGGAGGTGCGTGACAATATTATCCGCATACGCAATCACCCCTCGCTCGGTATGTGGTGCGGAAACAACGAGATAGAGTCGGCGTGGGAATACTGGGGCTGGAAGGACGACAAGCGTGCAAAGGACGACTATCTGCGCCTGTTTGAAAACATTATCCCCTCGATAGTCAAAGCGCTTGATCCGCAGACATTCTACTGGCCGTCCTCTCCCTCGTCGGGCGGCGGCATCAAAAATTCCTCCGACGACCGTGCAGGAGATATGCACTACTGGGACGTGTGGCACAACTTCAAGCCGATAGAGGATTTCAGAAAATATTATTACCGCTTCTGTTCCGAATACGGCTTTGAGAGCCTGCCCGACATTAAGACCTGCAAGTATTTTGCGGACGAAAGCAAGGGCGATCTCGACCTTTGCGGCAATGTCATGCAGACCCACCAGAAATGCACCTTCGGCAACGAAAAGCTGATGTACTACCTTGCACAGATGGTTAATTATCCATACGATTTCAGGCGGCTTATCTACTGCACACAGCTGGTTCAGGCGGAGTGCATACGCTCAAATGTCGAGCATATGCGCCGTGCGGCAGGCCGCTGCATGGGTTCGGCATACTGGCAGATAAACGACAGCAACCCCGTTATCTCATGGTCGAGTATAGACTACTTCGGCAGATGGAAAGCGCTTCACTATTTTGCACGTAGATTTTACGCACCCGTTCTCATAAGCTGCGACGATACCATACCGACAAAGCCAACGCTTTACATTCATACTTGCTGCAACGAAATTGTAATTTTTACGGTAAAATGTGATCTGCGTGACAATTACGGCAGGGTGCTCAAAAGCTATGAAAGTGAGGCTTTTTTCGACTGCTCCCAAGCAAGAGCGGTAATGACGCTCGACCTGACCGATGAGCTTTCTGCCCGCAGCGACAAGCGCAGCAAATATCTTGAATATTCGGTTTACGACGAAACCGACACGCTCGTATCCTGCGGCACGACGATGTTTGTGCGCTATAAGGAATTTGACTTCATAAAGCCTGACATTACCTTTGAGATTAAGGATTGCGCCGACAGCTTTGCGATAACCGTCCGCAGCGATGTTTTCGCCGCCTGCGTCTGCCTTTCGCTTGACGGCTTTGACGCTCAGTTTTCGGACAACTGGTTTGACCTGCACCCCGACAAGCCTGTAACGGTGCTGCTTGAAAAGTGCGGCGGAGTTGAAAATCTGACCGCAGAGGATATTCTTCGCCGTATGAATGTTGAGAGCTATTAAGGCGGCGCAAAAGTAATTGTAAACTTTTTATTAACGACCCAACAAATCCGCAGTCCTGATCGTCTTAGGTATATCGGGACAAAATTTAAAACATATTCTTCTGAAAACGGAGGTTAAAGGCTTCAAATGGAAAACTTAGAAACACTGACTTTGCGTGCCAAAGAGGGTGACAAGGCTGCGTTTGAGAAGATCTATCTTGAAACATACAGGTCGGTTTATTTTACCTGTATCGGCTTTCTGAAAAACGAAGCGGACGCTAAGGATATTACGCAGGAAACATATCTGACGGCGCTTGAAAAGATAGACAGTCTTGAGGACAAGAGCAGAATTTCGCCGTGGCTCAACAGGATAGCTGTAAATAAGTGCAGAGATCTTCTTAAAAAGAAAACGCCGGAATATCTTGACGAGGAAACGCTTGAAAATCTTCCTGCCGAGGAGAGCGAAAATTTTCTGCCCGAGGACTACATAACCGACCGTGAAAAGCGGCAGATCGTTATGGATATTATGCGCAGAGTTCTTTCGGACATTCAGTATCAGACCGTCATAATGTTCTACTTTAACGAAATGACGGCGGCGGAAATTGCCGGGATAATGAACTGTCCTGTCGGAACAGTCACCTACCGTCTTAGTGCGGCGCGCGCAAAAATCAAGGAAGGGGTGCTTGATTATGAAAATGAAAACGATCAGAAGCTGCACGGCGTTGTGGGTATACCGTTCTTAACAAGGCTGCTTAAAGCCGAAGCGGAAAGCCTTGATATACCGCCCTTTTCACCCGATATGTTTGCTGATAAAACCAATAAGAAAAGTCCCGTAAATAATGCCGCAAAGAATGCGGAGAATGGAGCTAAAAAAATGTTGAATACCTTAAAAGCAAAAGTAATAACGGGAGTTGTAGCCGCAGCGGTCGTAGGCGGCGGAGTAACAGCAGGCGTTATGTTAAACAACAAAAATAATATCGAACCCGACGATGAACAGGACGTTTCCGTTACCGAAACCATCGAAAACAGCGAACAGTCGGAAGTCTCGGAAGAGTCCGAAAGCGACGTTTCGGAGGAAGTTTCGCAGGCGGACGAAAGCTCGGAGACTGCCCCGAAATACACGGGAACAAGGCTCTGGATAGACGACGTCGACCTTACAAATCCTCTTTCCGAGCAGCCTGATCTTAAAATCGGCGATATGTTCGGCGGAACGCTCGACCTTCCGCTTACGACAGAACAGCTTGAGGAAAGATATGATTTTTATTATTTCGGAAACGGAAAAACCTACTGTTCCACTATCGGTCAGGCGCTTACTGAGGGTGGTCCGGACGAAAGAAAACACGATTTTTCTATCTACTGCAAACCCAAAACAAGCGACGATGAAAAGGGTTATCAGATCGATGTAATGAACTATGCGGATGACGATAGCGTTACCTTTGAAAACTGCTATTACAACAATTGGTGGAGAATATCGGAGGTGTACAGTTATCAATACAAAGAGCTTCTTGACCCCGAGGGAGTTGTAGAAGACTACGACGACTCAAAGGCTTTGCTTGAAAACTTTATGAAGACCGTAGGCTCGCCTAATTATTTCTCAACAGTCACATCTCCTTTTGAGGATTTTGAGGCAACAAGGCACGACGACAATTCTCTGCACGGCTATTATCTGGGCTGGATTTTTGACGATTATGTAATTTTGGTTTCACTTTACGACGGAATTTACTACGGTAAAAACAGTCTTGAAATAAGCTTGTCGAATATATGCCGAGAGAATGGTGGGACTATCAGCAAGGCGGTCCTGTAAGCAGCGCGTCTCTTGATTTCAGCCACAACGACATTGACAGGCTTATCGAGAGCAGCAGTATGTTCTGAACACAGAAAAAAATTAACAGAAAATAATTCATTATTGAACTATAAGGCTGTTGCCCGTTTGGCAGCAGCCTTTTTTTGCTCCGAAGATCCGACAGCGAATACAAAAATGCCGCCGATTAATTGACAAGTTCCTTATGATATGTTATAATTTCTATATATGGTCAGAAGTCAGATACAGGAGGACTAAGATATGAAAGAATTTGAACTATCCTTCTATAAAGGAAAAAAAGTATTTGTAACAGGTCACACCGGCTTCAAAGGCTCGTGGCTTTGCAAAATGCTTGCGAATGTCGGAGCGGTCGTTACCGGTTATTCGCTAAAGCCTCCGACAGAGCCTTCGCTGTTTGAAATTGCGGATATTGAGCAGGACGTTAACTCCGTTATCGGCGATATTCGTGACTATAACTCGCTTAAAGCCGCTTTTGACAAGGCTCAGCCCGAGATCGTTTTTCATCTTGCGGCGCAGCCTATCGTTCGTGAAAGCTACAAAAATCCTGCTTATACATACGAAACAAACGTTATGGGAACTGTCAACATTCTCGAATGTGTCCGAAACAGCGATTATGTGAGATCGTTTCTTAACGTTACGACCGACAAGGTGTATCTTAATAAGGAATGGGCGTGGGGCTATCGTGAGAATGAGGAGCTTGACGGCTTCGACCCTTATTCTAACTCCAAATCCTGCTCGGAGCTTGTGACTCACAGCTATAAAAACAGCTTTTTTGCCGGCGGTCACACTGCGATTTCTACAGCGAGGGCAGGAAATGTGATAGGCGGCGGCGACTTCGCAAACGACCGTATTATCCCCGACTGTATCCGTGCGGCTGTAAAGCATGAGGATATTGTCGTTCGCAATCCATTTTCGACAAGACCCTATCAGCACGTTTTAGAACCGCTTTACGCTTACCTTATGATAGCGGCAATGCAGTATGAGGACGGCAAATTCGCAGGATATTATAACGTAGGTCCCGACGACGCCGACTGCTTTGAAACGGGCGCGCTTGTCGACCTTTTCGTAAACAAATGGGGCGAGGGGATGAAGTGGGTAAACCGCTTTGACGGCGGCCCTCACGAGGCAAATTTCTTAAAACTGGATTGTTCAAAACTGAAGTCGACTTTCGGCTGGAAACCTCGCCTTAATTTAGATACGGCAGTTGAAATGACGGTTGAATGGAGCAAATGCATGGTTCAGGGCGGCGACATTCGTGAGTGCATGGACAGACAGATAGAAGCGTTTTTGAAGGGCGGAAAAATATGATGGAAAATGTTATCGTGACAGGAGCGAACGGCTTTATCGGAAAAATGCTCGTTAACGCTCTGCTTGAAAAGGGCTTCCGTGTGGTTGCGCTTGATATTTGTTTTGACAGCCTGCCTGAAAATGATGAGCGTGTTGTCTGCATAAACGTTCGGGATAAGGATATTCCTTCGCTTGCAAAGGATATACCGCAGGCGCAGTACAGCTGTTTCTTTCATCTTGCGTGGGTCGGCACTTCGGGAGAAGCGAGGGCGGATTATGATATTCAGCTTCAGAATGTTAAAAACACCTGCGACTATGTAAAGCTTTGTGCGGATATCGGCTGTAAGCGTGTGGTTTACGCTTCGAGCATTAACGAAATGGAGACCTATGAATATCTCCAGTCCGACGACATAGAGCCGTCGGGCGGCTACATTTACGGCACGGGCAAGCTTGCGGCGCACCTTATGGGAGAAACGGTCGCAAGGCTTTGCGGCATTGATTTCATTCCCGTCATCATCACGAATATCTACGGCGTGGGCGAAAGATCCGCCCGTATGATCTACACCTCTATAAAAAAGCTTGTGAACAAGGAGCATTGCTCGTTTACAGCAGGCTATCAGACCTACGATTTTATATACATTACCGACGCTGTCAATTCTATAATTGCAGCAGCGCAAAAGGGAAAAGCGTTCAACCGCTATTATATCGGAAGCGGAGAGCCAAAGCCGCTTCGGGATTTTCTGCTTGAAATGAGAGATATTGTCGACCCGACCGCCGAAATAGGTCTGGGGGACATACCGTTTAAAGGCGCAGACATTTCTTATGAGCAGTTTGATTTAAAGAAGCTCGAGCGTGATACGGGGTATCATAATCGTGTTTCATTTTCAGATGGCATACGCATGACGGCGGAATATATCAGAGGGGAAATGTAATGACTCAGAAGTTTGAATTCAGAGAGCTTGATTTAAAGGGCGCATATCTTATCAAGCCTTTTTATGCCGAAGACGAACGGGGTGCGTTCATAAAGGATTACAATGTCGATACTTTCAAGGCTAACGGAATTGAACACGATCTGAAAGAGGTCTTTTACACCGTTTCAAAGCGGGGCGTTATCCGTGCGACGCATTTTCAGCTTGTAAAACAGCAGGCAAAGCTTGTGCGCTGTATTTCGGGTCATGTCTACGACGTTATCGTTGACCTTCGCCCCGAGTCGCCGACCTTCGGTCAGTGGCGAGGATTTCATCTTACCGGCGAGAACAGAAGCTGTCTTTTTGTGCCTAAGTTTTTCGGACACGGTTATCTTGTTATCGAGGATTCCGTCGTAAGCTACAAGTGCGCCGAGGTCTTTTACGGCGAGGGCGATTCGGGGATAATGTACAACGATACGGATATAGGTATTGAGTGGCCTTTTGAACTGATAGGCGGCGAGGACAAACTTATAATAAGCGAGAAGGACAAGGGGCTTATGAGTTTCAGAGATTACAGAGGACTGATAAAATGAATGTAGTATATTCCAGCTCCGACAGCTATGCGCCGATAGCGGGGGTTTCAATGTATTCCCTGCTGGTCAATAACGCCTGCGTCGAGGAGCTGAACATTTATCTGATCGACAATCACATAAGCGGTGAGAATAAAACAAAGTTCTGCGATATGTGCAGTCGGTTCGGCAGACAGCTTCAGTTTATCCCTATGGACAAGCTGAATGAGCTTGTTGACGACGGCGTTGATATCGGGCGTTGGAATATCAGCACCTTTGCCCGACTTTTTGAAGCAAGCCTGCTTCCTGAAACGGTAAAAAAAGTGATACATATCGACTGCGATACAATGATATTAGGTTCCCTTGAGCCGTTGTGGGAGATCGATATGGAAGGCAGGATCGTTGCAGGAGCTTATGACCGCATCGGCGAGAAATTCAAGGAGGAGCTCGGGCTTACGCCTCAGGATATCTATATCAATGCAGGCAATATCCTGCTCGATCTCGATGAGATCAGAAAACAGGGTATGGAGCAGAGCTTTAAATCGTATATCCATGAACATTCCCACTTGTCCTTTGTGGATCAGGCGGTGCTCAACGCCTGCGTTCCGAACGAGAAGAAGCTGCTTCTTCCGCTAAAGTATAACTTATATTCTCTGGTGTATTATCTTAAGTATGAAAATCTCTGCCGTGTAAAGCGCTGTAAGCTGTATTATACCGAGGAGGAGGTCAGACAGGCGCTTGACGATCCATGTATCGTGCATTTTACGACCTGCTTTATGGACGGCACAAGACCGTGGATTGAGAATAACCGACACCCAATGCTTAACAGGTATCTGGAATATAAATCGGCGAGTCCTTGGGCTGATGAACCGCTGTGGCAGGACGAACGGGGCGCACTCAAAAAGGTCATGTATCTTCTTATCCGCACGCTGCCGCAGAGCGCTGTTTGCGGTGTTGTCGGTCTTGTTCATAACCATATTATTCCGACACTAAATAAAAGAAAGAAAACTGTGTAAAAAAGCGAGTGACATAAATGGAAACAATACGCGTACTTCATGAAGTGGTCATGATGGATCCGGGCGGTATCGAAACGCTGCTGATGAACCTGTACCGGCATATCGATCGGGATAAGCTCCAGTTTGATTTTCTGGTTCATCGTCCCGACGAGGCGTTTTATGATAAAGATATTCTTGATATGGGCGGAAAAATTTACCGCACCGCAAAATTCAGTCCCCTTCCGGGAGAATACCGTCAGCACATGAACGAAATCGAGTCGGTTCTTTCAGAGCACCCGGAATACAAGGTATTTCACGCCCACGCAGAGCTTAATCTTTGGCCGCTGATGGTTGCGAAGAAAGTCGGGATCCCCACAAGGATCGCACACAGTCATAACGCAAAAACGACGCTCAATTTAAAGTATTTCTTCTTTCTTTACGAAAAGATGAAGATAAAAAATTACTGCACGGATATGTTTATGTGCTCAACGCCTGCGGGAATATGGACTTTTGGCAAAAACGCCGTTGAATCGGGAAAGGTGCGGTTTATTAAAAACGGTATCGAAACTGAGAGATTTGCCTACTCTGAAAAGGTTCGGGCGGAGAAAAGATCGGAGCTTGGAATTAAAGATAAGTTTGTCGTGGGTCACGTCGGACGCTTTATGCAGCAGAAGAACCATGATTTTCTTATCGACATTTTTAAGGAGATCCACGCCCGCCGTCCTGACAGCGTGCTTTTGCTTGTAAGCGACGGGCGGCTGATTGAAAATATAAAGGCAAAGGTACACGCACTTGGTTTAGACGGCTCGGTGCATTTTCTCGGCAACAGACGGGATGTGAATGAGATCTATCAGGCAATGGACGTTTTCCTGTTCCCGTCCTTGTGGGAGGGGCTGCCTCTGACTGGAATTGAGGCGCAGACGTCAGGTCTGCCGGTGGTTATGTCTGACGTGATAACCGACGAAGTCTGCATAACTCCGAATGTATATACAATGTCTTTAAAAGACAGCGCAGATAATTGGGCGCAGAAGGTCCTTCAGGTCACAGAAAACTATAAACGCCGCAATATGCAAAAACAAGCAGCCGACGCCGGATTTGACATTTCGACAACTGCACAGCTTTTACAGGAATTCTATATCGAAAGATCGCTTGCGGAGAAATAGATATCCTTATTTCAAAACTACATTTAATGGGAGGGAACATATTGACAGAACGCTGCAATAAAAACCGCAGTATGATAAAAAAGCTGCTCTATCTGTGGATCACTGCCGCCCTTCCGATCATTACGGTCGGTGGCGTGTCAAGCTATCCTGTGATGCTGCGCTATCCTGCGATCGTTATCTCTCTTATTATTTTCATTTCTGCTCTGCTTCTGATAAACCGCAAAATATCAAAAGACTGGATGTTAGGAAGCTTTTTCATTGTACTCGGAATGTTGTTTATAAGCTCTCTTTCTTCTATGGACTTAAGCTTATCTTTAAGTATCCTCCTCACCTACTGCTGCGGTGTGACGCTTTGCTGCCTTGATCTGCCAAAGGACGTTTTTGAAAAAACCCTAAAGGTAATGGAAATAATTTGTCTTGTTATGGCGGTTACTATTATCCTTTCTGTATTTATCGACGATTTTGTCATGACCTATCTCAGAAAGCTTGTTGACCCTAACGGAACGGGTACGGTCGCTGTTACTATCAACAAGGAAATAATATATTCCCATTCCTATTCGGGTCTTGCCAGAGAAAAGGCTGAGGCGGCGTATATCATGAATGTCGGGATAGCGATTTCGCTTGCACGATACTATTCGGGAAAGAAAATGGGAATATGGGGATTTATTGAGCTTATTATTTTTGCTCTCGGTCTGATTTTTGCGAATAAGCGTATGCTTTTTCTTGTTCCGTTTTTGTGCTATATCGTGTTTACCCTGCTGCAAAGGAAGAAAGGTAAAATGACGAAATTCCTTCTGACCGCGGCAGCAGGCGTTTCACTTTTTATTCTTCTGTCGGAATTTATTCCTCAGGTCAACAACATTATTCTGCGCTTCTCTCCAAACAGCGGCGATGACGCTTTAAACGGAAGAGATAGATTATGGATATATTCCCAACAGATGTTTGCCGATAATCCGCTGTTCGGAAGAGGTTTTGCAACGTTTAATGAATATGCATTCAGAAAGGGCTTCTTAAACGGCGGCGGAAAATGGAATTACTATGGTCACAATTGTTATCTGGAGCTTTTGGGTGAAATAGGTATAATCGGCTCGGCTATATTCTGGTTCGCCTTTATTATACCTTGCCTGAGGTGCATGAAAATGCTAAGAGATAAAAAGATCGATAAGGACAAGCGTTATTTACTTCTGTTCTCGCTTTATGTTCAGATAATGTTCCTGTCCTACAGTCTCTCGGGAAATGCTGTTTACTATCACGACCAGATAATGTTATGGCTGTTTGCTATTTCGATAGTTTTTTATGTCAACAAACACAGATACGAGAAGAAAAGCGAAAATAAAATATCCGAAATGCCTGTTGACGTGAACGAAGGAAAGAAGGAAGAGTGTAATGGTTAAGGTCGGGATAGTTACGTTCCACAATGCGCTCAGCTACGGCGCTGCTCTTCAAAGCTATGCTTTGCAGCAATTTACAGAGAGCTGCGGAATGGACGCGGAAATTTTAGACTACGAATGTGACTATATTGAAAAGAAGTATAAGCGTCTGATTACTATCGACAAAAACGCTCCTTTAAAATCGCTGATAGGTTCTGTTCTGAAAGCTAAAAACAAGAAAAGATCAATTGCGCTCTTGTCAGAATTCCGCCAAAAGCATATGAAGCTTAGCCGTCATTGCAAAAGAGATGAGCTTTCGGACTTTGCTTATAAATATACGCTGTTTCTTTCAGGAAGCGATCAGGTTTTCAGCCCGACCTGTGCAGGATTTGATACAACATATCTGCTCGATTTTGCACGTCCGGAGCAGAAATACTCTTATGCCGCAAGCTTCGGAACTTCAAAAATACCGGAAGAAAAAAAGCCTCAGTATAAGCAGCTGCTGTCAGAGTTTGAGCGCATTTCTGTACGGGAAGAAAGCGGCGTCGGCGTTGTGCGGGAGCTTACGGATAAAACTCCCCTCATTCATGTCGACCCGACGCTTCTGCTTCAAAGCAGTCAATGGGATAAGATACTGACAGAGCCGAAGATAACAGAGCCTTATATCCTTGTGTTTAACGTACTGAAGCCTTTAAATCTGGTCAGATGTGCTCTCGAGCAGGGAAAAAAGACAGGCTGTACGGTTTATTATCTGGCTGAAAAGCGTTTCCCCTCAATTAAAGGTGTAAAATTTCTGCCGGCGGTTTCTCCGGAACAGTTTATCGGGCTTATAAAAAATGCGGAATATGTATACACAAATTCCTTTCACGGCGGCGTGTTCTCGATATTGTATCACAAAAAATTTGTCATGGAGCTTGATACGGTACAGTCGAGAAATATCCGAAGCGAAGAGCTCTTGAAAAAGCTTAATATCGAAGGTCGGGAGATAACGCAGACATTTACTCCCGACCCTGATACGCCCGTAAACTGGGAGACAGTTGATAATATCCTTGATACCGAAAGACGAAGGGCGCAGGAGTATCTTTTAAAAATCAAGAATGAAAAAGAAATAAGGGAATAAGCAATGTCATCAACCTCCAAGAGCAAGCAGATGTCCGTTAATCTGATCGCCGCTATCGTTTCGTTTGCGGTAAATGCCGGAATAAACTTTTTTCTTAGTCCCTATATCGTCCGTTCTTTTGGCACGGACGCATATGGATTTATCGGACTTGCGAACAATTTTATACAGTATGCAGGCATCATAACCGCCGCGCTCAATTCGATGTCGGGAAGATTTATCTCGGTGGCATATCACAGAGGAGATAAGAAAAAGGCTTCGGTGATCTTCAGCTCCGTTCTCGTTGCGGACCTTATTATCGCAGGCGTTCTTCTTTTGATATCAGGCGTTTTTGTACTGTATATGGATCTGATCCTTAAGATCCCGAACCATCTTATCACAAGCGTAAAGCTTACCTTTGCGCTTACGTTTCTGACCTTTGTTATCAGCGTCATAACAGCGGTTTTTACGACCGCCGCATATGTAAAGAACAGAATAGATATCAATTCTATCCGTGACATTATCTCAAATCTTCTGAAGGTCGGGCTTATCGTCGTACTGTTTAACGTCTTAAAGCCGAAGCTGTATTTTGTTGCGGCAGCCTCTTTAGCCTGCGGAGTATTCCTCCTTATCTCAAACCTTTCGATAAAGAAGAAGATACTGCCTGATGTCAAGGTCAAGATCACCGACTTCAACGCTTCGGTATTGCGGACTATCCTCGCCTCAGGCGTGTGGATGTCACTAACGTCGTTAAGCAATGTGCTTATAACAGGTCTTGATCTTCTTATCTGTAATATAATGCTTGGCGCATATCTGATGGGAATACTGTCAATTTCCAAAACCATTCCAAATTGCTTGAACGGACTGATCTTTACGCTCGGCAATGTGTTCTCCCCTCACTATACCATTCTATACGCAAAGGGAAAGCATGAGGAACTTATTCGGGAGGTCAAATTCACCTCCAAGATCATAAGCTGGCTTATGACAGTACCGATTACAGGCTTTATCGTATTCGGCGCAAGCTTTTATTCGCTGTGGCAGCCTACGAAAACGCCGCAGGAGATCGGAATGATCCAGACGCTTTCGATCCTGACCTGCCTTATGATGCTGTTTTCTTCGCATACTCAGGGTCTAATGATGCTGTATAATACCTGTAACCGAATGAAAATGCCCGTTATTATGAATTTGTTGATCGGCACTGTCAGCACGCTTGCGGTTATTCTTCTGCTTGATTTTGGAAATTTAGGTGATAAAGGGGTTTACTTCATTGCAGGTATAAGTTCAATTCTGATGTGCATTAAATCGGCTGTTTTTATGCCCATTTATTCCGCTCACATAATGGGAAAGAAATGGAATTTGTTCTTTGACCTTATCCTATACGGCGTTCTGGCAATGCTTGTATGTACGGGCGTATTTATTGCAGTAAACCATTTTGTGACTATCGACAGCTGGAGATCGCTTATCGGCATTTGTTTAAGCAGCGGTGCGGTCGCCTACGCAATATCTTTTGCAATTATTTTTACAAAGAAAGAAAAAAAACAGATGCTCGGTTTTCTGAAAAAAAGAAGCTGAACCGTCTGCCCGACAATGAAGGAGGTGTGATCTGTGCCGAAGGTTAGTGTTGTCGTACCTGTCTATAACGTAGAATGTTATCTTAAAAAGACTCTCGAAACGCTGCGCAGTCAGACTCTTGCGGATATTGAGTTCATTTTGGTCGACGACGGTTCTCTCGACCGAAGCGGAGAGATCTGCGACGAATATGCGCTTTTGGACAGTCGGTTCCGTGTGCTGCATAAGAAAAACGGCGGAGTATCTTCAGCAAGAAATATCGGAATGGAAAATGCCTGCGGAGATTATATTGGTTTTTGTGACGCAGACGACCTGCCTCACACGGATCTGTATGAAACATTATACGAGCTTTGTCAGAAAAACAGCGCAGACATGGCTTCGGTAAAAAGCCGTATCATCTATGAAGACGGTCATGTTCATTCATATTCCTGCGGCAAAGGTCTGATAAGCCGTGACAGCCGTGAGGACATGATAAAAGACATTTTGAAGGGAGAGACCGGGTTCGGAATATTCAAATTCCTGCTGAGTTCGGATATTGCCCGGAAGCTTCGCTTTGACACGGAATTAAAGATCAACGAGGATAAAAAGTTTGTGTTAGACGCAGCTTTGACCTGCGATAAATTTGTGCATCTTGATGAAGTAAAGTATGACTATTACCGCAGGCAGAATTCTTCCTCCTGCTCAGAGTTTTCAGAGAAATTCTTCGACGGACTTAAGGTCTCGGAATATATTTTTGAAAGGGTACAGCGTGAATATCCTGCCCTTACCGACTATGCTCTGGCGGATAGGATAAACGTTTCACTCTGGACGCTCAAAATCATGATACTTGAGAATGGAAAAAAGGACTTCCCTTCGGAATGGAAGCGTCAGACCGCTTTTTTGCGACAGTTTGGGAATAAATTCTGCAAAACCTATCTTGACAGAAACACATACGCAAAATGGCTTGCTTTGAAAATCGGGGATATCCCCTTTACGCTTCTTATCCGTGCCTGCTGCATAAACTGAGCGGCGGAGAGCTTTTGGAGAAAAATATGAAAAAAATCGCTTTTATTACCAGACACAGTGTTTCAAATTACGGTTCGCTGCTCCAGACCTATGCAACTTGCAGAATTCTTAAGGAGCTTGGCTATGATCCGGTGTGCATCAACTATTGGCGAGAGGAAGAACTTCCGCAGAATATTACTCAGACCCTGCTGTTAGATTCCCGAATGAACCGCAATTTTATAACAAGAACAATTTATCGGCTTATCCAGAAGCCTGCGTTTGACGCTGCACTTTTTAGATTTCAGGCTTACCGCAGGAAGTTTATCACGATGACCGAACGGGAATACCACACAGAGAAGGAGCTGCGGCAACAGCTTCCTGAGGCTGATGTGTACATGACCGGAAGCGATCAGACATGGAATACTATCACAAGGGACAAGATCGATCCGGCGTATTTTCTCTCTTTCGTGCCGGATAATAGGAAGAAAATTTCGTATGCTGCAAGCTTCGGAAAAGGCAGCGTGCGCCCATGTGACCGCCCGACAGTTGAGCAGCTGCTTAGGCGATATGACCACATTTCTGTCCGTGAAGACAGCGGCGTAGAAATTGTAGGTTCAATGGGGCTTACCGCCGAACAGGTGCTTGATCCTACGCTGCTTCTGTCACAGCAGCAATGGCGGGAGCTTCTGCCCGACAGAAAGTCAAAAGAAAAATATGTGCTTATCTACCAGCTTGTGCCGAACAAAGCGTTTGAAAAGTATGCCTTGAAATTTGCGAAACGGCACGGTCTGAAGCTGCTGCGCTTAAGCCCTAATATTCATCATGCGCTGCGAAGCGGCAGACTTATCTACTGCCCTCCTGCCGAGGATTTCCTGTGGTATATAAAAAATGCAGAATATCTTCTGACCGATTCTTTTCATGCGACGGCGTTTGCCTTACTGCTGAACACACAGTTTATCGACATTCTCCCAAACAGTGCAAACGAACGTATCGAAAGCATACTGCATCTTGCAGGCATCGATAATCGAATCTTGCAGGATTATAACGACACTACCATCGAACAGACGGAAATATGTTTTGAACAGGTCAACAAGCGGATAGCCGCCGAGCGTGAACGGTCGCTTTCCGTATTGAAGCGATTTATTGAAGAATAACGATCATTTTCAATGGAGGGAAAGTTTTGCATGACAGATATAAAAGGAAAGATCACACTTTTTGAGCAGAGATCGGATTGCTGCGGCTGCGGTGCGTGTGTAAATGTATGCCAAAAAAATGCGATCGTTATGGTTCCCGATGAATTTGGATTTATGTATCCGACTATCAGCGAGGACCTATGCGTTAGATGCGGAATGTGCAAAAGCGTGTGTGCAATTCAGAATTCTGAGGAGATATGTTTGCCCGAAGCGGTATATGCCGCCGTCAGCAAAAACGAGCGGCAGCTTTTAAGCTGTGCATCAGGAGGCATTTTTTCCACATTGGCAGAGCAGGTTATCGGGCAAGGCGGCGTGGTATACGGCTGTTCTATGGAGCGTGAGGACGGAAAGCTTACGCCAAAGCACATTCGTGTTGATACGATAAAAGCACTTGAAAAGCTTAAAGGCTCGAAATATGTTCAAAGCGATTGCGGAAAATGTTTTCAGAAGGTCAAAGATGATCTTATTGCTGACAACACGGTTCTATTTTCCGGCACGCCCTGTCAGGTTGCAGCGCTCAGACGATATCTTGGCAAAACCGATAAACGAAGGCTGTTCACGGTGGACATTATCTGTCACGGAGTACCTTCCGCCCGTATGTTTCAGGACTACATAGCGTATATTGAGAAGAAAAAAAGGAAGAAAGCAGCCGAGTTTTACTTTCGTGACAAGTCAGCAGGGTGGAAGCTAATGGGGGCGGCTGTGCTGGAGGATAAAAAGGGAAACACTAAAAAGATCAAAATTCCGGTAAGGCTTTCCTCCTACTATTCGCTGTTTCTTAATTCAGATATTTATCGTGAAAGCTGTTACGAATGTAAATATGCCGGAAAAGGACGGGTCGGAGATATTACTATCGGAGATTTCTGGGGTATTGAGCGTGAGCATCCTGAATATCTGTGTGAAAACGGCGGCGTGCTTGATAAGAATAAGGGCATAAGCTGTATTTTAGTAAACACAGGACAAGGAAGCGTTCTGCTTGAAAAATTCGGTCAGAACATAAGAAAAATGGATTCTTCATTTGAGAAAGTGGCGAGCAGGAACAAGCAGCTGAATTCGCCGAGCAAATGCGGCGAAAATCGTGACAGAATGCTTGAGCTGTATTCCCACAAGGGATACGGTGCGGTCGAGCGACAGTTTGTCAGAGATCTTGGTATCAAAAAGCCGCTTTATGAGATCTGGGAACGTCTTCCTGAGAGCGTGAAGCGAATTTTGAAAAGGATAAAATCGGCGACCTGAATATAGAAACTTTTTCGCCCTTAACTGCTTCATATAGCAAAAAAATGCAGCACCTTGCAGCTTTTTATGCAAGGTGTTGCATTTGATTTTATATAGTTACTGTCTTATCTCAAGCAGCTTGTTTTTCAGCTCGCCCTCGATTTTTCCGAGCGCCGCTTCTGCCGCCTGACGCTTTTCTCTTCCCTCTTGCTGTATCTTTATGGTCTCCTCTATTGTGCTGATAAGATTCTGATTTACCTTTTCGAGTGTTTCAATGTCCACGATTCCGCGGTTAGATTCCTTTGCCGTTTCTACCGAGTTGGTTTTAAGAAGCTCAGAATTTCTTACAAGCATTTCATTTGTGGCGTCGGTGATCTCACGCTGCATTTTAAGCACTCTCTGCTGATCGTTAAGTCCTACAGCTATCACAAACTGGCTTTTCCAGATCGGGATAGTGTTCATGATCGCCGTCTGTATCTTGTCTACCAGAACACGGTCGTTGTTCTGTATAAGCTTTATCTGCGGCGCAGATTGAATTGCTATCGTTCGGCTAAGCTCAAGATCGTATATCTTCTTCTCGAAACGGTCTACAGTGTCCTCAAAATCCTTTACCATCTGAGCGTCCATAGGGTCGCCCGTCGCCGCAGCCTCTTTGCGCAGCTGCGGTATCGCCTTTTCACGCATTTCAGATACCTTTTCTCTGCCGGCAGCAATGTATATCTCCAGTTCCTTGAAGCATCTGAGATTTTCCTGATACATCATATCGAACATACCGATATCCTTGAGCATACACATTCTTTCCTTTTCAAGCGCCGCTTCAATACGGTCTATCTGTGCTTCCGCTTTGGTATAGCGCTCCTTCAGCTTTTTCAGACTGGCGACGGGATTTTTAAACAGCGAAAACCGTCCCTTATCGCCGCCTGCCTCGATGCTTTTTACCTCTGTTACAAGATCGCAAAGCAGCTCGCCTACCTGTCCTCCGTCCCTCGAACGAACCGTCTGCAATATAGAATCTGCAAACTCTGTGAGATTTTTCTGCGCTCCTACGCCGTACTGTACCGTAGCCTGAGTGTCCATAAAATCGATCGATTCCTTGATCTGATCGATCTTAGCTCTGTCCTCGTCGCTAAACTGAGCTTCCGCCGGCTCGTATTTTACCTCCGCTGCGTCAATGATCTTAGTCTGTTCCGACGCAGTCTTATTTCTCGCAAGATCTGCCAATGTGATATCCGACATATTTTTTCCCCTTTCTGTTATTTAAGGCTGTCAATTATTTTTTTCATCACCCGATATTCGGGGACGTTTATTACAGAGTTTACCTGCCGCGGTACGCCCGCTACTCCGCCTGCGCCGCCCTCCGACAAAGCGCCGTAACCGCCGGTGCGAAATCCGTGCTTCTCCCACGCAAGCTTCTGAATCTTTTCGTCCGAAAGTGCTTTGATGCCTTGCTTTCCGTCTTCGTTAAGCGCAATGTAAATGTGCGCAGACCAGACGGTAGGCGTAGGATATATTATTACAACGTCGTCCTTTATCTGATCGTATTTTTCGGGATTTTCAGCGGCATATTCAAGCAGCTGATTTTCGTAGCCTGCGATCATAGGCTTTGCGCCCACACCCGTCCGCAGAAACTGATTGAAAAGATCTGAGGAAGATGTTTCCATATATCCTATCTTAGAAAATATCTCTTTAAGCTGCGGTATTATCTGCTCCGCCGCCCGTTCGTCCGGATTTTTTCCGTCATTGAGCACGTTTGCGAGCAATGCGGCGTACATATTGCCCGAATTTGATCTTGCAGGATCGGTCGTATCTACCATTACGGCTCCGTACAATTCCGGCAGTCCTATGTCGCTCCACTGCGTGTCGGCTAAAATAAGATCGGTCAGCTTTTTCATGTCGCAGAAGTAAACGCCGTCCGTCTGCGTTACCGCTCCCTGACTCACAAGTGCGTCGGCAACCATTTTATGTGAATACAGAACGATAGGCGTGTTGAAGATTATCTCATCTGCGGCAGGCTTTCCGTTTACGTCATTGTAATATTCGAGCGCAGTCTGGCTTGATGGGAAAAGATAATCCCTTCCGCTTTTATCCTCCGTGACCATATCCAAAGAACCCGAACGGGAGTATTTAAATTCGATATGATACTGCTTTTTAAGTATCTCATTTACTTCCTCGTCCTCAAAAAGCCCTATCTTTTCGCCGCCTAAGTATCCGTTAAGCACCGTGGTCTGCGTCCGTTTCTGAAAAATATAGTAGCCGCCGCCAATAAGCACCACGGCAAGCATTATTACTATGCCAATAATTTTAGCTTTCATTTGTCAATATTCTCCGTTTTCGTTATCTGTTCAAGCAGTCTTATCTCGGCGTCCATATCAAACATTTCACTGCGCATAAGCTTCTGAAACTGCTCGTCAAACGCTTTGTTGAGTGTAACAAGCGAATCGTACGTTTTCTGCTTCAGACCTGACACCTCAGGCGTTTCAAGCCTTGTTTTCTGAAGCTCGACAAATCTTTTGAGCAGCTTTGATGCCGTATCCTGATAATAATCTATAAACTGTGAGGCGTTCTTTACCTTTTCGGGATGCTCCTCTAAGTACGCTATTATTCCCGAGGCTGTGGAAACGAGCTTTTCCGCCTGACTTTTTACGTTTATATCGGTGATCTTTTTTATCGACGCTTCGATCGATGAAAAATCCTCCTTTGCCTCGCCAAGCCTGCGTTCTATCTCCTCTCCGTTCGGTATATTCTCAATGCTTATTCCGCCTATCTTCCTGCGCGGTCTTGTAACAAGCGACATTCCAGCAAACGTTCCCACCGAAATGACAAGCGAGATCACAAGACCCCATTTGACCGCAAAAAGCAGTATAAGAAAGACCGCTCCCGACAATATCCCCGAAAAAGCGCTCGCCGCTGTCGCCTTAAATTCGTCATTTTTCACGTTTAGTTATATCCTTTCACACTTCTGAATGCGGCGGTCAGATCTTTTCTGCCGTCAAACACACGCGCGTTCGTAAGCTGCGCTAAACTGTCGAGCTGTTCCTGCGCCGCCGAACCGAACATTATGGAAAATACGGGAACGTCAAGTCCGAGGCTCTGATACAGCTCCGTGAATTTTTCAGCGTTATAGGTTTCCGACTCCCCGTCCGTCATAAGTATTATCGCAGGAGTATAATCCGAAATATCGTATGTATCCGCTATCATTTGCAGTCCTGTCTGTGCGGCAAGGTACATATCCGTACCGCCATGAGCTTTTTCGCTTTCAATTTTTTCGTAAAGCTCCTCGAGCGTTTGCGGATCGCCGTTTTCCGCAGTATATATATTTTTAATATCGCTGTCAAAGGTTATTATGATATTTACTTCGTCCTCTTTCGCCTGAAGAAGATTTTTCTCAGCGTTTTCCTGTATCAGTATCTGCGACATAGCCTCAACAAGCTGTTCATCGCCTTCTCCCCGCATACTTCCCGAAAAATCAAGGCAGTAAACGCTGAGCGACGGCTTGCGGAAACCCGTCTGATACAGATCGAGAGCTTTCATCAGCACATCTTCAGACGGCATTGTGACCGGCGAAAGTATCTTATCCGTATCTATGCCCCAATCAGAGTTAAACACCGCCCGATTCTCCTCATTCACACCGTTAAATCCGGTTCGTCTGCCCGTTTTCTGAATTTCGTTCTGAACATCGTCCGAAAGAAGATATTCCTGTACCGCCTTAAAAGACTCCTGCTTTTCATCGTCGCCGTGATCTACATAGCCCAGCGGAGAGTCCGCAATGCTTAGTCCGTCATTAGGATACACTACATACAAAGGATCCTTTCCCTCCGACACAAGCTGCTCGTTTGCGGAGATCATAAGACATTCGTAATTCACCATAGCGTCAAAATCTCCCGACAAGAACATATCCTTAAGCCAATCCGAGCTGCCTGAAGAACGGTCTATTCCCGACAGAAGATCGGTTATATTATTCTGAAGCTCCGTGTTTTCAAGGTCTTCTGCGGTAAGAACGCCGGTCTTGCCGGAAAAAGCATACAAAAAACCGATATATGCGCTTGCACCCGAATTTGACTGGGTAGCGCTTGTCATGCAAAAGCTCAGCTTACCGTCTTTTATCGCCGAAAGTATATCGCTTACGGAAACGTCCTTACCCACAAAGCCAAGGCTTTCGGCAAGCGGCTTTTTTATTCCGAATACCACGGGCGTCGAGCAGACGGATTCATCATATTTTATAAGGTGATTTGTATCTCCCAGAGATATCCAAAGGCTTGACGCAGGCCACACGGCGTCGTAATCGGGTGCGCCGTTTTTCAGCTCATTCATTATATCAACGGAGCCTTTATAGGTCATTTCTATCTGTACGCCCGTTTCCTTAGCGCAGTCCTCAAGCACCTGCGAAAGCTCCTTATTTTCCGAGCCGGAAAGAATACGCAGCGTATCTCCGCCGAAAGCCGAGCCTTTATATACGTCATCAGCGCCCGAGCCTGCCGAGCAGCCGGAAGAAACAGCAGCAATAACCGCCGCCGATATAATACACAAGATCTTTCTTAGCATTTTAT
Source organism: Oscillospiraceae bacterium (assembly GCA_051882075.1). Taxonomy (GTDB): domain Bacteria; phylum Bacillota; class Clostridia; order Oscillospirales; family Ruminococcaceae; genus YE71. The sequence goes on along the minus strand of JBJERC010000021.1, from coordinate 16,375 downwards.
TTTCTCCCATACTCAACACTTCACACTCCATAAATCCGTAAAACAATATGTTTTCTTTTTTATTATATCATTCTTAGCGTCATGTTTGTAATCAGACAACCGAAAAAATGAGGTAAAATTTGTGTAATTTAAGGTATCCGCACAACAACCGCCGACGTTCAAAAATAATACCGAGGTCAATTGAAACCTCGGTCAGTTTTAACGCTTTACCGACACGGGATTGATATATATTGTCAAATCTAAATTCCGTGTAAAAAGCCGAAAAAGACTTGCAAAAAATGTCGAAATATGATAGAATGAATATTATACTGTTATATTTCTGGGAGGGATCAGCATGAATTTTTTAGAAGAGAGAATTGCTAAAGACGGTATCGTAAAAGAGGGGAATGTCCTTAAGGTCGACAGTTTTCTTAATCATCAGATGGATACCCAACTGTTTAACATGATGGGCGAGGAGTTTAAAAAGAGATTTGCAGGAAAGCCAATAAACAAGATACTTACCATTGAGGCTTCCGGAATAGGTATTGCCTGCATCGCTGCGATGCATTTCGGCGTTCCTGTTGTATTTGCAAAAAAGTCAAAGAGCATAAATATTGAGGGTGATATGTATATTGCCGAGGTAGAATCCTTTACTCATAAATGCAAGAATCAGGTAATTGTATCAAAGAAGTTCATCGGTAAAGACGACCATGTGCTTATAATAGATGATTTCCTTGCAAACGGCTGCGCGCTTCAGGGACTTATTTCAATTGTTAATCAGGCAGGCGGTACTGTTGAAGGAATAGGCATTGCTATTGAAAAGGGCTTTCAGGTCGGAGGACATATTATCAGGAATCTCGGCTATCAGCTTGAATCACTTGCAATAGTTGACGCTATGGACGCTTCGACAGGAAACATAACCTTCAGAGAACAGTAAAGAGGTAATACATATGGAAAAGGTCAATACAGGAGCAGATGCGATTTACAGCCTTGATGAAAAGATAAACATTTTTAAGGCAATACCCTTCGGCTTGCAGCATATTCTTGCGATGTTTGTTGCAAATATCACACCTATAATCATTGTTGCAGGGGTATGCGGTCTTACTGCACAAGATACGGCTATGGTCATTCAGAGCGCAATGATAATTGCCGGGATCGGTACATTTATTCAGTTATTTCCTATCTGGCGGATAGGCTCAAAGCTGCCGATAGTAATGGGCATCAGTTTTACATTTGTATCGCTCGCCTGCGTGATCGGTTCACAGTATGGTTATGGGGCAATTCTGGGAGCAGTTCTTATAGGCGGTATTGTGGAAGGGATACTCGGCTTATTTGCGAAATACTGGATAAAGATAGTGGCTCCTATCGTAGCAGCAACCGTAGTAACTGCCATTGGTTTTTCTCTGCTTTCTGTAGGAGCGTCATCATTCGGCGGCGGAACGGGTGCTGAGGATTTCGGTTCGGCTCAGAACTGGATACTTGGAACGGTTACTCTTGCAGGCTGTCTTGTATTCAACATATTTGCAAAAGGCTACTTAAAACAGCTATCGGTACTGTTCGGACTTATTCTGGGATATATACTTGCATTATTTATGGGTATGGTGGATTTTTCGGCGTTTAACGATGTGGAGATAATTGCGCTACCTCATCTTCTTCCTTTTAAGCCCGAATTCAATGCAAGTGCAATAATCGGATTTATTCTTATCTTCCTTGTATCTGCCACAGAAACGATCGGCGACACCTCTGCCCTTGCCTCCTCCGGACTTGGAAGAGATGTTACCGAAAAGGAGACAGCAGGTTCCATTGCGTGTGATGGTTTCGTCAGCTCGATATCTTCACTTTTCGGATGTATGCCTATTACATCATTCAGCCAGAATGTAGGACTTGTAGCTATGACAAAGGTCGTTAACCGATATGCCATAGCCACAGGTGCAGGTATTATGGTGCTTGCAGGCTTTTTCCCTGCGATCGGAGCTCTTCTTGCAACGCTTCCCAATGCTGTTCTCGGCGGCTGTACGATAATGATGTTCGGCACTATCGTCGTAAGCGGACTTCAGATGATAGGTAAATGCGGATTTACGCAGAGAAATATTACCATTTCAGCTTTATCCCTCAGCGTAGGACTTGGTTTCACGCAGTGCCCTGAAATATTCGCTATATTCCCCGATATGGTGAAAACGGTATTTGCAGAGAACTGCGTTGCTGTGGTTTTTGTAACCTCAATACTTCTCAATATTTTCCTGCCTAAGAATATGGAAACAGGGGGGAATGATTAAAGCGACACTACGGCTTTTTTTCTTAGAGGTTGGGGGGATTGGCGGTCGCCTTTTTTGGTGTATTTGAGAATTGATTAGCGAATATTCTTAGTAAAAAACGGCTGTGATCGATAGAGTGGATCTATCGTTCACAGCCGAAGTTCGTTATTGATCGATTTTGTTAATCAAGCATAACATTTGATTGTAACCTTGCATTAGTATAAATAATATGGTCGGAAGCGTTTGACGACGGACTATAGCTTTCACTGTTCATGCTGTCATATAATGCCGCAGTTAATGTAACCATGTAATTTGAGTAAGCAAAACCGTCATTATTAAACTTAGAGTTACCGGTATAAACATCATATGCAATTTTAACAGTGTAGATTTTATCCTGTCCGAGCGTCGGAAGCAAACTCTTCTTTACTCTGACTGTATATTCCGTTCCGTCAGCATTGCTGGTAACTTTGATGTTACTGTCATCAGTCAGTGTTAATGTTCCGTTCTCCAGTTTGAGCAACGGTTCATCGGAATTACCCCTGATTTCAAGGTTTTCAAAATACTGATTAATTACAAGTTTATCGCTGTAACCACCGTTCCTGCTTGAAAGACTGATTTTAAACTCAACATACTCGCCTGATGATTTAAGTTCGGAAGTATCATAAACCGCCGTGGAATCTATATGCGAAATATCATCACCCAACTCAACTGCATTAATACCCAGAGAACTGTATGATCCTGCGCTGTTGCCGGGAGTCGTATCTGCGTTATAAGTCAGAGTCGCACTGTTGTCGTCTTCCGTATAGTATCTATTCTCCCCTTCATCTCTCCATGTACTTTCACTGTAATTAAGACTTGCCAACGCAGAAGAAATATTAGAATAGCCTATGACCTTTGCGCCTATCTCAACATCAGATTCTCCGGTATTCTTTTTAGGGAACTGGTATCCAAGTGCGTCGGACTCATAACCAACCCAGAAATCAGTCAAAAGTGTAGCGGAATACTCATTTGCCTCTTCCCTGAGAATTGAGATCAGATTTTCATTATTCCAGAGATCAATGTAATTTGTGCCGGAGATAGTAGGTTTGTAGCTTTCTGAACTTTCAAGTACATTTTTATATAGCTTTTCCTCGTCAACATTTTTACCGCTATAAACCTTATAGAAATTTACATTAGTATACGGATATGCATTTTCATTAAGTCCGATCACAGATGATTCGCCTTTGGTTTTTATCGTATCATACGTCATAAGGAATGTCTGATAAATAGTCGATGAAGTTGCGCTTTGCATATTTCCGGGAACTTTTTTATCAACTGCATTTTGCGTAAGCGAAATTGTCGACTGCATTTTTACTTCAAGACGATTGTTTAATTTGCTCATTATCTGCGAACCTGTAGACGAGCTTGCAGTCAGTTTAAAATTGGTTTCATAGAGCAATCCGGATAACAGATGGACCGTCTCGTTTTTATTACTGATGACCTTATTAGGTCTCCAGCCGATCTGACTTTCTTCCTCCGTGAATTTATCCATTGAAGTAAACGCTATGTGATAGATGTCAGCGTCGCTGTCATTCTTTTTGGTAAAGATACTAAGGTAGTATCTTTCCGGAAGGATATCGGTTACGCTTGTTGCCTTATACTTTTCAGTCGGATTATCGTCGGTTGTTATGTACCTGTAATATTTACCGTCTGCGCCCTTTACAGTTGCACCTTCAGCTATATTTTCACCCTCCTTATTATTATTGAGCATAAGCGTACCTTCTGTATTGTCCTGTTCGATCGTTATCGTCATAAGATCGCTGAAAGGAACAGGAACATAGCCGTTACCTTTTTCATCAGTAAAGGAAGAAAGCTTAAGCTCATTAACCTTTGTGGGCACGTCTAAATAGTAAGCTTTATCCTTATTGGAAGCATCCACAAGAACAAGCCTTGTATCAGGCGGCCACTCGCAATCCGAATAGGTGATCTTAAGGCTCTTATACAGATTGCCCATCAAGTTTTCGCCGCCGTTTATTGCTTCACACCAAGCGGCTTCATCTTGGTCATAGGTATATTCAAACTTGATAGTTACCGGGTTTCCGAGATTTTCAAAGAGCGTTTTCTTGGAGCTGTATGCTTTAGGATAATAGCTTGTGCCTGACTCGATAGAAGCTGCAAATTCAAACTGAAGCAGTTTCTTTACGATAACAGGAACATACAGATGATATGCGACCTTTTCTGTATCTGCCGGGTCCTTGAACTGAACGTCAAGCAGGGTAAACTGTGCGTAATCATGACCGTTATCGACAGAATTAGCCTCCATTTTGAAGTAGTAATTGTCTCCCGTTTGCTCTCTGAATAAATTAGCGTTTCCATCTTCTCCGATTTCAAATTTACCATTTTTATATACGCAAGTGTTCAAAGCCACATGATAAACCGAATCAACATCTTCTTCAAAAGAATAATTAGTATTTGTAAGTGTTCGGAGATAGTTATCAATAATTGGAGTAATATTTTTATAATCCGTATCGTTAATAACAAGCAGCGGAAAATCTTCCTCAACGCCTGTCGACGCTTCAAATTCAGCAAGAGCATGAGAGAACTGATCGCCTATTGCCAATACTTGCTCAGGGGTAAGCTCAGCAGCGGTCTTATATGCACCTGCAACATTAGCTTTTCGATCATCAATGATTTTCATAAAAGCCGTGTCTTTGAAAGAAACAGCGCTGACGCCGTCGCCCGTCAGGAACTGGTCTGTGCCGATCGTTCTCTTCGGACTGGAGGTAACATATGGTGCGTTATCTGTGACTACTTCGCTCTTATAATCTATGACGTTGTTATCTGAATTAATGTCAGAGAAAGCTTTGCTCTTTTCGTCGGTAAGACATTTGCCTTCATAGTCGGCGAAGATTACGTAGCCGGAGGTGCCGTAACTGTAGTAGTTAGTGCTCTTATACTTTTGACCCATCATATTTGGCAGATAGGAAAAGCCGTCCTCCGGTGTGCCGTTTAGATGCTGGCGTGTAAATCCTGCTATCTTCACATATCGGCTATTGTCATCGTTTTTCCATCCAACAATATAACCCGATTCCCCAAAATCATCCGATGTGGTATATGATTTGAACTGAATATTATCAGCTAAAATGTTGTAACCGGCAAGGGATTTAGCGTTTAAGTGTCCTACTAATGAACCACTTCTCCATGAACTAATTATTTTAATTTCACTGACCTCTGTATCACATATTTTTCCGGGGTTTGTATCAGTTCCATGAAGTCTTCCAATGATTCCGCCTGTATTCTTATAGTTATAGATCTGATACCCCTTGAATTTACAGCCTTGAATTGTAACCGTATTTTTCATATCGATGGTATATCCAATGAATCCTCCGGCACCGTAATTATCATTGTCAGTTTTATTATTATGTCCGTACATCACGCAAGGAGTACCTGCATTTGCTTCAACAACTGTATTTTTAATTGCTATGTTTGAAGAATCACCGCCACCTCTGCAAGCTCCGTATACACCGCCCACTCGGTTTCCATAGAGATTTGTGTTAAATACGTTACAGGTTTCAACCGTGATACTATTTGCCGTAGTAGAAGTGTAAAGACCGATTAATCCGCCTACGCTGTCATTTCTGCTTTTTCCTGAATAGCTATAATCACGGATATAACTTAAATCTTTTGTTTTTCTCATATCCGGATCATAGCCAATACAAACAGCAACATCTGCATTTTTAGTACCAACATCAATATTCTTTATTTCGGCAATATATTCAGCGTTTCCAGAGTTAATGAAATAGCCAATAATACCTCCTGTTCCACATTTTGTGCTTATACCGGCATAGGTAACAATATGGTCAATATCATATACACCATTATTTCCGTACTCGTCAGAACCATCAAAATAGAGTGAATAGTTATTTACTTCTCCGGCAAAACCACCGGCGCTTACACCGCTTGTTACGACCAGATTATCTGCTGTACAGTTTTCTACATAAGCAGTATTGTAGAGTTTACTTGCGTCACTTTGTATCCGCCCAAAAAAACCTCCCGTTCGATTCACACCATTAACTTCCACGTTCTGAAGCTTAATATTTTCCATATTGAGAACGCAATACTTAAGATTAATACCGCTTTCATTTAAATCAAAATGACCCACAAACGCTCCAACATTAATGTAATAATTATGATTGGAATCGCTGTTAATTGTAGTGAAGTCAAGTTCAGTACCGTTGTTGTCATAAACATCATAATTGACCGAACCAGTAAGGGTCAAATCCTTTAAAACTTTCGTTTCTTTATCAGTATCAACATCAAACCCCCCTCGATCCCATCTGTTTTGCCTCAATGTGTTAAAAAAGCCGAATCCTGCACCACCTGCTTTGCTTGACGGCATATAGTTTTCATAATCTTTGGTATAATGCTTCAATGACATATTCAGACTTATTGTATGATTGTTTCCGTTCAAACTGTTGACAGTAAATGTAACATCGTTAAGATTTCTATCTCCTGTAATTTTATAAATACAACCCAATCCCTTAAATCCATCCGGCATATACCAAATCAAATCATCTCCGGTGTCAGTTTCCTTGCCAAAAGTCATATCGCAAACAGTACCACCGTTAGAGATACAAAATACGCTGTATCTACCGTTTGTATAATTCTCATCATCGATTTTTTTAGTGTAGTTTTCCACAAAATAAGGTACTAATGCATCCGGATTATCTTTATTTCCGAGGGTATACGTATCACATTTTGCTAAAGAATAATCAGGTGTGGAAGATTCATCTTTTTCAGTTCCCACGTCACTATATTCCGCCATATGGGTTGTTTTATATGTAGTTCCGGTATTTCCATAACCTCCTACTCCTGCTTGATTTGAATAAAATGAAGATTCATAATTATTAGTAGTATTATGATACCATGATGTAGTCATTTTGCCCTGAACAAGTAATGAAAGAATAAATAATGTTTGGTCATCGGGAATTGTTACACTTGTCTTGACTGTATCACTCTTAGTTGCTTCAAAGCCTCTATAATTCGAATCATACTTATCTACAAAAAGCCTGTCGCTGCCATCTTCAGCCGTTGGTTTTTTCAGATCAGCGATAGAGTAGTTCTTCATACCGTTTTTCATTGTAACAGCACCGTCAGGCCATGTAAACGTTTCTGTAGCGCCATTTTCGCCGATATAATCTCTTTTGCCGTTTTCAAACGGGCGGTAAGCATCGCTCTCGGTAAAAACTGCCGCATTGATAACACGACCCACGATAGGATTCACATAGAGCCATTTTGTGTTATTCTCTTTGATCAAATCGGTTTCTGTCTCGCTCTGAACAATGGTGCTGTTCTGTGGAATACCCTGAATATCAACAGCTTTATCTTCATCACGGCTCATATTACGGAAGATTAGCGAACCATAAGTAATAACCCCTACATAACCGCCAACAGGAACCAAATGTGCATACGAACCTGTCAGAGTTATCTTGCTATCTCCAAAACCTACAGATACATTATCAATGATATTATCTCCGCCAAGAATCTGTCCGATAACAGCGCCGTATGAGTTACAACCGCTTTCAGAAAAATCCGTTTTAGAAGTCTGGTCTAAGGTTATACTATTGTTTTCAACAACAACACGAAGATTCTTTACAACACTGCCATAGCTTGTGTGAATAAGAGGAGCAGAACTTTTATTTGTGATAGTATAATCACCACCGATAATAATACCTCTGAAAATACCTTCTGTACTCGACGTTTTACCAAGACCGATATACTCATTGTCAAGCTCGATATTATCTGTGATCTTAAAATAAGCACCGGCAACGTATTTTTGTACATCGCTAAGAGTGTATCCATTTGTACCGGTAAATTCGCCATTTTCATCAACAGGACAGAATTTCGTACTGCTGTTATCATATTTGTATGAAGTACAACCAAAGTCATCCCATGTTTTGCTTTGCAAGGTTGTACCATTAATTGTGGTATTATTCTCACTAAGATTAGGAAGATTAATACTAATTGTCTGATTACTACCATTCAGAAGGGTTGCAATATTACTAAGTACCTCGCCGCTCGGCACAAGATATGGATCGTTATAAGTGCCGCAGCCGGAAAGACCCGGCGTCGCATGGTTGACCGCCAACTGATACTTTTTTTCAGACGAAACTTTATCAGCAGTACTTACATTATACACATATGGCAGAAATCCTGAAAAATCATGCGGAGCCGAAAAATCCCCCGAATCGTTTTTACCATTGCCGGATAAAGGCTCTACGTTATTGTAGTTAGTGTATTTTCCGCTCTCGTGATTTTCGTTGTAATACCAAAACTCCTCACCAAAATACTGGTTGCGAGTAGTGCTGTCACTAATCTCCGAACCATAAGTCACATTTCTCGGAGCAGTCTCAGCACCTTCTTCGCCCCAGTCCTCGGCATATGTATAGTTATAAATTCCCGAAGAACCCGAATCATACATAAATGACTCGAGCAATGTAGCGTGAGTGAACAGCGAGCAATCGGTATTGTATACGCCATCTAAATCATAAGAATGTGCCTGAGCAGTAGTTCTTCCGTCAAGCTTAATACCGTTAAAACCGATATTGATATTGGTAGCATTTTTGTCGCCCACTTCACCAATTAAACTGGTTGCCGCCTTGGACTTGTTGTCGGTTTTATATTTTGCTGTATTTGACACATTACCTATCGAAACAGTCGAGTATGAGCTTATCTTATTGATTAGCAGAGGATTGTAATCAGCAAGATCATGCACAAAAACTCCGTCAAGACTGATACTTCCGTCATCAGCCATTTTTACTGTAGCAATATTTGAAGCCGAGCTTCCCTTTACCGTACCCCATACAAGCGCACCCGAACCGTAGTCATCCGTTCCAACGTTGCCCTGTAATGTCACATCTCCAACATTGAGCGTACCTGTAACATCTCTGAACAGACCATTCTGCATAAGATGATGCTGGGTGTAGTCTGCTTCTTCTGCACCAAGCGATGTACGGAAGAATTTGTTGGTATCTGTTTTCGCAGCCTCACTTCCTTCAAATTCGCTGTTATAGAATATGAATGTTCCATTTACGGTCACGGTATCGTTAACATCAACAGGATACCAGCTGTAACCCCGCATATCATAAGTTTCATCTGGAATAACATTCCCACTAAAACTATTTGTAAAATAAGTACTTATACTTGAATGGGCATAACGACTCAAAGCCCAGAGCATAAGCTTTTCAGCATTGCTCGGACTTTCGTTAGTCCTTATTGTATCAAGATTATAATAATATCGTGTGTTGCTATTAGCTATCTTTCCTCTTTCCGTCTGCGCATTGTATGTATTACTGCCGCTTGTGCCGTCCATCGTAAGACCGCCGCCGCTGCCGCCGACATTGATAGACACAACACCCTGACCGTTTGCATTGACATCTTTCGCACTGTATGCAACGATTTCATCAAAAACGCATCCGGACTTCAATTTGTCAAAGTTGGAAGAACTTATATCATAAGCCCCCTTCTTGATTTCGAGGAATATCGCTGTATCAATATTTCCGTTATTTACATTATATCCCTGATTAACGATCATGCCAAAAGATTCAGCTTTATCGGCATTAACAGTAAGTCCATCAATTTTAATTCCGGGGTTGCTGCCTGTCTTTTCCACAACCCAGTGACCGGTGCCCAGATATACAAGTCCTGCAAGCTTGGCGTTGTCAGCGCTGTCAGAAATACTATTTGAACCGGTAGCAGTTACATTATGGAACGTGGTATTCACATTCAGCCATGAATAGCCGAGAAGACCACCCATAGGTGTACCCGTTCCGCTCAATGTCAACCCATTTACATTGACATCAGTCAGATTTAAGCTACGATCTGTAACACCGGTATGCTGGTCAATAACAGCTATCAATCCGCCTATCTTATTAGGATTGCCTTGTGTACTTTCTATTTTTCCGGAAACGGTGATACCCTCAAAAAACCATGAGAGTTCTTCATTATTAGAATGATTGATCCTTCCGATAACACCGCCAAAACAGCTATATTTTGTACCATTAGCATTACCATTATTACTATGAGTATTATTATCTGTAATATCACAATTAAAAGTACTACCCGAAACACTAATATTACCTATCGTAGAAGCCGCATTACCCAGCAATCCGCCGACATAGACCTCGCTTCCTCCTGCCGCAGTTATAGCTGTATTGACTTTAACATTGCTAACAGAAAATATTCCTGTTGCCTCACTTGCCAACGAACCTGCATACATCTTAACTTTTGCCGCCAAATCTATTTTTGAAGATTTACCAAATTTGAGATCATTCACAGTTACGCCATTAGCAATTGCAAACATACCGTTATACTTATGACGATAAACCGGCAGATCTCCGACATTCTCAATATCAAGAATGATTTCAGAATTATTTCCTTCTACAATTCCGCTATAACCGCACTTTTCTGCCTTCAAGCTGTCTGTTTCAGCATTATCTCTCGTAATTCCACGCAGACCGGTGCCGGTAAGGTCAATAGTAACAGAATTACCGTCCGACCCGAATGTGATATTATTTGTACCCGTTTTTGCTGGATCTTCATTAGTCAGTACTTTATTCTCACTTGCATCGATCTGAAAAGCCAGCGACGTTTTAGCATAGTCCGCCGCATTGCTGATTGTAATCGGTGACACAGGTTCGGTTAATGTAATAGTATGACCATCGTTTTCTGTCAGCACATCTGATTTTTTCAGTTTTGCACCATCAAATACAATAATACCTCCCCAAGAGCCGATATTATCAACCGCAGCATCATTTCCGGTATAAGTCCAGCTATCTGCATAAACAAGACCATTATTACGATAGCCGACAATTTTTCCTTCTCTGTATGCGTCACTCGGTGAACCGTTAGGTGTTGCTTCGGAAATATCAAATTTTCCGCTGAGCTTCAATACACCATTTTCAAGGCTGCCGACCGCTGCACCGCCTTTGAAATTGCCCTTGACAGAAATTGTTGTGTCATTTGCTTCAATAAAGCTGTTGTCAGCTTTTGCTACAAGACCGCCGAAAGTCATTCCGTTTGCACCATTTGCATTTTCAACAGAAAAGTTGTCAAACTTAACATAGGCAGGATTAATCGTTTGTCCCTCTGCATCTTCAATAAGCGCAATACCGCCACCATACAAATCACTCGTTCCCTTGGTTGGGCAAACAGTAATATTTTCTATTGTAAGCGATTTTGCAAGATTCAAGGAACTGTACTTGCCGATAAGTCCGCCGACGTTATATGCTGAACCGCTGCTGTGTACGGCATAAAACATTGTATTGCCGCCCGAAATGACCATATCATAATCATTTTCAAGCACACCGAAAAGACCGCCGACGCTTCCACTTCCGTTCACTTGGCAGTTATTAGTGATATTATAAAATGAAACATCAAAACTATTATCACCCGTCGGTTTGTAATAACCGTAAATGCTGCCCGAACCCAAAGTTCCCTCGATATGCTGTGCAATTGTATACTGAGTTGCATCGTCAGTCAGATTGAGCGTAACAGTACCGCCGTTGTTATAGCCGACAACACCTCCGGCATATCCGCTTGAAGTCTTTATCTCCAAGCCGTCCGACTGGCACTGATTACCCATAAAATAAAGAAAAGCGCCGTTTTTCATTGTACCTACAAGACCGCCTGCATTTCCGGAAGTGGTGAAGATATTGCCGATACCTTTTCCGCTGTTTCTGTCTGTAGAGAATGAGGCTGTCAGCGATGCGCCTTCCTCCATATATCCGCAGATAAGACCGAGATCTGCATCTCCCGAAAGTTCGATAGCAGCACTATCAGAACCATCAACATTCATTGTTGCGTTGATAGTGAGAGCAGAATCCTTATACATTCTTCCGATCAGACCGCCGAACTTCTGCAAATAAGAATCAGTATCATGAGTCGGCTTCATAATGCTGATGTTCCATTCAGCCTTTTCTCCGACTCCGGAAAGTACGTTTTGTGCAAGAATAGGCGCTGTTTTAGAACCGGTGTAACCTCTGTAATAATACCTCGAAAGCTTCAGCGGCTTCCCGTTATTCTCAATTGTGACAGTATCATAGACATAATTGAACAAGGGAGCGTCAAGATTAAGCGTAATGTCTGTGTTGCCGTCAAATGAAACGCTGCCTGCGAACGGATAATTTTCCGTACCAAACCCCGCAAAATTCTCGGCAGCACACGCTGAGTTATCATCAAGATCAGTGATCTTTATTTTGTCGTATTGATGGTACTTTGGATAGGTTTGGCAACTGCGTGAATACTCTGCAAATTCAGTATTTTTAACAGTTATATTATTATCCTCATCATGTACAAACGTCGGATCATCTGCCTCAGTCAAGTCCTCGGCTGAAGCAAATAATGATGATAGATTTAAATCCTTTGTTTCTTCATATATTTCACATACAGGCAAAATACCAAGCATCAAAACAAATGCAGTTACCGCACTGACTATACGTTTGGATATTTTGCTTTGTATGAATTTGTTTATTTTGTTTTTCATTTTCATCTTCTCCTAAAGCAAAAAACTACATCTTTCGTAAAAAACAAACTGTCTAAATACGATCTGTCAGCTTCCGACAGAATCTTCTATTTTGTAAATCAGCCATACACTCTCAGACATTTCGATGCCATTATCCTCTGCAAAGAAATCCCAGCTTGCAGGATCTGTTGTAGTATCGTCATATTTTTTATAGAGCTGTATGTCATATCGGTTTCTGTATTCGGGATTTTCGGCTGTTCCTCTGTTTTTACTTGCGTCAGCTTTTATGGTAAGCGTTGCAATGCCGTTTGTACCAGGCTCTGTGTACACTACTTCTCCGTCTGAAAAGTTTTTTATTCTGAGAATTTCGTTATAAAAATACCTGTTGAATGTAAGCTTATTCGTATCGATAGTCAGAACGATATCCGCCTTGCCCGAACCTGTCACAACAAGATTATATGCGTCATAATCTTCGGGGGCTCCGCCAATTCTCTGCTCATTCAGATAAACCTGCCAGCCGGACGAACCCATGCTTTGCAGCTCGCGCAGACCGACTATCGCACTAATCTCGCTTATGTCCTTGTATTTATCAGCGTCTGAGCCTTTATCAGGCGTCGCTGAGATCCTTACGCAGATATTCATATCATTCTGCAAATCCCAGTTATTCGAAAAACGTATCGTATACGAATTATCCGTTGTGCTGTTCGTTTTATGAACAAGCGTATCTGAAAAGCTGTCGCTTAGGTTTGAACTGCTAAGTGTGAATTTAACTTCTCCGTCTTTTAAAATTGTGATTGTTTTATTTTCCGTAAGATTTTCTGCTGTCAGAAGTTCTCCATTCTGATTTACAAGCTCAGCTTTTAGGGTATAATTAATATCCTGCGGATACCATTTTGACGGATTGGTACGGCTGTAATTCCAGAGAAGCATACCAATATCATATGTTTTTCCATTCGTTATATCTTCAGCTGAGAGTGCGGATATATATTGAGGCTTATAGGCAGAAGTTCCGTTTTCTTCAAGAATGTTTGACGAAAACATCGATTTCTGTTCCGAATCAGCAACCACTACCCTCTTCATAACGCTGTTTTCTCCAAGATACTCCGCCGAAGCATAGAGAACCGTTAATGTCAGCGCCGCCGAAATTATCCAAAGAATAAGCCACTGTTTTTTTATGAAGTTTAAAATGCAGTCTTTCATTTTCAGCAGCTCCTTTCTTTGAATAAATTATAGAGTTCAGCTTGTTCGCTGTGCGGAAAAATATATCATGTCGGTTTCTTTCTTTTTATTGGTGTCTTGTTCCGCTGTATCCCATGTAACTCTGAGAACAAAGTATCTGCAAAACTGTTTGTTAGCATCAGGATTTGCAGGTAAAGCTGCCTGCCAGTATGACGGAACAGCGTGTGATTCTACGTTTGTGTTTGCCCCATAGTTCTCGGAATAATATTTGTCGTTATTGTTGGCAAGATTTCCTTCGCCGACTGCTGCTTCGTTATTGGCATTGTTGAGATATTTGCCGTCGATTTTACTGCCAATTACATAATACTTTGTTTCCGAAGATGTTTTGTTGACAGGATCAGAAGCAAACACCAGCGGATTCTCATTATATCCATCAGGATTCGTCTGATACTCGATGATATTGTCAGCGGACGTACCACTTGGAACGATTTTATCGGGATCTGTATCCTCAGGAGCATTCTCTGAAAGATAATCATACTGCGATGCCTCATATATTTCATACTTGAACAAATTATTGTTGGTATGCGCCATTTGCAGAATAAACCTCTCAGCATTGCTGCCCGAAACTGTAAATACATATTTCTTTTCGGTTACGGCAATCAGATCGCCATTGCCGTCTTTGACGGGTTCACCGTTATCATCTCTGACATAATCATTGACATCAACAGCGTCCAGTCCGAAATACATTCTATCCTCTCTGTGCGCAGCATTTATGTAAAGCGAATTAGGATATTCCAATTTATACATCTCTGCCGCTTTGCGCTGGCTGCTGAACCATGCATATACCGGTATCGCTACAACAACAGCAATTGTCAGGAACACCGCCGTGAAAAGCTGCACCCTTTGGCGAATAGACAAAGCCTTGATTTTATTTATGATCTCATTCATCAGCCGTCTTCCTTCCATAGTATCATTCTGCACCCTCTACAATGACTTCGATCATAAAATAAGACACATTCGTACCAATTTTAAAATCCGCTTGGTTGTAGCCATCGCTGAGAAGCTTGAAATTGTTGCTGTCACCTGGGTTACTAAGTATTTCATCAGTTATCTGTGTGTGATTAAAAAAAACACTTGCTTTGTTTGATTTGAGATATTCAGCGACAAGAGCCTTTCCTTCGGAGTCAGAATCCGCAAGAATAGGATATCCGTTTCGCTGTCCCGTACTGTTATCAGCAAGTGCGATCTGTCCGAGAGTATTAGGCCACATCCAGTATATCGGTATCTTATAAACCTTATCTGCTTCTGCGCTTTCAAATGTTTTTGTAAACATTCTTGTTGTGTATGGTGTGTTATAATAATACCGCTCGCTTTCAGTTGCATTATCGGTATCACCCTCACCGCCAAAGAACATTATATGTCCTTTCAGATAATTGGCAGCGGCAAGGTATTCCGCCACGTCAGTCTCTGTTAGCCTGTTATCAGCATCTGCCATATCTGCTGAGATCTTTGTAAGTGTCTGTACTGGTATTTTGTTTCCCGATTCGTCAAGCGCAAAGTCGCCATTTTCATCCTGCTGATAAACGGTATTTCCCTCATCGTCCTTATTATCAAGCATGACATAAACTGCAACATCAAGCGTCACTTTTACCTTGAGGTTGCCGTTCTGTTTAGGAATAACGAAAAGATTGAGTGTGCCGTTATCGCCCGGTCCAATTTCGCTTTCTCCCGTGTCGTATCGGAGCAAGAGTTTATCGTTACTTCCTGATTTATAATATGTATTCTCAGCTATATCAGCAGCGTCACCCTCTGCATATTCACTGTCTGCCTGAGATATTATTTCGCTATACCTTATGCCTGCACCTTTCGTCGCTATCTCAAACGGCATATCCCCTGCCTTCATCTGCACTCCGAAACTTTCAACCGCCCTATTCATCGTAAACCAAGCGACAGAAACAAAAGCGACGATGACAGCAAGCAAGACTGTCATAGCCGAGAGTTTTATAACAGAGTTCCTGCGAAGTTTCTTCAAGTCGTCCTGTGACAGCTCAGAAATCGCCTTAGTTCTATTCAGTTTTTGACTCATGAGCCTCACCTCGATAAAACAGTGATCAGACGAAATAGCATACTACGTCACTATATATTATACCACTGTATGATATAATTTTCAAGAGTTTTTTAACATTTTCCCATAATTTTCACATAACAAACTTATTATGAATACGAAAACGATTAAAATTTAAATATTTTGGAATTTTGAATTTGTTTGTCCCGGACAACTATTATGAAATTCTTCTGTGGGAAATGAAAAAAGCTGCGATGCGAAAAATGCTTCACAGCTTTTGAATAATATCAATTACCTTTTGTACTCCCCGACTTTATCACCCCCACCAAATAAAAAAAATTAAAAAATCCCGAAAAAAAGGGCGTTTAGTACTTGACAAACGCTCTTTTTTGTGGT
>JBJERC010000020.1:0-66743 GCA_051882075.1 Oscillospiraceae bacterium | reverse complement strand
CCACAACGGGGACAAGTATTTTTACAACGGCTATATTGCGCTGAAGGGGTGAGGGCATGAAAAACAGATTAGCAAAGCTTATTAATGTAAAATCTATCGTCACATTAATGATTACGATAGTTTTTTGCGTTTTAGCGATCAGACGGCAGATCTCGGCAGACCAGTTTCTGACGATATTTACTACAATAATTGCGTTCTATTTCGGAACGCAGTTTCAGAAAAATGAAAATAATGAAAATAGGGAGGACACTAAAGATGAGTGAACAGATAATAAGAGAAATAATTAACGGATTTGCATGGGGACACACGGCGGAAGAAATCGCTATTGGAATGAATCAGACTGTCGATGAAGTTAATGCAGTCCGTGAAGCAAATACCGAAAATATACAGACGGTCAAAGCTCATATAGCAGAAATGGAGGGATGAAAATGCCGGCAACGGTTAAAGGAATCGACGTCTCAAAATGGCAGGGTAATGTCGACATGAAAAAGGTAAAAGCTGCTGGTTATACATTTGTAATACTCAATGCAGGTTTCGGCAAATACATAAGCCAGAAGGATCCCTTTTTTGAACGGAATTATACGAATGCTAAATCTGCCGGGCTTGGAGTCGGCGTATACTGGTACTCATACGCAAAAACCGTTTCCGATGCGGCGCAGGAAGCTGCAATATGCCTGCAGGCGATAAGCGGAAAACAGTTTGAGTATCCGATATTCTATGATTTTGAAGATTCTACTCAGGCAGATCTTTCAAGCAGCGTTGTCAGCTCAATTATTAATAAATTCTGCAGTACTGTAGAAAACAAGGGTTACTATGTCGGAGTTTACAGTATGGTATCATGGCTCGGCGCTAAGATCCCGTCAAGCATATGCAAAAAATATGATGTATGGTGTGCTCACTTCGGAGTCAGCAAGCCTGCATATTCCGGAGCGTATGGCATATGGCAGTACACATCCACGGGAAAGGTCAACGGAGTAAAAGGCAACTGCGACTGTAATTATGCTTACAAGGACTATCCAAGTGCTATAAAAAATGCAGGATTAAATGGTTTTAAAAAGCCAAGCGTGCTGAAAACGCTTGATACATCAGGCTTCAAACTCGGAGATAAAGGAATCGGTGTTTTCGCTTACAAATGTCTCCTGAAACTTGCTGGTAAAAAGGGAATTATCCCGGTGTCAGTCGATGATACAGGCGGATTTGGCGGCGGAACAGAAAAGGCTACAAATGCATTGTTGAAAAAGCTCGGTTACAAGCCCAACGGCATTGCCGGACAGAAGCTTATAGGCAAGCTTTACAAGCTCATCAAGGGGTGAGAATATGGATTCGGAAAAAGTCAGAAAAGATACATCATACATCACAAAAACAACTACGGCAAGGCTAAATTACCGTACATCCTGCGATTTTGAGCAAAGCTCGATCGCCGGAGTGCTGGAACTCGGCGAATCCGTAAAGTTAATTGATGGATGGCAGACGTTCGCTCATGGGCATAGATGGTTCAAGGCAAAGATCAGGCGCAAGCATTATTTTGTATGTGCTGATTGGCTTATTTAATAGTACGAGGGCGTTATCTGCGCCCTCGATATTTTATACTTTTACTTATAAAGGAGAGATGTTAAATGAAAAGTCCTATTCCATGGATCGGCGGTAAAACGCTGCTGAAAAATAAAATACTCGGTGTTTTTCCTCCGTCAGAAAGCTTCGACAGATTTATTGATGTATTTGGTGGCGGCGGTTCAATATTATTTGCCAAGGATAAGCACGCCGCTCTCGAGGTTTACAACGACGCTAACAGCGATCTTGTCAACTTTTTCCGATGTCTTAAATATCATCGGGAGGAGCTGCAGAAGGAAATCCGGTATTACCTGAATAGCCGCGAAATGTTCTTTGATTGTCAGCAACGGCTTGAAACCAGAGGATTTACCGATATACAGCGAGCGGCTATGTTTTATGTACTTGTAAAAACAGGCTTCGGAGCAAGTCTGAGAACGTTCGGCTGCAACAAGAAGCGGCTCAACACAGAAAATTTTGCAGATGTTGAGGAAAGGCTTAACGGCGTGGTAATTGAAAATAAGGATTTTGAAGATCTTATCAAGGTTTACGACCGTGAAAAAGCTCTGTTTTACTGCGATCCACCGTACCACAAAACAGAACGGCACTACGCTGTTAAATTTACTGAGACAGACCATGAGCGACTATGCATCGTTCTTCATCGAATCAAGGGTAAGTTTGTATTATCATATAACGATGATGATTATGTAAGAGAGCTATATTCCGACTGCAATATTCGTGAGGTTTCCAGAAATAACAGCCTTTCGTCCGGCGAATTCAAAGAAGTAATGATTACAAATTTCTAGTATTTTTTTTAGAGAGTAAATAACGGATTTCGTTATTTTATTTGTAAAAAGAGTACGGGAGGTCACTATGATAAAAATCCGGTTAAGACAGTTGCTTGATTCTCATGGCATGACTCAGGCGGAGCTTGCGGATAAAACGCATATTCGTCCCTCAACGATATCGGCGTTATGCAATGGAGCTGCGATAAGTTTCAAATTTTCACAGCTTGAATCAATATGCAAAGTTCTGGATTGCGATGTTAAAGATATTTTAAAGGTTGAAAAATGATGTTTTAGATTGGTTAAAATATCGTTTTAATAAAAATAAAGGCGGTGTTTGTTCCGGTTTTCTGAAACATTTCACCGCTTTTTTGCGTTTTGCTTGTCAATTTTTTGGTTTTTGCTTGTCAAATAACAACAATATCGCCTTCAGGCATTTCATAACCTAAATCTACATGAAATGTATAGTCGCTTTCAATGGTTAAAAAGTAAGTACACCAAATCTTATCCTCACCAAACTTATCAAGATATGCGTTGAAGAGTTTTTTTATAAGTTCACTCTGTTTTATGTAAGTCTCCATCTTTTTATACGGATAAGAATTATATCTATCCCAAAATGACTCCTGTGTACATATCTGTCCGGTCTTCTCCTCAACGAGTGAAATCCACACACTACAACTACCTGTAGTACATTTAGAATAAAAGCATATTTTGCTCCATTCAACAGGCATCATACTGATAAGGTACTGACAAAGTTCAATCTGTGCATTTTCAATCGCATTCATATTTTCAATCTTATTCATTCCAATAACTTCTTTTATTAGCTATTTGATTATAATTATTATTCATACACTCTCCATTGAGAAGAATTATACAGAGTGAGGTAAATCACCCTGTATAATTTCTATGTATCAAAACAATCTGCGATGAATTCAATAAGGGTATTTTCCTTCTATATATTCATAAGGCACACCAAAGAAACGCTCAAAAACGGCGTGATGTATTTGGACAAAATTTCCTTTTGGCATTTCATATTCAAAATTGATTTTGAAAGAACCATCAGATTCAACAGTATAAAACATAGTACACCATTTTTTTGCATCCCCGAATTTTTCAATGTATGCGTTATATAAATCCCCAGCTAAATCAGGAAGAGTTATATTAACTTGACGTTCTCGAATCGGATACTTATTATATCTTTTCCAAAAAAACTCTTGAGTACAAATCACACCGGTTTCTTTTTCAATAAAAGCGAACCATGTTGAAGTGCATACCTTCTGGCACTCAGCGTAAAAACAAATCTTTTCCCAAGGAACGGGAATAATTTCAGTTAAAAAATATCCGATCTCAGATTGGATCTTTTCTATTTCTTCCATAAGATACCTCCTGATTTATATAAACTGTATCACTGCTCTTTGTTTTACGGGACAGTTTTTCCTTTTTTACTATTATACCACTTTATTCCTGAAATGTCAACCCCCCATCTCCCATATTCTCGCCTGCTCCCTTGTCAGCGCCGCAGGCTGTTTAGCGTAGGCAGTCGATTTATGGGTTGACAAAATCGGCTGAAAATATTATAATGGGATATAAACACAAAAGAAAGGAATAAAAATTTATGAATATGTTTCTTATACTCGCCTTCTTGTTTGCGGTCGGAAGCGTTATCGGGTGGACCCTCGAGCTGTTTTACAGAAGACTGTTCGATCCGACAAACAAAGAACGCAGATGGATCAATCCGGGATTTCTTACAGGTCCTTATCTTCCGCTCTACGGTTTCAGCCTTATTATCCTTTTTCTGCTTGCACAGCTTGAAAAATATGTGCCGATAGAAAACGACGTTTTGAGAAAGCTTGCGCTTTTCGTCGTAATGGCGGTGTGTATTACGATAATCGAATATTTCACGGGTCTTATATTTATCGTTAAAATGAAGATCAAGCTGTGGGATTATACCGAAAACCGAGGAAACGTTAAGGGAATTATCTGTCCGCTTTACTCGTTTTTCTGGATGGTTCTCAGCGCAGTCTACTATTTTCTGATAAATCCCTATATTCTAGGCGCACTGAAATGGCTGTCGAAAAATCTTGCTTTTTCGTTCGTGATAGGCTTTTTCTTCGGCGTTTTCGTTCTCGACCTTGTCGGTTCAATTAAAAATCTTATCAAGATCCGTGCTTTTGCATATGAAAACGAGATCGTCGTATTTATCGAAGAGCTTAAAAGCCAGATCATTTCATATAGGGAACAGAAAAAGGAAAAGGGAAATTTCCTGCTTTCTTTCCGCTCCTCCGACAGCATTCAGAACCACCTGAAGCGTTACAAGGAAATGTCTGCAAATATCGAAAAATTACGCATAAGAAAAAAGACAAAATGACCTGCGATATAAAAAAGAACGCCGCCGACCGGTATCCTTATACCGTGCCGTGCGGCGTATTTTAATTTTCTTTGTCAGCTTCTTCTGTTTCGTCCGTATATTCATCTGCCGGATTACTGCGCAATTTAAGCCTTTTTCTTATCATTTTTTCAAGAACGCTTCTGTCCCAAAGCTCTATCTCGTTCGCCTGCGCCAAACTTTTCGCAGGCTCTGTAAACGTCTGATTTGTCATGACCGCACCGATGTCGCAGCCGTAATACGCAAGCCCTGTTTTTACCTCCTGTATCGGTTTGTTGTCAAGCTTGTGATTATAACGCTTGCACTGTACCGCATATTTTTTACCGCCTTTTTCGGCTGTAATATCGACCCCGAAATCGCCCGAGCCCTGAGTTACCCTTACTTTTTTAAATCCGTTCATTTTAAGAATGTCGGCGCAGGCGTACTCGAAATCATGCCCGTCCATATCGTCGAGCCGTCTGAGCGAATATCTGCGGCTGAAAAATATCCACACCCTTACGGCAAAACAGAACAGAAAAATAACGATTATGACAAATGCGGCGGTTTTTATGTCTTGTATGCTCTTCACGTCAAAATGCGCTGTTATTTGCTCTGAGAATAAAATGATAACGCAGGCGGTCAAGGCGGCAAAGAGCAAAGCCATGCAGCCAAAAGCCCGTTTTCTTTTTTTCGTCGGCATTTTTGTATATCATCTCCGCTGCTTGTATTAGATAATATTATTATATCATATCATGCCTGCGCCGTCAACAAAAAAGACAGCGTTGACCTTTGTTCTTGCTTTTTTTCTCCGAATAATAAAAATACTGTTGAAAAACTTTTTGATATGTGTTATAATATCCATAATATTTTTTGGGAGTTGATCTTTATGAAAATTCTTATAGACGGTAATAAAGCTAACAGGGAATTTCACCGCTTATATAAGGGTCAGGGCATGATAAGCTGTAACGGTTCGTCAAGGCTTCTTCTTGATTACCGCAAAAAGCACCCCGACACATATTGGCGTATCCTTGAGCTTCTTTTTGGCAAAAACGGTCTCGGATTTACTCATTTCAAGGTCGAAATGGGTTCCGACGTCAATACCTCTTCGGGAACAGAGCCGACGGTAATGCGTTATGCAGACGAAAAGGCGGACGTAAGACGGGGCGCAGGCTTTCGTATTGCGGCGGATATCAAGAAAAAATATCCCCACGTCACGCTCGATATGCTGTGGTGGAGCGAGCCTCGCTGGGTAACAGACGCCGCCGACGTTTACGCCGAGCGTTACAGATGGTATAAGTCTACGCTTACTGCGGCATATGAGACTTACGGGCTTAAATTCGATTATGTCAGCGCAAACAGAAACGAGCGCGCGGTAGAAGCGGAATGGATAATATATCTTTCAAAGGCGCTTAAAAACGAGACCGACTGTCCCTATGATTTTTCAAAAATAAAGATAGTCGCAGCCGATGAATGTCATGCCTTTAATATTTCGGGCGATATGCTTAGAAACGAGGAGCTTTTGAACGCCGTCGACGTTATCGGCTCGCACTATGTAAGCTTTGCCGACGAAAATACAAAGCTTCTTTGCGAAAAATACGGCAAGGAGATATGGCTCTCCGAGGGCAGCTCGCCTATGGTGTGCGCAAAATCCGCCTGCCGCTTTGACGAGGGTAACTCGGGTCTTTGCGGTCTTAACGGTGCGCTCGATATTGCCGACAGAATGATTGCAATGGTAAGCGGCGCATATATGACGATGTATGAATATCAGCCTGCCGCAGCCGCATATTACGACGGCGTTACATACTGCCATAAACAGCTTATAAACGCAGCGTGGCCTTGGAGCGGATATTTCACCCTCGACAGCGGATTTTACATGAACCTGCATTTTTCAATGTTCATGGAAAAGGGCTGGAGCTATATTCCGTCAGCTTGCTTGTGCGACGGAAAAGAGGGCGGCGACGGGCATTGTATTACCGGCGCAAAATACAGCTTCATATCCGCCTGCGGTCCTGACGGCGATTACACGGCTGTTATCACAAATACCACCCCCGAGCCGATAACCTATGATATCGAGGTGAAAAATCTTGCAAAGGCAGACAGCCCCGTTTTCATATGGGAAACAAGAGGACCCGACGGCGAACAGTCCTTTGACGCAAATTATTTCAGAAAAACGGCGCAGATAACGCCCCGGTCGGATAAATTCTCTATCGAGGTAAAACCTTACTCGATCGTTACAGTTTCTACCGTAGATATCGGCGTGCCTGAGTTTGAAAAGCCTTCTGAAAGCGAAAACCTTCCGCTTTCTCTGCCTTACCTTTTCGAAACGGAATTTAGCGACGAGGAAATCCTTGCAAGAGGCGGCGCACCGTTATATACGACTGACGAGGGCGGTGCGTTTGAGATAGCCGAAAAAGACGGCGAAAAGGTCATAATGCAGAAGATCGTACCCGAAATAAAGGCGGACGAATGGGGCGGTACGCCCTCGCCCGTTACCTGCTTCGGCGACGACCGCTGGTATAATTATTCCGTAAGCGCAACCGTTCTGACAGCCTCGGCGGAAAGCTATGTAGGAATAGGTCTGCGCTATACGGTCGTTGAACCTTTTGTAAGCGGATACGCCGTCCATCTTTACGGAAACGGGAAGTGGAAGGCTTACGAGGGCGAGAGACTTATCGGAAGCGGCGAGGTCGGCGGCTTCGATAGCAAAAAGTGGCACGACTTGAAGATCTCCGCCGTGTATAACGACATTTATGCGTTCGTTGACGATGAAAAGGTATTTGAGTACAGAACGTCAGGCGGCTTCGGCGCAGGAAGAGCGGCGCTATACAGCTCCTACGATAAATGCTGTTTTAAAGACGTAAAAGCCGAGGCTTCGCACAGCTGTCCGTATATCGAAAAATATGATAATTTATCGGATATAGTTACTTACAGCGGAGAATGGGAGCATCTTACAATGAGCAGCTACCGCAATTACTGCCGGACGATCTCTAACGGCGGCAGGGGAGCGGTCATGACGGTCAGGTTTTACGGCTGCGGAATTGTGCTTACAGGCGGACAGAAGGGTGCGAAAATATCGGCGGCGCTTGACGGACAGCGTGTCGGCGAAGAATTAGCTGTCGGCGAGCTTGTCGACAGAAGCGCATTTTTCACTCTCGGAGATTTAGAAAACGGCGAACACGTTCTTGAGATAACTGTTAATGAAGGCACGCTTTCCGTCGATTCGGTGCAGATAATCAAGGAGTAACGGAAAATTATGGCTTCTTTTTCAAAAAACATGACGGAGGGCAGCGAGCTTAAACATATCTTAACGTTCACTCTGCCCCTGCTTATAGGAAATCTGTTCCAGCAGTTTTATAATATCGTCGATTCGGTGATAGTCGGAAAGCGTCTTGGCTCTCAGGCTCTTGCTTCGGTCGGTGCGACAGGTTCGATAACCTTTCTTTTCTATACGCTGTGTATCGGTCTTTCAACGGGAGCAGGCATTCTTACCGCTCAGTATTTCGGCTCGGGAAGAAAACGGGAGGTTCAGCGGTATATCGTTAATTCGTTTTGCGTTTCACTTCTTTTCGGAATAACGATAGCGGCGGCTTCGTTTATTGCCGCACCGATGCTTTTAGATCTTCTCGATACGCCGAAAAACATATTCAATGCATCGCTCGGATATATGAGGATATGCTGCGTTGGAACTGTCTCGGTTTCGCTTTATAACTGGATCAATTCTATAATGCGTTCTCTCGGAGACTCTAAAACGCCGCTATTATTCCTTATTTTAGCAAGCGTTCTTAATGCAGCGCTCGACGTGCTGTTCGTTGTAGTTCTCAATATGGGCGTTAACGGAGCGGCATGGGCGACAATTACGGCTCAGGGCGTATCGGCGGCAGGCAGCATCGGCTTTGCGATTTTGAAAAATCCGTATTTTAAAATCTCCGCAGCCGACGCCGTACCTGACGGACGTGCGTTCAAAAAATGTCTCAGAACAGGCGTGCCAATTGCGATACAGAATGCAATGATATCCGTATCTATGGTATATCTTCAGAAAACGGCAAACCGTTTCGGTGAAGACGTAATAGCCGCATATACGGCGACAATGAGGATAGAACAGCTTGTTCAGCAGCCTTTTTCATCGCTCAATGCGGCGCTGTCGACCTTCACGGGTCAGAATATCGGCGCAGGAAAGCGTGAACGTGTGATAAGGGGCTATAAGCGTAGTCTTGCGGCTGCGATGATTTTCGCTTTATCGGTATTTGCCGTTTTCACGATTTTCAGCGAAAGCATAATCTCGATCTTTGTCGATAAAAAAAGCGTTATCCTTATCGGTGCGAAAGCTTTAAGGCTGTCGGCGTTCTTTTACTGTTTTCTCGGCGTGATACACACGACAAGAGGTCTGCTAAACGGCGCAGGCGACGTCGGATATGCGATGATAAACGGTCTTGCCGAGGTTGCGGGAAGAATAGGATTTGCCGTCCTGCTCGTGCATATACCCTCTGTCGATTACATGGCGGTGTGGGGCACCACCTGTCTTACATGGACGCTTACCGCCGCTGTAAGTTTCGTAAGGTATCTGAGCGGAAAGTGGGAAGCAAAACAGCTTGTGAACGGGTATCCGCCTGAAAAGAATAAACGTACGGTATAAATATGAACAAAAAATATTGACATATGGAAA
The DNA here is from genome assembly GCA_051882075.1 of Oscillospiraceae bacterium. Classification (GTDB taxonomy): domain Bacteria; phylum Bacillota; class Clostridia; order Oscillospirales; family Ruminococcaceae; genus YE71. Next base: position 57,382 of record JBJERC010000020.1, on the reverse strand, counting down.
TTTTTCTGTTATAATGAAACAAATAATGCTTTAACGGAGGAATCCTTATGATCTCAATAAAAAGAATTTCCGCTGCCGCTGCGGCAGTCGCTCTTGCCGTCGCTGCTTCGGGCTGCGGAAAAAATGCAAACGGCGACAGCTCGTCGTATGTTCAGAAGGTAAAGGTCAACGACACCGACGCTATCGAGAAAATTCCCGAGGGCGCTGAAACGGAGCTTGAATGGCTCTGTTATTTCGATATAAACCCCGGAAAAAATTCGGGCGAAAAGCGTGTCGATCTCGAGCTTTTCGAGAAAAAGGGCGGAACGATAAAATATTCTCCCTGCACCTCGATGACGAAGTACGACCAGCTTGCAAACCGAGTGCTTTCAAACGATGTTCCCGATATGTTCTGGTTTGAGCAGAAGATGACCTTCCCGTGCTACTGCGTAAAGGGAATGTTCCAGCCTGTCGATGAGATCGTTGATTTTGACAGCGACCTCTGGGTAGATATGAAGCCGCTCGCAGACGAGTTTATGCTCAACGGCGATCATTACGTTGCGCCTATTGGTATAGGAACGCTGTCGGTGCTGACCTATGACAAGGATCTTATCGAGGCGAATTCGCTTGACGATCCTTACGAACTGTACATGAACGACGAATGGACATGGGACACATGGTATGACATAATGGATCAGTACGTTTCAAACGCAACCGGCGACGAGGAAAGATTCGGCGTAAACGGTTGGTTCGCTCCGTTCGTTTTCCAGTCGACCGGTAAAACGCTTATCAAGTATAATGAGGAAACGGATATGTTCGAGTCGAATATCGACGATCCCGATTTCGACCGTGCCTCGACGCTTCTTTACGATATAAAGAAAAACGGTCTTTATTATTCCGACTGGATAGGCTCGGCGACCGAAGCGTTCAAGAAGAAGATCCTTTTCTACGGCATGGGCACATGGGCGGTTTCTCCCAAGGAGGGTGACAACTGGGGAATAGTTCCTTTCCCGAGAGACCCCAACAGCGACCAGTTCTATTCTACGACCTCAATAACCGCTTATATGTGGGTAAAGGGTTCTAAGAAGTCCGAAGCCGTTAAGTGCTGGTATGAGTGCGCAAGAGTCGCAAGCACCGATCCCGAATATACCGCCGCAGGAAAAGAAAAATTCTTCGTTTCTGCGCCCTACTGGACGGAGGAAATGTATGAGATGGCGAATGTCGAGCCGCTTACTGAAAAGTTCAATCAGGTGATCGACCACGGCTACGGTATCTCAACTGTTCTTTCAAACGACGACGCAGCTACCAATCCCACTAAGGAAGCCGTTATCCCGTATATGTATTCATCGGTTATGAAGACCGACGACGACGGCGTTCAGTTCACATGGACAAAGCTGCGTGAAACCTATAAGGGCACTATCGATTCCGAGCTTAAGACCTTTAACGAGGAATATCATAAGTTTATCGGCAAATAACAGAGTCCCGATAGGAAATACTGTTGACATTTTTAAAATTCTGTGGTATAATTCTGATAGAAAAATTGAAAGGATGATAATAATGTCCCGTTATTCAAAACAGAAATCTTTTTGGACTCTTACCGGAGCGCTGCTGCTCGTTATCGCTTCGACTGCGCTTCTGGTATATAAGTATTTTGAGGAAAAGGCTCATTACGAAAAATGGAAGGATTACGAGGAATGCGGAATCTGATATGAGCCTGCAAATGCTTTTTTTTGCAGTAAATATCGCCGCAGCGCCGGTTTAAAGCGGTGCTGCGGCGGTTTTTTATTCTTTGTACGTTTTATTGTTTTCCGAGAATTTTATTTAGATCCTTCTGCGGCTCGTCTGTCGGGATAATATTATATTTTTCGACAAGCTGCTGCAAAACGTTCTGCGAGAAAAATGCAGGAAGCGTAGGGCCTAACAGAATGTTTTTTATTCCGAGCGAAAGAAGCGTCAGAAGAATACAGACCGCCTTCTGCTCGTACCATGAAAGCACAAGCGTGAGCGGAAGCTCGTTTACGCCGCAGCCGAACACGTCCGCAAGTGCAAGCGCAACCTTTATCGCACTGTAAGCGTCGTTGCACTGACCCATATCGAGAATACGGGGTATTCCGTCAATATCGCCGAGATCGAGATCGTTCAGACGGTATTTGCCGCAGGCAAGCGTGAGGATAAGCGTGTCGGGCGGAGTTATTTTTGCAAATTCCGTAAAATAGCTCCTGCTCGGTGAAGCGCCGTCGCAGCCGCCTATAAGGAAAATATGGCTTATCCTGCCGCTTTTTATTAGGCTGATTATCTTGTCGGCGTTTGAAAGCACGGCGTTGTGCGCAAATCCCGTCGTTACCGTGTGACCGCCGTTCATGCCCGTCATTTTTCGGTCGCTGTCATAGCCGCCGCATTCGATCGCTTTTTTGATAACGGGCGAAAAATCCTTGTCCTCTCCGATATGGACAGCTTCGGGGTATGAAACTATCGAGGTGGTAAAAATTCTGTCGGAGTAGCTTTGCCTGAGCGGCATGATGCAGTTTGTGGTGAAAAGCACGGGAGCGGGAATGTTGTGAAATTCCGACTGCTGATTCTGCCAGCCCGTTCCGAAATTGCCTTTAAGGTGCTTATATTTTTTCAGCTCGGGATAGCCGTGCGCAGGAAGCATTTCGCTGTGAGTGTAAATGTTAACGCCGCTGTCCTTCGTCTGTTCAAGCAGCAGCTTCATGTCGTGAAGGTCGTGACCGCTTACCACAATAAAAGGCCCTTTTTCAATCGTAAGCGAAACCTCGGTCGGAACGGGATCGCCGAATGCTTCGGTATTTGCGGCGTCAAGCATCGCCATGCACTTGAAATTCACTTCTCCGAGCCGCTGAATAAGCGCAAGCAGCTCGTCGGGAGTTTTTTCACCGCCGACAGCTCGCAGACCCTCGTAGAAGAAAGAGTTTACCTCGCTGTCCGACTTTCCGAGAGCGTGGCAATGATAGGCATAAGCCGCCATTCCCCTCAGCCCGAAAAGGAGCGTAGATTTGAGAGAGCGTATATCGGCGTGCTCGTTCCAAAGCTCCTTCATGTCGAAATCGTCGGCTCGTTCGCTGCTTATCCTGTTCTTTTCCTGCTCGATCTCCGTTTTGATCTTTTTGATCGAAACGTTGTCGAAGTTCACGTTCGTAAGCGTTGTGAAAAGCCCCTTGATGACGAGAATATTGGTTTTGTCGGTGACATTTCCATTTTCTGCGGTTTTTGCAAGTCCGATAAGCGCGCCCGTAAGCTCGTCCTGAAAATTTGCCGTATCAGCCTTTTTGCCGCACACGCCCGCCTTGCCCTCGCAGGCTTTGTTGTGCGCCGTCTGCTGACACTGAAAACAGAACATTTCGTTCATTTTCGTCAGTCCTTTCATTATTGGGATATTCTGATTATTGACAGGTTTTTCTCCTGTTAGTCGCATTTTTTCGGCTAACCGTAAATTATGTACAGTCAGGTAGGAACGGATTTTCATCATATTTTCTTAAATTTTTTATCATATTTTCTCAAAAGGTCTTTACAAATCAATAAATATATGTTATAATAGAAATAATATCTATACAAAAAAGGAATGGTTGATAATGGAGTGGGCAGAATTAGAGATATATACGACCACAAAAGGCGTCGACGCAGTCACAGGTTCGCTTATGGATCTTGGCATCACAGGCTTTGTTATTAAGGACGCTCAGGACTTTGAGGATTTTCTTGCCGATAAGACAGCCAACTGGGACTATATCGACGACGATCTTATGAATATGAAAAACTGCGAAACAACGATCACGGTTTACATTTCAAAGGACGCCGACGGTATCGAGCTTCTTTCGGCAGTAAAGGCGGAGCTTGCTGCACTTAAATCGAGAGATACGGAAAAAGAATACGGCAGGCTTGAATATTCAATGAAGGATATTCAGGAGGAAGACTGGGCGAATAACTGGAAGCAGTATTTCAAGCCTATCGAAATAGGGGACAAGCTGCTCGTCAAGCCGTCGTGGGAGCCTGCCGCAGCTGACGAAACAAGAAAAATACTTGAAATTGACCCTGCTTCATCGTTCGGCACGGGGCAGCATAACACGACAAGGCTTTGTCTTGAGCTTTTAGAGAAAAATATAACGTCGGGCGAAAGGCTTCTTGACCTCGGCTGCGGAAGCGGAATACTTTCGATAGCGGCTCTTATCCTCGGAGCAGACAGCGCCGCCGCAGTTGATATCGACGAAAACAGCGTTAAGACAGCGGCTGAAAACGCTCTGAAAAACGGCGTTTCGGCAGAAAAATACCTTGCGCTCGCAGGCGATATAACAAAGGATAAAAAGCTCTGCGAAAAGCTCGGCACGGGCTATGACATAGTTTGCGCAAATATCGTCGCCGATGTTCTTATCGCAATGAGCGGATATTTCGGCGGATTTTTAAAAGACGGCGGAAAGCTTATCGTGTCGGGAATTATCGACGCGCGCAGGGACGAGGTGCTTGAAACTATATCCTCCTGCGGTTTTGAGCTTGTGGAAGCAATAAGCCGTGAGGACTGGAATGCGGCATATTTTGTAAAGAAATAAATAATCATTAAGAGAAAGGAAGATAAAAAATGCAGGCAGTTTTTTTAATAATCAAACAGGTCGAGCTGGTCGATAAGATAATGTCGGCTCTTGCAGACGCAGGTATCAAGGGAGGAACGGCTATCGACTCCGAGGGCATGGCAAGTTCTATTGCAAGAAGCAACACCAACATGGCAATGGTGCAGCTTTTAAGAGGTATCCTCTCGGGCGAGGACGATTCGCATAAATCAAAGACAATTTTCGTGATCGTCAAGGACGAACAGGTTGAAGCCGTGAGAAATGCTATAACAAGCGTAACGGGCGACCTTTCAAAGCCGAATGCGGGAATTATGTTCGGCGTGCCTGTTTCCTTTGCCGACGGAATTTCATAATATAAAAAAAGGCTGAATGTGAAAAAACATTCAGCCTTTTTTAGTTACAGAATAAGACAGATAAGCCCCGAACAGCCCTCGTTTATCATTCTTCCGAGCGTTTCGCAAAGCTTCATTCTTGCGTCGTTCGGAAGCCTGCCGAGTTTTGCGTTAAGTCCCTCGCTCACAAGCTCGTGAAGTGATTTTCCGAAAATGTTCGATTCCCATATCTTATCGGGCGAGCTGTCGAAATCACTCATCAGCGACATAACAAGCTCCTCCGACTGCTTTTCCGAGCCTACTATCGGTGCGACCTCGGTTTTTATCTGAGTTTTCATAAGGTGGATAGACGGCGCAGACGCACGAAGCCTTATGCCGTATTTTCCGCTTTGCTTGATTATTTCAGGCTCTTCGAGAGTAAGCTCCGAAAGCGTCGGCATCACAACGCCGTAGCCGGTTCGCTCCGCCTCCTCAAGCGCACCTGCAAGACGTGCATATTTTTCTCTTATCTTAACAAGCTCGCTTATTTTCGGGATAAGCTCTCCTTCGTTGTCAAGCGCAATACCTGCCGCCTCGCCGATGACCCTGATGAAAAGATCTCCGGGAATCGTCATCGAAACTGTCGCTTTGCCGCATGAAAGATCCGTCCTTACTGCGTTTGCCGAGCTTATGTAGCCGCATTTTTCAAGCTCGGCGGTAAATTCGTCAAGCTCTTTGAGCGTTGTGACTTTAACGGCGGCGCTCCTTATGCAGCTGTAAATTTCCGATTTGAGCCAGTGTCCTTTTTCAAGCGAATTGAGCCACATCGGAGCTTCGATGCTTATTTCCTGGATCGGAAAAGCGTACAGAATTTCCGTGAGTATCTTTTCTATCGTCTCCTCGTCAAGCTGTTCGCAGCTTACCGGCATAACGCAGGCGCAGTATTTTTCCGAAAGCCGCTTCGCCTCCTGCTTTGCCTCAGAAGAGTCGGGATAAAGACAGTTGTAAAGCACGACGAACGGTTTTCCGGCGTCTTTAAGCTCCTTTATTACACGCTCCTCGCACTCCTCGTATTCTTCTCTCGGAAGATCGGTTATGCTGCCGTCGGTGGTTATAACAAGCCCGATAGTCGAATGTTCGGTGATGACCTTTCTCGTTCCGACCTCCGCCGCCATGTTAAACGGCACCTCTGCGTCAAACCACGGCGTCATAACCATTCTCGGCGCTTCGTCCTCAAAATACCCGTTTGCGCTCGGGATAACATATCCCACGCAGTCGATCATTCTTATCTTGAAATGCGCAGTTCCGAGGTCTACGGTAACAGCCTCTTCGGGAATAAACTTCGGCTCTGTAGTCATAATCGTTCTTCCGCCCGACGACTGCGGAAGCTCGTCGCTCGCTCTTTCACGCCTGTAATCGCTGTCGATATTGGGAATAACGAGCTGCTCCATGAAGTGCTTGATAAACGTCGATTTTCCAGTTCTGACAGGCCCTACGACCCCTATATAGATATCGCCTCCCGTCCTGAGTGCGATGTCGCTGTAAATATCGTTCATGAATATGTCCTCCGTCAGTTTTTAATCGGTATGATAAGCACGCGCCTTCCGTCCTTGTCGTCCGTCGGATTCTCCTCCGCTAAAGCCGCTGCGCTTGTTGAATATTTCTTTGCAATGTCCCAAAGGCTGCTGCCGCTTTCGCTGTAACATATCTTAACGGCGCACCTCTTGTCATATTCCTTCGGTTTGTCTGTCATAAGCGTTATATTGCCAAGAAGTTTGGGAACAGCGTTTTTCCTGCAAACCGCTTCCGCCGAAAGCTCCGCCTTAGCCTGAACCGTTCCGTCCTCGCTAAGCGTATACGAACAGCCGCACACCCTCACGCTTGCCGATACTTTCGTATCTTCATATCTTTCGTCAGACGAATTGAGCGGCTGCTCAAAAACACATTCCTTTTCCGCATAAGCCGAAGAACCGTCCGCAAGTCTTCCGAGCATACAGAAATTTACCTTTCCGAAAAGCATGACGCATTCGTGAGCGTCGTCGTATCTTGCCGAGATGGTCGGCTCGGCGCACCAGAGATCGTAAACCTGCGCTATCTCTCCGTCAGAACAGCTTAAAGAGGTCTGCGCCGAGATCTGACGTTCGCATCTTGTCGGCGGCAGAGCAGGCTCTGCGGCGAACGGATCGCACTCACATTCGTATTTTGTGGAATAAGCGTCGGTAACAAGCTCGCAGGTGTCGTATTTAACGGCTTCGATATTCACAAGCAGAACAAGCTCGCACTCAAGCGTGCCGCTTTCGTCCGCCTTAACGCTGACAACGCATTTTGACGGTGTTATTTCAACGCTGCTCTCAAAATCGTCCTCTATTCCTTCAATGTCGATTATCTGGCTGAACGGAATGGTGAATTTCATGCTTTCGGGCGGCTTTCCTGCGCCGTCTGACGGCTGATAGAGCAGGTCTATCTCTGCGTCGCCTTTCGTTATCAGCTTGCCGGGTATAATTCGCTGTTCGCCTTTTTTAACACCCGTACCGCAGCGGAGAACGCTTCCGAACGGCGGCTTTCCTGCGGCAAGCTCAAGCTCCTCTATGACAGTTATCCTCTTTGCGCATACAAGCCTTTTTGCAGGGTAAAGCACCGGCTGCTTTTTAAGCTGGATACCTCCGCCGAAAGCGTCGCATACCGCCTCGCAGCTCTTTACGCCTGTTACTCTGACCTTAAAGGCTGCGCTTCCTCTGACGTCGAGCCTCCGCTGATTGACAACTCTGCAATTGACCGACTCAGCCGACGGCGTAACGCTTACCGAAGGGTCAACAGCGTCTGAGGGCAGGTCGACAGTCTTTGAGTAATCGAGGCTCTGCTCTATGCAGTGAATGCCCGAGCTGTCGCTGCTTTTGTAAAGCGCCCTTATCGTAATGTTGATGTCGAACGTAAGTCTGCTCCCGTTTATCGCCGTCGAAACTACGCAGGGTATCATGCAGCATTTAAGCACCCTGAATATATCGGGGCAGTAGTCGGGAAGAATAAAATCATGTTCCGCCGTCTGCGTGACCTCGGTCTCGAGCAGGCACACGGGGCAAACGATCTTTTCTCGGTTGATCTTGAAATCCATAGCTAAAATTCCTCCGTTTGTTTTTTTGCAAACCTTTTGCTTATTGAGAATATATGCGGAGTCTTGGACAAATATGTTAAATTAATTCTTATAAATGTACAAATCTCTTAAACTGACTTTGTTTATTTCGTAAAAAAGTTTTCAATACCTCTTTACAAGCTCCCTTTGGATATGATATAATAAAATCTGATTGCGAATAATAAAGGACAACGTAAAAATCAAAGAAGTATTTACGTTTACAAGAAAGGTATGAGTGAACAAAATGGCAAATAAAAAACAGTACGACAACGAATCGATAGAGCTTCTTGAGGGTGCGGACAGAGTAAGAAAACGTCCTGCCGTAATTTTCGGTTCCGACGGTCTTGAGGGCTGCAAGCATTCCGTTTTTGAAATTCTTTCAAACTCGATCGACGAGGCTCGTGACGGAAACGGAAACAAGATAATCCTCACAAAATTTCTTGACGACAGCTATCAGGTAGAGGACTTCGGAAGAGGCTGTCCTGTCGACTTCAATCAGGCTCAGCAGCGTTACAACTGGGAGCTTGTTTACTGCGAGCTTTACGCAGGCGGAAAGTATAAGAATAATAATGATAACAACTATGAGTTCTCGCTCGGAACAAACGGACTCGGCGCCTGCGCTACCCAGTACGCAAGCGAATATATGGACGTTACCGTTTACAGAGACGGAAACGAATATACCCTGCACTTTGAAAAGGGCGAAAACGTCGGCGGACTTCATCAGAAGCCGTATAAGGGCAAAAGAACTGGAACTATCCAGCGCTGGAAGCCCGACCTTGAGGTGTTTACTGAAATAAAGATCGAAAAAGATTTCTTCATAGATATGCTCAAAAAGCAGGCTGTTGTTAATCCTAATGTCGAATTTATTTTCCGTGTCGAACAGACCCCCGGAAAATTTGAGGAGCAGAGTTTTCTTTATGTAAACGGTATTTCCGATTACGTTGCCGAGATAACGGAGGACAAGGCGCTTACCTCGATACAGTATTTTACGGGCGAAAGGGTAGGACGTGACCGTGCCGACAGAAGCGACTATAAGGTAAAGCTTTCGGTTGCGTTTACCTTTTCAAACTATATCAAGGGCTGTCAGTATTTCCATAATTCAAGCTATCTTGAACACGGCGGTTCGCCCGAGGACGCAGTAAAGCTTGCTTTCACAACGACTATAAACAACTATCTTAAAACGAACAATAAGTATAACAAAAACGAAAAGCCGATAACATTTGCGGATATTGACGAATGTCTTGTTCTCGTTTCAAGCTCCTTTTCGTCCGAAACGTCTTATGAGAACCAGACCAAGAAATCTATTACAAATAAGTTTATCAAGGACTGCATGAACGAATTCTTAAAGCAGCAGCTTGAAATTTACTTTATCGAAAAGGCGGACGAGGCTGCAAGAATATGCGATCAGGTGCTTATCAATAAGCGAAGCCGTGAAAAAGCCGAGGTTTCAAGGCTTAATATCAAAAAGACCCTAACTGCCAATATCGACCTTTCAAATCAGGTGCAGAAGTTCAACGACTGCCGCTCGAAAGACGTGAGCGTTCGTGAGCTTTATATAGTGGAGGGCGATTCGGCGCTCGGTTCGGTTAAAATGGCTCGTGATTCGGAATTTCAGGCGGTTATCCCGATAAGAGGAAAGATACTCAACTGCCTTAAAGCAGACTACGCAAGAATTTTCAAGAGCGAGATAATAACCGATCTTATAAAGGTGCTTGGCTGCGGAGTCGAGGTTCAGAGCAAATCAAATAAGGAAATATCTAATTTCAACATAAACGGACTTCGTTGGAACAAAATAATAATCTGTACCGATGCCGATTACGACGGTTTCCAGATACGCACACTTGTGCTTACGATGCTTTACAGGCTAACGCCGACCCTTATCAACGAAGGCTACGTCTATATTGCGGAATCTCCGCTGTTTGAAATAACAGTCAAGGAAAAGAATAAGGAAAAGAAATATTTCGCCTATGACGAAAACGAAAAGAACGAGATATTAAAAATGATCGGCGATAAGAAATATACACTCCAGCGTTCAAAAGGTCTTGGCGAGAACGAGGCGGACATGATGAGCCTTACCACCATGAACCCGGCAACTCGCCGACTTATAAACGTAAAGCCTGCCGACGTGGAGAAAACAGCCTATATGTTCGATATGCTGCTCGGTGACGATCTTCAGGGAAGAAAGGACTTCATCTCTGAGTTCGGACACGACTATATCGACATGGCGGATATTTCGTAAAAGGGTGACAGACATGAAGCTTTTAATTATAATTCTGCTTTCAGCCGCCGTTTTGATGCTTATCTATTCGGCAGCCGTAACCTTCAAAACAATGAGATTTTTCTTTTCAGCCGATGAAAAGGACGCCGAAAGCTCAAAGCAGGCTTTGCTTCATTTCAGAAACAGACTTATCTTTTGCTATGCGGTAAGCGTGATGTTTATTATCGCCGCCGCCGTAGTTAAAGCCCTGACTTAATTAAAGGAAAGACCGAAAGGAAGATCATATAAATGGCTAAAAAATCAAAGTCGGAACAAAAAAAGACGATACAGAAATATCCCGACGCATATATCGCAGGAGCGGGAACGGTCGTAAGCGAGCCTATCACCGAAACGCTCGAAAAGAACTATATGCCCTATGCGATGAGCGTTATCGTATCGAGAGCCTTCCCCGAGATCGACGGCTTCAAGCCCTCGCACAGAAAAATTCTTTACACAATGTATAAAATGGGACTGCTTAGCGGTTCGCTCACTAAGTCGGCGAATATAGTCGGTCAGACAATGAAGCTCAATCCTCACGGCGATCAGGCGATCTACGAAACGATGGTTCGTCTTGCAAGAGGAAACGAAACGCTGCTTCACCCCTATATCGAGTCAAAGGGAAACTTCGGAAAGGCTTACTCCCGTGATATGTCGTACGCCGCTTCAAGATATACCGAAGCGAAGCTTGCGCCTATCTGCAACGAGCTTTTTTCCGATATTGATAAGGATACCGTCGATTTCGTTCCCAACTACGACAACGAAATGATGGAACCTACGCTGCTGCCTGCGGCGTTCCCGTCGATACTTGTAAACTCAAACGTTGGAATAGGCGTTTCGATGGCTTCGTCTATCTGCTCGTTCAATTTACAGGAGATCTGCGAAACTACGATAGCGCTTATGAAAGATCCGAAATTTAATATCCTCGAAACGCTCAAAGGCCCCGATTTTGCAGGCGGCGGTCTTATGCTTTACGACGAGCAGGCTTTGGAGGAGATATACCGCACGGGAAGAGGTTCCGTTAAACTTCGTGCAAAGTATTCCTACGACAAAAAGAGCAACACCATTTCGATAAGCGAGATACCTGCCACCACAACTGTCGAGGCGATTATCGAAAAGATAATAGCGCAGGTCAAGGCAGGCAAGCTGCGCGAGGTATCCTATGTCCGCGACGATACCGATCTGAACGGACTTACCATAACGGTCGATCTCAAAAAGGGAACAGATCCCGAAAAGGTGATGCAGAAGCTGTACAAGCTTACTCCGCTTCAGGATGCTTATTCATGCAACTTCAATATCCTCGTCCACGGTTATCCCAAGGTCATGGGCGTTTACGAGATACTTGATGAATGGATAAAATTCAGGATCGACTGCGTCCGCCGCAGAACAGTTTTTGACCTCAATAAGAAAAAGGAAAAGCTTCATCTTCTCGAAGGTCTTGAAAAAATACTGCTCGATATCGACAAGGCGGTAAAGATTGTTCGTGAAACGGAAGAAGAAGCGGACGTTGTGCCTAATCTTATGATAGGATTCGGTATTGACGAGGTTCAGGCGGAATATGTTGCGGAAATTAAGCTTCGCCACCTGAACCGTGAGTATATCTTAAAGAGAACCAAGGATATAGAAGACCTTAAAGGCGAGATAGAGGAGCTTGCTGCGCTTGCCGAAAGCGAAAGAAAGATAAAATCCGTCATCGCCTCGGAGCTTAAAAACGTAATCAAAAAATACGGTCAGCCGAGAAAGACAGATTTCTTCTATCCAACGGATATTGTCGAGATCGACGAGGAGGAGGATATCCCCGATTATTCCTGCACGCTGTTTATGACGGAAAGCGGATATTTCAAGAAGATACTTCCGAATTCTCTAAGAATGTCGAGCGACCACAAGCTCAAAGAGGGCGACTATATAACGCAGGAGATAGTGACTAATAATAAGTCGGAGCTGCTTTTCTTTACCTCTGCGGCAAACTGCTATAAATCCAAGGTCAACAGCTTTAAGGAAACAAAGGCAAGCTCCATGGGCGACTATATTCCGGCAAAGCTTTCATTCGACGAGGACGAATCTGTCGTCGCAATGGTCAACACCTCGGATTACAGCGGATATATGATATTTATCTATGCAAACGGAAAGGCGGCAAAGGTCCCGCTTTCCGCATATGAAACAAAAACAAACCGCAAGAAGCTTACCGGTGCGTTCAGCCTTAAAGAAAAGCTTGTGGCTGCGATCTTCATACAGGATAACGTTGATCTGCTTATAAGGTCGACAAATAACAGAGCGCTCATCTTCGATACCTCGCTGCTTATGCCAAAGGTTTCAAAGACGACGGTAGGCGTTTCGGTCATGTCCTTAAAGGCGAAAGCGGCGGTAGAAAGTGCAAAGCCTGTCAGCGAGCAGACCGCCGAGGCTCTTAAAAAATATCGGTGCAGATCGATACCGGCGGCAGGCTCGATAGCAAAGGATCTGCCCGACCCCGACCAGCTTTCGCTCTGATTCGATAGGATTTGACAAATTCGCTCTTATATGCTATAATATATTCCGACAGAAAAAATAAACTACGGAGGCTTTGGCTATGGAATGTCCTAAATGCCGCAAAAAGATTTCTGATGACGAATATACCTGTCCTTTCTGCTCGACAAAGCTAAAGGAAGCGCCGAAGAAAAAGCGCTCGCTTAACCTTTTCGGCGGCAAAAAGCCTAAAAAGAACAGAAGGCAGAAGAATGTAAACACGGGCAAAGAGGTCGTAAAACAAGGCTTTGATATGAAATTCAAGCTTTTAGCGCTCGGTTTGTGCGTAATACTTGTAATAGTCATTATCGCCGTCGTTTTCGGCAGCCTTATGACGTCCGAGGGTGAAAAATACGCCGAATATGCAGCAGAGTTTATCGGGAATGACATCAAAAAGCTCGAAAGCGAAAACGAGATGCATTTTTCCGATGAGTCGGCATTTTACGGCGTAAACAGCGCTGTCGCCTTTGATTATATTTACGAGAGCGAGGACGATATCAAAGCGGGCGGCATTTCCTATCCCGAATGGGCGGTCTTTGCAAACACTGGCAAAGAGGGCTTTATTACCGACGTTATTTACACCGATTTCACGGTCGTAAAAAAGGATATGAGGGGCATTAAGCGCAAAGGTCTTGTCGATCTCGATACGTTCAAAAAGGGCGATAAGCAGAATTCGGTCTTAAAGAGCATTGATATGCGCCCTTACAGCATTTCCTATTCGCAGAGCGGTATAATAACCTATACCTATAAGTATTACTTTAAGCGTGACAACGGCGACGAGCAGGCTGTGATACTCCGCGCGGCTTTCAACGAAAAGGGAAAATATCAGTATTACACGACTGAGCTTATTTTCCCCGATAATATGTAAGCCCGAAAAATCATATGTTACAGAATTAATACAAATTATTTCATTTTTCAGACAGTTTATTATAAACTGTTGACTTTTGACCGCTTAATTGATATTATATTTTATGATGTCGTTTTATGCGCAAAAATATTACAAAAAAAGGGGGTCTTCTGATGCATACCGGCGTAAAGCTTTGTATGGGCTGTATGAATGAGCTTGACAGCGACGGCGTTTGTCATTACTGCTCTTATACGGACGACATACCGCATTTACAGTCATATCTTGCACCGAGGACTGTGCTGAATGACAGATATATAGTCGGAAAAATGCTCTCCTATAACGGCGAGGGTGCGTCGTATATCTGTTATGACACGGTTAGCAAAACAAAGGCCGTGTTAAGAGAATATATGCCCGACACGCTGTGCGAGCGTGAGATGAGAAGCAATAATATTATCATAAATAAAGACTGCCTTGCAAAATACAAGACCTATATGTCAGAGTTTCAGGATATGAACAGAACGCTGACAAGAATGCGCAATTTAGGAAGCATCTGCACGGCGAAGGATATGTTTTCGGAAAACAACACCTGCTACGTTATCCTTGAATATGTAGAAGGTGTTTCGCTCAAAAAGTTCCTGCAGTCAAACCGTGGCTATCTCCAGTGGCAGCAGGTAAAAAAACTTTTTGTTCCGCTTTTTACAACTCTTAGCATAATACATAACGCCGGCATAATCCACAGAGGTATATCGCCGGAAAATATAATCGTCACTACTGACGGAAAACTAAAGATAACAGGCTTTTCGATAAGCTCGATAAGAACGTCGAACACGGCGCTTTCGCCTGAGTTTTATTCGGGCTATACCGCACCCGAGCAGTATTCCTCGCTCGAATGGCAGGGAACATGGACAGACGTTTATTCTATCGCCGCTGTAATTTACCGTATTCTTACGGGCTATGTTCCGCCCGACGCAAACAATCGTCTTCACAACGATACGATGATACCTGCGTCAAGGATCAATCCGCATATTCCGAGACACGTTTCAAACGTTCTTCTTCGTGCAATGGCGGTAAGGGGAGTCGACAGAATACAGACCATTACGGATCTTGTAAGCGAGCTTTTTGAAAACGTTCCGCAGCCCTCGGCTCATGTCAAGGGCGCAACGCAGACTATTCCCGTTGTCAAGCCGCCAAAGAATAACGAGGCAAAACAGGCTTCGGCCGCAAAGACCCCGGAGAAAAAGAAAAGCAAAACGCCGGCGGCTGTTGCGGTTATCGGCTTTCTTATGCTTGCGCTGATACTTATTGTCGGAATAGTGCTTCTTTACGAGGTTTTCTCTCCGCAGGAGGACGAGTCGGTTGCGAAAAATTCCTTCGTTGTCACAAACGATTATACCGAGGAAAGCGAAACTCTTATCACAGCTTCGGCGGCAGAACCAAAGCCGCAGGAGGAATCTGAGGGAGATTCGCCGTACGGCTACGGTTCGATAATGCCCGACCTTATCGGAAAACGTCTTGATACCGTTGAAAGAGAGCTTGGAAACAGCTTTACAATAAGAACAAAGACCTTCTATTCCGACGAAACGGAAAAGGGTACGATAACCGAGCAGAGCATTCCCGCAGGAGCGGATTACGACCCTGCACTCAAAAACGAGCTTGAGCTTACCGTGTGCTTAGGACCTGCGGCAGTTGCCGTTCCTGAGTATGAGGGTATGATGAAAAAGCGTTATCTTGATATTCTCAGCGAAATGAATATCATTTACAATACGGTTGAAGAAAGCTCGACAACTCTTCCTATTGGCTATGTTATCAGAACGAGCATCGAGCCGGGCTATACGATAAACGTCCGCGACGGACAGGTTCTCACCGTTTATATTTCAAGCGGTCTTGTCGACGAATCCTCGGTTGTCGATTCTCAGGGCGAAAATACCGACAGCTCATACGATTATCCGACCGATTCGTATTATGACGACGGTTCGACCGATGAATATTATCAGTGGTAAAAACCTGCCGAAATTTACGAAAACGTTTGAAATTTTTATTAAAACACTTGACACAGATTTACCTTTGTGGTATGATTATGATATATAATGACTGTATTTTCCGATAGTTTTTTTATTCGGATATCATTCAGATTTGGAGGAAAAAAGTTATGGCTAAAAGAATCGGTGTATTGACCAGCGGCGGCGACGCTCCCGGTATGAATGCTGCTGTCAGAGCTGTTACAAGAGCTGCTCTCTCTAAGGGCATGGAGGTCATCGGAATTAAGAGAGGCTATGTCGGTCTTCTTAATCGTGAATATGAAGAGCTTACGGCAAGAAGCGTTTCGGGTATTATCCAGAGAGGCGGTACCTGCCTTTATACAGCTCGCTGCCCCGAATTCCGCAATATGGAAGGCGTTTTAAAGGGCAAGGCTGTCTGCGAGGAGCTTGGTCTTGAGGGTATTGTCGTTATCGGCGGCGACGGTTCGTTCAGAGGTGCGGGAGATCTTTCTTCTGTCGGCATTCCCTGTATCGGACTCCCCGGAACTATCGATAACGATATCCAGTGTACAGAATATACTATCGGTTACGACACCGCTATGAATACGGCTATGGATATGATCGACAAGCTTCGTGATACCGCACAGTCCCACGATCGCTGCTCGGTAGTTGAGGTTATGGGCAGAAAGGCAGGCTATATAGCTGTAAACGTTGCCATTGCAGTAGGCGCTGAGGCTTGCATTACCGTTGAACGTCCTTACGATCTTGACGCAATCGCTGCAAGGATGGTAAAGACAAAGAATTCAAAGGACGGCAAGCATCACTTCATCATCGTTGTTGCCGAGGGCGTAGGACAGACCGAGGTTATTTCGAGAACGCTCCAGGAAATGACGGGAATCGAGTCGAGAGTAACGATTCTCGGTCACGTTCAGAGAGGCGGCTCGCCTACACTCCGTGACAGAGTTATCGCTACCGAAATGGGCTATCATGCTGTTGAGCTGCTCGAACAGGGCATCGGAAACAGGATCGTTGGTCTTAAGGGAGGCAAGGTTTACGATATCGATATTCAGGAAGGTCTTGCAATGAAGAAGCCTTTCCTCGACCACAGATATGATGTTTTCTATGACACTGCATATTGATTCTTTAAGAATTGATATAGAAAAAACAGAGTAGAGATCCGAGCGTTAAGTGCCTGACAGACGGGGAGTTGCTGTCGGGACGAAAAAGTACGAAAAGTAAATGATTTTTGTACCTTTGCGGTTCGGGTTTCGCATCCCGCTGAATGTGTAATTGAAGCTTTTCAAAGCAGCATTGCATGAACCAAAAGCGGTTTTTTGCGTGCTGCTTTTTTGCTTTCATTTATGCACAAGGCAAAATTGCTCGCATAATTTAAGGAGGTAATTTTTATGAAGAGCTTCATTCGTATGTTCCAAAATTCTATCAAGGAACTGAAAAGTATCAAATGTATAACGGTCACGGGTATTTTTATCGCAATATCTATGGTCATCGAAATGTTCTCACTCGACATAGGCTTTGTGAAACTTAACTTCGCATTTATCGCAATAGCCGTTATCGGAATGCTGTTCGGCCCGTCGGTCGCATTTTTTGCAGGTCTTGCCTGCGATATCGTCGGCTTCATTGCCCACCCGGCAAGCTCGTTCCTTATCGCATACACCCTCGCCGCAGGTCTTCAGGGTCTTATCTACGGAATGGTTTTGTATCATAAGAACGACAGACGTTCGATACTTATCGCAGATAATCTTAAAAAGACCCAGAAGGATATAACGCTGTTTTTCAGAGCGGTCATCGCAAGACTTCTCGACGTTGTCGTTATCAATCTTCTGATAAACACAGCGCTCAATCTTCATTACGGATTTATTCCCAAGGAAGCCTACGGAACGGCAATAGTTGCCCGTGTCGCAAAAAACGTGCTTGAGCTTGTTATCGATATTCCGCTCCTGTTTATTCTTCTCCCCGTTGCGCTCGCCGCATATAAGCGTTTTGTTACGGTAAGAACAGCCGCTAATTAAATTTGTAAAAATTCATAAAATATACTTGCTTTTTTGTACATTTTGTTGTATAATAAAAGCAAGTTTTTTTATTTACAGAAGGGATTGATTTTTTATGATAAACGTAGGCTTTATCGGCGCCGGAAACATGGGTTATGCGATCATGAAGGGCGTTGTTGAAAGCAAAAACGAGCGTCTTTCGCTTTATGCTTACGACTGCTATGAACCTGTATGCGAGCGTGCGGCGGCTATCGGTGTTAAGATCTGTAAAAATTCGTCTGAGCTTGTTTCAAAATGCGGCGTCGTTTTTCTTGCGATCAAGCCGCAGCAGCTTGACGAGCTTCTTGACGAGATCGCTCCGTTTGTGACCGCCGATACCGTTATCGTTTCTATCTGCGCAGGTATTTCCGATGAATATATCGCCTCGAAAACAATAGGCGGCGCAAAGGTCGTTCTTGTAATGCCGAACACTCCGCTGCTTCTCGGCGAGGGCGCGACGGCTCTTTCAAGATCCGACAGCGTAACCGATGAGAAATTTAAGCTTGTGTGCGATATTTTCGGTCAGTGCGGAATTTATTCCGTGATACCGAAGAATAAAATGAAGGAGATAATTGCGATAAACGGCTCGTCGCCAGCGTTTATTTATCTCTATGCTAAAGCGTTTATAGATTATGCCGATTCTGTCGGTATCGACCCCGAGGTTGCAAAGCAGCTTTTCGCAAAGTCGCTTATCGGCTCGGCAAAAATGATAACCGACAGCGGAAACTCAATAGATAAGCTTATCGAGATGGTCTCTTCAAAGGGCGGAACGACCATCGCAGGGCTTGAGAAATTAAGAGAGGGCGGTCTTGAACAGACGGTTAAAAACTGCTGCGAGGCTTGCACTAAAAGGGCTTACGAGCTTTCAAAATAATCGGAATTTTTTCCAAAAGACAAGCATATATCTTCACCAAAGGAGTGATGTATATGCAAACGGAAAGAAAAATCGAACCGCTTAGAAAAAACAGGGGACTTATACTTTTTACTGCGCTTTCAATATCTGCGCTGATGGGCGTGCTATTCGGAACGCTCTGCCGCTGTTATATCGACGCTGAAATATCCGACCGGCTTTCTGCGGCGGTGTCCGACTTTATCGAGCTTAGAAAAAACGGCAGCTTTGCCGCAATTCTTCTTCGCTCTTTTATGGGCGCATGGCTTTATGTTTTGTTAGCTTTTGCGCTCGGCTTCGGCGCAGTTTCACAGCCTTTTCAGCTGCTTCTTCCGTTTTTCAAGGGGATAAGCTGCGGTGTTATCCTCTCACAGCTTTACGGCAGCAGCTTTTCAAAAACGGCGCTGATAAGAGCCGGAGCGGTTCTGCCGGGCGTATTTTTCACGCTCGTTATCATAATTCTTGCGTCAAGAGAGTCGATGAATATGTCCTCAAGAATTTTTCAGGTCTGCTTTCAGGACAGGCTTTTTGACGGAATGAGAGAGCGTACAAAGCGTTATTCAATATATATGCTGACGCTTACGGCGGCGGCGTCCGTTTTAGCTGCCGTCGACTGCTTCACGGCGATATTGCTGCTGCGAAGGTTTTTATAAACTCCGTGCGGCAAAAATTATATAAAGGACTATCAAGATCAAGGAGAATTAAAATGGGATTGTTCAAACGATACGATCAGCCGGGAATGGGTATTCCCAAAGCGCCTTATGAAAAAAAGGGCTTTTTTAAATTCATGGAAATATACGGCCGAAGAATGTGGAAGCTTATGGGGCTTAATCTTATGTTCCTGCTCGCAATGCTGCCTGTTGTTACGATAGGACCCGCAATTGCCGCAATGACAAAGGTCTGCCGCAACTGGTCGCAGGAAAGAAATGCGTTTATGTGGTCGGATTTCTGGGACGCTTACAAAAGCAATTTCAAGCAGAGCTTCGTCATGGGACTTATCGACCTTGTATTTATCTCAGGTTTTACCGTTGCGATACCTGCATATAACGAGTGGGCGAAGACTACGACTGCCATGTACATACCGCTTGTGCTGTGTCTTAGCTGCTGTATCGTTTTCTTTATGATGCATTTTTACATTTATCTTATGATAGTGTCGACAAATCTCACGCTCGGAAAAATAGTCAAGAACTCATTTTTCCTTGTAAGCCTTGGCGTAAAGAAAAGCCTCTGGACGCTTCTCGTCTGGATCGTTGTGGTATTCCTTATGGTAGGATTCCTGCCGATCTCGTTATTTTTCATTCTCTTCTGGCCGTTCAGCTTTATCTGCTTCGTGGGCGCATTTAACTGCTATCCTGTAATAAGAAAATATGTAATTCAGCCTTATTACGACGCTCTCGGTCAGGATAACCCCGAATTTGATTACTTAAAGACTGACGACGCAATTTTCGAGGACAAGGGTGCGGAAGAACCCAAGTCTCAGAGCACGCCTAAGAAAACAGCGAAGAAGAAAACTATCTCGTGACCGAAAGGAAGTTTATGATGAGCGAAATAAGAAATATCGATTTATGGGAAAGCGGAAAAAGAAAGATCGAATGGGTAAAGCAGAATATGTGCCTGCTCAGAGGTCTTGAAGAGAAATTCAGCCGTGAAAAGCCGTTTGAGAATATCAAGGTTGCTCTTTCGGTACATCTTGAGGCTAAAACTGCCTATCTTTGCAAGGTGCTTGCAGCAGGCGGAGCGCAGATGTATGTTACCGGCAGCAATCCGCTGTCAACTCAGGACGATGTTGCCGCTGCGCTTGTGCATGACGGCTTGAACGTTTTTGCATGGCACGGCGCAACCGATGAGGAATATCACAGACATATCTCCGAGGTCGTAAAGATAGGTCCGAACATCATAATAGACGACGGCGGCGACCTTGTTAATCTTATACATACCGAATATCCCGAGCTTATCCCGAACGTTATCGGCGGCTGTGAGGAAACGACAACGGGAATTATAAGGCTTATCGCAATGAATAACGCAGGTCAGCTCAAATTCCCGATGATGCTTGTTAACAACGCAAAATGCAAGCACCTTTTCGACAACCGCTACGGCACGGGTCAGTCTGTCTGGGACGGTATCAACAGAACGACAAACCTTATAGTTGCAGGGAAAAATGTTGTCGTTGCAGGCTACGGTTGGTGCGGAAAGGGCGTTGCGATGAGAGCTAAGGGTCTCGGCGCATCGGTAATTATAACCGAGATCGATCCCGTCAAGGCTATCGAGGCTGTAATGGACGGCTTTAAGGTCATGAAAATGGAAGAAGCCGCAAAGGTCGGCGACTTTTTCGTTACCGTTACGGGCTGCAAAGACGTTATAACCGAAAAGAGTTTTCTTAATATGAAGGACGGCGCAATTCTCTGCAACGCAGGACATTTCGACTGCGAGGTGGACGTTGCAGGTCTTAAAAAGATCGCTGTCGAATCAAAAATCGCAAGAAATAATATCGACGGCTATAAGCTTGAAAACGGCAGATGGCTTTATGTTATCGGCGAGGGCAGGCTTGTAAACCTTGCCGCAGGCGACGGACATCCTGCCGAGATAATGGATATGTCCTTTGCGATACAGGCGCTTTCGGCGTATTATCTTGTAAAAAACAAGGACGAAAAGCATGAAAGCATGGTCATCGACGTTCCCGAATATGTCGACAACGAGGTTGCAAGGGCAAAGCTTTCGGACTGGGGCATCTGTATAGATGAGCTTACCGAGGATCAGGAAAAATATCTCAACAGCTGGCAGGTATAAATTTATCTTACAAAACGGTTTTAAATTATAAAAATCTGCGCAAATTATACATATAGAGATTTTTTGTCGAGGTGATAATTTGCGTTATGGTAACAGCTTACAAGCGGCAAAGGTGCTGACGATTTTTTCATCGGGCGCATTCGCCTACGGTCTTATCGAAATTGCCGCACGGGGATTTACACATATTTCAATGGGCATTTTAGGCGGACTTGCAATGCTGCTTATTCACGTTATGAATACTGCCGATCGAACGCCCGTCCGACTGTTTTTTCTGCTTGTCGTTTCATCGGCGTTCATCACGCTGAGCGAGCTTATAACGGGCGAGATCGTAAACGTCCGAATGGGACTTGAGGTGTGGGATTATTCCATGATGCCCCTTAATTTCAACGGACAGATCTGCCTGCCGTTTACTTTTCTCTGGTTTGCGCTTTCGGCGGTCGGTGTTCTGTTTGACGATTTTATCCGAATTAAGCTTTTCTTGGAAAACCGGACTTTTTTACTTGCAAAAAACGAAGAGCGAACTACGGCATGAAAAAGTAGTTCGCTCGTTTTTATTGTCCGTTTTTTTGTACAAAAGCCTCTCCGACTGTCATATCAAACGGAGTAGTAAGCTTAAGATTGCTCTCCTCGCCTTTAATTATCCCGACGGGAAGTCCTGCAAAGGTGAACACGCTCGCCGTGTCGGTAAGCAGATTTTTTCTTTCATCATCAATAGCGTCATATGCCTCGCACAGCTTTTTCAGCCTGAAAGTCTGAGGCGTCTGCGCTCTGAAAAGCTTTGAACGGTCGGGAACGCTGTCAATTTTGCCGCCGTTTTCTGAGTAAAGCAGCGTGTCTGTGGAAGCGATAGCGGTAGTTACTCCGTCCGTTTCGTTCATTGCGTTGATGTTGTCCTCGATTATCCTCTGACTCACAAAAGGTCTTACTCCGTCGTGCGTAAGAATAATATCCTCCTCCGAGATCATCTGTTCTTCTTTTATGCGGTCGATTATCTTAAACACGGTAGAATTTCGGTCGGCGCCGCCTTTTACGAGCTTTATTCTGTCAGACGGCAGAGAAAATTCTCTGCATTTTTCTTCCATATACTCTATCCAATCGGCATGAACGCCAACATAAATCAGGTCAATGCGTTTGTTTGCAAGAAAAGCCTCTACAGTCCTTATAATTATCGGCTTTCCGCAAAGGTCTAAAAACTGCTTTGGAATGTCAGCTCCCATTCGTGTGCCGCTGCCGCCTGCGACTATTGCCGCAAAAATCATAGCAAAACTTCACTTCCTTCCTTACTTACTTGAAAAAAAGACGGCTGTAACGAGCCGTCTTTAATTTATGCTGTTAATATCACTTGTTGTAGTTTTCAAGCAGAGCGGTTATCTTCTGATGAGGATCGATAACGTCCGAGATCGACATATCGTGATTGAGGGTCGCAATGTAATAAGCGATATACTTTGAACAGTCTACCTCATGGAACCAGGGCGTTGCGAGCAGCTCGGGAGTGCGGTAGGTAAGATTTGTGCCGAATACTGCGTCGATAATGCCGTCCTCGTAAGCCTTGTTGAATGTATTAAGACCGTTTGTGAAGATGCCGTAGGTCGCATAGCAGAAGATCTTTCTTGCGTTTCTCTTTTTCAGCTCGATAGCAATGTCAAGCATCGATTCGCCCGAGGAAATAAGGTCGTCGGCGATGAAAATATCCTTGCCCTCGACGTCGTTGCCCATATATTCGTGCGCAACGATGGGGTTTCTGCCGTTAACAACGGTCGAATAATCTCTTCTCTTATAGAACATACCGAGGTCAACGCCAAGAACCGAAGCGTAATACATATTTCTGTTGATAGCGCCCTCGTCGGGAGATACGATCATAAAGTTGTTTTTGTCAAGCTTTAACGAATCAAAGGTCTTTGTCAACGCCTTGAGCACCTGATAGGAAGGCATAATGTTGTCAAAGCCTGTAAGCGGGATAGCGTTCTGAACTCTGGGGTCGTGAGCGTCGAAGGTGATTATGTTCTGAACGCCCATTGAGGCAAGCTCCTGAAGTGCAACAGCGCAGTCAAGCGATTCACGGTATGTTCTTCTGTGCTGTCTTCCGCCGTAAAGAATAGGCATGATAACGTTTATTCTGTGAGCCTTACCGCTTGCAGCCTGGATTATTCTTTTAAGATCCTGATAGTGATCGTCGGGCGACATTGCGTTCTGCTTGCCGTACATAGTATAGGTGCAGCTGTAATTGCCGACGTCGCAAAGAATAAACAGATCCTTACCTCTTACAGTAGACTTGATAAGTCCCTTTCCGTCGCCTGAAGAAAATCTCGGGCAGTCAACGTCGATAAGGAAGCCCTTACCTGTTTTATCGCTGTCCTGTAAAGACCATTTAAGAAAATAGCGGTTGATCATATCACCAAGCTCTTTTGCACCGTCCATTGCGATAAGTCCGAGCGGCGCTACGCTGGTAGTTGTGTCAAAAACCTTTTTTTCTGTCTTTCCCATCTGTAAATCCTCTTTTCTCCGCCAATTAAAAACCCTGCCGTCTGACGGAAACCGTGCAAGGTCATTAAATTATAATATTATTATACATTATTCTATCAGATTTTACAATACCTTTTTTAGAAATTCCGCACTTTTTATCTTTTGTACAAAATTCTCTCATTCTTTGTAAATTCTTTTGCAATTTAGGTTAACAGCCTGCGCATTTTTTTGCCTGTTTTTGTTCTATGAATAAAAAATTATCACAAACCGCCCCGACAGTTATTAAAAGTTATTAAATTTCATAATTAGCTCTTGCTATTTTGCCGCTTTTGTTATATAATATAATAGAATAGGTATCTGACAATGTATTTTAACGCTTTATAGCTTTACATACGCATTGCGGTATCATTTCTGATAAAGGAGAGTATAAAAAATGACCAAATCACAGAGATTTTTTGCTTCTATTAAGGATAAGCGCGTCGGATTTATCGGCGTGGGCGTAAGCCACCGCAGGCTTATCGACGTTTTTGTTTCAAAGGGAATAAAGGTTGTCGTTCTCGACAAAAAGGACGAGGACCATTTTCCTGAGGATATTATGTACGAGCTTTCGGCTAAGGGCGTTGATTTTGCGCTCGGCGAAAACTATCTTGACGAGATATTTAACTGCGATATAGTTTTCCGCACGCCCGGAATGTATTACAACCACCCCGTTCTTACTAAGGCGAGGGAAGCCGGCGTCGTTATAACGTCCGAGATGGAGGTTTTCTTCGACCTTTGCCCCTGCAAGATATATGCGGTTACAGGCTCTGACGGAAAGACTACCTCGACAACGCTCATCAGCGAATTTTTGAAGGCTGAGGGTAAAAGAGTTCACCTCGGCGGAAATATCGGAAAGGCGCTTTTGCCTATCGTAGAAACAATGAGCGAGACCGACGCAGCTGTTGTCGAGCTTTCGAGCTTTCAGCTTATTTCAATGAGAAGATCGCCCGACGTTGCCGTTGTTACGAATATCTCGCCCAATCATCTTGACGTTCATGGCACAATGGAGGAGTATATCGACTCAAAGTGCAACATAATAAGACATCAGAACGCATTTTCAAAAACGGTGCTTAACGCCGACAACGAGGAAACAATGAAGCTTGCGCCGATGGTAAGAGGCACGCTCGTAAAGTTCTCTCTCAGCGGAAATACCGACAGGGGAGCGTTCCTGAGAGAAGACGGAATGCTTTGCTATGCCGACAAGGGTGAAGTTACCGAGATCGTTCATAAGGACGATATAAGAATTCCCGGAATACATAACGTCGATAATTATCTTACGGCAATATCGGCGGTATGGGGCGAGGTATCTATCGAGAGCATTGTGAATACCGCAATGACTTTCGGCGGAGTCGAGCATCGAATCGAATTTGTCCGTGAGCTTGACGGCGTAAAGTGGTATAACGACTCGATCGCAACAAGCCCGACGAGAGTAATGGCAGGACTTAATTCCTTCTCGCAGAAGATTATCGTTATTGCAGGCGGATACGATAAGAAGATACCCTACGAGCCTATGGCAGATACCGTTAACGAAAAGGTAAAGATACTTATCCTTCTCGGCGCAACAGGTCCAAAGATCGACGCTGCGGTTCGCACATCGCCGCTTTATCCCGACAGCGGACTTAAGATCGTAAAGGTAAAAACGCTCGAAGAGGCTGTCGAGCAGGCGGCTGTGCTTGCAAGACCGGGCGATATTGTTTCGCTCTCACCCGCAAGCGCAAGTTTTGATCTTTATACAAATTTTGAAGAAAGAGGAAAGCATTTCAAGCGTCTTGTAAATGAACTTTAATACGAAAAATATGGATAATTTTGATATAACTTCCGTTCTGTCAAGGCTGTGCGCAGCCGACGGTGTTTCGGGAGCGGAGGAGAATATTTCAGCGCTGTGCGCCGAATATCTTTCAAAATACGGCAAAGCGGAAATTGACAGTTTCAATAACGTGACCTGCCGTGTCGGAGAGTTTGACGATGACAAACCGACCGTTCTTATCGACGCACATCTTGACGAGATAGGAATGATAGTAAATTACATTACCGACGACGGCTTTTTAAAGGTCTCAAAGTGCGGCGGAATTGACGAAAGAGTTCTTCCTGCCGCTCAGGTAACTGTACTCGGAAAACAGAAGCTTTACGGCGTTATAACGAGCGTTCCGCCTCATTTGCAGGGCGAGCAGTCCTCCGCCGCAAAGCTTGAGGATCTTTATGTAGATATAGGTTTTGACGGCAAGCAGGCAAAAGAGCTTGTGTCTTTAGGCGACCGTGTGCTTATCGAGAATGAACTCATGTCGCTCGGAAGCCTTGTTACTTCAAAGGCGATAGACGACAGAAGCTGCGCTGCGGTCATACTTTATATGCTCGAGCTGCTTTACGGCGAAAGCACAAAGTATAATATCACGGTTCTTTTTTCCTCGCAGGAGGAGGTAGGCTCTCAGGGCGCAAAGACCGCTGCTTTCAGGGAAAATGCCGATATTTCTATTGCCGTCGACGTTTCGTTCGGAAGAGTTCACGGCGAGTCGGAAGAAAATACCGGCGAGGTCGGAAAGGGCGCAATGATAGGCATTTCGCCGACGCTTTCAAGAAGGCTGTCAGATGCGCTTATCAAAACAGCAGAGTCGGCAGATCTGCCCTATCAGATAGAAGTGATGGGCGGAAAAACAGGCACTAACGCCGACGCTTTTTCAACGGCGGCGGGCGGCAGCGCAGCCGTTACCGTTTCCGTTCCGATAAAGTATATGCACACGCCCGTGGAGGCGGTCGCTGTCAGCGATATTGAGAATACCGCAAGGCTGCTTGCCGAATTCTGCAAAAGGGGAGGTTTCTGATAATGGAGCTTATCGATTATTTAAAAGACCTCTGCACGCTTGACGGAATATCCGGCGACGAGGGCGCTGTTGCAGAATATATCTGTAAAGCAATTGACGGAAAATGTGAATATAAGATAGATAATCTCGGCAATATAATTGCTTTCTGCAAGGGAAAAAAGCCTGCTTTAAAGAAAACGCTAATTTCGGCGCATATGGACGAGGTAGGGCTTATCGTGACTTATGTAAATCCCGACGGAACGCTTAATTTTTCGACCGTCGGAGGTATCGACCCGAGAGTGCTGTTTGGCAGACGTGTTTATGTCGGAAAGAACAAACACCTCGGCGTAATTGCAGGTAAAGCTATTCACAATCTTTCATCGGACGAGCGTTCAAAGGCGCCGTCTGCCGAAGCTATGACGATAGATATAGGAGCGGCGGATAGAGAAGACGCTTTAAAGCGTATTAGACCCGGCGACAGCGTTGTTTTTGACTCGCAGTTTCTGAGATTCGGCAATGACCGCATAAAATGCAAGGCGATAGACGACAGGGCAGGCTGTGCAATTATGCTCAAGATAATTGAAGACCAACCCGAATATGATACGATTTTTACTTTCGTGGTTCAGGAGGAGGTCGGCTTGCGCGGAGCGACAGCCGCCTCGTTCACGGCTGCGCCCGAAATTGCGATTATCATTGAAGCTACAACTGCCTCCGATATACCCTCGTCAGCAGGCGAAAAGCGTGTTTGCGAGCTTGGAAAAGGACCTGTTGTTTCGTTTATGGACAGGCATACGATATACGATAAGGAGCTTTATCATATGGCTTTTGAAACCGCCGGGCAGCTTGGAATACCCTGTCAGACTAAAACTCTCGTTGCAGGCGGAAACGACGCAGGCGCATTCTCGGTATCAAGGGGCGGAGTCCGCACGGCGGCGGTCTCGCTCCCGTGCAGGTATCTTCATTCGCCCTCCTGCGTTATAGATCATGAAGATATGGTCAATTCTTATAAACTTATAAAAAAATTACTGGAACGGATACAAGAGCAATGATATATCAGCTTACAGACGAAGACGCTTCGCTTTTCGAGCGTTTAAAGCCCTGTCACTATTCAAGGCGGATAAAATCCCACTTTCGTGCATATTCGGTTAAATATTCATTCTGTCGGTTTTTCGTTATCGAGCGTGACGGCGAAAAGGTCGGAATGATCTCGCTTTTTAACGCTTCGATGATGGCGGCGCAGTTTGACGGCTTGCGGTTTACGCATGAGGATCTTGAAGAAATAGCGATCTTTATTCGGATAAACAAGCCGTATTCTATCGAGATAGACGCCGTATATTCTGACAGTCTGCTTAGACTTATCTCGGATATGTACGACACCGACAGAAGAACGGAATTTAAGTTCAAAGCAACGGGCGAGCTGCCAAATCTTGACGTCGAGGAATGTCCTGCGCTTGACGACGTTTTTGACATTTTAAGCGAAGCTTTTCCAACGCTTTCGCATTCCTATGAATTATGGATAACCGATACCTCTCACCGTGTCCGCCGGGGATTGTCGCAGTCATTTCTTATGGGTAATTACACAACGGCGACAATTCAGTACATAATCGACAAAACGGCGCTTATAGGTCACGTTGCGACTAAAACGGAGTACCGTGGGCAATTTTACGCAAGAAGGCTGCTTTACTGGATAGGCGAACGCCTTACGAACGACGGCTTTGACGTTCGGCTTTTCGCGCGTCCTCACCGTGTAAGCTATTACGAGGAGATAGGCTTTGAGGCTGTCGGGCAGGATATAGTTTTTGAGCTGAAAAAGGAATATCAGAATGAATGATAAGGAGTCGGAAAAATGACAGATATTTTTAATATAGATACAAAGCTTTCGGAGCTTGCCGAGCGTGCGGAAAGGGCGGCTGAAAAAAGCTTCGGCAGAATTTCCCGAACCTGCGAGAAAAACAGCGCAAAGGTGCTTGCGGCATTTATTGAAAATAAGGTGAGCGAGGGCTGTCTTAAAGGCACGACGGGTTACGGCTACGGCGATATAGGAAGAGATACCCTTGACGCCGTTTACGCTCAGGCTTTCGGGGCGGAGGATGCCGTTGTAAGACACAATTTCGTAAACGGAACTCACACTCTTTCGACGGCTCTTTTCGGCGTTCTTCGTCCGGGAGATAAGCTTCTTTCGCTTACAGGCTCCCCCTACGACACGATGGAGGAAATAATAGGCATAAGAGGCGGCGAGGGAAGAGGTTCGCTTAAAGATTTCGGTATTATTTACGAACAGTGCGATCTGCTTGACGACGGAACGCCCGATTATAACGCTATCGCAGAAAAATGCGTCGGCGCAAAAGTCGGTTATATACAGCGTTCGAGGGGATATTCGCTTCGCCCGTCTTTTACGATAGAGGTTATCGAAAAGATCATCAGAACCGCAAAGCAGGTGGCTCCCGATATAATTATTATGGTCGATAACTGCTACGGCGAATTTGTCGAGGAAAAAGAACCTACCGAGGTCGGCGCTGATCTTATAATGGGTTCGCTAATCAAAAACCCCGGCGGCGGTATCGCTTCTACCGGCGGTTATATCGCAGGAAAAAAACACCTTGTAGAAATGTGCGCAGACCGCCTTACCTGCGTAGGAATGGGAAAAGAGGTCGGCTGTACGCTTACCCAGAGCAGGGAAATGTTCTTAGGCTTTTTCATGGCTCCGAGCGTTGTTGAAGCCGCTCTTAAAACGGGAGTTTTCGCCTGTGCGCTGTTCGAGCTTTTAGGGTTTAAAACCTTCCCGTCAAGCGACGAGTACAGAACCGATATTATTTCCTCTATCTGTCTTGAAAACGAGGAAAGGCTCACCGCATTCTGTCAGGGTATTCAGAAAGGCTCGCCCGTCGACGCTTACTGTACGCCCGAAGCGTGGGATATGCCCGGCTATGACAGCAAGGTGATAATGGCGGCGGGAGCTTTCACAATGGGCGCGTCTATTGAGCTTTCGGCTGACGCCCCAATAAGAGAGCCTTTTGCGGCTTGGCTTCAGGGCGGTATCACATACCCGACAGGGAAGCTTGGCGTTCTGACTGCGGCGCAGGAGCTTCTTAACAGAGGACTTATCAGGCTTTGAGCCTTTAATATAAACGAAAGGATGTAAATTTATGGCGGAGATTTTCAAGGTCAGCATTGACGAGATTGTAAGCGAAATGAAAATGGAGCTTGTTTATTCACCTAAGGACCCGAGAGAAATATTTGTTTGCGATAACGACTGCAACAGACCCGGACTTCAGCTCATGGGCTTTTATGAATATTTCAACGCCGAGCGTATCCAGATATGCGGAAACATGGAATTTGCTTATCTTGCAAGCATTGACGAGGAGACGAGATACAAGAAGATCGAAACTCTTTTTGCAACAAAGATACCTATGTTCATCGTTGCAAGAGATCACGAGCTTTATCCCGAAATGCTCGAGCTTGCAAAGAAATATGAAATTCCTATCGGCAGAACAAAGGAAAGCACGACAACGTTCGTTGCCGCACTTATTGCTTTCTTAAACGTAAGGCTCGCTCCGAGAATAACCCGTCACGGCGTTCTTATCGAGATATACGGCGAGGGCGTGCTTATCGTCGGCGAAAGCGGCGTAGGAAAGTCCGAGACCGCTATCGAGCTTGTTAAAAGAGGTCATCGTCTTGTTGCCGACGACGCCGTTGAGATACGCAGGGTATCGAGCATAAGCCTTGTCGGCTCTTCTCCCGACAATATCCGCCACTTCCTCGAGATAAGAGGTATCGGAATAATAAACGTCCGCCGTCTGTTCGGTATGGGCGCTGTCAAGGTAACGGAAAAGATCGATATGGTAGTAGAGCTTGAACCGTGGGATTCACAGAAATTCTATGACAGAATGGGAATAGACAACGAGTTTACGACTATTCTGGGAGTTAAAGTACCGAGCCTTACTATTCCTATCAAGCCGGGACGTAATCTTGCGGTTATCCTCGAGGTTGCGGCTATGAATAACCGTCAGAAGAAGATGGGCTATAATGCGGCTCAGGAGCTTCTTGACAAGCTCGGTCTTGAAGCGGATAAAAAGGATAAGGTCAAGAACTGGGATCTTATGTAAAAAATAAACAGGGTGAAATAATTTCAGGGTGAAATAATTTGAAAATGATAATACAGGCTGATCTTCATACGCATACGCTCGCTTCGACTCATGCGTATTCTACCATTCGTGAAAACTGTCAGTGTGCGGCGCAGTATGGTCTTAAAGCGATAGCAATGACCGATCATATGATAAATATGCCCGATTCTCCGCATATCTGGCATTTTGATAATTTAAAAGCTCTTCCCGACAGAATATGCGGCGTAAGCGTATTAAAAGGCGCCGAGGTCAATATAATTAATTCAGACGGCGGTCTTGACGTTGAAGCCTCCCTTGCAAAGCGGCTTGACTGGATAGTGGCGTCGATGCACAAATGGACGATCGGAACGACGGATTATTACAGCAACACAAAGGCGTATCTTTCGGCGGCAAAAAATCCGCTTATCGACGTTATCGGACACTGCACAACGGCTGCTTTTCCGTTCGATATGGAAAAATGCCTTAAAGCCTTCAAGGAATACGGAAAGCTTGTCGAGATAAACGAAAGCTCGATCATGAACAAAAAAGGCTCGAGACAAAACAGCGCCGAGGTTTTGAAGATCTGCAAAAAGTATGAGATCCCGATAGTCGTCAACACCGACTGTCACTACTGCGAGTCCATCGGTCAGACGCCTGCGGCGGCGCAGCTTATCGAGGATAACGATTTTCCCATGAAGCTCGTTTATAATGCCGACTGGGAAATAATAAGGGAGCTTGTTCTTAAAAAGCATCCCGACTGCAATATCTGATCTATGTAATTTATGAAAGGAACGGTATCTGTAAATGCTTTTAGATAAATTTGCCGCTCTTGCCGAACAGCTTGGCTGCGCAGTTCTGCGTGACGAACCGCTTTCAAAGCACACAAGCTTCCGCATAGGCGGTCCTTGTACCGTTATGGTATGCCCGAACAGCATTGAAGCCGCAGCAAAGCTTGTCAAATACGCAAACGAAAACGCCGTCCGCACGCTTATTCTCGGAAAAGGCTCAAATATGCTCTGCTCCGACGAGGGCTTTGACGGGGCGGTAATTTTGCTTGACAATAATTTTTCAGAGGTTACGCTTGTCGGCGAAAACACTTTAAGAGCGCAGGCCGGAGCTTCGCTTATGAAGATTTGCCGTGCTGCGCTTGAACACTCTCTTACGGGAATGGAATTTGCCTACGGTATTCCCGGAACGGTTGGCGGCGGAGTATATATGAATGCAGGAGCTTACGACGGCGAAATGAAGAACGTCGTTTCGTCCGTTACGGCAGTAAGTCCGAACGGAGAGCTTATAACATATTCGCCCGACGAGCTTGACTTCGGTTACAGACATTCTCGCTTTGTCGACGGCGGAGAGATAATCGTCTCCGCAGATATTACGCTTAAAAAGGGCGATAAAGACAAAATTGAAGCGAGAATGAACGAGCTTATGGGAAGACGAAAGGATAAGCAGCCGCTTGAATACCCGAGCGCAGGCTCGACCTTTAAACGCCCCGAGGGACTTTTTGCAGGCAGACTTATACAGGACTGCGGACTTAAAGGCGCAAGCGTGGGCGGCGCTCAGGTGTCGGAAAAGCACTGCGGATTTGTCGTAAACAAGGGCGGTGCGACTGCGGCGGACGTTATCTCGCTTGTAAACATGATAAAAGAGCAGGTTTTTGATAAAACCGGAGTAACGCTCGAATGTGAGATAAGAATAATTCCCTATAAGGAAAACTAAAGTCAGATATTCTCGAAAGGAGCTTTCAAAATATGCAGTTTGTAATAGTAACAGGAATGTCCGGCTCGGGAAAATCAACGGCTGTGAACGTGCTTGAGGATATGGGCTATTATTGCATAGACAATCTTCCGCCCGAGCTCATAATCAAGTTTGTCGAGCTTTGTTCAAAATCTGAGGGCAAGATAAAAAAGGCTGCGTTTGTGGTCGATGTCCGAGGCGGCGACTTTTTCCTTGAGCTTCAGGATACGATACAGCGGCTCAAGGAGCTTAACATAAATATAAAAACGCTTTTCCTCGAGTCGTTCGACGAGGTTATAGCAAGGCGTTATAAAGAAACGAGGAGAAAGCATCCGCTTGACGAGCTTGCCGACGGAAATCTTCACAAGGCGATAAGCATGGAGCGAGAAATGCTCATGACCGCAAAGGCTATGAGCGATTATTATATCGACACCTCGACCTATTCGACCTCGGATTTCAGAAGCAGGCTTTATTCTATTTTCGAGGATAACGGCGAGGAGCATATGCGTATAGACGTTCGCTCGTTCGGTTTTAAGTACGGCGTTTTCGGCGAAGGCGACCTTATCTTCGACGTAAGGTGCCTGCCAAATCCGTTCTATATTCCCGAGCTTAAACACAAGACGGGTCTTGACGCCGAGGTATCGGATTATGTAATGAAATTTGACGAGGCAAAAACGCTCTTGTCAAAGCTTTTAGACCTTATCGATTTTCTGATACCGCTTTATCAGAAAGAGGGAAAATCGCAGCTTGTAATAGCCTTCGGCTGCACGGGCGGCAAGCACCGCAGCGTTACCTTTGCCGAGGCTGTTGCGAAGCATCTTGAACAAAACGGACACAAAATAAGGATAAACCACAGGGATATTTCACGCTGAGGTGCTTAGGTAAGGATAGAGGAAAATGTCTGAATTATCGTTTTCACAACAGGTCAAGGAAGAAATATTATCAAAGATAAATTCGTCCGCTAAGGCAGACGCCTGCCTTTTCGGACTTCTTCTGTGTATAAATACTTTAACGCAGGAGCAGATCTCGATGCAGACGGAGTCTAAAACGGTCGCAGATTTTTTTGAGCTTAACGTAAACAGGATATGCGGCGCAGACTCGGTATCCGTTACCTGTAAGGATCGCAGGGGAAAACAGCTCATGTATAATATTTCGGTCAGCGGCGAGGAAAAATGCTCAAAGCTTATGTCTTATTTTTCGATAGACGAAAACAGGGTCTGTCATAAGCAGAACTATCCCAAGCAAAGCCTTTACCCGCTTATGATAGCAGGAATGTTTCTTTCCTGCGGTTCTCTCAGCGACCCGAACAAGGGCTATCACATGGAATTTGTAATGCCCGACCTTACGCTTTGCAACAGTCTAGGTCTTCTGCTTTTAGAAAAATTTGAAATGCTCGCAAAGCACGTTGAGAGAAAAAATCACCAGATATTATATTTTAAGGAATCCGAACACATAATAGATATGGTTGCGCTTATGGGTGCTACGACCTCTTCGTTCGATCTTATGAACGTAAAGATCTATAAGGATATGAAAAATAAGATCAACCGTGAGGTAAACTGCGTTAACGCAAATATCGAAAAGGCTATAAGAGCCGGAGAAAAGCAGATAGAGGACATAGAGCTTATCGACGAGGTAATGGGAATAGGCTCGCTGCCCGATAATCTTAAAGAAATAGCGATGCTCAGATATGATAACCCCGATTTTACTCTCAATGAACTGGGGGCTGCGCTTGATCCTCCGATCTCACGTTCGGGGGCAAACCACAGGCTTAAAAAGATCGCACAGATAGCCGATGAAATAAGAGAGAAAAAGAAGATTTGATTTTTTTGTAAGGAGGCGCCAAAAATGTCAGATTTTGTTCATCTTCATGTTCACAGCGAATATTCTCTGCTTGACGGCGCCTGCCGCATAAAAGAGCTTGCACAGACGGCAAAGGAGCTTGGACAGACCGCCTGCGCCGTGACAGACCACGGAAACCTTTTCGCCGCCGTCGAGTTTTACAATGCCTGCAAAGAAACAGGAATAAAGCCGATTATCGGCTGCGAGGTCTATATTGCCGAAAATTCGAGATTTGATAAAAGCAAGACTGCAAGAGCCTATCATCTTATCCTTTTGTGCAAAAACAATATGGGCTATCACAATCTGTCAAAACTCGTTTCAAAGGGATATACCGAAGGCTTTTACCGTCACCCGAGAATAGATTTTGAATTGCTTAAAGAATATCACGAGGGGCTTATCTGCCTTTCCGCCTGCCTTGCCGGCGAGGTGTCATGGAGGCTCAACAACGCCGATTACGAGGGCGCAAAGCAGACAGCCCTTAAATATCGTCAGCTGTTCGGCGAGGACTATTATCTTGAGATAATGTATCATGATTTTCCCGAGCAGATGGCTGTTTTCGCACAGCTTATCCGCCTTTCAAGGGAAACGGGCATACCTCTTTGCGCCACAAACGACGTTCATTATATCAATAAAGAGGACAGCTATGCGCAGAAGATACTTATGTGCATAAACACGGGAAAAACGCTCGACGATCCCGGAAAGCTCGAGCTGCCGACCGACGACTATTATCTTAAGTCTGGCGATGAGATGAAAATACATTTTGCAAGCTGTCCCGAAGCGATCGTCAACACGGTTAGAATAGCTGAAAAATGCGAAGTTACGTTTGAATTCGGAGTTACAAAGCTGCCGTATTTCCATCTTGACGGCGTTTCTGACAACACGCAGTTTCTTCGCAGCATGACCTTCGAGGGATTAAAAAAGCGATATGAAACTCTCACTAAAGAGTTAACCGATCGTGCGGAATATGAGCTTGATATAATCACGCAGATGGGCTATGTCGACTATTTTCTTATCGTGTGGGATTTTGTTCATTACGCAAAAACTCACGATATTCCCGTAGGCTGCGGAAGAGGCTCGGGTGCAGGAAGCCTTGTCGCCTACTGCATCGGAATAACTGATATCGACCCGATAAGATACCAGCTTATTTTCGAGCGTTTTTTAAATCCCGAGCGAGTTTCAATGCCCGATTTCGATATTGATTTCTGCACGTTTAAACGTCAGAAGGTGATCGATTATGTTATATCGAGATACGGGAGCGACCATGTTGCGCAGATAATCACCTTCGGCACTTTAGGCGCAAAGCAGGCGGTAAGGGACTGCGCAAGAGTAATGGGCTTGCCTTACCGTATCGGAGATATTGCCGCAAAAGCTATAATAAGGGGAATGACGCTTAACGAGTCGCTTGAACGTTCGTCCGAGCTGAGAAAGCTTTATAACGGCGATCCGCAGATACACGAGCTTGTCGACGCTGCAAAGAAGATAGAAAATATGCCGAGAAACGCAGGAACTCATGCGGCAGGCGTAGTTATCACCAAAGACCCGGTCGACGAATACGTTCCGCTTTATTCAAGGGATAATGCCGTTTCAACGCAATACACCATGACTGTGCTTGAGCGGCTCGGACTTCTTAAAATGGATTTTCTCGGAGTCAGCAACCTTACCATAATCGACAGCTGCTGCAAGGAAATTCGCAAGTACGATAAGTCGTTTGATATAAGCAAGATCCCCCTTGACGACGGCAAGGTTTACGAAATGCTTTCAAAGGGCAAAACGCAGGGTGTTTTTCAGTTTGAAAGCGCAGGAATGACGTCGACGATAATGCGTCTGCGACCTGAGGGTATAGAGGATCTTATCGCTGTTATCTCGCTTTACCGACCGGGTCCTATGGACTCTATACCGACGTATATAAGAAACCGCCACGACCCCTCGCTCGTTACCTATAAGCACCCCTTGCTGAAAAATATACTAAATGTTACCTACGGGTGTATCGTATATCAGGAGCAGGTAATGCAGATATTCAGAGAGCTTGCGGGATATTCCTACGGACGAGCCGATATAGTAAGGCGTGCGATGGCGAAGAAAAAGCATTCGGTTCTTGAAAACGAAAGAAAAGCGTTTATATACGGCGACAGCGAATGCTGCGGAGCTGTTGCAAGGGGAGTTGACGAAAAGCTTGCCAATGAGATCTTTGACGAAATGCTCTCGTTTGCATCATATGCGTTCAATAAATCCCATGCCGCAGCCTATGCGAATATATCCTATCAGACCGCATATCTTAAATGCCGCTATTATAAGGAATATATGTCGTCGCTCATGACGATAACGCTTTTTGAAAAACCGCACAAGCTGTACGACTATATAAACGACGTAACGCACAGCGGACTAAGGATACTTCCGCTTGACATAAACAAGAGCGCAGGCGGTTTCAAAGCGGAAAAGGACGGCGTGAGATTTGCGCTTCTTGCAATAAAAGGTCTGGGCGAAAGCATGATAAACGCAATTGAGAATGAAAAGCGTGAAAACGGCGATTTTCTGACTTTGCAAAGCTTTTGCAGGAGGCTTTCTGGAAAGGGGCTTACGCAAAAATCTCTTGAAGCGCTTATCAAATCGGGTGCGCTTGACTGCTTTCCGAATAACCGCTGCGAAATGCTTACAGCCTCGGAGCTTATATTAAAGCAGGCGCAGCACGACCTCAGAGCGAATGTTGAGGGACAGCTTGACTTTTTCGGTATATCGGGTATGGCGGCGGCAAAAACCGATTTTGTGATCGAGCCGCAAAAGGAATATCCCTATCAGCAGCTTCTCAAATATGAATACGAGGTCACGGGAATGTACCTTTCGGGTCATCCGCTTGACGAATATCAGCCCTTTGCAAAAGCAAGCGGCTGTATAAACGCCGCCTTGTTCGGCGGAGATAACGACTCTTTCAAGCCAAAAAACGATCAGCAGGCTTCTGTTGTCGTGATGCTGACAGGTAAACGTCCGCACAAAACAAAGAGCGGACAGTTTATGTGTTTTGCGCAGGGCGAGGATAAAACGGGAGAATGTGAATTCATCGTTTTTCCGTCGGTTTATGAAAGCGCACAGGCGCTTCTTAAAGAGGGTGCGATACTTCATGTCTTCGGCAAAATTTCGGTTAAAGACGACGAGCCGCCCAAGCTTATCGCAGAGGTGGTGCAGACTGCGGAAAGATTTGTTTTTGAATGTACGAAAAAGGACGTCTGCGTAAGAGCGGCTTCTGCCGATACCGAGCTTATTGACGGGATAAAGAGCATTGCGCAGAAATACAGAGCTGACGACGGAAGAAGTCTTGTGATATATCTTTCGGATAAAAAAGCCGCTATAAGACTTAAAAATGCTCCGGATATAAGGATATGCGGCGAGCTTCTTAATGAGCTTGCGAAAATCGCAGGAGCGGAAAACGTTTTGTTTATGAAGAAAAGCTGAGGAGAATATATATGACGCCAAAGGATTATAAACTTATGAAGATAGACGGCGATTACGCAGTTTTGCAAGAACTTGCAAGCGCCGAGGAAATGATCATTGCAAGAGCGCTTATTCCCGAGGAAGCCGACGAGGGAGATACGCTGCACTGGGAGAATTTTGAATACAGCGTGGTTTGATAAAAATGAAATTCTTGTGAAAACTATGGTTATTTTTAAAGAACTGTGCTATAATTAATATGCTTTATTTAAAAAAACAGGAGTGTGGGCATGGCAGTAAAATACAGAAGCGAACGTCCTGTAAAGGGACTTTCGATACATTATACGGAAGATGAAAAATTTAATACCGAAGCCGTTGTGATAAGATTTATCACGCCGCTTGACGAGGTGAGGGCGCAGCAGTATACGATGATATCGTCGCTGCTTTCGGAAACCTGCCGTAAATATCCCGAAAAGGCGGATTTTTCAAAGCGTCAGTCTTATCTGTACGGCGCCTCAGTCAACTGTACGCATTACGACCTTGGCGGATATATGATATGCGGACTTTCGGTAAACAGCATAAGCGACCGCTTCACAATGAACGGCGAAGAGATAACAGAGGATTGTGCGAAAATGCTTCTTGACTGTATTTTCGACCCGAATATATCCGACGGAAAATTCTGTGAAAAATATTTCGACCAGAAGCTTCGCACGCTTAAAAACGCTATCAAAAGCGATATAAACAACAGACGCTCATATGCGCTCAGAAGGGCAAAAAAGATAGCCTTTGAAAACGAGCCTATGTCCGTTTCGGTAAAGGGAACTCTTGAAAACGCCGAAAAGATCACAAACGAGGGGCTTGTAAAGGCTTATTACGAGCTTCTTGAAAATTCGTATATTTCGGTAAGCTTTACGGGCAGGGGAGAGAATTTAAAGGCTCAGAAGCTTATAAAGGAAAGGCTTACGGAATTTGTAAGCGGCAGAGAAACGAATGTCGATGATATTGAGGATCTTAATTTTTATTCCGAGATAAAAAGCGAGCCGAAATTTATTACCGAGGAAATAGAGCAGGCGCAGTCGAAGCTTGTTTTGTTTTATAAGTCGGCCTGCCGGGATATGTACGCAAACGATATTGCCTGCGCAATGCTCGGCGGAACGCCGTTTTCAAAGCTCTTTGAAAACGTTCGTGAAAAGCTTTCGCTTTGCTATTATTGCCAGTCGCACGTCGTAAACTGCACAGGAGCGGTTCTTGTCGACTGCGGAGTTGAGAAGGGCAATGAGGAAAAGACTCTTAAGGAAATTTTCGCTCAGCTGAAGGCTTTGCAGAACGGAGATTTTTCAGACGAAGAGCTTGAGAATACAAAAAAATATCTGAAAAACCTGTCGAGGCTCAATTACGATACGGTCGAGGGAATGAATTCATGGTATTTTTCTTGTTTTGCAAAGGGAGAATACGGCTCGCCCGACGACTATATCGCAAAAATCAACGCCGTTACCCGAGAGGACGTTATCGAAGCATTTAAGCAATACAGGCTCGACACCGTTTATTCTCTCGTTCCGTCCGCTGCGTCGGAAAACTGCGGCGAAACCGGAGGTGAAGATGATGCGTGAAACAACTGTTGAGCTTATCAGAAATGATTATACGGGCATAAGCTATAAGCTTGTTCGCCACAGCTCGGGACTTGATATCCTGCTTGCGCCTATGAACGATTTTGTTCAGACGGCGGCGATGTTCGGAACAAAATACGGTTCGATAAACAATTGCTTTAAGACCTCTGAGGACAACGGCTTTGTTAAAGTTCCCGACGGAATAGCGCATTATCTTGAGCATAAGCTGTTTGAAAATGAAGACAGCGATGTTTTTGAGCTTTATGCTCAGACGGGCGCAGAGGGAAACGCATATACGGGTTTTGAAAAGACGGTCTATCTTTTCACCTGCACCGAAAACTATCTTGAATCGCTTAGGATACTTCTCGAATTTGTTCAGAGACCGTTTTTTACAAAGGAAAACGTTGATAAAGAGCAGGGCATAATCGCGCAGGAGATCAATATGACGCAGGATCTTCCGAAGCGCAAATGCTTTATGAATCTTATAAACGCAATGTACAGCGAACACCCCGTGAGAAACGATATTGCAGGAACGGTCGAATCTATTGCTGAAATAACGCCCGAGCTGCTATATAAGTGCTATAACGCTTTTTATGATCTTCACAACATGGCGCTTGCCGTTGCAGGTAATCTTGACGAAAACGAGGTCATTGCGCTTTGCGACGAATGTCTTAAACCGTGCGAGGATAAATGCCTTGAGCTTAGCTTTCCCAACGAACCTTTACAAGTCGCCAAAAAATCCGTCGAGGAGAATTTCAAGGTCGGTCTGCCGATATTCTTTATCGGATTTAAATGTCCGCCTGTTTCGGAAGAGGATATCATTAAGAACGAGGTTGAGGCTGATTTCCTTTTATCGCTGTTTGCTGATAAAACGTCGAGGCTTTATAAGGAGCTGACGGAGGAAAACATCATTTCAGGCGGACTATCCTGCGAGATACTTGACGGCAACGGATATTTTTCGCTTATAATTTCGGGCGAAGCGAACGACCCTTACGAAGTTCAGAGGCGCATTTTCAAGCATATTGAGATCGCAAAGCAAGAGGGATTTGACCGTGAAGCATTTGAACTTCTCAAAAAGTCCGAGTATGGAATAGCGGTGAGAGCGGCAAATAATCCCGAATGTGTTGCGGACGATATGCTTTCCTATCATCTTATCGGTCACAGCGCATTTGAATGTGAAAAGAGGATAGCGCAGCTTAAATACGAAGATATAATTGCGGCGGCGAATCGGCTTTTAGATCCGGAAAACTGCTCGATTTCAATTATCAGATAATATTTTTCAGAAAGGTGAGGTCAATAAATGATCCGGACAGCAATGTATTTTGCACAGCAGATGACCGACGAATCGATACAGGCGGTCAAGGACAAGCTTATTTCCAATCCCGATAAGGTTTATTTCCCTAATTTCGGCGGATCGGATAATATCTTTAAGAGAGGAATCACTCTCGACAGGGTTATTTTCAAGATACCCGGCACCGATTTTGAAATATATTGGTACGGATTTCTTATTGCGGTCGGAATCTTTCTTGCGATGCTTTACGGCTTTAAGAGAATGAAGCCGCTCGGAATCGACCCCGACAGAGCGACCGACGCAGTTATCGCAGGTTTTGTCGGAGCTATTTTGGGCGCAAGAGCGTATTATATTGCATTTAACGATACGATAACCTTTAAGGAATTCTTCAATTACCGTGACGGCGGACTTGCGATCTACGGCGGAATTATCGGAGCAATTTTACTCGGAGGTATCACGGCAAAGCTCAGAAAACTGAAGCTTTCCGCACTGCTTGACGTTGCCGCACCCTGCTTCCTTATCGGACAATCTATCGGAAGATGGGGAAACTTCGTAAATCAGGAGGCTTTCGGCGCAAATACCGATCTTCCGTGGGGAATGATGAGCTATTCGACAATGAGCTATATCGCAGACAATTTTGACGCGCTCGGCGGAAAGGTTTCCTCCTATCAGCCTGTACACCCATGCTTTTTATACGAATCGCTTTGGTGCGCTCTTTGCTTTGTTATACTTCATTTCGCAACAAAGCACCGCAAGTTTGACGGAGAGATTTTTTTAGGATATATCGGACTTTACGGTCTCGGCAGATTTTTTATCGAGGCGACGAGAACCGACTCGCTTTATATCGCAAACATCAAGGTTTCCCAGCTTGTCGCAGGAACCTGCGTTCTTGCTTCGGTTATCCTTATAATCATCTTCAGAAGCTCGGCAAAGAGAACGGATTATAAGTTCTTCTATCAGACGGAGCTTTCAAAGCAGCAGCTTGCGGCGC
Source organism: Oscillospiraceae bacterium (assembly GCA_051882075.1). Taxonomy (GTDB): domain Bacteria; phylum Bacillota; class Clostridia; order Oscillospirales; family Ruminococcaceae; genus YE71. The sequence continues at coordinate 15,782 of JBJERC010000020.1, read as the reverse complement.
TCGAGGGTTATGAAGAAAATGAGAAGGCTAAAAAAGAGCTGAAAAAGAAGATCGCCGACGCAAAGAAGAGCGGCGAAAGCTTTGCAGAGCTTGAAAAGGAATTTGATGAAAAGTTCGGCAAGACGGCAAAGGAAAACGCTAAGAAGCTTGCCGACGAGACTGCAAAGGAGAAAAAAGAGCTTAAAGCAAAGATTAAAGAAGCTAAAAAGTCGGGCAAAACCGATGAGCTTAATCAGCTTAAAAATAAATATGCCGAGAAATTCGGCGGAGTTACGGCTGAGGTGTCTGAAACGGCTGAAAGTGCAGAGTATCATTCGATTCTTGCAGACGACGATGACAAAAATGCAGATAACGAAAAATCATCAGATGATAAATCCTCCGATGAAACGGAAACGGAATAAAATTCTTATCGAAAGGACGGAAAACTATGGGAATAATAATTGACGGAAAACAGGTTTCGGCAGACGTAAAGGCGAAGATCGCAGAGGAAACAGCCGAGCTTAAAAAGCAGGGAGTCGAGGTCGGTCTTGCGGTCGTTATCGTGGGAAACGATCCAGCTTCAAAGGTTTATGTGAGAAACAAAAAGCTTGCGTGCGAGGCTGTCGGATTTAATTCATACGAATATGCGCTTCCCGAGGAAACTACCGAAGAAGAACTTCTTGCACTTGTAAATCAGCTTAACAACGACCCAAAGATAAACGGTATTTTAGTACAGCTTCCTCTGCCGAAGCATCTTGACGACAAGGTTATTATCGACAATATCAGTTATGAAAAGGACGTTGACGCATTCCACCCCGTAAACGTCGGCAAGATAATGATCGGCGATTACAGCTTCCTGCCCTGCACACCTGCGGGCGTTATGGAACTTATCCATTCGACGGGCGTTGAGGTTTCGGGCAAGAGATGCGTTGTTATCGGAAGAAGCAATATCGTCGGAAAGCCTATGTCGATGCTTCTGCTTCACGAAAGCGGAACGGTAACTATCTGCCACTCAAAGACAAAGGATCTTAAAGACGTCTGCGCAAGTGCGGATATTCTTGTTGCGGCAGTCGGAAGAGCTAAGATGATAACTAAGGATTATATCAAGGAAGGCGCTGTTGTTATCGACGTTGGAATGAACAGAGATGAAAACGGAAAGCTTTGCGGCGACGTTGATTTTGAGGACTGCAAGGACAAGGCAGGATATATTACTCCCGTTCCGGGCGGCGTTGGTCCTATGACTATCGCTATGCTTATGAAAAATACGCTTACCGCAGCAAAAACACAGAACGGAATAATGTAAACTTTTTGTTAAGTCTATTTACATACGAAGGATTTTTGTGTATAATTAAAGAGCTGTGTTAGAGACAGCATAACAGTATCCGTGAGGCAGACTATGGGTCAAGCTCATTTATGAGAAAGCTACCTGCCATTCTCTTCCTTACAGGAAATAAACGAAAGAGGTATGCATTATGTTAAGAAAAGACGAAAAGACAGCTGTTATCGAAGCTAACAGAACCCACGAGACCGACACAGGTTCTCCCGAGGTTCAGATCGCAATTCTCACAAAGAGAATCAACGATCTTACCGAGCATCTCAAGGTTCATAAGAAGGACCACCACTCAAGAAGAGGTCTTCTTAAGATGGTAGGTAAGAGAAGAAACCTTCTCAACTACCTCAAGTCAAAGGATATCGAAAGATACAGAGCTACTATCGAGAAGCTTGGTATTCGTAAGTAATCGTGTAAAGTCATGCAGGCAGAGCGGAGCAGTTTCCGCTTCTGCCTTTGCGTGTTTTTATGGAATTATCTTCGGCAAAGGCTACGGTGAACGAAACTTAGCATTAAACAGAGTCTGCCGCTTTTTGACAGATTGTGTTTATTGCTAAACAGGTTCACCGTTCCTCACATACTATTTTGAAAGGAATGTTTAAGATGTTTGAGAATTACAGAGTGTTTGAAACAACATACGCCGGAAGACCCTTTATAGTTGAAACAGGAAAGACCTGCGGACTTGCTAACGGTTCGTGCTGGGTGCGCTACGGCGAAACTGTTGTTATGGCTAACGTTACCGCTTCGGCAAAGCCCAGAGACGGTATTGACTTTTTCCCTCTTTCTGTAGATTTTGAGGAAAAGCTCTATTCGGTAGGAAAGATCCCCGGTTCGTTCACAAAGCGTGAGGGCAAGCCGACTGATAAGGCTATTCTTACTTCCCGTATGGTAGACCGTCCTATCCGTCCTCTTTTCCCTAAGGATATGAGAAACGATGTTTCGGTAGTTATGACCGTAATGTCGGTTGACCCCGACTGTTCGCCTGAGATCGCAGGTATGTGTGCGGCTTCTATCGCTATTTCTATCTCCGATATCCCGTGGAACGGACCTATCGCAGGTATAAGCGTTGGTCTTGTAGACGGCGAGATCGTTCTTAATCCTACTCTCGAGCAGAGAGAAAGAAACCGTCTTAACCTTACTGTTGCAGGCTCTATGGAAAAGATCGTTATGATCGAAGCAGGTGCAGACGAGGTTCCCGACGACCTTATGCTCGAAGCTATCATTGCAGGACACACAGAGATAAAGAAGCTTATCGCATTTATCAACGATATAAAGGCTGAAATCGGCAAGCCTAAGTTTGAGTTCCAGTCGATGGAGCTTGATCACGACCTATTCGACGAGATCGAGGCTATGGTCGGCGAGGACGTTAAGGTTGCTCTTGACACCGACGACAAGAACGTTCGTGACGCAAGACTCCAGCCGATTATCAACGCCGTTCACGAAAAGTATGACGAGCAGTATCCCGATCAGGCTGCAATGCTTGACGAGGTTCTCTACAAGCTTCAGAAGAAGATCGTTCGTAACTGGCTCTACGAGGGCAAGCGTGTTGACGGCAGAGGAATCGACGAGATCCGTCCGCTCGCATCAGAAGTTGGACTTCTCCCGAGAGTTCACGGTTCGGGTCTTTTCACAAGAGGTCAGACTCAGGTTCTCACCATCTGTACTCTCGGACCTGTAAGCGAATGTCAGAAGCTTGACGGCATCGACGAGGAAGTAAGCAAGAGATATATCCATCACTATAATTTCCCGAGCTACTCGGTAGGCGAAACAAAGCCTTCAAGAGGTCCCGGAAGACGTGAGGTTGGTCACGGTGCGCTTGCTGAAAAGGCGCTCGCTCCCGTTATTCCTTCGGTTGAAGAGTTCCCCTATGCTATCAGAATGGTATCCGAGGTTCTTTCATCAAACGGTTCGACTTCGCAGGGCTCGATCTGCGGTTCGACTCTTGCGCTTATGGACGCAGGCGTTCCGATAAAGGCTCCCGTTGCAGGTATCTCCTGCGGTCTTATCACCAAGGATAACGGCGAATGGATGACAATGGTCGACATTCAGGGTCTTGAGGACTTCTACGGCGATATGGACTTTAAGGTAGGCGGTACAAAGAACGGTATCACAGCAATTCAGGTAGATATCAAGGTTGACGGTCTTACCTATGACATAATCAAGGAAGCATTTGCTAAAACTCACAAGGCTCGTGATTATATACTCGACGAGATTATGCTCAAGGCAATTCCCGAGCCTCGTCCTACCGTTAACAAGTGGGCGCCCAAGATGCTTACTACAAAGGTTCCCGTTGACAAGATCAGAGAGGTTATCGGTTCTGGCGGAAAGGTTATCCAGAAGATCTCGGCTGAGTGCGACGTTAAGATCGACATTACAGACGACGGAAACGTATTTGTTTCGGGTCTTGATCTTGACAAGGCTAATCAGGCTATCTCGATAATCAACACGATCGCAAACGATCCCGAGATCGGCGCAATTTATAAGGGCAAGGTAGTTTCTATCAAGACCTTCGGCGCATTTGTTGAGATCGCTCCCGGCAAGGACGGACTCGTTCACATTTCAAAGCTTGACAAGACAAGAGTTGAAAAGGTAGAGGACGTTGTTTCAATCGGCGACGAGATCGTTGTAAAGGTAATGGACATCGACAATCAGGGCAAGATAAGCCTTTCGAGAAAGGACGCTCTTGCAGATATCGAGGCAAAGAGAACCAACGGTTAATCTTTAAAAATGCAGTATTTTCAGCCGTACAGAAAAAATGTACGGCTGTTTTATTTGACAATGCCTTGTAAATGTGTTATCATAAATAAGGAATTTTTTTCACCATCAACACGGTAATTTCATATTATGTGTTAAATAATGTGAACGGTGGTGTGAAATATGCTGTGGGCTGTAATTACCGCTGCGGCGGCTGCTGTTTTTGTGATCTGTCTGATCGCCGCAAGATATTATCGTTTAAAAAACCGAAAATGCTGTCCTGTTCTTCTGCTTGTTCCTGTAATGCCTGACGACGACCTGTTTGAACGCCGAGTTATGTCGTGCTATTGGGAAGAAGCGTTTTGCGATCCGTTTTCGGCGAAGGATATTCTTCTTGTTGTCATGAAGCATTCCGCTAACGAATACACGGCAAAAAGACTTGCGCAGCAATATCCGTCGATTCATGTCGTTCATATTTCATCGCTTAACGACTATCTGCGGCGCAATTACGACGAATACTGTTTTGATATAATGGACGGGGAAAATCATGATAAATGATAATGTTGAAAAAATACAAGGCGAGGTCGACAGCGTTGTTTTCAGAAACGACGAAACGGGCTTTGCCGTTATAATGCTGAACGTAGATAATGACCTCGTAAACGTTGTGGGCGAGCTTGGCAACGTCGAAGAGGGCGAGGAGCTTGTCTGCACAGGCAGGTTTGTTACGCATCAGAAGTTCGGCGAGCAGTTTAAATGTGAGCTTTGCGAGAGCAGCCTGCCGAAAACCGCTTCGGCAATACAAAAGTATCTTGCAAGCGGCGCAATAAAAGGTATCGGCGCTGTTACGGCAAGGGCGATCGTCAAAAAATTCGGCGACAGATCGCTTGAAATACTCGAAAACGACCCTTCGCAGCTGTGCGAGATAGACGGTATATCAAAGCAAAAGGCGGAGAAAATGTCTCAGCAGTTCAAGCAGTCGTTCGCTGTAAGAACGCTTATGCTTTTTCTATCAAGCTATAATATTCCAATGTCGGTCGGGGTCAGGTCGTTTAAACGCTGGGGCGACAACGCCGAGCTTCTTATCCGTTCTAATCCTTATGTGCTTTGTAATCCCATTATCGACGTTTCTTTTCTGAAAGCCGACCAGATCGCTAAAAGCCTCGATATTCCTCCTGACAGCGACATCAGGGTAAGAGCGGGGATCTCATGTGTTCTTCGTGAAAATGCAAATTCGGGGCATACCTGCCTTCCGCTTGAAAAGCTTGCGGAGATAACCTGCGGATTTTTAAATATTGACAGACAGCTTTTTGATAATGCTCTTCTTTCTGAACTTGACGACGAAACGCTTTACTGCTACATAAAAAACGGCAGGAAATTCATCATGCTTTACGATTATTACAGGGCTGAGGATTATATCTCACGCAGATTGTCTGTCATGAAGGAATGTACATATGATAACAAAATAGATTTTTCCGATGTGATCGACGCTGCCGAAAGGCAAAACGATATAGAGTATGAGGATAAGCAGAGAGAAGCAATAAATCTTTCTCTTTCATACGGCTTTCTTGTTATCACGGGCGGACCAGGTACCGGAAAGACCACCACGCTCAACGCTATAATCGACCTGTATAAGCAGCAGGGACTTAACGTGATGGTTTCTGCGCCGACAGGACGTGCGGCAAAGCGATTGACCGATCTGACAGGCTGCGAGGCAAAGACGATACACCGTCTGCTTGAGGTAAAGCCGACCGACGGCGGAATTATGAGCTTTGTGCATGATGAAAACAATCTGCTTGATTGCGACGCTCTTATAATCGACGAGATGTCGATGGTGGACACGCTGCTTTTTGAAGCGGTGCTTCGTGGAATAAAGCTTACCTGTAAACTTGTTCTTGTCGGAGATTCCGACCAGCTTCCGTCTGTCGGGGCGGGAAACGTTCTTAAAGACATTATGGACAGCGGAGTTATGCCCGTTGTAAGACTTACGCAGATTTTCAGACAAGCACAGCAAAGTGCGATAGTCACAAACGCGCACAAGATAGTAAACGGCGAGCATATCGATCTTACAGAAAAGGATAAAGATTTTTTCTTCTTTCAGCGTCTTGACTTTGAAGGTCTTCAGCGGCTTGTTGCGGAGCTTTGCAAGGACAGGCTTCCAAAAGCTTACGGATATTCGCCGTTTGACGATATACAGATACTTTCGCCGACAAGAAAAGGTCCTGCCGGCACAAATGAGCTCAATAAGCTTCTTCAGGATAAGCTGAATCCAAAGGCGGCAGGAAAGAGCGAGATCAAAACGCCGTTTTTCACCTATCGGACGGGTGATAAGGTGATGCAGACGAAAAACGATTATGACATAACCTGGAAAAAGACGGACGGCGAGAAAACGGAGAGCGGCGCAGGAATCTTTAACGGGGATATCGGCAGAATTACCGCCTGCAACAAGATATTAAAAACGCTTACGATAGATTTTGAAGGCAGGGTTGCAAATTATACGGCGGATATGCTCGATAATCTTGAGCTTGCCTATGCTGTTACGGTGCATAAAAGTCAGGGAAGCGAGTTTGACGCCGTGATACTGACAGTTTTCGGCGGATATGACAAGCTGTATTACAGAAATCTTCTTTACACAGCCGTTACAAGAGCCAAAAAGCTGCTAATTATCGTCGGAAATAATCAGCGTGTTGATTTTATGATAGACAATAACAGAAGAATGTTAAGATATACCTGTCTTAAAGAGCTTTTAAAGGAGCAGAATAACGATGAGACCGAAATTTCTTTGCTCTGACTTTTTTCTCGATATTTTCTTTCCGAACAGATGCGCTTCATGCGATGCCGTTATCGAGTGGGATAAGGTTTTGTGCGGCGAATGTGAAGATGCTCTTGAATATATTGAAGAGCGTCCGTGGCAGGCTTTGTTTCCGAGCGAAATAAACGGCGAGGCGCCTTTCTTTGACGCAGCCGAGGCGCTGTTCTGGTATAAGGGTGCGGCAAAGGATGCCGTGCTCGGACTGAAATATCGAAAGGCAGCGAATTTTGCGGAATATGCAGGGGAAAGATTAAGCGAAAAGCTCGATAACGATATTATCGGCGTAATTGATCTTGTTACAGCTGTACCGATGCACAGCTCAAAGAAGAAAAGCAGGGGATATAATCAGGCGGAGCTGATTGCGCAAAGTATTTCAAAGCATATGAATATCCCTTATAAGAATGATATTCTTGTGCATAAGCGGTCAAGCGTCGAGCAGCACAGTCTTAAAGGGGACGAAAGAAACAAAGCGGCGGAAAAGACCTATTCTGTCAAGGACGACGGAATTTCGCTTGATGGAAAGTGTGTGCTTATCTGCGACGACGTTTTTACTACCGGCTCAACGCTTAACAAATGCTCCGGACTGCTCAAGCAGGCAGGGGCAAAAAGGGTGATTGCGGCTTCTGTCGTTTTAGTTAAACACTCTTCCGACGAAGTAAAGGCTTAAAAAGAATAAAAATCACCTCAGCGGTCAATCTTAACACTGAGGTGATTTTTTTATGTCGCAAAAAATAAGCAGAATTGAATACGCACAGTTAAGGTGTATGCTTAAAGGCACAGAAGAGCTTTTTCATGCGTTTGACGAATATTCAAAGCAAGCTGCGTCCTTACAGGTAAGAGATGAATTTCAGAAGCTTGCCGCCGAGGCGAAAAATCAGCAGAACGATATTTTAAGCTATCTGGAGGGAAGTAGAATTAGATGAAAAGCGAGGATATTAAATATTTAAAAGCGGCAAGAGATCTTACTCGTCAGATCTCCGCCGAAAGCTGTATAATCTATAATCAGCTTTGCGCAAAAAAGAGCGAGAACATTGCGTATAATATTCTTGACGGGCAGCTTAAAATGGCTTCTAAAATGGCGAAATTAGAAAGCGATCTTAAAGGCTGACATTAATTAACATGAACGTCAAGCTGATTGAAGGGGATCTTGATACCGTTTTGATCAAAGGCGTCCTTAATATCCGAAAGCAGCGCAAATCTAAGATCCCAGTAATTCTCGGATCTCACCCATACTCGAAGAAGTATCTTTACCGAGCTTTCAGAATGTTCGCTTAATGTAATAAACGGCTTGTCGGGCGCTTGGAGGGTGAGCGGATTTGAATTTACTTTTTCGAGTATTAGCGCCTCTGCCGCACGGTAGTTAGAAGAGTATGAAATATCAAAAACAAGCTCAAGACGGCGCAGCTCCTCCTGCGTGAAGTTCGTGATAGTCGCAGAAGCGACAGTACCGTTAGGTATCAGTATCGCTTTATTATCAATGGTAAGCAGCTTTGTGTAAAGGATCGTTATATGCTTAACAACGCCCTCTTTGCCGTTAATTTCAATAAAATCGCCTGCTTTAAACGGGCGGTTGAACATAAGAATAAATCCGCCTGCGACATTTGTAAGGCTGTCTCTGAGCGCAAGACCTATCGCAAGTCCTGCTGTGCCGAGAGCAGCAACGATAGACGACATAGGGACCTGAAGCTGAGAAAGTATCATCACACCGAGAATGACATAAAGAATGGCTCTCAGCAGCGAAACTAAAAAAGATCCTGCCGTAGCGTCGATATGAGATTTTTTAAGGAATTTTTTTACAAGAAACAGAATAAATCTGATAACAAGATAACCTGCAATAAAAATAACAAGCGCAAAAAGCAGATTAGGCGCATAATCCGCCAAACCCTGTGATAACCGGTCAAACATTGTTTTTACCTCCGAAAAGTATTTTTTGCTTTAAGCTTTGTAATAAAAGTATAGCAGAACGATAAAAATAAACTAACATGAAAAAATTAATAAAATATGTACTGTATAATTTAATGTTCTATTCACATTTTATAGTAAAAAAATTTGATAAATTTATCGGTTCTATTTGTAAAATATCATCGAATAACACTTGTAATTTTTTAAAAATTAGTGTATAATATAATGTAATTGAGTATTATTGCTCTTTAAAAATCGGTTTGCGGGTTTTTATAGCAGAATACTTACATTTGAGTCAAAGGAGAAAAATATATGAACAGTGAACTGTTAATGTTTGCCGACAACGTCATACACACCTCCGATAAAGACTTAAGCTCCGAAACGATCGCTTCGGTCGTTATCACCGGAATTTCTGTTGTTTTTATCGGTCTTATAATACTTATTTTTGTAGTATGGCTTTACGGCAAGATCTTTCAAGCGTTGAATAATAGAGCGGAGGCTAAAAAGGCTGCGAATAAGCCTGCCGAAGAGCCTTTCGTGGCTAAGCCTGCGCCGCCTATGCCTGCTCCTGTTGTCGAGGACGGAATTGAAGAGGAAATTGTTGCGGTCATTTCAGCCGCTATTGCAGCCTACGGCGCTCAGACGGGTAAAAAGCTTGCCGTAAGGAGCATTAAATCAGCCGGAACGCCTTCGGGAAGAAACGCTTGGAGCGCTGCCGGACTTAGCGAGGCAACTCGTCCGTTCTGATATTTTGTTACTCTCTTACTCTCTTTGAAAGGAATGTTTAACCGATATGGCAATTATTGAAAGCTTTCTGAATACGATAATGGATCTGTGTCAGAAATCAGGTTTTGCAGGTTTCCTTGAAGCCGGCGGCTGGAAAAATCTTATTATGATACTTATTTCGTTCGTGTTCATGTATCTTGCTATCGCAAAGGGCTTTGAACCGCTTCTGCTGCTTCCGATCTCTTTCGGTATGCTGCTTACTAACCTGCCTTTTGCAGAAATGTATCACCCGGAATTCTGGCAATACTTAGAAAAAACCGAGGTCAGTCCCGACGGCGTTTCGCAAGTCAATAAGCATTTTCTGGACTACGGCTATATACTGCGGCACGGCGGCTTGCTTGATATTCTGTATCTTGGCGTCAAGCTTCAGCTTTATCCGCCTCTTATCTTCCTTGGAATCGGCGCTATGACCGATTTCGGACCGCTTATCGCTAATCCTAAGAGCTTCCTGCTCGGTGCGGCGGCTCAGGGCGGTATATTCTTTACATTTATCGGCGCAGCTATTCTCGGAATGAGCGCTGCGGAGTGTGCTTCTATCGCAATAATCGGCGGAGCTGACGGTCCTACCGCTATCTTCGTATCCTCAAAGCTGCTGTCAAATAACGACTCGATCGGAGTTGGTACGATAGCGCTTGCGGCATATACTTACATGGCGCTTGTGCCTATCATTCAGCCGCCTATCATGAAGCTTCTTACTACAAAGAAGGAGCGTTCTGTTGTAATGGGTCAGCTCAGAAGAGTTTCAAAGACTGAAAAGATACTTTTCCCGATACTCGTTACACTTATCATCGCTCTTATGATCCCCGACGCCGCTCCGCTCGTTGGTATGCTCATGTTCGGAAATCTGCTTAAAGAATCGGGCTGCTGTGACAGAATTGCAAAGACCGCTCAGAACGAGCTTATGAATATCATTACTATTTTCCTCGGAATTTCCGTTGGTGCGACCACAAGAGCCGACAGCATTATCACGCTTGACTTCGGAAAGGTTATTCTCCTCGGCGTTATCGCATTCAGCCTTGCGACCGCCTGCGGTGTTCTTCTCGGTAAGGTAATGTATATCGTTTCGGGCAAGACTATAAATCCGCTTATTGGTTCGGCAGGTGTTTCCGCCGTTCCTATGGCTGCCCGTGTTGCTCAGAAAGTCGGTCAGCAGGAGAATCCTACAAACTATCTTCTCATGCACGCTATGGGTCCGAACGTTGCAGGCGTTATCGGTTCAGCCGTTGCTGCCGGCGTGCTTCTCAGCATCGTTCAGATCGGCTGATAAACATTTACATGAATCAAACCTTTGCAGACCTGCCCTTATTAATGCGGGTCTGCTTTTATTTGCAATTATCGGAGGAAAAATATGAGTCAGAAATTTTTTGCAGTTCTTTCAAGAATGAAATATATAAACCGCTGGTCGCTTATGAGAAATACGATAACGGAAAACATCAGCGAACACTCGCTTGAAACGGCTTTTATCGCCCATGCGCTTGCTATTATAAGAAACGTTCGCTTCGGCGGAAATGTTAATGCCGAAAGATGTGCTTTGCTTGCAATGTATCACGACGCAACAGAGATCATCACGGGTGATCTTCCTACGCCGATAAAGTACTATAATAAACAAATAAGGTCGGTTTATGAGGAGATCGAGGATAATGCAACCGAACAGCTTTTAACTTATCTTCCCGAGGATCTGCGTGAACTTTACAGACCATTATTCAGCAAAACCGAGGAGGAAGCAGAGCTTTGGTCGCTTGTAAAATGTGCCGATAAGCTTTCTGCGCTGATAAAGTGCATGGAGGAGCGTCAGATGGGAAATTTCGATTTTTCATCGGCAGAGGAGTCAACGCTTAACGCTGTAAAAGCGCTTGGCGTTCCCGAAGCGCAGGTTTTTCTCGATGAATTTATCCCTGCGTTCAATCTGACTCTTGACGATCAGACAAAATGATGTTGAAATATGAACTTCTTGTATAATTTTATTAAAACGTATTGACTTTATCGTTTCAATAGATTATAATTAAAATTGATAAATTAGCTTTGGGGGCGTTTTATGGGAAATATTATTTCTGCTTCACTTCTTGCGAGTGATTTCACCCGTCTTTCTGACGAAATAAAAAGAGTCGAGTCTTCGGGTGCGGATTGGCTTCATTTTGATGTTATGGACGGAGTTTTTGTAAACAATATCAGCTTCGGCGAACCTGTTTTGCGCTGCGTAAGCAAGATAGCTTCCATTCCGCTCGACGTTCACCTTATGATCGTCGATCCGATAAGATATATAAAAAACTATGCCGACCTTGGCGCAGAAATAATTACCGTTCATTATGAAGCGGCTGACGACGTTCAGGCGGTCATTGACGAGATACACACAAACGGCTGCAAGGCTGGTTTGTCGGTCAAACCGGGAACGCCTGTCGAGGTGTTAAAGCCCTATATCCCTCAGCTTGATATGATACTTATCATGACTGTCGAGCCGGGTTTTGGCGGTCAGTCGTTTATTTATGAAACGCTGTCAAAGATCTCTGAGGCAAGAAAGCTCGTTCTTGAAGCTAATCCGAACGTGAGAATTCAGGTCGACGGCGGAATAAACGGCGAAACAGCTCCGCTTGTAAGAGAACACGGCGCAGACGTGCTTGTTTCAGGCTCATATCTTTTCAAGTCGGAAAATATGGCGCATACGGTCGGGCTGTTAAGAGGCGAGGGTTAAATATCGCATAACAATTTTTCGGGAGTATCGGAAAGCAGCTTTCCATACTCCTCGATTTTTGCCGTTTCGACCGCCGACAGTTCATTTTCGGATATAGGCTCATCTGACAGCAGAAGATAGCCCGAACGATAACTGTAAAGTTCTGATTTTTTGCAATGATACCCACTTTTAAAATACGCTATTACTTCGTCGGGCGATTTAAACAGTTTTGCATATTTTGCATTGCTTTCCCTGCTCTGTATTTTTCTTACACCTTCGCCCGAAATGTATATCACCATGCTTCCGTCCTTGTTTTCAAAAACCTCGGCGGTTATTTTATCGCTTCTTGCCGAGATCATTCCGATCCTTTCGAGCCTTGCAAGCACCGACGCTAAAAAGATCCTTGCCGTATCGTTATCGGGAGTAAAGCTGCTGTAATCTATCCCGATACATTCACATTCGTCGCTGTTTACGGTTATTTTTGCGCAGTTTTCAGACAAAAGCTTTATATCCAAAAAAATCACCCCTTGAACAAAGTATATTTCATTATACTCTGTCGGGGTGATTTGTGTTATTACAGCTCTTCTTCGAGCGATGCCCATTCCTCAAGCTTTTGCTCCGATTGACATCTTAAATCCTCAAGTTTTTTGCAATATGCTGACATTTTTTCGAAATCCGCCGCAATATCCGGGTCAGAAATAAGTTGTTCGGTCTCTTCTATCATTTCTTCAAGCCGCTCGATCTCATTTTCAAGCTCCTTGATGCGAAGTCTTCTTTTGGCGTCGTCGGCTCTCTGCTGCTTTGAACGATATTGCTTCTGCTTGTTCTGCCTGTACTCCTCTTCGGCTTCAGCCTGTTTTTTCAGCGCCGCCTGCTCCTGCGCTTCCTTCTCCTCACGGGTCACAGTGTCGATATAAAAATCAAATCCGCCGTCGAAGGAGCGAACGTTATCCTCTGTAAGCTCTATTATTCTTGTGGCAGTTTTATTGATAAGATATCTGTCGTGAGAAACAAGTATCATTGTTCCGCCGAAGTTTTTCAGAGCCTCTTCAAGAACCTCCTTTGTGGGAAGGTCAATGTGGTTTGTCGGCTCGTCAAGTATCAGCATATTTCCCTTGTTCAAAACCATAAGCGCAAAACAAAGCTTTGCCCTTTCGCCGCCGCTTAGCACGGAAACGGGTTTAAAAACATCTTCTCCCCGAAACAGCACCGAAGCTAGCGCTTTTCTTATTTCGCCGTCAGTCATCTGCGGAAAACGTCTTGAAACCGCCTCGATAGCCGTATCGTGAGGGTTAAGCGAGGCGTGCTCCTGATCGAAATATGATACCTTTACGTTGTTGCCCCAGAGAATATTTCCCGATTCGTGAGGGATAATACCCTGTATCATTTTTAAAATCGAAGTCTTACCTATTCCGTTATCGCCGATTATAGCAACGTGTTCGCCTCGCCTTATGTTAAGGTCAAGCGAGCTGATAAGCGTTTTCTTCGATTCTCCCTCGCCGACTTTAAGAGGGCAGCCTATCACCTGAACTACGTCCTTTGTCGGCTCGATAGTATATTCAAGTTTAATTTTAGGCGGAGTTTCGAGCTTTGCGGGTTTTTCAAGCGGCTCTATCCTGTCAAGCATATGCTGGCGAGATTTTGCCATTTTTGCGGTCGAAGCTCTAACCTTATTTTTAGCAATATATTCCTCAAGCTGCGAGATCTGAAGCTGCTGTGCGTTGTATTCTTTTAGCCTGCGTGCGTTGAGCTGTTCTTTAAGCGTAACATAAGCGGAGTAATTGCCCTTAAACGAGGTTATTACGCCGTTTTCTATTTCGCAAATCCTTGTGCATATCTTATCAAGAAAATATCTGTCGTGAGATACTATAATGATCGAGCCTTTGTAGGTTTTGAGATAGTTTTCAAGCCATATAAGAGTTTTGAAATCAAGATGATTTGTCGGCTCGTCGAGGATAAGAAGCTCAGGCTGTTCAAGCAGCAGCTTTGCAAGCGCAAGCCTTGTCTTTTCGCCGCCCGAAAGGGAAGATATAAGCCTGTCATATGAAAGGTCTGAAAAACCCATTCCGTTAAGAATAAGCTTGATCTTAAAATCGGTATTATATCCGTCGTGAGCCTCGAAATAAGAGGAAAGTGAGCTGTATTCCGAAGAAATAAATTCAAGCTCGTCGCTTGAACATTCGGTCATCTTTGCGGCAAGAGCGTCCATCTTTTCTTTTACCTCGGACATATGTGAAAAAGCGTCGTTCATTTCTTCGATTATCGTAGAGTTTGAATCAAGTCCGCTGTTCTGTTCGAGAAAACCTATCGCACAGTCCTTTACGGCAAACGAGCCGCTTCCGTCGGGGGCTTTGTCATAGTCTTCTTCGCCGAGTATCATTTTAAGCAGGGTAGACTTGCCGCAGCCGTTTTTTCCTATAAGTCCGACGGTCTCGTTTTCGTTCAAAACAAATGAAATGTCTTTGAGAAGCGGCTCGCCGTTAAAATATTTATATATGTGTTCGATATTGATCAGCACTTTTTATTCCTCCGTGTAACACCTTTTGAATACTAATACATTATAACATTATTTTATAAATATTTCAACACTTTTAATGCGCCGACAGAATAATTAACAAACCGTTGATTTTGATTTGATTTATATGTTGCATTGTGTTAGAAAATTATTCACAATATCAAATATTATTTGTTTGAAATGATAAATTTTTGAGCAAATTATAGAAAATTAATATTTGGTATTGATTTTTTGATAATAATTTGTTAAAATATAATTAGAATATATTTATTGTTTAGGAGGGATCAAGGTGCATTTTTTTAATCATGTGGAAAATAATAAAAAAGAAAATGTAAAAGGAATTTCTTCTTGCTGCATTGGCGAGATAATTCCCCTTGAGCGTCTTTCAAACGATACCTTTTCAAGCCTTATACTCGGCGAAGGCTTCGGCGTTATTCCCGAGGAGGATATTTTTATATCTCCTGTTGACGGCGTAATAAAGGATATATCTGAAAATATGCGGGATTTTACAATTAAAACCAAAGACGGACTTATTATTATTATTTCCGTCGGATTTAGTCCCGACGGAAGCGAAACCCCAACGGAATGTTTCGTATCCGTAGGCGATGAGATAAAAAGCGGCGGAAAGCTTTTCAGCATCGACCTTAACAGCTTCAAAGAGCGTGGCAAATACGTTTATGCCGCTGTGGTCGTTACAAATTTAGAGATCCGTTCATATAACGTTAATTATGGAAGAGTAAAATCATTAAGTCAGAGTGTTCTGACAATAACCGTCTGATATAAAATATTTTTGTGCAGTATGTTCTTGCTTGTACGATATGTACAAAAAGGACATACTTTTTTCATTAAAAAGCATCTTGAAAATATTACAAAAATATGATATAATTATTTATACTGTATACGATTTAAGGAGGTTCTTTTATGGAAAACAGAGAACAGTATATTGACGCTGCGAAAAACAGCCGTATTAAAATAGGAATAATTCCGGGACATTTTGCTACTAACCATTCGCACGTTAATTATTATCTTGATATGACAACGATCAAAACAAGTCATAAAATGGCAAGAGAAGCCGCAAAGGAGCTTGCCGCAACATATT